>JAGATX010000033.1 GCA_017621055.1 Muribaculaceae bacterium | reverse complement strand
TTCTCGTATTTTAATTGTCTATTTCGCAGAAAATCACTATCTTTGCATTTGTACAAGATGTACGAGAAAGAGGTCATTTCCTGAAGAAGAAGCCGGCCGGGAGGCCCGAAATCCTCAAAAATCAGAAATGCAACCTGCCTCTGTATTATAAAAGTTCAAGTAGCACGCTATCAACGATATAAGGATAGTGCATCGGCAAGGAGGTTAATGCGTTTGGTGTTGGGCGTGTGAATATTTGGACGCATTAACATTGTTTAACCACCGCTATGCGCCATATTTCATCGTTTTGATATACCTTTGCATTTAGTAAATTTAACAAAAAGCCATCTAATAATACCATGAAACTGATTGAAAATCTCTTTGTTACGAAGATGCTCCCGGTGTGTTTCGTTGCGGCGTCCGCGGCTGCCGGCGGTCTGCAGGCTGACGCTTACGACAAGGTGAGCACCGAGGACGGCGAATTTTCAATCGAACTGGTTGAGTTCAATCCCGAGTTCTACAATTGGGACGGCGGCGATATACTGCTGGAGCAGCCTTTCATTGTCGGCTCGCCCGACAAGTTCGGCGACTTTGTGGTGTCAGGCAACTATCTGTTTTTCGGCGGCGAAGGTGTTCACGTTCCCAAGGGGAGCGCGCCGTATCTCACGCGCATCGACGGCGTGAACCATAACGCCTCCGGCACAGCCAAGGGAGCGATAACACAAATAAGCGCAGGGGATTACAGTCTGACGGATTGTTATCCCAATTATGTCTACGTCGGAACCGATACCGCCGGAAACGCCTATATGAGCACGCCGAACACCGCCAACGGTCTCGCCCTGCTGGTGTTCCCGCTCGAAATCGACGCCGACGGCAACGTTGCCATAGTCGGCAGATATCAGCTTGAGGTTGAAGATGGTATGTTTGCCGGCAAGGTGTTTGTCGACGGCGACGTCCGTGCCGGGAAGTTCACTGCAACGGCTGTGATGCGCGACAGATTCAGCCCGACGTGGAACGTGGATTATGCCCTGTCGCACAAGTGGCTGGTGCGGTGGAGCTTGGACGGCGACGTTCAGAGCCACAGCGTGATACATCTCAACACAACCTATGCCACCGTCAGTCCCATAGCCGGTACGGGGACGTTTGTATTCGACGACAACGGCCGATATGCCGACAGCAACCGCGGATGGACATTTGTCAGCACCGGCCGCAACGATTTCGTGACCACCACCCCCGTTGTCGCCGCCATCGACGGCCCGGAGATGACTGTCATAAACGAACTGCCCGGTGTGGCAGCCGACGTCTACGACTCAGGTGCCACTGCTTTCGTTCTTGGAGGCTACAACATAGTGGTTTACAATATCGGGGCCGAGCAGCCCCGCTATTCCGTGGGCATCCTGCCCTCCTCCGCTTCCCGGGCGACCGCCGCCGTGCAGCCCCTGTGGACCCTCACCGATAATTTCGCTGCCCGCGGCGACGATTCCTCCGAAAACGGCATCCGCCACAACCACAACACCTGTGCATGCGCCATACCCTCGGCCGACGGCAGCAGCGCCGACCTCTACATCTCGTCGAACCACGGCTCGATGGCGCATTACCGGTTGTCTTACAGCGGAAAATCGACCACAGCGCCGCAGATAGCAACGCCCGACCCCGACGTCCCCGTCGAATATTACGACCTCACCGGCCGCTCCGTAGCCAACCCCACCCTCCCCGGCGTATACCTTCGCCGCCAAGGCTCCGCAACCACCAAAATCCTTATCCCCTGACTGCGGACTTCGTCGGTGACTTTGTTGCGCTCGTTGATGGTGCGCACGGCGTCGTCGTACTCCTCGCGGGCGTCGGCGTACTTACGCCCGGAGCGCAGAAGCACGTCATCTTCCTCGTTGGCACGGGCGACGGAGGTGCTCTGGGGCAGCACGGGCTGATACTGTTCGGCAGATGTGAGGCCGAGTTCGGCGCGGCGGGCGACGTCGCGGGCGGCTATCAGGCTGTCGTCGGCGCGTTCGGTGAGGTTGCGGTAGCTGCGCCACAGGATATAGCGCAACTCGTTGTCGGTGATGGCGGCGCCGTCGAAGCCGGGCACGCACAAGGCGGCGAGCATATCGGCGAATGCCTGACGTATCTTCGCCCACCAGCCGGTGCGCTTTGCCTGCTCGAAGTTCATGTCTTCGGCCAGCGTGGCCATATATTCCTCGGTGGCGGTGCGCACGTTCCAGCCGTTTTCGGCGGCGAGGGCATCGATGCGGCGGCGCACCTCGGGCGATGCGGCGGAATAGACGTTGTCGATGAACGTATAGAACCGCTCGCCGAAGAGGGCGCGCAGGCCGTAGTGCGCCACGGCCTCGTGCAGGAGCGTGGCCATGGCGTCGGCCACAGTCTCGTTGTTGGACGCGACGATGGTTATCTTGCCGGTGCGTCGGTTGTAGAAGCCTTTGGCCGACGCGCGCCGTCCGCTCAGACCGCTACCGTCGGCAACCACCTCCACATTATCGAGGTTGAGCGCCGCGGCAGCGGCAACGGCGCCATGGATTTCGTCTGCTTTCAGTCGGGAGTCGGTGCGCTCTCTGCCTCCGGCTGGGCTGGCTGCTCCTCTGTGGGCGCGGCTTCCATTGCCGTTATCGGCTTCTGTGCTCTGGGCTGCACTTCCTCTTCTCCGAAGAGGTCCTCTATTAGTTCCGTTATTTTGATATTGCTCGTCATTTCGTTCTATTTGTTTCGTAATTAATCCAACAACTTCGGATGCTCGGCCTGCTATTGAACTGCATACCTGACTGAAGTATGGACGCCGCAGTGCTTCGGAAAGCACAAACGCTGCAAATTCCTCATCTGCTTCGAAGTCCCCGTATTCGCTCCGGATGGCGCCGTAAAGCTCTCCGAAACGGGCATCGTCGGTTATCATAGCCTTTGCCAGCGAACGCAATGCTGAACGTGACTTGTTGCCAATTGCGTCTACTGCCGCATGTACGTTTTCATGATAGAGAACCACATCGGCAGAGCGTTCCTTGTTGAATGCGTCTGCAAAGATATATATTTTTTTGTTCTCCGGGCAATACGATGCGGCAGCTTCGCCGCTTTCAAAAAGTTGGCGGAGTTTTTTCTTAGTTGTGACGCTCAGCTGCTCTTTTTCGATGTCGGCGGCATTGGTCAATATCACGGTGGGCTGACAGCGATAACGAGTCTTGAACATCTCGACTGCGCTCTCGATTTCAGCGTTGCGGGTAGCCTTCGGCGCCTCTTTTTCGCGAACGCGATAGAGAATATCGTCGCTCTCGGAACTTTCACCCTCTGCCTCTTGTTTTTCTTGAGAAGAGTCGCTATCTTTGCGGCCAGAAAGTTCGCTTTTCCCTTGCGTAGGAAGGAGGTCCGGCACATCCGTAGGATGTTCAGCTAAGTGCCATTCAGAGCTGTTGGGGAGAAGCGATACTTTTGTATATGCTCGCTCCATATTCTGCAGCTTCTTCATTATTGCCGTCTTACTTGCAATGTGGCTGCTTACAGACACCTCCATGCCGTCTTTCATGACAGAAACGGATGTGTAATATTTGAACTTCTTGCCGTCACGGATAAAGGTTTTGACAAAGACGTAGGAGAAGTTACGTTCAGCGGTCTGTCCCTCTTTGGCCTCGCTTGGCTCTATAAAGACTACATCGGGGTCTTGAAGCGTCTGAACAACCATTCCGAATTCGGCAGACCGCTTTTTATCTACCAATTTCTGATACTGGCTTTCACCCATCTTAACCTTTCCTAACGGAGTGTCAATAGAGTTACTTAGACCAAACGAATTATACCAACTTTCGGGAGTTAGTTCAATCTTAGGATCATCTACTGCCGATACTTCCATTTTGGAAACAAGAGCCATGGCCTCCTCGCTATTTAATTGCATGAATGCTCTGCCTCTCTCTTGGGCATTCTCGCCATTAAAGGAGTTACCGCTCTCTGACCGGGCATCGCTGTAAGGCAAGCTCGCTTCGCCTATCATGCCGTTGTCGAAAGCCGACTCTCTGATGCCGTTGTTCACCGTCACGCTGTCGAGTATTCTGACGGCGCCGTTGGTCTTGCGGCGCACGGTGGCCGACAGCGGCCCGACCTCGTCGCGGCGGTTGGTGTAGTTGCCGTAGAGCACGGCACGCGCGCCGCCATAGCGCGTGCACAGGCGGGCGATTGTCTCGGCCACCGCTTCGGCATCCGATATGTCGGCGAACGGCAGATGGAAGTTGGCCACTATGCCGTTCTGCTGGCTCAATATAAGAGCGCCGACCTTGCCGCGGGTCCCCAGCCGCTGAGTGGACACGAACTTGGCGATATCCCCGGAGTTGCCTATCTGCGTGAGGTTGTCGGGGTTGGAGTCGGCCGAGAACTCGTAGCCGCTGAACTGCGATACTGTTACCGGCGTTTCTCCGCCGCGCGCCGATGCGGGGCGTAAGGTTGTCCCGTCGCCCAGCAGTTGCCCGAATGTGCCGTATTTTGCGCTGCGGGTGTCGATAATCACGCCACCTACCTTGACGCCGGGGAACATACCCTCAACGGCTTTGAGAAGAGCATGGTCCTGCGAGCTGGCTCTGAGGTTACCGCTGGGATGATTGTGCACGAAGTACACCGCGTCGGCACCGCCGAGGGCATCCCAGGCACCGCGCACGGCGATACCGTCGACCATCGACGCCACGGCGCTGCCCATGCCGACATGCACCACATAGGGCTTGCCGTCCTTGACAAAGGCAACGAAAGTATTCTCCACCGCCGAGTTTTCGAGCTGGCGGAAGATATAAGCCACATCGTCGGCGCTCTCCACCTTGGCACTGCCGCTGAAAGCGAACTGCCGATCCTCGGCAAAGCGGCGCTCCACAAGGCAGAACTCGCCGTCGCCCCGTTCGCCGAGAGCACCGGTGTGGCTGTACGTTATCACGTCGCCGCCGAGGGTGCGATAGGAGGGCGTGGCAGGGGCGGGAGCGGTGGTGGCCGCGCGCTGGTTCTCGACGGCAGCGCGTAGCATAGCCTTACCGCCGAGTTCGGCGCTGACCTGCGCCTGAACATTGCTCACAAGGTCGCGGGCCTGCAGACGTGCATCGGCGGCAGCGACGCCCCGTTCGCTGTAATAGGCGGCGACGAGGTTGATAACGGCGTCGCGACGGTCGAAGATAGCATCCTCGAGCTCTTCGAAACGGGCGGCGCGCTGCTCGTCGGTGAGGTCGGCATCTTCCTCCACGGCGGCATAGTCGCCGAGGAAGGCGCCGAAGGCCTCCATGTAATTATCTATCTCGGCATTGACAGCCCCGGCAGCCTCATCCTCCTCGGTAGTGCCGTCGGAGTAGGTGAACAGATTTGCCTGGGCGCCCTCATCCTCCATTGCCTCGAAAAGACTGAGTTGCCTATTCCCACTTCCCATGACCTTGTGCGGGCGCCCCATCCGGTCAGCGAAATGTGAGTTTTCCTCGCGCACCATGCCGGCATTTTCGCTCTCGTCCAAAATTTTTTTGCCCGGTTCGTAGGATTTTTCAACTCCTTGAAGTAAATTTGCAGTCCCATGTGGGAGCTGACCCTGATAGTCAGACGCCGTGGGCTCCAAATCCATCGGGCTATTGTCTTCCGACAGTAGCTCGATTTCTGTTACCTCGAAACTGTGGGCCGTCAATTCCTCAGAAGGTATCCGAGACTCCTTTATGGTGGTTTTTACCCTATACGTCTCACCCACTATGTTCACGGCGCCATAAAGACGATGTATCAGAAGATCTTTATTATAGCCATTCTCAACAAGACGTATACCGCCTGTTTTTTTCTTGAAGTCGGGATGGACTTCGGCCTCGATGCTTGCATCTATCACTTCGGGCAGCCTTGTCAGCACCGATAGATGGGCGCCTAAATTGGCACTCTTGTCAATGGCACTTGAACTTAGATATTTGTCGACAGCCCTCCCACTAATGATGTATGGTTGCTCAACACCATCGCTATCGACAAGTGTGTGTTCGCCTACGATATGTGATTTTGCCCATTGACGAGCCTGGGCTATCGGCTTTTCACCCGTGAAGTCATGCGGCGCAACATCGATAACGCGAACGGTTGCCTCATTCAGCCCCGGCATGACAATGCCGCGTTCCCTGACAGCGCGCTCTAACATGGCATCGAAGTCTTCTCGGTCACGCGCCATCGCGACATGGAACCGCAAGCCCTGTTCCGCAGTCTCATGGCTGATAATTGTACTTCGCTGATGCTCGTTGCCACGTTCATAGGTTCTTACAGGTATGCCGAGACGTTCGAGCTGCCCCACGACTTCTGAGGCGGTGCCATCGGGGACGACCGCCAGCTTCACTTCTTCAAAGCCTACAGCGCGCTGTGGCTTGGCTTCGAGATAACGAGTGGCCATCTTCTGTATGTCGCCGACAATGTCGGCAATCTCATCGGCTGCCTCCATTGTCATGTCCGGGTAAATACCTTTCAGGTAACGATAAATTCCCGCCGCTGTGTGCGTTCGGGTTACCGCGTCTTTGACATTCTCCACAAAATCCATTGAGGCCGAGATGCTTTGCGATGCCGAAGGCAAACTCACTTTTACAAGACGCTCGTTTATCCGAGCCACTTCCGCCTCGTGTTCCTCTTCCGGCATCGACGCTATCCTTGCCGCAGCCTCCCGGCGTATGTCACCGATATCCTTCAGTTCCTTGGTCGATGCACCGAAGATGCTGCTGCCAAAGAACCCTTCGCCACCTTTCGGCGCCTGCCGCTGCATAGCGCTGACAACGTTGTCAAGCGTCACCGCATCATAGAGCGACTCCCACTTGCGGCTGCTACCGGAGGGGGTGAACATATCACGGTCGTTGCGGATGCCTTTCTTCTCGACAACACCCGCAAACAGTTGTTCAAGCCACTCTCTGTACTCTTGCAGATCGATACGCCCGTCAATCTTAGCCTCGGTAGCCGCTAAATCCGTCTCCGTCTTGAGATTGCCGTTGTCGGCATAATCAACAGCATTTCTTATCGAGCCTCTGACCAAAGTCTTAGCCACGAAGGGTTTCAGCGAGTCAAAATCTTCGCCGCGATATTCACCAATGAGCTTTTTGAGTTCGGGCAGCAGAGTCTCGTAGCTGTCGTTTCTGAGACGCTCCAAACCGATCTGTTCGAGCATCTTCTCATATAAGCCGATATTTTCAGGAGTATATTTCTCGACCTCATGCCATTCATACTCAGTGACGGCCTTCCCTTTCTCCGACAGAAAAAGCTGCTTGGCGCTGTAATCATTCATGAAGGCATCCACAAGGCTACTGTCTCCGTTGCCGTCAATGCGGCGCTCATAATTGTCGGGGTGAAAATCAACAGCTCTGAACAGAGGCAGATGACCTGCCCTATTGGCCCGTTCATATATCTCCGAAGTCTTTGCGCTATTGAATTTATATCCCACTGTCGGAAACCTCGGAGTCCATGCATCTCCGCTGTATACCTTATTGCGTCTGTCAGAAGGGTCGATGCTCTCTTTGCCGAAAACCAGCGAAATCTCGCCAAACTCTCCATGGCCAGTCGCTGCTTTCGTTATGGCGATACTGGGCATCGGCAGGCCGCCCAGATCCAGCGCCTCACGAAGCTTGGCCTCGCTGATGTTGTGAACCGCGACAAGTGTCTTATCGCCGGAACGTGGGTTCACGCCCTCGGCCAGGTCGCGGAGTGTCATGTCGGCGAACTGTTCTGCTGTCAGCCCGCGCAGGTCGCGGCCGCTCCATTTGCCAAGAGTCGCCTTGATCTCCTTGAACATATCGTGCAGCCATCCTTTGAGGCGTTCGACAAGCGCCACTTTGCGCGCCATGGTGAGGGGGTCTTCCTTGCGGGCCCCTTCAATCATCGACTCCAAGCGCCCGGCACCGCGCCGCCCGGTCAGCCGCGCGTGAACCTCGCTGGCCACGGCGTCCTCGTTCTCGCGGATATCGGCATAGTTGGAGTCGTCGAGGACTTCCTGCCACAGCGGAGTCTGCTTCATCAGCTCCTTGCCGCGGGCCCACAGCTCCGGGTTCTCCCTCCGCACCATGGCATCCCACAGATGGGTATACTCATGCAGCGGCGTCTCGGGGTTCATCGCATCGCGGTTCAGCCAAACCTCGCCGTTTACCGTCCAACCATACACCACGCCATCGGCGGTTCTGAGCAGCTGGGGTTTGCCGTCCTCGGAATTATTGCTTACCTTTGCAGCCGAAACCTCGGCATCAGATCTGGGCGCGCTTGATTGCGTGTTTTCTGCCCTCTTCTCCTGTCGAGGTTCCCTATTTGAAAGGAAGTTGGTAAAACGCTCGTTCATGCCGTGCTTTTCGGTCGTCACCCTCAGTCGCACCCCGTCTTCTATAGTATAGTCATACGCAATTTTATTGCCGGTGACACTTCGTTCGCCTTTGGCAATGATTTCCGGTATCAGCGCAATGTCATCAGCGGTGATATAGTTGCTCGAAGTTCTGAAGTGCCTGAACAGCGAATGCTTCGTTCCTGCCTTGGACTCTCGACCCTGACGCATGACGACGCGCTTCTTTCCTTCAGGCCGCTCAACCTCGACAGCAACATTGTCGCGCTTGCCGGAGAACACATCGACAACCGCCTGAGCGTTCCCATCAAGTTCCCTGCCGGCGAAGTGACTGCCAACCTCGGCCATCTTCCGGTCGGTGCGGCTACCCATCAGTTGCGTGCCATCGGATTTGGGCGCAAGCATAGCCTGAGCCTCCACGTCGCTGACCTCATGAAAGGTTATGCCCGCGCGCTCGAGCAGACCCTTGGCGGTCTCATAGACCTCGGCATTCCCCGGACTTCCGGCGCCGACAGCAAACTGCGGCCCGCGGACTTCTCTGCGGCGCCGGTCCCTTAGCTCGAAAACCTCCTCGACAAGACCCTTTGGCGTAGCCTTGTCTATCGACATTCTGAAAGCCCACGCTTTCCCCTTGTCGAGGCCGGCACGGTTGCAGACTTCGGCAAGCGACCTTGCGTCAAGACCGACAAGATCTTCCGCTGTACACCCCGACATCCATTTCGACATATCGCGCTCAATAGCCGGTATGCCACGCGCGCCTGCGCCTTTGAATTTGCGGGCAAATTCCACAAGTTTTGCGGTAATTTCTGCGCTCACAGCGCCGTCGGATTGCTCACCACGAGCCTCCCGCTCCGCTAAGTTAACACTTTTTTCCGAACTTTCGACCTCCGCCTCTTGTTTACCTGATGCAGAGTTAGTACCTTTGCGCTCAGAAATGGCCGCACTTTGGTTTGAAGCGATGCCGGCAGTCTGGTTGCCTTGGGAGGGCTGTTCGGAAGAAACATTTGCAGGAGCAACGCCTGTAGTAGAAGTTTTATCCTCGCCCTTCTCCCAAAGCGTGGTCAATTCTTTTATATTGGCGACTCTGTCATACCCGACAGTCTTAATGCCGAGCCATTGCCCTTTATCATATTCAAGAACGAATGTAACAGCACGACGTGCGGAATTTTTGCGGGCACCCTCTACTGAGAAGATAAAGGTTTCACCTTTCCCTTGTCGGACATGGTCAAAATTATTCATAACATCGAGGACTGCCTCGACTGCTTCTTCGGGAGAGTTAAGTCCGAGTTCTTTTTTGTGGCGCTCATAAACATGAGCAACCATGGATGGTGTGAGACGGAATGGTGCCCTTTTAATGCCCATCCTTTCGAACACATCTTGACTGATTTCAACCAAGTTTATAGTGCCGTCGGCTCCTATTAAGAATGGCTCACCATTCCCTGCTCGTTCGTCGCTCCATCGAAGTGTATGAGGCATGACTACCTCATCTTCGCTGTCTTGAAGTCCTACATGAACCTCTTGAATTCCCGAGCTACTTCCCTCTGATAAGCTGCTTTCTCCTGCTGCTCCGCTATCGTCTGCAGTTCGTCCTCCACCGTCGGCAGGTTGCGGGCTGCGCGGCTCTTGTTGGCTGCCTGCAGCATCTCCATGGCTTCCGGGTCGCCCTGGCTGGCCTGTCTCACCATCGATGCCCACATCAGAGCCTCCAGCGGCTCCATCGTTCTGTTTTTGTCCATTGTTTCTTGCTGTTGTATATTCTATATTTAAAACTCGGCGCACAGCCTCGGCAAGGCTCACGGCGCCAGTCACACCCTCTGCCGCGTAGTCAAGACGCGGCTGGCCCTGAATGAGGTCGAAGATGTCGTTGAACACCACAAGGATGTTCTTCTGCGTGCCCTTGCGGTAGAGCACCGCCAGTTCGAGCGCGAAGTTACTGAAATTATCCGAAGGATGCACGCTCTCGCCGGTTAAAGTGTCAAACTCCGTCTGGGCGCTCCACTTCTCCATGGCTTCGCGGGCTGCATCCACGGTTTTGGCGTCGTGGAACGGCTTGTAGTTGAGCAGCATCGAGTAGGCAAGTATGCTCGCCTGTATCTCCGGCAGAAGACGCTGGCCCTCGGACGAACGATTGTCGCGGTACGCCACCGACAATATGGCATTCTGAGCGGCGACAGGCAGTTGCTCGAAAACGCGCTCTACCACCGGAGCGGCGTCGGCAAAGGCCAGACGCTTGACAACCTCCAGCAGGTCGGCGGCGCCTTCGCGGGTTATCGCTCCGCCATAGGTTGCGGTGTTGAGCTGAGTTTCCGTGATAATGCCCTTTTCGGCGAGCCAGTTCAGCACGTCCTCGCCGTTGGTCGATATGCGGTCGACTATCGACATCGCCTCGTCGCCACGCATAATCCGGCCGACAAACTCCGCAGCCATCCTGCCGAGTTTAGAGGCCGTGTGAACAGCCGATATGCGTTCGCTGCCTCCGCTCTCGTTCTCCGTGGAGGTATGCTGACCAAGAGCTATGGCCTCGTCGTCGGTGACGTCGGCCATATTCACCAGCACCGGCGCTTCCATGGCCGCTACTGCTGCCGCATCGATACCGAATTCGTCGGCATGGTCGATCAGATATTGCTTGTAGCGCGTAGCCGAGCCGGCGTTGTTGCGCCACATCCACGTCAAGGCGTCGGCGCGGTTGTTGCCCTGGATAACCTCGCCGCGGCCATTGACCACCGGCGCGCCGACATATGCCGACACGCTGCCGGTAATTTCTGCCGGGCGCACATTGTTGGCAATGTCGCGCGCTGCCTGGGCGCTGACGCCGCCGTCTTGGCGGTTGGTGCGTTCCTTGGGCTGAGCCTCGTCGATGAAGTGCATGGGATTGCGGTGCCCCTGCCGGTGGCTGGGCTGCAGCTCCGAAGCATCAATAACCGCAACACGGCACTTCTGCGTTTTGGTCTTGGTGAAGCGCACCTCAACCTCATTGCCAACAGTGGCAGGCGTCAGTGGCTGCTGTCGTTCCACGCGCTCGTCGTCGACACGACGGAAACCGCGCGTACGTGCATTGGCCGCCACGTCGAGGTCTATTGGCGGAACAGAGCCAAGCTCGGCGGCAGCGTCGCGGGCATTTTCCGCGTTCCGGAGACGCTCACGCTCGCGTGCAGCCTCCAGTTCGGCGATAAGCGCGGCCTCGGCACGGCGTGCGTTCTCGCCGGCGATGGCCTTCCATACGCCCACCATCCGTTCGGCCTCCTTGAAAGCTGCAATATAACCCTCGAAGTCCTCGTCGCCATTGACATTGGCCTTTTTGGCGGCGGCAAGCGCCTTCTCGGCGGCCGCCAGCCTCTTTTCGGCCAACGACTGCGCCAATTCGGCATCACCGCCGGCAGTCTCCACAAGAGCGTCCCACGCCAGAGAAGTCTCGGCGCCGCCCCAGTCGATAACCTCCTTGCCCTTGGCAGTGCGCCGACGCGGCATCCGCGGCAGGGCCGCCGAACTTTCACCGCCCACCTCTTGTTTTTCCTCCGAAGAGTCGCTATCTTTGCGCTCGGAAAAGGAACTGAGATTGTCCGAAAGCGCTATGGGCGTGGAGGGAGAGGCATTAGGCATCAACCCGTCGGGACTATCAGTTCCTTGCTTCTTTTTATACATGGTCTGGAATGCGAGCGATTTGCGCTTATCCCGTTTTTCTTCCAGATAATACACATAGCCATCGCCAAAATCCTTTTCATATATTAAGACTTCGTTCCCGGTACTTCGAGAACGGTTGGGAGATTTCGTCACCTTGTCGTAAGAGGCAAGAATTTCAGGAATGCGGGCATAGTCTTCGTCTGTTATGGCTATCTGTCCTCTGTTAGCTTCCAGACGAGCATTGCCATGTTGCTTCTGATTATGTATTACTGCAGAAGTTTCGAAAGAATGAACCCAAGAGTCATCGATATTGACTCCTTGCTCCTCTAAATCCTTTAACTGTCGTGTAGTAACGGCTCCAATAACGGCGCGTTCCACCCGATCTTTAATCTTGCGCGCAACCCGAATTATCTGGGATATCAGTGCGCGTTGTTTCTCTCGGTTCCCTACGGCGGCGATGGCCTCCCATGCGGCGACGACACGCGTGGCCTCGACGATGGCCGTCTGGCGCTTTGTCTCGTTGGCGATAGCTCGGTCTACGTCGTCGGTCGCTGTGGTTCTCTTGGCAGCCTTGAGCGCATTCTTTGCGGCTCTCACCATATTGTCGACAGCACCGCGGGCGACCTCGGCGTCACCGCCCGATTGCTCGACGAAAGCCTCCCAAGCCAGTGCCGGGTCGGCGCCTGTCCAGTCGATTGTCTGGCGCCCGCGACGGTCGGTAATAGTAGGCATCCGCTCCAGGGCCGACGGAAGCGCAGGCGGAGTTACCGGAGGCGTCAACACGGGAGTGCCTTGTTCAGAGGCCGATGCCTCTGCGCCCGTCGGTGCGGCAGCAGGTTCGGGAGTCTCCGCGGGAGCCGGTTCGGGAGTGACAAAGTCCTCGATGGTAAAGATGTCGACACGCTCGTCGGCGCCGTTGGGACCCTCCACGGCCACCGTGTAACGACGTTCGCCATTGCCTTCGTCTTCCACGCCGATAACCGTACCCCTGCCGCCTCCAACAAGGATGACAGGGTCGCCCATTTCCGGCTGATAAGGTTCGGCAGGTGCGCTTTGCGGCTCGGCAGGGGCGGCAGCTTCGGGCTGATTGGAGGCTGCCTCTCCGGCGCCTTGATTGGGCGCTGCCTCTTCCGGCTGATTAGACTCGGTGGCGGCGCTTTGCGGCTGTTCCTGAGACGTCGGTGGCATGGGCACGGGGATGTTCATCTCATTGTCGAACGCCTGCCTTTCGGCGGCATCGGCCGCGGCCTGCAGCTGCTCGGGAGTGTAGGAGCCGAGGGAGCCATCGGGCATGACAACATCGACCACGCCACCGTCGCGAGTGCCTACCACCGTCGCCTCCACAAAGCCGTCGGCGCCCTCAACGGCGACCTTGGCGTTAGGCGAAAGGTCGAGGCGGGCGTGCGCGAAACGCGCGTTGAAAGCTTCCTCGCGCTGCCGGCGAAGATCTCGCTCGGCGCGCTGCTGCGCGTCGGGTAGCGGCATGGCAGCGCCCAGCGACTCTATTTCCTCGGGCTTTATGCACCTGACCTCGCCCCGGGCATCGCGGATCCACACAGTTTCCGACGATGCGCCGGTGTCTATGCTGCCGTCGCGGTTGGTGAACACATAGCCGTCGACAATATGCACATCCTCGGTGCCTTGCTCATTGTGGCTGCGGAGCACTGCGGGCCGCAGCGTGCCCGTGCGTCGGTCGGCCTGAGCGGCAAGACGGCCTTGAGCCTCGGCGACATCAGCTTCAAGGTCGGCGGTGAAGGCATTGCGGGCGCCCATATAGCGGGTGTGCGCCTCCAGATAGCGAAGCGCCGCCTCTCTTTGCTGTGGGGTGAGGTTGCGGTCGTGCTCCGCAAGGGAGTACAGCGCCTCGACATCCTGCGAGCGGTAGCGGTCGCTCAGTATCTGCGCGGCGCTGCGGGTGTCACTTTCCGGCACGCCCCATGCAGCCGCCAGAGTCTCGCCGCGTCGCTGAGCCTCCATGTAGATACGGTGGCTGTCGGAGGCCGTACCGTTGGCACCGGCCTCGTAGGCGCTCCCTAACAGTAAAGCGCCATCATCGGCACTCCCTTCGCGCAGGAACTGAATGTCCCTGGCGAGAATACCCATATTGACGCCGCGCAGTCTCATGGTGGCGCCTATGTAGTCGAGCGTGCGCTCGCGTTGGTTATCGTTGAGCGTATTGTCATAGCTTACGCGTGCTATAAGTTCTCCGATATGGTCGTTGTCGGTGTTGTCCACGGTAAGGCGCATGGCATTCCACGTCTCGTCGGTGAGATAGACGGCAGCGGCGGCCGACGCCGTCTTGTTGACGTCCGACTGAGCCTTATGCCGCTCCACCGCCCGAGAGCCGTAATTCAACCCTCCGACGGCCGTGGCGGTGACGCCGCCGGTGATACCTACGCTCATCAGCATGCCGCCCCATATGTCGCCGTGGAACTGGCCGTCGGTCAGCAGGTTCTCGCGCTCGGCGTTTTCGGCGGCTCTAAGGCCGCAGAGAGTGCGCAGCCCCTGACCGTAGTATTCCTCGCCGACCTCGCCGACGTAGCCGTTGAGACCCAGCCGGCGCATGAAATCGACACTCTTCGACACCACGGTGCCGGCGCCGCTGCGCACATTACGCAGATAGCCCGCCGTGAGACTGCGGGCGCCGAAAGCTTTGCCCACACCCACGAGCGACGGAAAGCGGGCGCCCGCCATCTCCGAGTAATTCTCTATCACATTGTCGGCAGTGGCCTCCCAGATAGCGGAACCCCAGCCCATGGCATTTTCGCGGTGTACGTTGCCATCCTCGTCGACAGTGACATCGCCACGTGCGTTATCGACAATGACAACGCTAAATTTTTACCATGCGCCGAAATGGCGGGCAATGGCTCTACTCGTTCGGACCTCATCCTACCTAACGAGGCTGTGTCAAAATAGGCGCAGCCTCGACCACATAGAAAAGCTCTGCTTCGGCAGGGCTATTTCTGTTATGAGGCTTCATAATCGGCAGTGATAGTCTATGAGTGGTAGTGAGCTACCACCCTTTTACCACTCAAAAAATCGGATACCACCCATGAAATTTGGCTTATATTTATAGCTAATTAACTGAAAAACAGCATTAGAATCCGCACTAAAAAATTTATATTTTCAACTGCATTTTCCTGATTTTTACCACTGGGATACCACTCAAATCAGGTGTTAACTTTGCATTGTCGAGGAACACTTCCCGATGCCTCTCAACGGAGCGATCTTAGGAGAGGGTATGTCAAACCAAAACCGATTTGCGTATGGAGTTATCCAGCATTTTAGGCCTGCCTCTGGGCCTTATGACAGGGGCACAGTTTCTAACTCTTATGGCTGAGGCTCTCAAATACCGCCATCAGCCGGAGACACAGGTTGCAAACGTCAACGATTTTTCCGACGGACAAAAATATGCTTACGGCATTTCCGGCATCTGTGAGATATTCGGATGCAGCAAGCCCACGGCCCAGCGTCTAAAGAAAAGCGGTGTCATTGACGGGGCTATCATTCAGAATGAGCGAACTATCGTCGTTGACAGGCATAAGGCTCTCGCGCTTGTACAGGAACACAACGCCCAAAGAAAAGGAGGTCGCCGATGCAAAAAGTGAAAGAGGATATTCTCCGACTTTGGGAGGAAAAGCAGTTGCGTATCACTGATGAGATTCAGACCGCACCGGAGGTGCTGTATGCCAATGGCAGTGTCATAGGCACTCTCGGCAACTTCTCTGCATCGACTGGTAAGGCAAAGAGTAAAAAGACCTCCAATGTCGCTGCCATCGTCGGAGCATCGCTCGTCAACGGTAAGGTATTGGGATATACCGCCGAGTTCCCCGAGGACAAGCGCACAATCCTCTATTTTGACACCGAGCAAAGTCCGTATCACTGTCAGAAAGTTATGGAACGTGCGTTGCGCCTGGCGAAACTCCCGACCGACACCCATCCGGAACATCTGAAGTTCGCCGCTCTGCGCCAGCTAACACCCACCTTGCGCCTTGAAGTTATCGAACAGGCGATAATCAACACTCCCGGAGTAGGACTTGTAATCATCGACGGTGTGCGCGACCTGATGTATGACATCAACTGCGCCAAAGAATCGACTGACCTTATCGGAAAGCTGATGGAATGGACTGACAAGTTCCAGATACATATCCACACGGTTCTGCATCTCAACAAAAGCGACGACAATGCCCGTGGCCATGTCGGAACCGAGCTGAACAACAAGGCTGAAACAGTCCTTCAGGTGAGCCGAAGCAAGACTGATGATACCGTGTCGGAAGTATGCGCCGCCATGATCCGCGCCGCCGAATTCGATCCATTCGCCTTCCGTGTAAATGATTGTGGACTGCCGGAGATTGCCGGCGGATATGTGTTCACCGAGCCGGGTAAGAAAACCAAAGACCCTTATCCATACAAGGAGTTGACTGAGGAACAGCATCGCGAGGCATTGGGCGTGGTATTCGCCAATGGCCCGATAAAAGGATGCCGAAACTGCGAGGCTGCCCTCAAAAGCGGATATGCCGCCTGTGGACATTCGTATTCCAACAACAAGGTAAAGGGCTTGAAGACCTTTCTTGACAATAAAGGCATGATTCGTTACGAGAACCGCGAGTATATCTACAATCCGGATTTCTACTATTGAAAACCACAATTCTGGTCTGGTTTAGAAAAGGGCATATATAATAGGCGCTAAACCAAGAATCATCTCACCCAAACATTTTAGCACCCATGATCAAAGAGATTAAATCAATCCCTTTAGCCTCCTTCTTGTCCCGACTCGGACATGAGCCTACGGCGAGGAAAGGAACAAGGCTCTGGTATAAGTCGCCTTTGCGACAGGAGCATACGCCGTCCTTCAAGGTCGATACCACGCTCAACTGCTGGTATGATTTCGGACTTGGCAGAGGCGGCAACATCATCGACCTTGCTGCCGAGTTGTATCAGTCAACCGACCTGCGCCATATACTGCGCTGCATCGCTGACAGCTACCCGGTGCCATCGGTGCCGACAGTCGCTTCTTCTTTAGCTCCGCGACAATCTGCACCGAGTATGGAACAGTTTGAGGTCATGCCACTGGAACACCGCGCACTTGTCGCATACCTCCAAGAGCGTGGTATCCCGGCACACATCGCCACGGCGAACTGCAAGGAGGCTCATTACAGCGTCAACGGCAAGTTTTATTTTGCCGTGGCATTTGAGAATGTCAGCGGAGGCTGGGAACTGCGCAACAGATATTTCAAAGGTTGCCGGGGACGTAAGGACATCTCATATCTTCCGTGGGCGAGAGATGGCCCGTCAGCAGAGTGTGCCGTGTTCGAGGGATTTATAGATTATCTCTCTGCCATCGCACTCGGCATCATCAGCGGAGCCGATGCAATCATACTCAACTCGGTTGTCAATGTCATCAAGGCCGTGCCTTATCTCAAAGGCTATACCGCCATCAACTGCTAACTTGACAACGACAATGCCGGGAAAACCGCACTCGCCGAGTTGACAGCCATATATAGCTCAACCGTGATTGACCGCTTCACTCTCTACTCCGAGTTCAACGACTTGAATGATTTTCTTGTCAATCGAAGTTTCACTCCAAACACAATTTCCAATGAAAACAAATAAATCCACCGCATCCAAGTCAACCGAGTTGACCGATGCAACCAAATCCGAAGTATCAACCTCTAACCCACAAATTATTATGCAACCAGATAACTCAACTAATTCAATCATCTCCACATCCTCAGTTAACAGCGATAACACTGTTAACTGCACCACACCTGCCAACGCTGACAATCTGTTTGACAACGAGCAGACAGCAACCGAAGTAACAGCCGTAACCGCCACAACCGAGCCACCGAAGCAACAGCGTATCGGCAAGCAACAGCGCAAATCGGACTTCGCCGAGTTCAAGGCTACATTCCTTGCGCCGTCTAAGCTGTTGAAGCGTCATCCGGTTAACATCGAGGACAGCGTATGGGAGAAGCTGGAACGCATCGCCCGCATCCTCGGCGACCGCGACACTACTGTCGGCAGCTACATCAACGCCATCCTTGTCGAGCATCTCACAATGTATGCCGACGACACCGAAATCTGGCGCAAGCTCTGAGACAAGAATTTCGGGGAACCACTGCACCCGGTACATCGTGGGGCAGCTTCCCGATCATCGTAGTGAATTGGGAAGGCAAGGATATGTTTCGGGATTTCTTTTTCTCCGAAAACGTCTCCCGAAACTGCGCGTTAACAAACGCTCTTTGCCTCCCAATCCACATAAACCATCATAATGACCATAATGAGTAAATCAACTTTCAGGAAGGGCGGTCGACCCTCTAAACCGACCGAAGAGAAGCGAACCCGTGTGGTGACAATCAAGCTGACAGATGCCGAACATGCCGACCTCAAAAAGCGGTCGAAAGCAGCCGGCGTGAAGATAGCAGAGTTTGTCAGACACGGTGCGTTCCGCCTCACTATCGTCAGCCGTCTGAACGAAATCGAGACTGAGATAGCCCAAGGAATACTGCGTCTCAGTTCAGATTTCAATCAGGCAATGAAATGTTTTCATCAACTCAAACTCCGCAGCGCGGCCAATAAATTAGCAGCTGTCGTTGACAGAATGTTTGACATTCTCAAAAAACTCAAACCCAACAAGGAGACCGACTATGTTTGCAAGAATCCTTAAAAGCGGCACGTTTCACGATGTCGTGGGGTATGTGACACGCCAGTTTCACGACCCGAAAGAATACACACCCGACACATGGCGCATCATCGCAAGCGAAAATGTTTTCACATACGACTATGCAAAAATGGTACAGTCGTTTGAAGCGGTACACGGGTTTATGCCCGGCAAAGAGAACCCGGCGGGACATATCTCCGTCAGTTTTGACAACGCCGACGCGCCTCGTCTGACCGATGAGTTCATGGCTCAACTCGCAAAAGAGTATATGGAAGGCATGGGCATAAAGGGCACTCAGTATCTCGTTGTGCGCCATCTTGAAACCGGGCATCCTCATTTTCATATCGTCTATAACCGTGTGAATATGTCGGGAAAGGCAGTCAACGAGCGCAACAATTTCAATCGGAGCGACAAGGTTGTCAAGGCTCTGAAAGATAAATACGGACTTACATACTCACCTCTCAAAGAAAAATATGAGCAGAAAAAGCCCGTATTCAAGGCTAAAATTTCAGCCGCCATATACGGCTGCAAGTCATGGAATGAGTTCTCTCGCCGTCTCGCCTGTGCCGGAATTGATGTGAAATTCCACGATGACCACAACACCGGTGAGCACATCGGCGTGAAATATTCCGATGGCGATATAACGATGAATGGCTTCAAAATAGACCGAGCGTTCACATACCGCCGACTGAATAATCTATTTGAGCTGAACCGGAAGCAGGGACAGAGCCGTGCCGCATCTCCGACACCGCAGCCCAAAGTCAAGGTTGAATATACCCAACAGAAAACATCCACTCTGGTTGAAAATGTTGCTGAGGCAACCATAGGAGCGATAGGAAATCTGTTCACTCTCGGTCCCGGTTTCGACCCCGATGAACAGGCGTTTCAGAACGCCATCAAGAGAGAAGAAGCCAAACGTAAACGTAAATCAAGAAAAATCTGAATATGTCGAAACTCTACGATGACGTCAAAAAACAAGGCTCGCAGATTGACGACCTGCAAGAGAAAGTAAGCGAACACGGCACACGCATCGAGACTTTGGAAACTCAGGCGATGGCGACACCTCCACAATCGCCCGTCAATATCCCGGCACCCAAAGTGACCGTGACAGTCCCGGACAACATTGCCACCAAAGAAAACATCAACGGACTGTTGGAGACTGCGATTGAAAAGCAGACAAAGATAACCATCAAGACAATCTCCGATATGTTCAAGATGCTGTTCCCCAATGGCAAGACATCACAAGGGATTGACGAAGCCAGACTTGAAGAGATAGCTCAGAAGGCGGCTGATAAAGCAGCCTCGAAGCGCCATACCAAGCTTGAAGCCACAGCGGAAACACTCATGCACCGTATGTACAATCTTGTCAACGGTGCTGTCTGGGCGGCAATCCCTAAATGGGTATATATCTTTTTCGCAATTGCGGTTCTTGCTGCCGGAGGCTTCGGTTATGGCTTCTTCCACCAGCTCAACGAAAACTCCAAGCTGAAAGATGTCGAATGGCTCTACCGTTATGAGCGAGGACTCAACCGCGACCTGAATGTCGTGATGCATCGTGAACGCCAGATGCTTCACGGTACCATCCATGAAGTTGATAGCTTGAAATCGCTGATTCGTCACCACGAACAACGAGTCAACACTGATACCACCTTCATCTACTATTACCCCTCCAATCTCTAATCCCAGCCAATGCCACCGTCAGCTTCGATAGTTGTCGGTGGCATTTTTCACGACTATTCTATATTTGTCGTAACGTGACTCAAAAGTTAAAATAGTAGTTCTGTTTATAGTCGTTGTTTTCGCACCGCGAAGCACCGCGTGAAAGAATGTCTTTTCGGGGGCAATAGGTCAAATTCAACCTGCCAATTCCGAATCGGCTATTCTTTCACATGAAGGCGATTCATAATAGTCGACTGACCGTTTATCGGATGTTGCAACACTCTAAGGAGTGGATTTCACGCGTCATAATATGGGATGCTCAAAACGGGTATGTATTTTCGATGCTAATGGTAAATCTCATAATTGATTTTGGAGACTGGGGACAAATGTGTCAGGATGTAGTAATGACTGCTTTGGAATATTTTGGTTATATCGTACCATGACTACAATTATGTTTCTCAGCATATTCGATTGTCATATCAGGATTTATTTGTAATTTTGCATTACCAGCCCACGCGAGAGGGTTCACACCATATTCTTGCAGGGAGGGTAGACATATTACAAGGCGTAATTTGCGCTTTTGTTCTGACCGCGTAGAATCTGGTAAATTCAAAAGTTCGTCAGGAGAAAAGAGGCAACGTTACGCCCTATGGGTGTGTATTATATCACAGTTGCTGATCTCAGGTGTATAGCCGGAGGTATGCAAAGAGATTATATATACACAGCGTGGGGCTGGCGTTGCTCGTTTCGACGAACGGGTATACCAGAACCTTACGCGGTGGAGCGAGCAACGATTGAGGCTCCACGTTTTTGTAATATGGACTGGAATAAACTAAACATATCGACTCATTCGGAGATTCATGGGTCCCGTCATCCGAATGAGCACCAAATTCTTCAATAATTCATCCTCTAATACCCTTTTTGAGAAGCTAAAAGGTATAGCCGAAAACATGCATGGATTCCAGCGTTTCCTTGCAGTTGTCGGCTATTTTCGCTCATCGGGTTATTTTAAACTTCGCAAAGAATTAGGTGATATTTCTGATATTCGCATCTTAATTGGCATTAATGCTGACAATATTTTCCGCAAACATAATCTTGGTTGGGAAATGCTCGAAGCGCCTGAAAAGGCAAAACAGTTGTATAGCGAGCAATTCCGTCAAGATATTATTGATGCCAATTATTCTAAGGAAATTGAAGACGGTATTTTCCAACTATGTCAGGATATAGTTGACGGTCGGTTGCAACTTCGCATAATGCCCGACAAAAATCTTCATGCAAAATTCTATTTATGCTTGCCTCAAACTCATAATGAAAATTCTGATGGCTGGGTTATAATGGGGTCGTCGAATATCTCAGACCCCGGACTCGGTACCGGCCAAGCACCTCGTTATGAACTCAATGTGGCAATGAAAGATTACGACGATGTGCATTTTTGCCATGAAGAATTTGAAAAACTATGGGCGCAAAGTGTACCATTGAAACCCGAAGACCTCGAAGCTCCGGTTAACGGAACATACTTCGGCTATCAACCGACCCCTTATGAAATTTACATCAAAGTCCTTATAGAGGCCTTCGGCGATCAAGTAGAGGAAGATTTCAATATTCAGCTTCCCGATGGAGTGAAGGAACTGAAATATCAGAAAGACGCTGTAATACAAGGCTATCAAATGCTTTTACAACACAATGGACTTTTCCTTTCTGATGTTGTAGGTCTTGGTAAAACGATGATTGCCACGATGATTGCCAAACGTTTTATCGAAGCGAACGGAAAAAACACGAAAATCCTCGTGGTCTATCCTCCGGCACTTGAAGACAACTGGCGTAGTACTTTCAAGTTGTTTGGCATCTATAAAAAAGCTCAATTTATCACAAACGGCAGTTTGTCGAAAATTCTTGAAGGACGCGACCAGTATGCCGACAAAGAAGAATTCGACCTCATTATTGTTGACGAGGCTCATCAATTCCGCTCCGACACCGCCGGTCGTTATGATGAACTCCAAAAGATTTGCAAATCGCCCTGTACTAATCCGGGCTTGTTGAAGTCTATCCGAAAGAAAGTAATGCTTCTTTCGGCGACACCGCTCAACAATCGCCCCGACGATTTGCTTAATCAACTTCTCTTATTCCAAGATGCGCAACGTTCAACCATCGATGGCATTACCAATCTAAAGCAGTTCTTTGCAGAACATATAGCCAACTACAAAAAACTCATGCGCGAACGAGATACGCGTGATGTTGGCCCCGAAGTCGATCGAATATATGCTCAAATTCGAGACAGGGTCATTGATAAAGTCACTGTGCGTAGAACCCGTAATAACATTTTGAATGACCCTGACTATCGAAAAGACCTCGAAAGGCAAGGTATCGTGTTTCCACATATTCTTCCGCCGGAAGATGTGTCGTATGAGTTGACGGAAAACCTTTGCCAGAACTTTACAGATACTCTGATTGCTTTGACTGACGAAAAAGCTCCGGAGCATCTTACCTACGCTCGTTATCGTGCCGTAGAGTTCCTTAAACCCGAATTTCGGGACAGATATAAACATGCTGTTCAAACGGGACAAAGCCTTGCCGGCATTTATCGTGTTCACATGGTGAAACGACTTGAAAGCAGCTTTTACGCTTTCAAGAGGTCGTTGAGCACGTTGCTTCGCATCACTGAGGACATGATTAAGATGTTCGATGAGAACAAAGTCGTTATCGCACCTGAACTTAATATCAAAGATATGATGTTCAGTGGCATGGAACTTGACGAGATTATAGCTAAAGTCGAGGAAAAAGGTTACACTCGCGGCGACTTCCTTTATAAAGCAGAGGATTTTGATGAAAATTTCATTGAGATGCTTCGCCGCGACCGTGATTTATTGGTGCAACTCAATAATCGCTGGGCCAATGTGGTTGAAGACCCCAAACTCGATAAGTTTGTTACAATTCTACCGACTCTCACTGATAGCGCCATCAACCCTACCGGCAAACTCGTAATATTCTCGGAAAGCGTTGACACCGTCAACTATCTTTATGAATATTTTACCGAGCAACTTGGCAGAACAGACGTGCTACGAGTTTCCGCATCTAACCGCAAGTCGCTGTTCGATTGCATCAAAGAGAACTTCGATGCTAACGTACCGGGCGGAGAGCAGAAGGACAAATACTCCATTATCATCACGTCAGATGTACTTGCAGAGGGCGTCAATCTTCACCGCTCCAATGTCATAGTAAATTACGACTCTCCCTGGAACGCTTCAAGGCTGATGCAACGAATAGGTCGTGTAAACCGTATAGGCTCCGTTGCCGATAACATATACAACTATATGTTCTATCCTTCTAAGGAGGGCGACAAAGAGATTCAACTATATAAAAACGCGCTCATCAAACTTCAAGGTTTTCATTCCGCGTTTGGTGAGGACGCACAGATTTATTCTCGCGAAGAAATCGTCAAAGATTTTCAGCTCTTTGACTCCAATGTGCGTGATGTCGTTGATAAGAAAATCGCATTGCTCCGTGAACTTCGCCATCTCTATAACACCGACCGCGAGTGGTATCATCGTATCAAGGCATTACCGCTCAAGAGCCGAGTAATGCGTGATACAGGCAAACATTCCGGCGAAACCATTGTATATGTTGCGACAAGACTCAAAACTGAGTTTTATCACGTCAAAGGTGAATTTCCGCCCGAAGCTATGGATTTCCTTTCGGCAGTAGCATATCTCAAAGCCAAGCCGGAAGAACAGGCCGCCGGAGTACCTGATGAAACTCATTACCTACACGTCAACAAGGCCGTTAATCAATTCCGCGATGAGTTGCAGACTCAAACAGATAGCAATTCAATTCAGACTGCAAACCTTGACAAAACAGCGCAAGCAGCCGACAAGTTCCTCCGCAGCTTGATGCAAGTGTGCGAGGGCTCCACTCTTACCAGGGATTGCAATATTCTCCGCACATATCTTAAAGAGGGAACTTATTCACGCTTGCCCAGGACTCTTAAAACCATCTCACAGGAATATAAGAACGACCGCTTGAAAATGAAGCAAGATGCCCGAATACTTGCCGGGCGTATTGCTGAACTCGTAGAAGAATATCATAACGACACATCTTCTGCGGCCGACAAGACCGAAATAGGCACTCCATCAATTATCATCTCCGAGACTTTCCTATAATATGAGCAAATATACTAAAGAACAACTTCGTTCCGTTTTTTAACGCCCTTTCAATAAAGACACATGGAAAACCATACTTATTGACATCTTCCGTGCCAAGAATGTACGTGTAGAGCCGGAGAAGTTTACAGACCCGAGCCAGTCAGAAACCGGCTGGTACATGGGTAATATTGAGACTCCCGATAACTACCGCATTGGTCTGTTCTTTTACCGTATAAACTCAGGTTCCGTAGCCCACAAAAAAGTCGGGTTACGCAATTTGGTTAAGTCGTGGGTTAACCCTAATTGGGGTGAGTTTGATGCTGCTATTGTAGTATTCAGTGATGGTACAGATTGGAGATTATCTTTTGTATGCGACATCAAAGACGTTGCAACCTCACCCAAACGTTTCACGTTTGTGTTCGGTGAAAAAGATAATTTCTACCGTACTCCGATTGAACGCTTCACCACACTTCAAGATGAGGAACCTACGTTTAAAAATATACATAAGGCTTTCTCCGTTGAAGCATTGAGCGATGATTTCTTCGACCAATTCCGTGACCATTATGCTGATTTTGTCGAATTTATAACAGGGAAACGATATGTAAAGGAAGGCACGAAATGGGTGGAGCGCGTAATCCACAAACCAAATTATCAATATAGCGATACATTTGGGTGCGACGATAAACTTGTGCGTGACTACATCAAGAAGATGTTCGGACGTATTGTGTTCCTGTACTTCCTTCAACGTAAGGAATGGCTCGACGGAAACCGCAATTATATGCACGACCTCTTTGTCAATTCCGACAAAAAGGATGATTTTCTTGATGGCGTTCTTGAACCTCTGTTTTTTGAAATCCTGAATACTGACAAGCCTTATCGAACAGCCGCCGCTAAAGCTCTGCCAGGTAGTGATAATATCCCATATCTCAACGGTGGCCTTTTTGCAGCTGATGAAATTGATGAACTTGACTGCAAATTCCCTGAGTCTTTGTTCTCAAAGTTCTTTAACTTCCTCGATAGCTATAACTTCACTATTGACGAAAACGATACCGACGACGCCGAAATCGGTATCGATCCGGAAATGCTTGGTCGCATTTTTGAAAACCTGCTCGAAGACAATAAGGACAAGGGCGCATTTTACACCCCCAAAGAGATTGTTGACTATATGTGCCGCGAGTCTATTATCGCTTATCTGCAAAACGAAAGATTTACAGATAGCGGTAATGAGACAATTCATAAGTTTGTAGAAACTTACGACGGTGCCTCATTATCCGTAGAACAACGCAAGTACCTTAAAGATAAACTCAAATCTGTAAAGATTTGTGACCCAGCCATTGGTTCAGGTGCTTTTCCCATGGGTCTCGTAAATTTGCTTTCTAAGTTATACTCGGCCCTACACCTATCTACTGACGCAGCCGTTATCAAGCGCCATATTATGGAGCAAAATATCTACGGTGTAGATATAGAAAAGGGAGCCGTTGACATTGCACGCCTCCGCTTTTGGCTTGCGATGATTGTAGAAGAAAAAGACCCGATACCACTGCCTAATCTTCACTTCAAAATTATGCAGGGTAATTCCCTCCTTGAAAGCTATCAGGGTGTGGATTTGAGCGATATGACGAAAGTCAAGCCTGTCATTCGCAACCTTTTTGACTCCGAAGACTCCGAACGAGAAACACTCGTTGCTGACTTAAAGAAATATTATGAAACCTCCGACCATGCCGAGCGTGATCGTCTTTTTAATGAGATAATTAAAAATGTACGTCGCCAGCTTCTTGAAAAAAACATCACCTTACCTGAGGGAATGGACCCATCGGCAAATGAAGATTTCTTTCTGTGGCATACTTGGTTTTCTGATGTGTTCGCTAACGGCGGTTTCGATATCGTCATCGGTAATCCTCCATATGGCGCTAATATTGATGATTTAATTTCTGTATACGAAAAAGAATACCCTGCAACATCAAAAGGGTATAAGGACATATACAAATATTTCTTTGATCAAGGTTTACGTTTGTTAAGAAATAACGGAATACTCTCGTATATTACCCCAAGTACATATCTCCGTCAACCTCGATACGGAGATGTGAGACGTGTGCTTCTCAAGTATAATATTCTTCAAATACTTGATTTAGGAGAAGTTATTTTTGAGGAAGCAGTTGTCCCAGTTGCTATATCTATATTGACAAAAAATGGCCACTCTAACCAAGTTGAATTTGTCGATTTAACAAAACATATTAATTGTGAAAATACAAAGGAATGTTTATACTCAATTACATTTAACTTTGTAGAACAATGTTATTGGAATGAAACAATCAATAACATATTTATTGAAGAAAATATTTCAACGAATAGCAATTTCATAATGCTTGATGAAATATTGGAAATGAAAGACGCTGGATTCAAGTATCAGCGTAAGAATGTTGGCCTATCTCAAAAAGGTAAAAGTGATTTACCGAATCGGTTATTCTATGCCTCTGATAGTTTAGAATCAGACCGTGATATACCAATTTTAATTGGGAAAGAGATTAACTCATTTTATCACTCAACTAATCCATCTAAACGTCTTCGGTATAACTATCAAAGTGTTTTACGTGAAAATGAAACCACGTATTTCAATAAAGAAATTATGGAATCTCCAGTTAAATTAATTTGGAGGCAAACAGCCCCTTATTTTATTGGAACCATTCTTTCTGAACCAATTTTCTTTGGCAATACTATTCAGGCAGGCATTATAAAAGAATCTTATAAGGATAAAGTATCTTATGAGTATCTTTGCGGCCTCTTAAATTCTTCGGTTTTACGTTCTAAATATGAGCAAATTGTCAAAGAGGGTGGTCGTGTTTTCCCTCAGGTAAAACTTGAAAAGCTAAAACCGCTCCCTATAATGATTGCCGAACCTGATACAATGCACAAAATAGAAGAATTAGTACGTAGTATTATTTCTTCAAAAAATGCCAATGTGGATTCTTCACTACTGGAGCAAGAGTTGAATAATTTAGTCAATGAACTTTATTCAAACAAAAGTAATTAGAGGCAATATCCATATGAATAGGGATGAGTATAATTTTGCCCCCATTTCTACACGAGTAGATTATTGGCAGAGATATTGGCCGGCGAGAGTTCTTGACATAATGGACTCTGCTAAATTGGGCTCAAAGATTGAAAGCCCACGTTTCCTTTTAGAGAGTATTGTTTCGGATGTTAAATCCTTAAATTCACCTAATAAGGCAGTTTGGAAAGTCTATGAACAATTATTAAGTAATTGGGAAAAAACTGATGTTTTTAGCTCTTTCAAAAAATATTGTGCTTTGGCATTAAACAACTGGTTTCAAAAACCAGTTTTGGTTTCTTCTATTTGTTCTCAGATTCTCAGTAAGATGGATAATGGCGAATTGTATTATGCAACCATTCGCAAACTATCTGAGATATTGAGCATAGATGCGGCTATTTCTATTTCTGAAAGGAAACATATACATATCTATACGGATATATTAATAGGGGAATTACTTAGTAAGGGCTTCGTTTTAGATGACATTGCTAATATGATATATCATCCGCAAATTATTATGGCGGACACATGGGATGTAATCGCTGCTGAAGATAATGTTTGTGGGTTTAATAAACAAGATTATGCCTCTGTACAAGAATACGAAACAATATTATCAAAATATTTTAGAGAACTTTCACCGAAAGATAAGGTGGAAATACTTAATCTATATTATGAAGAAAAGGGTAAGCCTGCCAAAGTATTACTAAGGTTAGAAGGGATTAAGGGCCCGTTACAGCTAACCGTCAATGATATTGAATTTTATACCATAAATTGTGAAAGCACTGAAAAACGATACATCACGAATAACGAGCATTATTGGATAGAAACGCCATCGAAAGACCAACAATTGGTGAATGTTGCTGTACCTATTCTCCACAAATCTATTAAAACCACTGTTGAGAATGCTGTAATCAAAGTCAATGAGATTCTTTCGATGATTCAAATTTGGAATAGTTTTCAGCTTCCTATCACATTAAATACTAACAAAATAACTATCGTAATTAGCCAAGAAAATATTATTGAAATTAGCCTCCCAAACAGAAAAGAGGAACCCACACCGGATATTAAATATCTATATTATAGCAATGATGCAAGCCGCAATACAACAGCTCTTACAGACTATTCGGATAGGATAGCTAAACTAAGGAGAATATCTTTAAAAGAGTTTGGACGACTTTCTAATTCAGCAAAATGGATTACATCTGCTGAAAATGCCAACACAGCTTCTGATAAATTACTATTTAGTTGGTTTGCAATTGAAAGTTTAATCAAGTTATCAGAAAATTATAAGAAATCCTTAATCTCTAAAAATGAGAATGGGATTTTGGACTTTGTCCATGAAATCATAGTGCCTCTTGTTAATAGAAATCATTTTATTACATGCAAACGCGATTTTATTGACAGGCTATACTACAACACAAAGATAATGCAGAATAGATGGCACGTTCCAGACGAAGTCAACACTTCGTTATTTGGTAGTGACAATATTGATTTTCCCATTTTCTTCAAAATGCTTCCAACAATCATTGAAAGTATAACAGAGAAGAGTGTTGTTGATGACCTGATTTCATTTGTGGATTACTATAATATGTCAGGCAACGGAATTAGCTCATTTAGGAATGAAGTAAAGAATGAATTAACTTATATATATCGTTTACGAAATTATATAGTCCACGATGCTAATTTAATTGACCGGCAGTTACCCTATTATGCCAATCGAGCCTTATTTTATGCATCAAGTCTATTTAATGCGATATTAGCAATCTCAACATCTAATGGGCTAACTGTAGAAGACGCAATCATAAAATTATATTCTGATTGTGATATATTTATGGTTGAAATAGAGGATATGCTAAAATCATATTCTGTTAATATAAAATGAAATGTTAGAAATAGTTTCCGGACTTTGGTGCCAACGTTGGTGGTTGCCGAGGCTTGTTTTGTAAATTTGGTTTGGTTCGGGCTTTATATATGCCCGACTAAACCTAAACCAATATGTAGAGGGCTGGGCAAAATAATAAGGAGTTGGAGTGGAAGGGGTAGTGGGGGTAGCCAAGTTGTGCGTTAAATGTTAATGCCGTTTTCTTTTTGACTAGCCCACGGAGTTAAGAATATATAAAAACACCCAACTTTACAGGATTTGGGTGTAAAATTGGGTGTAGATACAATAAAAGCCTGAAAATCAGGCTTTATTGCGGAGAGGACGAGATTCGAACTCGTGGTAGGAATTCTCCTACGTCAGTTTAGCAAACTGGTGGTTTCAGCCACTCACCCACCTCTCCAATTTATGCGGCAAAAGAGCTGAGCTGCTTTGCCGGCGGGGTTGCTTCCCGTTTTGTGAGTGCAAAGTTAGTCTTTATTTTTGTATTTGCCAAATTTTCGCGTTGATTTTTTTGCATGTGCTGTTAATATTTTCCATAAATATGTGGCCCTCAGTAAAGTAAGATGTTGAAAAATGGCAAGTCCGTGTATTTTCGGTGGTTTATCGGGGAGATTGCGAAATCGGACAGTCCTACAAGTGCCACTACTTTTCTGTTACTATCCACAAAAACCAAATACAGATGCCATGAAAATAGAAATTTACCGATGTAAAATGTTCGCCTGAACAGGTGGCCGAAATGCAGGATGAATAAAGGCGGCTATGATATGATTGCCGCCAGTCTGGCTAAGAGCCGGCTCTAAAAAGAAGCGTCGCGAATTAGGATTGCAGTAATGGACTGTGCAACTCGACGGGGCGGTCAGTTGCACTGAGGGTCGAGAGGGAGCAGGTTCCACGAGCGGTGGCTGTCGCCCAGACGGCGCACGGCTTTGTGCCAATATGTGTCGCCTCCACCGGTGAGGAGCGCTGTTGTATCGGTGATCTGAGGCAGACTCACCCATGTTGCGCGGTTGATTTCTTCTTCAAGCTGACCTTCGCCCCAACAGCTGTATCCGATAAAGAACCGGACGCATCCTGCTGTGGGATATCCGGCGGCGAGATAGTCGCGCATAGCCCCGAAATCGCCCCCGATATACAGGTTGTCGCAAAAGCGGCGGGCTCCCGGCAGGATATCGTCGCCGAGGGTATGGATAAAGAAAAGGCGATCCTGCTCCAGAGGACCCCCGCAGAATACCGGAATTTTTTCCGTGACTTTTACTCCGTCAAGGAGGTCATCGAGATTATAGCCGGACGAGGTGTTCATCACTACGCCGGTGGCGCCGTCCCGGGGGGCATAGTCTATTACCGTAATTACGCCGTGAGAAAAATACGATTCTCGCAGAAAGGGCTCGGCGATGAGCAGACCGCCGGCTACGGGAGCCTTTCGCGGGCTGTCGACCTTGAAGAGCATTGCGGCTAAATCTTTCATGACGGAATAATTATTAGAGGTACTTGCTTCCTGAGCGGGGTTGGCGCCCGGCATTCTTTGATTTTAGAACACCGTCGGGACTATAAAAGTTCTACGCCGGCACTTTCAAAAAATCTATGGTAGACAGCAGCTTTTTTGTCGAGAGCAAGGGGATAAGCCCTCGACGACGATGGAAGGCGCCAGATAGCGGGCAATGCGTCGACCATCAGTGGCTGTCCTATTGGAGGTACTTCTGTGCCGGTGATCTTGGCAAGGATACCGGCAGCACGCTCGCCGGTGGTTCCCATGGCGCGGCAGTTGGGCATCCGGGCCAGGACGGCGACGAGGTCGAGGGGGCGTACCGGCTGGAGATATTTATCAGAGGCGTTGTTGCGCAACCGCACGGCCTCGGCTGCTGTATCGGCCATGGCTATTCCTTTGACGGTAAGGAGCTGTTTGATATCGTCGAGGCGAAATGTGCGCGTCCGGCTGTCGTACAGCGCATCTTTGTCGCCGAAAAAGAGCAGGCCCATTATTCTCCAGAAGTCGTTTTGAGGATTGGGATAATAGAACTCCATGCTCCAGCGATGGCGTCCGGGCGGGAATGCGCCCAAAACTATAACTCTGGCATTTTCGGGCACAAAGGGAGCCCATGGGTGACTTTCAACTTGTCTGTCGGTTGCTGTATTCATATTTGTCCGGTCCATAGGGATGTTTTTTATAAATGTATATAATATAACGTTCAAAAATCACCGTGATTGTCGATTTGAGTATTTAAGAGTGATTTTTCGGTCACATTCCGCATAAACATTTGTTCTTCTAACAAATTTTATGTAATTTTGCCGCGCATAAAAATCGACCTTTCATTAAAGAACACAGAATATAGCAATGAAAATGCTGACTCGTCTGAGCTGCTGCGCCGCCGTCGCCATGATATTGGCAACAAGCTGCTCCGCACCCAAAAAAGTGCCCTATCTTATTGATGCCGAGACCATACCCTCGGAAGTCCTCTCCGATGTACAGATGGTAAGTGACCCGGTAATCGCTCCGGGCGACCTCCTCAATATCGAAGTTACCTCTGCCAACATGGCCGCAGTAGCGCCGTTCAACAAAGGGCGCTATGTCGACTCCGAGGGCAAAATAGTGCAGATCAACCGCCAGACTACCAACTACAACAACAGCGGCCTGGAAGTCTCCACCGACTATTACCTTGTGGGCGCTGACGGCAACATAGAGTTCCCCATCGTGGGCAGAATCCATGTAGGTGGTCTTACGAAGCAACAGGTAGCCCAGGAGATAGTAGACGCCATATATCCGCGTTACGTCACTGAGCAACCCAACGTAGATATCCGCCTGATGAATTTCCGCGTATCGGTGGCCGGCGCCGTCAAGAACCCCGGCATCTATCAGAGTCGCAATGAGCGCATGACATTCCTTGAAGCGATCTCCATGGCCGGCGACCTCGACATCAAGGGTGACCGCGAAAACGTGCTGCTCTACCGCACCAATCCCGACGGCACGCGCGAGGTTCACCGTCTCAACCTGCAGGACAAGAATCTGCTGCTGTCGCCTTACTTCAATCTTCAGCAGAACGACTTCATTTACGTGCAACCCAATAAATCCATGCGCGCGCAGGCGTGGCAGATGAACCCCGGCGTAGCCTCGACAATCACCATTGTGGGTGGTATTTCGTCGCTCGCTTCGCTGGTTATCGGCATCCTTAATCTTACTAAGAACTGATCATGGCAGAAGACCTCAAGAACAAGGAGGGTGTGGACTCCTCCGAGAATTTCGATACTACCGGCCTGTTGCTGGACTACCTCTCGCACTGGAAGTGGTTTCTCCTCAGCGCCATAATCTTCATCGGCCTCGGCATTTTCTATATCGCCACCGTCATCCCCGTATATCGTGTGGAATCGTCGATCTACCTCAGCGGCGACAGCGAAAGCTCACCCATGAGTGCTCTGACGCTTGATTCGTCGGATCCTCTGGTGGCCATGAAGAACTATATCGACGAAACGGAGATAGAAATTCTCAAGAGCCGCAACAATGTGATAAAGATTGTGGATTCGCTCAATCTTTGCTATACATATTATAAGAAAGGCACACTCCGCAACAAACCTCTGTATCTGAACAATGCCATCATAGCATCGCTTGATTCGGCATCGCTGCCTTCGCTGCAGGCACCCATCAAACTCAGCGTGAAGATGAACGATGACGGAACATACAACATCGAGGCAAAGACCACATACAACAAGGTAAAGGAGGAAAAAGAATTCAAGGACGTCAGCCTGCCGTATACCGTCGAACTTTCGCACGGTACCATCACTGTATCACGCAACCCCATGATTGCCGAGATGGAAGGCACGGAGATAGCCGTTATCCGCAGCCCGCGTGCAATGGCCAAGATAGTTTCGTCGAACCTAAACATCGAGTTCGCAAAGAATAGCGAAAAGATTATCCGGGTGGCATATACGTCGGATGTGGTGGCAAAAGGCGTGGATATAATCAATGCCTTGCTCGACTTCTACAACCGCGACATCATAGAGGACAAGAACCGCTCGGCAATACAGACCGAGGCATTCATTCTCGACCGTCTGGTGATGATCAACGACGAGTTGCGCGATGTCGAGAACCGCCTGCAATCCTATCGCCAGGCTCACAACATCACCGACCTTCAGGCCCAGAGCAATCTCAACCTCAACCTCCAGAGCAACTATCAGACACAGCTTGCCGAGGCCGAGGCCAACATGAGCGTGCTTAATGAAATAGAACGCCTGGTTACCACCGCCGGAACCTACGAGCTCCTGCCGTCGGCCGTCGAGGACCCCTCCATCACCGCCGCCATCGAGCAGTACAACAACCGTGTGAACATTCTTCACCGCACGCTCGACGGAACCACTCAGAACAGCCCCATCGTGGCATCGATTCAGGAAGATCTGTCGCGCCAGAAAGTGCGCATACTTCAGACCATCGTATCTGCCAAACGAAATCTTGAATCACGCATCGCAAACATCAACGCTCTTGAGAACCGGAGTGTAGGCCAGCTGGCATCAACACCTACCGTCGACAAAGGTCTTCAGGAAATATTCCGCGAACAGCAGGTGAAAGTCAACATTTACACCTTCCTGCTGCAGCGACGTGAAGAAATAGCTCTTCAGAAGACCCTCGCCACAAATACCGCACGCCTTATCGATGACCCCATCGGCGAGACGCCCGTAGCACCCCGCAAATTCCTCATCCTTCTTGCCTCGCTCATCATCGGTCTGGGCATCCCTGCATTGTGGATCTTTGTGCGCCGCTACCTGTTCCCGCGTTTTGGCGACCAGGAGGAACTGCGCCGCTTCACATCCGTGCCCATCGTCGGTGAGATATGCGCTGCCGACAAAGGCACACACGACGATATCGTTGTCGGCGAGAATGTTTCCACGCCCATCGCCGAGCTCTTCCGCCTGCTGCGCAACAACATCAGCTTTGCACGCCGTCCCGACGACAACAATGTGATACTCCTGACCTCCGCCATATCGGGCGAAGGCAAGACTTTCGTCGCTACCAACCTTGCGCTCACATATGCCCTCGCCGGTAAGAAAGTGGTGGTGATAGGCGCTGATATCCGCCGTCCGGTGCTGGCCAAGCGCTTCGGGCTCGACAACCAGCGAGGCCTCACCACCTTCCTTTCGGGCCAGGAGCACAACATCGATCGGCTGATAGTTCAGAGCAACCTCAACCCCAACCTCTACATCCTGCCGGCCGGCCCCATCCCCCCGAACCCCAACGAGCTTCTGATGTCGCCAAACATGGACGAACTCATGAGCCTGCTCCGTAAGGAATTCGACTATGTGATTATCGACTCGGCGCCTATCGGCGTGATTTCCGACACTTACCTCATCCTCCGTCATTCCGATCTGCAGCTGTTTGTCACCCGCGCCAACTATTCGAGCCGCGGTAGCCTCAAGACTCTCCACGACGCTACGGCTCTGAAGAAACTCAAACATGTATACGTCGTCCTCAACGGCGTGGATATCAAGAGCAGCGCTTATCTCTACCGCCGCTACGGCTCGTACAACAACCACAAATCGTACGGCTACGGATATCCCCACGGTTGACGCCGGATTATAGACCACAAGATTATCGGTCTCCTGTCTTAATTCACGACAGGGGACCGTTTTTTTTAGCCTCTCGGAAAAACCAAACTTCCGCAACTGCGTTTTAACTTAAAAGGGCACTCTCCTACCCTGTTTTACTCACTATTCAACTACATAACATTATGAAGAAACTGTTAGCAGAAGGAATCGGAACAATGTTTCTGGTGCTCCTCGCCTGCGGAAGCGCTGTTCTTGCCGGTCCTCACATCGGGGTGCTCGGCATCGGCTTGTGCTTCGGCCTGGTACTCGTTTGTCTGTGCTACGCTATCGGCAACATCTCGGGTTGCCACGTCAATCCGGCAGTATCGCTCGCCGTGTTCCTGTCGGGCCGCATGAGCTTTAAGGAATGTGTGGGCTATATCGTGGCCCAGCTCATCGGTGCCACAATAGGCGCCGGTCTTCTCTATGCATTCATGCAACTTGCCCCCGACTTCGATTTCGGCGGTATTACCATGAACGATAACGGCCAGAGTTATCTGGCAACCAACGTACTGCAGCCAGGAGCCACACCCGGCATGGCACTGCTGAGCGAAGGTCTCCTCACCTTCTTCTTCGTGCTGGTAGTCCTCGGCACCACCGATGCCAACAAGGGCTTCGGCAAATTCGCCGGCCTCGCCATCGGTCTGGCACTCGGTCTTGTCAACACCGTGGGAATACCCGTGGACAACTGCTCGGTGAACCCTGCCCGCAGCTTCGGCCCCGCCGTGTTCGATCCCTCCGCATGGGGTGATTTCTGGATTATGATCGTCGGTCCCGTCGTGGGCGCCGTAATTGCCGTGCTCTGCTGGAAAGCTATGGCCGGCGGTAACAAATCGATAGCCTGACCAAGACTCCAACGCAATAACAGAGGCTGCGCCGCAAAATCCGCGACGCAGCCTCTGTTATTTTATTGAGTAGTTCTTTTCTTAAATGCCCGGCAAAAAAAATCAGAAAAGTTTCTGGAAAAGGAGGGCGTCGGCGTAGGTGTTGCCTCGCCGCAGCCAGCTGCGCAGGCGCCCGCAGGGTTTGAAGCCGGCACGGACAAAGAGGTGGCGCGACACCTCATTGTCGACTGCCACCATGGCGGCGAGCTGATGCATCCCCAGAGTCGTGGCCGCATATCGGCATAAAATCATCAGAGCCTCGAGCCCGTAACCTTTGCGGCGGTGCGCCGCGCCGATGGCGATGCCCACAAACCCGCGCCTGTCGCGAGGCTCGTAATCGGTGATGTCGACAGTGCCCACCGCGGCGCCGTCGGTAGCACTGCATATCATCAGCCTGAGCTGGCGCTCGGCATGAATGTCGGCGCTGTAACCGACAATGTATTCATGGAGTTGCTGCCGGCTCAGCGGAGCCGTGGCGAAGCCTGTCTCCTCCTTGCCTCCCTCGTTTTCAAGGCGGTAAAGAAAATCGATATCGTCGGGCTCCACTGCCCGAAGGTAGATGTTGTTTCCGTCCAGTTTCATAATTCAAATGGAATGCGGCCCACCAGCGAGCGGGCAAGGGTGGCCTCGTCGGTATATTCGATGTCGTTGCCTACGGCCACGCCGCGTGCAAGTTGGGTGATCTTCACCTGCCGTGGCAGGCGGCTGAGCAGTCGGTAGATATAGTAATTCGTAGTATCGCCCTCCACGGTGGGGCTGGTGGCGAGGATGACCTCGCGCACGGTATTGGTTTCAGCCACGCGCTGCGCCAGCGACGCCAGCTCGAGTTGATCGGGCCCTATGCCGTCGATGGGCGAAATCACGCCTCCGAGCACGTGGTAAAGACCGTTGTACTGGCCGGTAGCCTCCAGACTCATGACGTCGCGCACCGTTTCGACCACGCACACCGTGGCGGCGTCGCGCACCGGCGAGGCGCAGATGTCGCACACCTCTTTTTCGCTGATGTTGTGGCACACCCGGCAATAACGCACGCCCTGACGCAGACGCATGATAGCCTCGCCTATTGTGTCGGCCTCCTCGGCGGGACGGCGAAGCAGGTATAGCGCCAGCCGCAGCGCCGTTTTCCGGCCTATGCCCGGAAATCTCGACAAGGCGCTGACTGCATCCTCCAGTAGGGTTGAAGAATATGTTGGTTCCATTAGTGCAAAGTTAACGCAAAATCGGCAACTTTGCAGCATAGATGCCAACTCTTTTTTGCCAATTGAGTATTATTATGTAATTTTGCAGGCGAAAACAACCGCCGGCGGGGCCATGCCCGTATGCCGGCTTATTTAACATGGAAATAGTCCGTACTACCAAACGCATAAGCGAAGCACTGGCGGAAGCCCGAGCCAAAGGGCTTTCCATCGGTCTGGTGCCCACCATGGGCGCTCTCCATGCCGGCCACAAGAGCCTTGTGGACCGTGCACGCGCCGAGAACGACATTGTCGTTGTCAGCGTGTTCGTCAACCCCACTCAGTTCAACAACGCCACCGACCTGGCCACCTATCCCCGCACCGAAGAAGCCGACTGCGCCATGCTGCAAGGCTGCGGCGTGGATTTCGCCTTCATACCTACTGTCGAGGAGATGTACCCCGAGCCTGATACCCGCACGTTCGACCTCGGCCCCGTTGCCGAAGTGATGGAAGGCGCCATGCGCCCCGGCCATTTCAACGGTGTGGCACAGATAGTGAGCAAACTCTTTGCCATCACACAGCCCACACGTGCCTACTTCGGCGAAAAGGACTTTCAGCAGATCGCCGTCATCCGCCGCATGGTGGCCCTCGAAGGATTTGACCTCGAAATCGTGCCGTGTCCCATCGTCCGCGAGTCCGACGGTCTGGCGCTGAGTTCGCGCAACGTACGCCTCACCGCCGAAGGGCGCGCCATAGCCCCAGCCATCCACCGCATACTGCGCGAAAGCGTGGCCCTGGCCGGCAGCGGCGCCGACGTGGCTGCCGTAGCCGACTATGTACGCAGCTCCATCGCCGCCACCGACGGCCTCGAACTCGAATACTATCAGATTGTCGACGCGCTCACCATGCAGCCCATCGCCTGCTGGAACGACGCCCGGCAGAACGGCGCCGTCGGCTGCATAACGGTCTACGACGGCGACGTGCGCCTCATCGACAATATAAGATATTTCTGACACCGCCATGCTCATTCAGGTTCTCAAATCGAAAATACACCGCGTCACCGTCACGGAGGCGCGCCTCGACTACATAGGGAGCATTACTATCGACAAAGACCTGCTCGACGCCGCCGGAATAGTGCCCGGCGAGAGAGTGTTCATTGTCAACAACAACAACGGCGCGCGCCTCGACACCTACACCATCGCCGGCGAGAGCGGTTCCGGCGTGATATGCCTCAACGGCGCCGCCGCACGTCTGGTACAGCCCGGCGACATCGTCATCATCATGGCCTACGCGATGATGACGCCCGACGAGGCCGCCGCTTTCTCGCCGAAAGTGATATTCCCCGATACCGCAACCAACAAGCTCTAACCACCTTAACAGCCCGTCATCCCATAAATGTTCGAAAAACTATCCGACAGACTTGAACGCAGTTTCAAGCTCCTCAAAGGCCAAGGCCGAATTACCGAAATCAACGTTGCCGAAACGCTCAAAGACGTGCGCCGCGCACTCCTCGATGCCGACGTCAACTATAAGGTAGCAAAGACCTTTACCGACACCGTCAAGCAGAAAGCCCTGGGTCAGAACGTGATAAACGCCATCAAGCCCTCGGAACTGATGGTAAAGATCGTTCACGACGAACTGGCGTCGCTGATGGGCGGTCAGGCTGTGCCTATGAAGCTCGACGGCAAACCTTCCGTCATCCTCATGAGCGGCCTGCAGGGATCCGGCAAGACAACATTCACCGGCAAGCTCGCAAAGAAACTCAAAAGCGAAAAAGCCGCACGCCCGCTGCTCATAGCCGGCGACGTATACCGTCCCGCCGCTATCGACCAGCTCAAGGTGCTGGCCGACAGCATAGGGGTGGAAGTCTATACCGAAGATGGTGTGAAGGACCCCGTGGGAATAGCGCGCCGCGGCATCGAACAGGCTAAGGCCAACCGCAACGACATCGTCATTATCGATACCGCCGGCCGTCTGGCCGTCGACGAGCAGATGATGGACGAAATCGAAGCTATCAGGAACGCCGTGTCGCCCCAGGAAATCCTCTTCGTGGTGGATGCCATGACTGGTCAGGATGCCGTAAACACCGCAAAGGCCTTCAATGAGCGCCTCGACTTTACGGGCGTGGTGCTCACCAAGCTCGACGGCGACACCCGCGGCGGCGCCGCTCTGTCCATCCGCTCGGTGGTCGACAAACCCATTAAATTCGTTGGTACCGGCGAGAGTCTCGACGGCATCGACGTCTTCCACCCCGAGCGCATGGCCGACCGTATTCTCGGCATGGGCGATATCGTCAGCCTCGTTGAGAAGGCGCAGGCTCAGTACGACGAAAAGGAGGCCGAGGAACTCGCCAAAAAACTGCGCAAGAACCAGTTTACCTTCACCGACTTCCTCAAACAGATAAACCAGATAAAGAAGATGGGCAACCTCAAGGACCTCGCCGCCATGATACCCGGCGTCAGCAAGGCCCTCAAGGATGTGGAAATCGACAACGACGCCTTCAAGGGCATCGAGGCTATAATAATGAGTATGACGCCCTATGAGCGCGAACATCCCGACGTACTGCGCGGCAGCCGTGTACAGCGTATCGCCAAGGGCTCGGGACGCCCCATCCAGGAGGTGAACCGTCTGCTCAAGCAGTTCGACCAGATGCGCAAAATGATGCATACAGTCAGCACCATGGGCAATAATCCGGCGGCGCTGATGCGACAGATGCGCCAGCAACAACGCCGTCGCTGATGACTGTTATCGACGGCAAACAGACGGCGGCGGATATCAAGGCCGAAATCGCCGCCACGGTAGCGGCGGCTGTGGCCGCCGGCCGGCGCGCGCCACATCTTGCCGCCATTCTGGTGGGTCACGACGGCGGCAGCGAGACTTATGTAGCCAATAAAATCAAGGCATGCGAGGCCTGCGGCTTCCGCTCGTCGTTGATACGTTTCGAGAGCACCGACACCGAACCGCTATCGGAGGGAACGCTGCTCGACGCCATCCGGACACTTAACGCCGACCCCGACGTCGACGGCTTCATCGTGCAGCTCCCCCTCCCCTCCCACATCGACGAACAAAAAATCATCGAGGCCATCGACCCCGCAAAGGACGTCGACGGCTTCCACCCCGTCAACGTAGGGCGTCATGCCATAGGTCTGCCCTCCTTCCGTCCGGCCACGCCAGCCGGCATCGTCGAGTTGCTGAAACGCTACAACATACCCACCGCCGGGCGACATGCCGTGATAATAGGACGCAGCAACATCGTCGGCAAGCCCCTGGCCACAATGCTGGCGCAGAAAGGCGTCGACGCCACGGTAACGCTGTGCCATTCTCGCACGCGCAACCTTGCGGAGATATGCCGGCGGGCCGACATCCTTGTCGCAGCCCTCGGCAGGCCGGCTTTCGTCACTGCCGATATGGTGGCCGACGGCGCCGTGGTTATCGATGTAGGCACCACACGGGTGGCCGACGCCTCGCGCAAATCGGGCTTCCGCCTCAGCGGCGATGTGGATTACAACGCCGTGGCTCCAAAATGCAGCTTCATCACCCCTGTCCCAGGAGGTGTAGGACCCATGACGATAGCCATGCTCATGGCAAACACCCTCCAGGCCTGGAATAAACGCTGATGAACGTCGCAACGTTTCTCCTCCCGCTGTTCATCAGCCTGTGGAGCCTCGTCGGCGGCTACGACGAGGCCGAACTGGTATTTGTAGGCGACGCCATGCAGCACGTGGCTCAGCGCGACGCCGCCCATCGGCCTGACGGCACCTATGACTTCAGCCAGTGCTTCGAACAGGTAAAACCCATAGTCGAGAGCGCCGACTATGCCGTGGTAAATCTCGAAACACCCGTCGGACCGGGACCATACTCCGGCTATCCCTGCTTCAACGCGCCGCCGAGCTATGTCGATGCCCTTAGCGACGCCGGTTTCGACCTCTTTCTCACAGCTAACAACCACACCCTCGACCGCGGCCCGCGCGGCCTGCGTGCAACCATCGCCGAACTCGACCGACGCGGGCTCGACCATGTGGGAACTTATTCCGACGATTCGGCACGCACCGCCGCCCTGCCCCTGCTCCGCACCGTCGAGAACATACGCTTCGGTTTTCTGAACTATACCTACGGCACCAACGGTATCAACCCTCGCGACGGCGTGGTAGTGGATTACATCGACCGCGATCTTATTGCCGACGATGTGGAGCGCACGCGCAGCGCCGGCGCCGAGATTATCGCGGTCTGCATCCATTGGGGCGATGAATACCACCTCCTGCCCAATGCGGCGCAGCGCTCTCTCGCCGAATACCTCGAGAGTCTGGGCGTCGATATGATTATCGGAGGCCATCCTCATGTCATCCAGCCCATGGAGCTGCGTGCAAACCGCTATCTCCCCGGTAAAAACGTGTTCTTAGTCTATTCTCTGGGCAATTTCATATCGAACATGAAGAAGCCGGATACCCGCGGCGGCGCCATGGCGCGCGTGCTGGTGCGTCGCCTCGACAACGGCGTGCCGACCATCGTCGAAGCCGGTTACCGGCTACTGTTCACCGTACCGGGAACATCGCCCGACAATAACTTCCATGTTGTGGAAGTGAGATACGCAGACGACCGCCGCGCGGCGGCCTTCGCGGAGAGCGCACGCCGCATTTTCGACATCCACAACATAGCTGTGGACGAAATCCGCTGATTATTTACCGGCAAATGACCGCAATTCCGCATAGAGACGGTGCAGCGGAAGACCCATCACATTGTAGAAACAGCCGTCGATGCGCTTTATGGCGGCGGCTCCTATCCATTCCTGAATTCCGTAGGCGCCGGCCTTGTCGAAAGGCCGGTAGATGCGCACATATTCCTCTATTTCCTCGCGACTGAGGGGCGCGAATTCCACTTTTGTGCTCTCAGAGAAGGTTTTTGCGGCATTGACGGTGGTGAGGGTAACACCCGTAACAACAGTATGCTCGCGCCCTGCCAGATCGGCGAGCATATGGCAGGCATCGTCGTAATCTTTGGGCTTGCCGAGGATTTTGTCGCCGAGGATCACCACTGTATCGGCCGTTATCACCATCTCGTCGGGGCACAGCAGGTCTGCATATGCCGCAGCCTTCTTTTTCGATATGAAAGCCGGCACCTCGGCAGCTGCGAGGTCTGAAGGATAGCTTTCGTCAACCTCGCGGCTCTGCGCAATGGTGAAACCGGGAACTATCAGGCCCAGCAGTTCGCGGCGCCGTGGCGAATTGGACGCCAGAAGCACCTTTATGTGCGCCTGTGCGCCAAACGGATTGGGAGGAAGTATTTTATTGTTAAAATCAGCACATTCCATATCTTACTGTTGCAATCACCAGCCGAAGGCCTCGGCATTTTCGAGCCATTGGCCACGGGCCTTGAGGATTTCTTCGAGAATATCGCGGGCCACGCCGTAGCCGCCCGCACATCCGCTGATGTACCGCGCCTCGATGCGCAGCTCCACGGCACCGTCGGCTGGCGTGGCCGGCAGGCCTACGCCGCGCAGGCACGGCAGGTCGGGGATATCGTCGCCTACGAATGCCACTTCTTCCCTTTTCAGACCGTTGGTAGACATCCACTGGGCCAGGATGGGCAATTTATCTGATGCTCCGAGGAAAACGTCGTGGATGCCCAGGGCATTGTAGCGGGCAACTATGCCGGGGGTGCGCGCCCCCGTGATGATGGCTATCTTGATACCGCATTTCACGGCGAGTTGCATGGCGTAGCCATCCTTGATGTTTACCATGCGCATGGGTTCGCCATTCTCGGACATAGGCACCGTCGATGGCGACAACACACCGTCGACATCAAAGGCCACGCCGCGTATCTTCCGCAGGTCGTAATCTATCTTGCTCATTCGCGCTTCGTTTTTGAAAAAGTGTCGGTAATAAGTTGCGATACCGTCTCGTATACCGGTTTCATATCGTCGGGCAAACGCTCGAGTTGACGACGCACAACCTCGCTGTCGCCGCGGCGTGCCGGACCTGTCTGTGCCGCCAGAGGGCCTATTGCAAAAGCTTTGTCGACGGTTGCGCGCACCAGTGGCTCAACCACTTCAAGACCGAGGCCCTCCCTGCCAAGAAGCCTTTCGGCCTCCAACAGCATAACGTTGACAAAATTGTTGGTATATACTCCGGCGATATGCAGTATGCCGCGCAGCCGCTCGTCGGCATGATATACCCTCGGCGACAACGAACGGGCAAGGTCTTCGAGAAGAGGATAATCAGCAGCCTGCGCTGTCTCGATGAAGAACGGCACGCGGCCGAGGTCTGCGGCAACGCCTGCCGTAAAGCTCTGAAGCGGATAAAGGATGCCGGTGCGGGGGCTGACGGCCTCCAATACGTGTTTCGACACCGTACCGGAAGTGTGCACCGTCAATGGCTCGGCGACGTGGGGACCTATGGCGGCGGCAACGTCCTCAATTCCGCTGTCGGCAACGCTCACGACGATAACATCGAGGTCGGCCAGCTGGGATATGGCGCCGAGACTGCCGGCGGCTGAAACACCCACTTCGTCGGCAAGGGCGCGGGCATGCTCTGCTGTGCGGTCTCCTATATATATAAGGTCAATACTCTCGGCGCGGGCGAAAGCCGCTGCAAGGTGAGTGGCCACATTGCCGGCGCCCGCAAGTGCTATGCGTTTATTCGCCATCGGCCTGAACGTCGCTCCAGCGGCCAAGATGCACTTTTTCCCAAAGCAGTTTGTCGGGATCCACGGGCCGGCGCGTTTCCGCCGAATATCCGAAGGTCATGATGCACTCAACGGGCATATCGGCCGGTATGCCGAGTGTTTCCTGCACGATCGCCTCGGCGGGTTCGCCGACCTCGTCGTAGCGGTTGCGCACCTGTATCCAGCACGACCCTATGCCAAGGTCGGCGGCCTGAAGGTGCATGAACATGGCGGCTATCGACGCATCTTCGATGAAGCAGTCGCTCTTTGCCGGGTTGGAGGTCACCACTATGGCGAGCACACAGTTCTTTATCGGCGCCGTGCCGAATTTTTTGCATTCGGCGAGTTTGAGGAGGACTTCACGGTCCTCGACGACTACGAAATTCCAGTCGCGGGCGCTCTTCGAAGTGGGCGCCAGCAGGCCGGCCTCCAGAATGGTGCGTACATCATCCGGAGAGATGGTTTGTTCGGTGTAACGGCGTATGCTGTGGCGCTCAAGGAGCAATTGATGCAGATTTTCCATAATTATTCATTAGCGGGTTGTTACATCTTGTAAACAATATAAACGCACTTGAGGTTGCGCTCAATTGCGGCAAACCCATGCGGAGGCGAAGACATCCTGAATTCCGCGATCGGCAGCAATGGCCATCACTTCGGGCATGGTCGGCGCGCTGGCGGCATAGACGCGGTAGCGGCCGTCGGTGACGAGCACGGCCAGGGGAATATCTATGGTGGAATGCGAACGGCAGAAGGCTTCAGCCTCGGCTTCGGTGGCGAGCGACGCCACTATCAGGCAATAAGTATCGGGAGTAAGTGACGGGCGCCCCACATTGCGCGGCTCCACGGGCGATATGCCGTCGGCCGGCGTATTGAGGATTAGCACCAGCGAGCCGGGCTGCCCTACCGGCGAATTGTCGACAAGGCCTACCGCTGCCGAACCGCCGGCCGACACCATGCCGGCTTCGACGGGACCGCCGCTGCCTATAAAGCGGTTGGCAAACACTGTTATCAGAGCCACCATGCCGAACACTATCATTGCCGCGGCCGTGGTGCCGGCCCAGCGCAGCCAACGGTGCGACAGCGTGGAGGCGGCAGGAGTAGAAGGCTCAACTTCGGCAACGGCATCCAGTGCTTCAAGACGCAGAGGACTCAGCCATGCGCTGCCGCTGTAATCTACGAACGAGGCAGACTGCACGAATGCGGGAGCGCCGTCGCCGTCGAGAACCATAGTGCCGGCGTCGCCGAGTTTCGCCTCACCGGTCGTTGCCAGTTCACCCATTATAGCGGCCACATCGGCATCGATAATGGTGCGGGCACTATCGGCGTCGATGCTCTCGCCGCGCATCACTGAGGCGCACAAGGTCGTACCGTCCACTTCGTCGCAACGCTCGTAGACGATACGCGAATGCGGCGGCGTAACTAACCCCGTGGCCTCGCAGTACTGCGCGCCCGAGGCCGTCGGCACGAACACGCCGAGACCGGGTACGGCAACAATGCCGCCCTCGGCCAACAGCCGGTTGATATGTGCTATCGTGGTGTTCACATCGCAAAATTACAAAATTTCCTTCATATTGCCGCCCCGCCGCCCCACTTTTTTTGTTCCGTCCGAGAGGAACCTCGCAGAAGTACGCGCCTTAGCCACCTGGACGTACCCTGCGAGGTACGGGCGCTGACAATAGAGAACACGAAGCTCTGCGGCGCGAATATGTTCGCGGACTGCCCCAACTTCACCAATGTAACCTTCGCCGAGGGCATGAAGTACTTCAAGGCAGAATCTCCGTTCGGCCACACCCCCATCGCAGAACTCGATATTCCGCAGACCCTGACAGAACTCGAAGGGCTTCTCGATTACTCTGCCGTAAAGACCATCGACATCCCCGAATGGGTGACGAAAATCACATTCCGCGGCTTCCAGCTCACCGAGATACCGGCGCTCCCCGGCATGACCGAAGTGCCACAATACTGTTTCATGGATTGCGAGTCGCTTGTCGACGCTACGCTGCCCGTCAATGCCGTGACAGTCGGCAAGAATGCTCTGTACGGCTGCGATAACCTCAAGACTCCGGTGGTACCGGATAAGGTGACAACAATGGGTCAGAATTCTGTAGCTTTCTGCCCCAATCTCGAGAAAGTTACATTCGGAACATCACTGGATGAATTCGGCACCGGGGTATTCAGCCAGAGCAACGCAATCGAATATATAGAGTTCACATCTCCCACCGCGCCTCACTGGTATCAGCTTGGCGACCCCACCAACACGCCGGAGACAGCCGGAATTTTCCCCGATAATGTATATGAGAACGCCTTGGTTGTTGTTCCCGAAGGGTCACTGGCCAATTATCAGAAGCAGGGATGGTTCAGAAAATTCCAGCATGCTCAGGATAGTCCCACCGGCGTTAATGATATAGTAGTCGGCGAAGTCGAAGCTCCCGCCGAGTACTTCAACCTTCAGGGTGTTCAGGTCAGCGCCGACGCCATCGTGCCCGGCATATACATCGTCCGCCGCGGCAATACGACAACAAAGATCGCCGTTCGTTAATATCAGGATTTTACAGAACACCAATAGCCAAGAGGCTGCCCGGACACGGGCGCAGCCTCTTTTTATGTTGCATAACATATTTATAAAAGTCCATTTTCTGAAAAATTATAACTAAATTGCAGCCGAAAAAGGAAAAGAGCCCACGGCGGCTCCGCTCCAAACTACGAACTAAAACAAACACCTGATAGCATGAAAATCTACAAAACCAAAGAAATCAAAAACATAGCCTTGCTCGGTAGCAAAGGCTCGGGTAAAACCACACTCGCTGAAGCTATGCTCTACGAGTGTGGAGTTATAAAACGTCGCGGCACCATCGATGCCAAAAACACTGTCAGCGACTATTTCCCCGTGGAAAAAGAGTATGGCTACTCGGTGTTCTCCACCGTGTTCTATGCCGAATTCCTCGACAAGAAACTCAACGTGATCGATTGCCCGGGCGCCGACGACTTCGTAGGCAGCGCCATCACGGCTCTCAACGTCACGGATACGGGCGTGATCGTGGTGAACGGCCAGTACGGCGTGGAAGTAGGCACGCAGAACATCTTCCGCACGGCCACCTCGCTGAAAAAGCCGGTGATCTTCGCCCTCAACCAGCTCGACGGCGAAAAAGCCGACTACGACAACGTGATAGAGCAGATGAAGGAAATCTTCGGTCCCAAAGTGGTGCCCGTTCAGTATCCGCTGGCATCGGGTGCCGGCTTCAATGCCATGATCGACGTCCTGCTCATGAAAAAATACTCGTGGGGGCCCGAGGGCGGCGTACCCAAAATCGAAGACATACCCGCCGAGGAGATGCCCAAGGCCATGGAACTGCACCGCGCCCTGGTAGAGGCCGCCGCCGAGAACGACGACACCCTGATGGAGAAATTCTTCGAAGAAGAGCATCTCACGGAGGACGAGCTGCGCTTAGGTATCCGCAAAGGTCTGATCGACCGTTCCATCTATCCGGTGTTCTGTGTGAGCGCCGAAAAGGACATGGGCGTGCGCCGCATGATGGAATTCTTAGGTAACGTCGTTCCCTTTGTGGACGATATGCCTGCACCCGTCGACACCGAAGGCCGCGAAGTCAAGGCCGACGCCGCCGGTCCGCTCAGCGTGTTCATCTTCAAGACCACCGTTGAGCCCCATATCGGCGAAGTAAGTTATTTCAAGGTTATGAGCGGCACCCTCAAGGCCGGCGCCGACCTCGAGAACATTACCCGCGGCAGCAAAGAGCGCTTTGCACAGCTCTTCTGCGTATGCGGCCAGATAAAGACTGCCGTCGACGTCCTCGAAGCCGGCGATATCGGCGCCACCGTCAAACTCAAGGACGTGCGCACCGGCAACACCCTCGATGAAAAGGGCTGCGACATAGCCTTCGACTTCATAAAATATCCCGCGCCCAAATATCAGCGCGCCGTGCGCCCCGTCACCGAGAGCGACGCCGAGAAACTTGCCGGCATCCTCACCCGCATGCACGAAGAAGACCCCACATGGATCGTGGAGCAGAGCAAGGAGCTCAAGCAGACCATTCTCTCCGGTCAGGGCGAATTCCACCTGCGCACCCTCAAATGGCGTGTGGAGAACAACGACAAACTCCCCATCGTCTTCGACGAACCCCGCATACCCTACCGCGAAACCATCACCAAGGCAGCGCGTGCAGACTACCGCCACAAGAAACAGAGCGGCGGCGCCGGTCAGTTCGGCGAAGTGCACATCATCATCGAACCCTACACCGAGGGCATGCCCGCACCGGACACCTACCGCTTCGGTAACCAGGAGTTCAAGATGAACGTCCGCGATACCCAGGAAATACCTCTGGCATGGGGCGGCAAACTCGTGGTGTGCAACTGCATCGTCGGCGGCGCCATCGACACCCGCTTCATCCCCGCAATCGTCAAAGGCCTGATGGACCGCATGGAACAGGGGCCGCTCACCGGCTCATACGCCCGCGACGTGCGTGTGTGCATCTACGACGGCAAGATGCACCCGGTGGACTCCAACGAAATCTCCTTCCGTCTTGCCGGACGCAACGCCTTCAGCCAGGCCTTCCGCGAGGCAGCGCCCAAGGTGCTCGAGCCCGTCTACGATGTGGAAGTCTTCGTGCCCGCCGACGTGATGGGCGATGTGATGGGCGACCTGCAGGGACGCCGTGCCATAATCATGGGCATGAGCTCCGAAAACGGCTTCGAAAAAATCTCCGCCAAGGTGCCTCTCAAGGAAATGTCGAGCTACAGTACCGCGCTGAGCTCCATCACCGGCGGACGCTCGTCGTTCACCATGAAGTTCGCCGGTTATGAACTCGTGCCCGGCGATGTTCAGGAAAAGCTCCTGCGCGAATACGCCGAAAAGAACACCGAGGAATAATTCCAATCATTGTCATATACCTCAGCCCCGCCGAACCCCTCCCGGCGGGGCTGCTTTTTCCCGGTTCCCAATCCCCGGTTCCAAAATAAAGCCGGGAGCTTACGCTTGCGGCGACAGCCCCCGGCAGAGAAGAGAGAGAGAATGAGGTTATTTGCGGGAAGAGAGAGAGAATGAGTCAATCTTCTTTGTATTCTTCTTTATGGAGAGTGGGATTGACAACCTGCTCCACCACACGGTCCGGATAATCGCCCTCGGTACTGATGAATACCCAGTCGATATCGTCGAGACGGCGAAGCTCCGTTACGAAAAACGCTTCGGAGAGCGGCGAGCCCACCACGATGATACGCGCCACACCGGCCTTGCGTGCCGCAAACACGGTATCGACAAAGGTTTTGAGCGTCAAATCGTTGGTATAGAGGTTCTCGAGGTCGTCGCTGTAGGTGAGGATAGCATCGGTATAGCCCGACAATGCCTTTTCCAAGCTGTCGACGCTATGGAAATCGACGCCCTCGACGGTTAGGCGACTGTCGTCGAGCATCACCCTTTCGGGATAGTCCACATAGGCTGCCACACTCAGACCGGCGCCAAGCAGTTTGCCGGTGATATCAGCCGATACATGATTGACATTACCCGTAAGTGCTATTTCTTTCATAATTTGATGAAGTTTTTATTTGTAAATCTGTAATTATAACGCGGTGCAGCCACGAAAGTTCAGCCCGAATATGTCAACTATGGCATAAAATTGCTAACTTTACGCCGTTTTACAAACCATTTCAAAATGTCACAGAAAAAACGCTACCTCCTCGACGAGGAGCAGATACCACGCTACTGGTACAACATCCAGGCCGACATGACCACCAAGCCCATGCCGCCGCTCAACCCCGCCACACACCAGCCACTGACTCCCGAAGACCTCTACCCCATTTTCGCCAAGGAACTGTGCCGTCAGGAACTGAACCAGACCGACCGCTGGATTGAAATTCCCGACGCCGTGCGCGAAATGTACAAATACTACCGCTCCACACCCCTTGTGCGTGCCACCGGGCTCGAAAAAGCTCTCGGAACGCCCGCGCACATTTACTTCAAGAACGAGAGCGTCAGCCCTATGGGCTCGCACAAACTCAACTCGGCCATACCGCAGGCATACTACTGCAAGGAAGAGGGCGTGACCAACATAACTACCGAAACCGGCGCCGGACAATGGGGCGCGTCGCTGGCCTACGCCGCCAGCCTGTTCGGCCTCGAAGCCGCTGTCTATCAGGTGAAAATCTCCTATGAGCAGAAACCATACCGCCGCAGCATCATGCAGACCTTCGGAGCGCAGGTAACGCCATCGCCGTCGATGTCCACACGTGCCGGCAAAGATATCCTCACAGCCCATCCCCACCATCAGGGTTCGCTCGGCACCGCCATATCGGAAGCCGTCGAGCTGGCCATGACAACCCCGAACTGCAAGTACACCCTCGGCTCTGTTCTTTCCCATGTGTCGCTCCATCAGACCGTGATTGGCCTCGAAGCCGAAAAACAGATGGAAATGGCCGGGGAATACCCCGACATAGTGATTGCCTGCTTCGGAGGTGGCTCCAACTTCGGCGGTCTGGCTTTCCCGTTCATGCGTCACCGCTACGAAGGCACGGCACCGAAGGCCACACGTTTCATCGCCGCCGAACCGGCATCGTGCCCCAAGCTCACACGCGGCGAATTCCGCTATGATTTCGGCGACGAGGCAGGTCTCACTCCCCTCCTGCCCATGTTCACCCTCGGCCACAATTTCACGCCCGCAAACATCCACGCCGGCGGCCTGCGCTACCACGGCGCCGGAGTTATTGTGTCCCAACTGCTGAAGGACAAGCTCATGGAGGCCGTCGATATCGATCAGCTCGAGTCGTTCGCCGCCGGCACGCTCTTCGCACGCGCCGAGGGCATCATTCCCGCACCCGAATCATGCCACGCTATCGCCGCAACAATTAAGGAAGCGCAAAAATGCAAGGAAACCGGCGAGAAGAAGGTAATTCTCTTCAACCTGTCGGGCCACGGTCTGATCGACATGAGCGCCTACGACCAGTATCTTGCCGGCAACTTAGTGAACTACACTCTCTCGGACGACGACATTCGGAAAAGCCTCAAGGACTGAATTCAGAATTCGTCGGCGGGGCGCCAGCGGTGGCGTTTCATATCCACGTTGACGGCGCCGACAAACGCCACACCCTCCGCCCGGAGCAATTCTACCTGCCCGGGCCAGTGGGGCGCGGTTCGCCCCTGCACGGTCACCACGCGATGGCATGGCACCGGCGAGTCGAAGCCCATGGCTCCCAATGTCTTTCCTACCTGTCGGGCATAGCCTGGCATACCGGCCAGCGCTGCCACATCGCCGTAGGTAAGCACGCGGCCGCGAGGTATGGCGCGAACCACTTCCTCCACGGCACGGACAAAATCCATGTCGGTCAATCGGAGCACTCCGGTGGCTGGCAATGGTGACGGGCCGTACACTCGGTGAGCGTGTGGTCCACGATAATATGCCGGTTCGCCATACCGGCAATGCGGCTCATCTCATGGCTCACCAGCAGCACGGTGGCACTGCGCGCAATGTTCTCGATAAGAGGATAAAGCTTATCCTCGAAGTGCTTGTCGATATAGCTCAGTGGCTCGTCGAGCACAAGCACCGACGGGCGGCGCACTATGGCACGCGCCAGCAGGGCACGCTGCAACTGGCCGCCCGAAAGCTTGCCGATGGGACGGCTCGACAGCTCGGCGAGGTCCACAGCGGCGAGCGACTCATCGATGAGCCGCCGCTTGGTCTCGCTTTTCATCCCCTTCTCAGCGAGAAGACCGGAAGCCACAACTTCGCCGACGGTGATGGGGAAATGGGAGTCGACGGCATTCTTCTGCGGCAGATAGCCGAAGCGGAGCGCCTGTACGCGGCCGCCGTCGGCGCCGAAAAACTCCACGCGTCCGCTGTCAGGGCGCAGAAGCCCCAGTATTATGCGCAGTATCGTTGTCTTTCCGCCGCCGTTTGGTCCGGTGATGGCCACAAAATCACCGTTGTCGACAGTGATGTTGATATCGGAGAGCACACTGCGGCCTTCGCGTGCTAAATTCACGTTTTCAAGCCGAATGAGGGCATGACGCGCCCCGTCGTGACGGCATTCGCCGCATCGGCAGTGTTCGCTATGGCCTGGCGATTGCATGGGCTACGCTTTGAAGCTGTCGCTGCCAGTCGGCATCGAGAAGATTAACAACAACCGTTCTTGCACCGATACCCTGAGCCACAGAGGCTATGCGCTCCGCCTGCTCGTCGGTTTCTACGAAGAATACGGCCACGCTGTCGGCGCGCGCCTCGTCGATGACGCGGCGTACGCCCGAAGTGCTCATCTCCTTGCCGTCCATACCGATGGCATGCTGCCGCAGACCGTAGTCGCGGGCAAAGTAGCTCAGCGACGGATGCCGAACGGCAAAAGCGTGGGTCGGCGCCCCGGCAAGGATGGCGGCGATGGCGGCGTCGAGGCTGTCGATAACGGCAGCGAGGCTGTCGCTGCGATGTGCGTAAATCCGGGCATGATCGGGGCGAAGGCGCGCAAGGCAGGCGGCCATTCCGGCGGCCATGGTGCGCATGTTCCTCGCCGACATCCAGATATGCGGGTCGGCATGTATGTTTCCGTGCACATCCTCGCCGTGTGTGCCGTAGATCATCTCAATACCGGCGTTACCGTCGATGACCTCCGCGCTGTCGGGCAGCGCATCGGCCATTGTCTGCTCAAAGGCGAAAGCGCCGGTAATGAAATAGGCATCGGCATCGGCCACGGCGCGACGCTGTGCCGGCGTGGGGTCGTAGCTCTCGGGGTCGGTACCTCCGGGCAGCACGGTAACCACTTCGTAATCGGAACCGGCAATAGCCTGAAGCAACGTCCGCTGGGGCGCTATGCTCACGGCGAGCACGGGACGTCCGTCGCGTTCGGCAGTGCGCGAACACGAACCCAACACCAGGACGGCAATCAGAAGTGCCGGGATGGTACTCCGGAAATTCCTCATCTGCCCGATTCTATCTGTGCGGCCATGGCGGCTGCGGCCTTGCGGCCGTCGCCCATGGCCAGTATCACCGTGGCGCCCCCGCGAACGATGTCACCCCCGGCGAAAATCAGGGGCAAGGTAGTGCGCAGGTTCTCGTCGACAACAAGGGTGCCGCGCCGTTCTGTTTCGAGGCCGTCGATGCTGCTCGGCACCAACGGATTTGGCGAAACACCAACGCTGACTATCACCTGGTCGAACTCCACGGTATCGACGGCACCCTCGACAGGCACGGGGCTGCGGCGCCCGCTGGCGTCGGGCTCGCCGAGTTCCATGCGCTGGAGGCGTGCGGACACCACGCGGCCGTTTTCGTCGCCGATATACTCCACGGGATTGCAGAGCGTGCGGAATTCCACACCCTCCTCGCGGGCATGGCGCACCTCTTCGGCGCGCGCCGGCATCTCGTTCTCGCTGCGGCGATATACTATCACTACCCTCTCGGCGCCCATTCGCACTGCCGTGCGCGCCGAGTCCATGGCGGTATTGCCGCCGCCGATGACGGCAACGGAACGCCCCTTGAGCACGGGGGTGTCGCTGCCCGGACGGCCGGCGCCCATCAGGTTTATACGGGTGAGGTATTCATTTGAGCTCATCACCCCGATGAGGTTTTCGCCCGGTATTCCCATGAAACGGGGCAATCCGGCGCCGGAGCCCACAAAAATGCCGCTGTAACCCATATCGAGGAAATCATCATATCCCAGGGTCTTGCCGGCTATGGTGTCGGTATGGAAATGCACGCCGGCGCGTCGCAGCCCCTCGAGCTCATAATCCACCACACTGTTGGGAAGGCGGAACTCGGGTATGCCATATTTGAGGACGCCCCCGATCTGATGGAGAGCCTCGTAGACATCTACATCATATCCTCGCGCCGCCATGTCGCCGGCAAACGAAAGACCCGACGGACCCGAACCTATGACGGCCACTTTCAGGCCGTTTCGCGGAGCGGCGGGGGTATTCTCACCGATATGGCGCCCGCGGGCGGTGTCGGCGGCATAGCGCTCGAGGTTACCGATAGCCACCGGCTCCTTCTTCATCTTGTTGTATATGCATTTGCTCTCGCACTGCCTCTCCTGAGGGCACACACGACCGCACACCGCAGGCAGCGCGCTGGTACGCCGCAGCGTGGCATAGGCGCCGGCTATATCGTCGGTCTGCACGGCCTTGATGAACCCGGGGATGTCGATGGCTACGGGGCAGCCTTTCACACAGCCGGGATCGGGGCAATCCAGACAGCGTGTAGCCTCTATCTGTGCCTGGTCGGCTGTAAATCCGCAGTTCACCTCCTCGTTGCTGTGGCGCCGATAGTCGGCGTCGAGGGTGGGCATGGTCTGACGGGGTATTGCCGTGCGCTCTTTTGCGGAGAGAGCCTTGCGCAATTTTTCGCGGACGGCGCTGTCGCGTCCACTATTATTTTCGATTGTCATTTTGCATTATTTTTGGGCGCGTCGTAGGCACGCATACGCATTATCATCTCATCGAAATCCACCTGATGGGCATCGAATTCGGGGCCGTCGACGCACACAAAGCGCATCTTGCCGCCCACATTCACTCGGCAGGCGCCGCACATGCCCGTGCCGTCGACCATAATGGTGTTGAGCGAGCACACTGTCGGCACATCGTACTTCTTGGTGAGCAGAGCCACGAATTTCATCATCACCGGCGGCCCTATGGCCACTACTTCGGCAACATGCTCGCGGTTAAGCACTTCCTCGACGCCGGCGGTGACAAGACCCTTGCGGCCATAGCTACCGTCGTCGGTCATGATCACCACTTCGTCGGAATATTCGCGCACTTCATCCTCAAGGATTATCAGGTCGCGGTTACGGGCGGCCAGCACACTAACCACCCGGTTGCCGGCATCCTTGAAAGCCTTGATGATGGGCAGCAGGGGCGCCACGCCCACGCCGCCGCCACAGCACACCACAGTGCCATCACGAAGCCCTACATCGGTGGCGCGGCCAAGAGGCCCCACAAGGTCGGTGAGGCTGTCGTCTACATTGAGAGCACATATTTTCTCTGTGGAAAGGCCCACGGCCTGAACCACAAGGGTTATTGTGCCGGCGTCGATGTCAGCGTCGGCGATAGTGAGGGGTATGCGTTCTCCGCCCTCACCAGTGCGGACTATCACGAAGTGGCCGGCACGCCGCGCCTTGGCGACTTCCGGCGCCTCTACCACAAGGCGCACCACCTTGGGCGAAAAATATGTCTTTTCTACTATTTTGAACATCTCTTTCTCTATTAACGCGCAAAATTACAAAATTTTTCCCATATCCCGCCATATCCCGCGCCATTATCACCCCCTATTTAAAAACAAGCCACCCGTCGGGGCGGGTGGCTTGTGTAAGGGTATCGGAAAGGGGCGATCAGATGCCGAGTTCTTTCTTGATGCGTTCGATTTTAGCAGCGGCTTTTGTGTTGAGAGCCTCATACTCCGAAGCGTCGTTCATCTTGTCGTGCACCTCGATGTAGAATTTGATTTTGGGTTCTGTTCCGGAAGGACGGATGGATACCTTGGAGCCGTCGGCCGTGAAGTATTGGAGCACGTTCGATGTAGCGGGGAAGTCCATCTTCGTCACCTTGCCGGTGGGAACATCGGTGCAGTTGAGGTCGGCATAGTCCTTGATGGTCACCACAGGGCTGCCGTCGAGGCTCTTGTGAGGGTTCTCGCGGAACTTTTTCATCATAGCCTGTATTTCCTCAGCGCCGCTCTTTCCGGTGCGTACCACCGATACGCCCTGTTCGTGGCTGTAACCGTTCTTGAGATATATCTCCTGAAGCATCTGGTTGAAATCCATGCCGCGGTCCTTGGCCCATGCGCAAATTTCGGCCATGAGGGATATTGCGCTGACAGAATCCTTGTCGCGACAGAAATCTTCGGCAAGGAAGCCGTAACTCTCTTCGCCTCCGCCGAGGTAACGTTCGGTGCCCTCGAGGTCGCGGATCACGGCGGCTATCCACTTGAAGCCTGTGTAGGAGTCGTACATCTTCACGTTCTGGTTGTCGGCGATAGCCTTGATGGTCTCGGTGGTGACGATGGTTTTCACTACATATTCGTTGCCTTTGAGGCGGCCGAGTTCGCGGTTGCGCAGCATGATGTAGTTGAGGAGAATCATCACTATCTGGTTGCCGTTGATGAGCTGGTATTCGCCGTTATTGTCGCGGATAACGCAGCCTATGCGGTCGGCGTCCGGGTCGGAGGCCACCACAAGGTCGGCGCCGACTTCCTTGGCTTTTGCAATAGCCATTGCCATGGCTTCGGGGTTCTCGGGATTGGGCGATGCTACTGTGGGGAAGTCACCGCTGGGGATATCCTGCTCGGGAACGTGGATAATGTTCGTGAAGCCGTAGTTGCGTAGCGAGGCGGGCACGAGTTTGACGCCTGTGCCGTGGATGGGCGTATAGACAATCTTGAGGTCGGCATGACGTTTGATCACGTCGGGGTCGAGGCTCAGAGTCTTGATGGCGGCGAGGAACTTGTTGTCCATCTCCTCGCCGATAATTTCGATGTTGCTCTTGTCGCCCTTGAACTTGATTTCGCCCACGTGCTTGATGCGGTTCACATGGTCGATGATGTTGACATCGTGGGGTGCGATGATCTGAGCGCCGTCGCTCCAGTAAGCCTTGTAGCCGTTGTATTCCTTGGGGTTGTGCGAGGCTGTGATGTTCACGCCGCTCTGGCAACCGAGCTGGCGGATGGCGAAGCTCAGTTCGGGGGTGGGACGGAAGCTGTCGAACAGATATACCTTGATGCCGTTGGCGCTGAAAATATCGGCGACGATTTCGGCGAACTTGCGGCTGTTGTGGCGCACGTCGTGGCCGACGGCAACGCTTATCTGCGGCAGATCCTTGAAGGCTTCCTTGAGATAGTTTGCCAGACCCTGGGTAGCGGCGCCCACTGTGTAGATGTTCATGCGGTTTGTGCCTGCACCCATTATGCCACGGAGACCGCCGGTGCCGAATTCGAGGTCTTTATAGAACGATTCTATCAGTTCCGTTTTATCGTCGGCGTCGAGCATGCGGCGCACTTCTGCCTGTGTCTCAGCATCGTAGCCGTCGGTAAGCCATATTTTGGCACGTTCGGTCACTTCTTTGATGAGCTGTTGCTGGTTTTCCATTTTTGAGGGGTCAGTTATGTTATATGTTTGTCTTATTTTTGCAAATATAGACTTTTCCTGTGAAGTAGACAAATTTTTGGCACCTATTGTTCTGATATTTCGGTGTGAAAAAGGCTAAAGAGACGACAGCGACCGTGGTTTGAATTCAGATTTGAATATAATTAACCCTCTTCCACCGGCAAAGCGTCCTCGGCGGAGGGCTTCTTGCCGGGTTTTAGCCAGTTTCCGCGCCACATACGCCAGAGGAAAATAACGCCGCGGAAACACAACTCGATGCACATTGCAATCCACACGCCTCTGAGCCCCATGGCGGGCGCCATGAGCGCCGCCAGTGGTATACGAACAAGCCATATGCTGCCAAAGTTCATCACGGCGGGTATGAGGGTATCGCCTACGCCGACAAAGGCGCCGTAGGCAACTATCGAGGCGGCATACATCGGCTCGGCAAAGGCCTCGATACGCAGCACCTCCGTACCCTCGGCGACTATTGCCTGCACGGGAGTCATTATTTCCATCATCACAGGCGCGAGGATGTACATGGCCACGCCCATCACCGTCATTATCGCCATGCCGCCCAGGGTTGTGAGCCATGCAAAACGTCGGGCAAGCGCAGGGCGGCCGGCGCCGTAGGCCTGACCGCAGAGTGTGGTGGCGGCATCGCCGATGCCGAAGCCCGGCATATAGCAGAGGCTCTCGGCGGTGACGGCAAAGGCATTCGCGGCAATGGCTACAACGCCCAGCGGCGCCACGATGCGGGTGACGCATATCTGCGCACCACAGAAAATGAGATGCTCGGCGGCCATGGGCAGCGCTATCTTCGAGGCGCGCCTAACCACCTCGTGCGTGGGCCGGAAGGAGCCGCGCCCGTAGTCCCGCAGGTTGATTTCAGGCTGACGCCGCAGCAAATACCACATCAATGCGCCGGCGGCGACACACTCGGCGGCGACAGTGCCGAGAGCGGCACCCGAGATACCCAGTCCGGCGCCCGGCATGGTGAATTCCACAGAGCCGACTGCGAGGGTGCGTGTGGGGAAGATCAACAGGAAGTTGAAGAGCACATCGAGAGCGCACATGGCCACGGCCATCATGCCCGGTACCTTCATGTTGCCGGCGCAGCGCAGCATGCCCGACGCCAGATAGTTCATTGTCAGCACGGGGAGCGCAGCCACAAAGATGGCGAAATAGACCGATGCTCCGCCGGCGATATCTTCACCGCCGCCCAGCCAGCGCGGCAGGAAGGGCGCTATGGCCAGCCCTGTCAGCGCTATCAGTGTGCCGGCGACCGCGCTCGACGTAATGCCCTGGCGCACCACGGCACGCGCACCTGCGGTATCGCCGCCGCCGAGCCGGTGCGCAACCTGCACGGAGAAGCCCATGGTGAGCATGGAGCACACGCCCCAGAACAGCCACAGACTGCTGTTCATAAGACCTACCGACGCGCTGGCGTCGGCACCGAGACGTCCCACCATCGAGGCGTCGATATACTGCATTACGATGGTCGACAGCTGCGCCATTATCGCCGGCGCGGCAAGGCGGGCGGCCAGCGAAAGCTGACCGCCGAACCTTATTTCTTCGCCATCGCGTATCTGCCGTATATCGGCCATACTTTATCAGCGACGTGTTGTATCAGCGGCGTGATATGCGGAACACCGTGCCCTCCACGAGCGATACATATACAGCGCCGTCGGCAGGATCGATGTCGATACCGTTGACTTCGCTCACACCGAGGGGCAGCGATGCAACGATGGTCTGAGAAGCGGGGTCAACCACCGTCACCACGCCGCGCCGCGAACCGGCGTAGACAAGACCGTCGGTCTCGGCAACTATGCAGGGAGCGTGTTCGTAGCCGAGGCCCATGTCGACGGTCCACAGTTCGTTGAAAGTGTCGGCATTGGCATCGACGGCCACAAGTTCGCCGTCCATGGTCTTGGCATAGACACGGCTGCCGTCGGCGCTGACACCGAGGCTCTCGCGATAGCGGTGACTGTTGTCGCGCCACAGCTGCCGCCCTGTCGCGCGGTCGATGGCTGTCATGAAGCGGTCGGGAGCGACGATAAATACCTTGTCGCCGCTGATAACGGGCACCACGTTGCCGGGTCCGAGCATGTTGGCGCTCTTGCCGTTGTCCCAGCTCCAGCGCAGTGTGCCGTCGCGCAGATCGAGGCAGCGCAACTTGGTATCCCAGGCGCCGAATATCACGTCGTTGCCGTCGACGGCGGGAGCTGCCTGGCAATAGTTGTTGATGGAGTCATAGCTCCACATCAGGCGGCCGTCGGAGGGGCGGCGGCACTCGAAGCGGCAATAACCGCCCTGAAGGTAGCGTCGGCCGTCGGCGGTGACAAGACCGTCGGCAACATAGGGACCATCAGCCGACGGATAGCGGCGGCGCACGCGGCCGTCGGCACCGTCGACAACGAGTATCTCGGTGTTCGTCGGCACTGCCACGCGGCCATTGCCGAGAGCCACAGGCCGCGAGAACAGCGGTGCGCCCGTGGCTATCTCCCAGGCAAGTGTGCCGTCGGCTTTGCGCACGGCGCGCGCTTTGCCGGTGGAGTTGCCGAAATAGATGTTCTCGGCGTCGAAGCCCAGACGCGTGAAGATCGATGCGCTGTCGGTCCACACCTTATCGACGACAAAGCCGGCCGGAACGGTCAGCGTCGGGCGTGCCGGCGGGGTCAGCGCCTTGTGGTGTGTGCGCGCGGCGGCGGCGAACATGGGTTCGGCGGCCTCGCCGATATTCTTATTATATAGGTGTATCCACTCTGAATCGACCTCTACAATGGCATAGCCGTACTTGCCGTCGCGCATGTCCAGGGCACGCACCATGAAACACGGAATGTCGCTGCCGCCGTCGGCGCCGCCGGGTGTGTACTGCCGCCAGCGGTGGTAGTGCCCGTTGATATGTCCTATCACGGGATAGCGCTCCAGAATAGCTGTATATTCAGGGAAATTGTCGAGGTCGTCGAGAAGAGGATAGTGGTTGAACGACAGTACGCGCAGTGTGCTGTCGGCAGTGGCAGCTGACAGCGTGCTCTCGAGCCAGTGGAGGTCCTCCTGCTTGATGTGACCGTCGCCCATCTTCATGAACGGTCCGCAGTTTATGCCTATGAGCACCAGCGAATCTACCTGCGCCACAAAACGGTCGGCGCCCCACAGATCGGTGAATGTGCGCGTGGCGCTCTGGCTCCAGTTGTTCTCATGGTTGCCGGGGAGCACGGCCAGCGGATGACGGATGCCGCCGAGAATGGACTTCACATTAGCTAACTGCTCGTCGGAGCCCTCGTTGGTAAGGTCACCGTCGACAACAACAAAATCGAAGTCGCCGGCGTTGATTTCATCGACGGCGCGCCGGAGCTGCTCCTCGTTGGCATTGCCGGGAGTGACATGGATGTCGCTCAATACTGCTATACGCTGTGCCGAGATGGCACCCACGGAAAAGACCACAAGCGCGGCCGCTAAGACTAATTTCTTGACATTCAGTTTCATATTGCTTAAGATAATTGGTCGAAAAAAAGGAACGCCCTGACGACGCATTGCAAAGATACGAATTTTTCTCAATGTTAAAGTCCATTTTTTAAAATTTTTAAAAACCTTTTTTCCCAATAGGTTGTTAGAATTACAAATCAAGGAAAAACAAAGCCCTGAAACGTATTATAATCAAACAAGAAATATCAAAATCCCCCACCGTTATGAAAAAAGTCGCATTATTCATGGCTCTGGCTCTATCAGCCGCAACAGCTCTCGCACAGGTGAACCGCACCGAGCTCCGTCAGCTCCAGGGGTTCCTCAATCAGCCTGCAGAACATGCCGCAACGAACGCTGCGGCACTGAACATCACCAACCTCAACGACCCTACCACATGGGAGGGCGTGACCATAGTCGGTGGTAAAGTAACCGAAATCAAGTGGAAAGACAAAAAGCTTGCCGGCACCCTCGACCTCAGCGGCTTCACCGCCCTGACAAGCGTGGATGTATCGCGCAACAAACTCACCTCCCTCACCGTCAGCGGCGACCCCGTTCTTGCCGACCTCAACGCCTCGCGCAATAAACTCACGGCCGTCGATTTCTCAGGCTGCCCGCTCCTCACAAAGGTTGCCATCAACAACAACCGTATCACCGAGTTCACCCTCGAGAATGTTCCTCTGCTCAAAAACCTCAACATCAGCTCAAACCTGTTGGCGGCCCTCGACCTGTCGGCATCGCCCACGCTCGAAACCCTCAACTGCCAGAGCAACCATCTCGAAAGCCTCAATGTCACCGACTGCACGGCCCTCAAGAACCTCTACTGCGGTTACAACAAGCTCACTCAACTCAACCTGGTAGGCGTCACCGCCCTCGCCAACCTCAACCTCGACGACAACGAGATCTCAAACATGATCGTTTCGGGCCTGCCGACCCTCTCGAGCTTTATCTGCTCCGACAACAACATGAAGACTTTAGGCATGCGCGACTGCCCCGCTCTCCTCGACATTGTCTGCTCGTACAACAATCTCACTTCCTTCGAGGTGTCAGAATGTCCCAACATAGTCTTCGTCGACTGCTCGTACAACGACCTTACCCAGCTCAGCCTCACAAACCAGACCTTCCTGCAGCGTCTGCTGTGCAACAACAACGAGCTGACCACCCTTGATGTATCGTTCGACCAGGCTCTTACTTACATCAACTGCCGCTTCAACATGATTACCGACCTCCGAACCATTGCATGCCCCAACCTCAACATGATAGCATGCCAGTGGAACTACTAACCCTACCTTACATACTTACATAAAACACGCCAAAGGCGCCCCGGCCTCACCGCCGGGGCGCCTTTTGTTTTTCACAACGGGGTTTCGGGTATATTTTGCCATGGAACAGGTAAGCGTTTTCCAAAAATTAAAACTAATTTTGTGGTGGAAAACAAAACTGCCCTCTATGGACCGCACAATTGTCATACTTGTTTAATTAATTCCATTAACCACAACCGCTATGGCACAACAGAAAATAGTACAGACCGCCGGTCGACAGCAGCTCGGTGATTTCGCCCCCGAATTCGCGCACCTCAACGATGACATACTCTTCGGAGAGGTATGGAGCCGCAACGACCTGCTGTCGTTGCGCGACCGCAGCCTGGTGACCATCACGTCGCTAATCTCCATGGGTATCACCGACAATTCGCTGCGATACCACCTTGCCACAGGCCGCCGGAATGGCATTACCCGCACGGAGATTGCAGAAACCATTACCCACATAGCTTTCTATGCGGGCTGGCCCAAGGCCTGGGCGGCCTTCAACATCGCAAAAGAGGTATGGGCCGACGATGTTACCGGCAATGACGATGCCGCAGCCTTTGCGCGCGCCATGATTTTCCCGCTGGGCGAGCCCAACACCGCCTATGCCCGATATTTCAGCGGTCGCAGCTGGTTGGCCCGCGTATCGACAGAGCAGATACCCTTTGCCAATGTGACCTTCGAGCCCGGCTGCCGCAACAACTGGCATATCCACAAAGCCGCTGCCGGAGGCGGACAGATGCTCGTGGGCGTTGCCGGCCGGGGATGGTATCAGGAGGAAGATAAAGACGCCGTGGATATTCTTCCTGGCACTGTCATCCACATCCCCGCCAACGTCAAGCACTGGCATGGAGCCGCAAAGGACTCGTGGTTCGCACATCTCGCCTTTGAAATTCCAGGCGAAGAGACTGAGAACATATGGCTTGATCCCGTTAGCGATGAAGAATACAACAACCTCGGCACAAGATGAAGCGCATACTTACAGCCATCGTCCTGAGCATGAGCATGGTCACCGCTGCGGCCGCCGGATTGGGTGAACGTGCGCTCCGAACCACACTCTATGGCGGTATATATATCAACAACGAACAGGCATGGCAACTCGAGCCTTCGGTATCTTGGCAATTCCACAAGTACATGGCCGTGGCATTCGGCGTGGAGTTCACCTCGCAGTACAACATGCCGGGGCGTCCCGCCGAAATCGACGGCTATCGCGCCGAATTGTGCGATAACCAACGCAATGTGGCGTGGTTTATCTTTAAGCCATCGGTGATTTTCATCTCGCCGGCGGTGTGGTCGTCGTCCGACGGTTTTTTCAAACTGTGGTTTCAGGCAGAACCGGGCGTGAGTCTTGCCCTTCCGCCCCACAACTCATTGACCTATGAACTTCAGGCCCTCGACGGCGGCTTTCTCATTCCCGTGGGTTACCGTCGCTTCCCGAACAAGGGATTGCACTGGTTCTACTGGCATGCGCGCCTGTCGGTGAACTTCGCCATCGACCGCTGGATTGTCGGCGCCGGCTATGCCCTCTCAGATCTGGATTATTACTCGGCGCGGCGCGACGTCACCCTTCCCGGCGGCACAAAATTCCACGTGCCGGCCAAAGAGTTGAGTCAGAGTGTGTTTATCTCCCTGGGTTACTCGTTCTGAAGGCCCGGCAGGTGAAGGGTTTCGAGGAAACGTTCCACCGTGGCACGATCGCCCGAATATTTGCCGGCATCCTCGCTGAGCTTGCACGTATCGCAATAGAATGGCCATGACTCGGTGATTTTCACGGCGACAAGCTTGATCACTATGTTCATCGGCCGCAAGCCCTCGAAGTCGTTGGTGAAATGCGTGCCGATGCCGAACGACGGTATGCATTTACCCTGCGCATAGTTCTGAATGGCTATGGCGGTGTCCACATCCAGACCGTTGCTGAACACTATCTGCTTTGTCCGCGGGTCGATTTTCAGACTGCGGTATTTTTCCACTATCATATCGAGCTCCTTGTAGTTGTCGCCGCTGTCAACCCTCAGTCCCTTGAACATATTGGCATAGTCTTCCGAGAAATTGAGGCTGAAAATGCGCCAGCCGTAAGTATCGTAAAGAAAAGTGCCGAGGGCGCCGCGATAGGTTTTCGCCCACGTCTCCATAGCCAGATTGTTAGCCATCTGCGGGCCGTACATACCTGCTATGGCGCATATGAGCTCGTGAGCCATGGTGCCTACGGGCGTCAGGCCGTATTTCATGGCGAAATAGACGTTACTCGAGCCCATAAATGTGCCCGGACCGCCCATAGCCTTGCCGCAGTCGGCCATCGCCCTTATTGACGTATCCTGCGCGCGGAACGAGGCGCGGCGGCGCGTGCCGAAGTCGCTGAACGAGCAGCCGGCGGCGATGAGTCGGCGTGCCTTGGCTTGCGATTTCTGATAATATGCATCGTAATCCAATGCCCCGGCCTGACCTGTCATGATGTAGTATAGTTCCGACACTATCGCCAGCACCTTTACCTCCAGCAGGATGGTGTCGCTCCAACAACCCTCGAACTCTATCTCCAGCCGGCCGTCGTCGCCTTGCGATATCCGGACCTGACGGCTGTCGTAGCGGTAACCTTTGAGGTAGCTGTAGAACCAGGCGGGGATATACGGGCAACTGCGGCGCATGAAGGCAACCTCCTCGTCGGTTATCACCACATCTTCAAGCATTTTGACCTGCTTCCGCAGTTCATCGGCAAATCCCGCAGGATAGCGGGTGTCGTTACGGTCGGTGAAGCGGTACTTCACCTGCGTGCGCGGGTAATTCATCATTACCGCACAGCACATGGTGAACTTATAGAGGTCGTCGTCGGTGAAATGTTCAATTATTTGGCGCATGGCGTGTTTCAGTCTTATTATTTAATAATAACACCCCGTCCCGTTTATAAGTTTGAGACCCCGGCGACTGAGAAATTCAAGGATTTTGCCTATATTTGCAGAAAATTTGAAGGCGAGCGATGAAAAAAGGAAGGAGCAAAGCACGTGCAAAACGACGCAAACGCGGCGGTTGCCGCCGTCTGGCGATATTGATATTGCTTACGGCCGCTACCGCCACCCTCGCTTTTATCGTTTTGCATGGCGCGCGGCAGTCGGCGCTGCCCGACAGTGACCTTGAGGCCCTCCTTGGCGCTCCCCTCCATGCCGACGCCGAAGCCATGCCGGCCCCAAGTCCCGACTCCGGCTGCATACGCCTGAGAATCGGCCATATCGGCGGCCCATTGGGACGTGTTTTCAATGATGTCAACGCCGAGCATCTGGCAGCAATCGCCGCCGATGGCATAGAACCTTTCGACGGCAATGAGAATGTGTCGTGGCGCCGTGGCAAAGGACTCGTGCAGATATCGTCGGGCGCCGACTATTATCTGGAAGAACTCACCCATTCCTACCCCTATCTGCGGCCTCACGCAGCCGCGCTGCTGGGCGAATTAGGCCGCCGCTTCCGCGATACCCTGACGGCGCGTGGCGGCGGTGACTACCGCATAAAGGTCACCAGTGTGCTGCGAACACCCGCCACGGTGGGGCGCCTGCGCCGCGTGAACCGCAACGCCACCGGCGAGAGCTCGCACTGCTACGGTACCACCTTCGACGTGAGTTATGCCAAATTCATCTGCAACGACAGCACAGGGGTGCGTCGCACCAACGAAGATCTCAAGAACCTGCTCGGCGAAATTCTGGCGGACATGCGGCGCAACGGGCGCTGTCTCGTCAAATATGAGCGCCGTCAGGGGTGCTTTCACATAACGGCACTGCGTCACGACAACGATAATGATGGAACAGAAGCGAACCTCTGAGCACACAGCCCGCAAATTACTGTTCGGCACTGTCAAGATAGTGCTGTGGAGCGCCATGACCGTCGTGCTTGTCATCGCCGCCGTGCTGATATGCACGGTAAAGATGCTCAAGCCCGAACGCCTCACGGCAATAGTGGAGAACATCGCCAACCGCACCCTCGATGCCGACGTGACCCTCGGACGGGTTGAGCTCAGTTTCCGTCCGGCATTCCCGATGTTGCGTCTGGATGTCGATGAGCTCGTGGTAGTATCGCACTCGCTCGACGGCCTCGGTGCCACCGAGCGCGCCGCGCTGCCCTCCTACGCCGACACCCTGCTGACCGTCGGCAGCCTCGGCGGTGGCGTTGACCTCGCCGCTCTCCTCCGCGGCGAAATAGCCCTCCGCAATGTGGTCATCGACCGGCCAGGCATCAACATAGTGCTCGCACCGCGTAATTTCACGAACTTCGATATCTATCATGGCGAAGAACCGACGCCCGCCGACACCGCAAAAATCGACCTGCCGGCGATATCCATCGACCATTTCGCAGTGACCAACGCCCGCGAAATACGATATTTCAATTCTGTCGACTCGCTGGAAGCCACTGTCATACTCCTTGAAAACATTGATATCGACGGCGGGGGCGCCCCGGCCTACTCGCTGGCCGTGAGCGGTAATGTGGACAGCCCGCTGGCACGGCAGTTCGCCAACATAGGCAACCTGCGGTTCAGCATGGATGGCGGCATACGCTGGGATCCGGCGCGCCCAGATATGGTGGCCGTCGAAGAACTGCGGCTGCGCGGCGCATTCATAGATCTTACGCTCAACACGGCGGTATCGTTCGGCAACACTCTGACGATTCACAGCGCCGATCTGGAAGTTGCACCCATGCCCGTTGCGGACCTGATGGCGCTCGTACCAGAAGACACACGCCGCGAATACCGACTGCTCGAACCGTATTTCCACACCGACGCCACGGCGTCGCTGTCGGCACGGCTCACACGTGAATACATTCCCGAACGCGACACCCTGCCCCACGTGGATTTCCGCGCCGACGTGCCGCCGGCACAGCTCCACTGGGGCCGTGGACGTTTCCACAACGTGGCTCTTACCATCGCCGCCAGCCTTCGCGGCGCCGACCTCGACAGCGTCACCGTCAGCATAGAGCGATGCAGCATTGCCGGGCCCGCCACCGCTCTCAATTTCAACGGAGCATTCGGCAAACTCATCAGCAACCCTACCTTCGACTGCCATGCCGACGGTCACATGAACCTGGCACTCCTGCCGCCGAAGGTGCGCGAACTTGTTCAGGGCGTGCTCTCCGGAAATCTCGACATGGACCTCAATGCCCGCGGCAACATGTCGATGTTCAGTCCCCGCGATTTCCATCTCCTGGATGTCAACGGGAGCGCCACAGGCACCAATCTATACTATCTCAAATCCGATACCTCGCATATGGTCGAGGTGCCGCGCATAGCGCTGCGTTTCACCTCCCGGCACCTGCACACCGACAGCGCCGGGCGCACCACGCCCACACTGGGCGCCTCGCTGCGTGCCGACACGGCATTCCTGCTTCTCGGAGGTGTGGATATGCGCATTGCGGACCTTGTGATGGCCTGCGGCGCCGAGAACACCGGTCTTGGCACAGACACAACAATGGTACTTCCCCTCGGCGGCGGCATCAGGCTGCGGCGCCTCGACATTCTCTCCGTGAGCGACAGTGCCGGCGCCCGCATCCGTCAGCTCGAAGGGCATGTGGGCATACGCCGCTACCGCGGCGACAACCATCTGCCGCAGATAACCCTCGCCGCACGCACACACCGCATCTCGGCGGGCTCGCAGCTTGTGCGCCTGATGCTCACCGACGCCGATATCAACGCCACGACGTATCTCATACCTCAGAGGGCAGCCCGGCGCCGCGAATTGCGACAGCTCAGCGACAGCCTCGCCCTGCTCTTCCCTGACCTTTCCCCCGACTCAGTCCTGGCACTGGCCGTCGAACACCGCCGCAACCGGCGCGGCCATAACCGCCGACGCGTGGTGGAACAGACCGACAGCGCCTTGGAAATCATAGACTGGGGGCTTTCCAAGGGCTTCAGCCGTTATCTCAACGACTGGCGCCTGGAAGGCAGCATCTCTACTCAACGCGCACGTATGTTCACGCCTTTCTTTCCGCTGCGCGACCGCCTCACCGGACTCGACATAACATTCAACAACGACAGCATAGCGCTTCGACGCGCCGAATACAAGGCCGGCCACTCCGATATGTCCATGCAGGGGCTGATATCCAACCTGCGGCGCAGCCTCACGGGCCGACGCCACACGCCCTTGAAAGTGCATTTCGATATATCGAGCGACACCCTCGACATAAACCAGCTGGCAGCCGCCGCTTTTGCCGGTTCCGCCTTTGCCGAGCGCTACCGGCGATACGGTACCACCATAGACCTCGACGGCGACGAAGCCGATATAGACCGTCGTCTCAGCGCCACCGCCGATACCGGCGCAATGTCGGCATTACTAATTCCCTCCAACATCGACGGCGAAGTGAACATGCGGGCGGCGAACATACTCTACTCCGACCTGGCACTCAGCGATTTCCGTGCGCGTCTGCTGGCCTACGACGGCGCCATAAACCTCGACAGCCTTGCCGCCCGCTCCGATGCGGGCACGGTGATGATGTCGGCGCTATATTCGGCACCGCGCATCGAAGATATCCGCTTCGGCATGAGTCTGAACCTGCGCCAATTCATCATCGAGCGTTTTCTCTCGCTCGTTCCGGCCGTCGACTCGGTGCTTCCGCTGATGCGCGATTTCAGCGGCATTATCAACGCCGATATCGCCGCGACGGTGAATATCGATTCGCTCATGAACCTGGACCTGCCTACCCTCGACGCCGCCGTGAGCCTCTGGGGTGATTCGCTGGCGTTCATCGACCCCGACACTTACCGGACCATAGGCAAATGGCTGCGTTTCCGCGACAAGGCCGACAACCACATCAACCACATGAGCGTGCAACTCATTGTGCGCGACAACAACATGCAGATATTCCCCTTCAAGTTCGATATCGACCGCTATACCCTCGGCGTAGTGGGGCACAACGATCTTGCAATGAATTTCGACTACCACATCTCTGTTCTCAAGTCGCCGCTGCCATTCAAATTCGGCGTGAACGTGCGGGGTAATCCCGACAAATACAAGGTAAGGCTCGGCGGTGCCAAATACCGCGACGGTATGGCCGCCGAGAACGTCCGCATGGTCGATACCGTGCGCGTAAACCTTGTGAACCAGATTCAGAATGTGTTCCGTCGCGGTGTGAGCCGCTCGCGATTCGGGCACCTCGATATGGGCAACCTCGGCAATGCCGGCCGCATCGATCTTATGACCGACACTCTGAGCCACGCCGACTCGATGATGCTAATACAGCAGAACATGATACCCGACATACCGGTCGATTCCTTAACAAAATGATAACGGAAACGCTTGATACCGAGGCACTGACCGCTGCCTGCGGGCGTGCCCTCGACATTTACCGCCAAAAAAACGGAGGCGGCGGCTTCAGCGCCGTTCTTTTCGATATGGACGGCATTCTCTATGACTCCATGCCCCGCCATGCCCGTGCATGGATGAAAATGTGCGCCGACTCCGGCCTTATAGCCGACCCTGCCGACTTTTTCGCCGCCGAGGGGCGCACGGGCGCCGACACCATTCGCATTCTGTACGAACGCAACGGCCGGGGCGAACCCTCCGATGAGGATATAAAGCGGCTCTACGGCCTCAAATCAATGTATTTCGCCGCCGGCGATGAGGCGCCCGTCATGGCCGGCGCGCAGAATGCCGTGGCGACGGTCATATCCAAGGGTGCTGTGCCGGTACTCGTCACCGGTTCAGGTCAGGGGTCGCTGCTGCAGCGCCTCGACAGCGATTTCCCCGGGGCTTTTCCCGCCGGGAGGCGCGTGACGGCATACGATGTCACCCACGGGAAACCGCACCCGGAACCTTTCGAAAAAGGAGCTGCAAAAGCCGGGGTGGAATGCCGGCGCGTCGTCGGCGTGGACAATGCTCCGCTGGGCGTGCGGTCGGCTGCCGCCGCCGGAGTGTTCACCATCGGTGTGCGAACCGGACCGCTCACCGCCGGCACTCTCTCGCAAGCCGGCGCCGATATCGAAGTTTCTTCCATGGCCGAGTGCGCCTTTTTGCTTTCCCGTTTGTTATAAGAGAAAAATCAGACTCTGCAAATGGACCAGAAACTTATATTCACCGAACTTGTCGGCGAGGCTATCGATGACCTTGTCGCCGACCTCGGAAATCCCGATGCCGTGATGGTTGCCGACGTCAACACCGCACAGTTTGTCATGCCGTTGCTGCGCAACGACTCCAAAACTGTGGCCAGCGCGCCGCTGATAACCCTCAAAGCCGGCGATACAAACAAGAGCCTGGAACAACTCACCGATATGTGGCGCAGTCTCGGCGAACTCGAAGCTACACGCTCCACTCTGATAATAAATGTCGGCGGCGGTGTTGTCAGCGACCTCGGGGGCTTCGCCGCAGCGACCTTCAAGCGCGGGCTCCGCTTCATAAATGTCCCCACTTCAGTGCTCGGCGCCGTCGACGCCTCGATAGGAGGCAAGACCGGCATAAATTTCAACGGTCTGAAAAACCAGCTCGGCACCTTCACCGAACCTGTGGCGGCAATCATCTCAACAATCTATTTCAACACCCTCACGGAGCAGGAAATCCTCTCCGGCTATGCCGAAATGCTCAAACACGGCATCCTCGAGGATAGCGACACCTTCGGCAAGCTCCTGGCTTTCAGCCCCGTCTATCCCACCTTCAACAGCGAGGCAATGATGCCGCTCCTTCAGGCCAGCGTACTGACAAAAAAGCGCATCGTAGAGCAGGATCTCCGCGAAAGCGGTCTGCGAAAGGTACTGAATTTCGGACATACCATAGGCCACGCCTTCGAAGCTCTCGGACACCGGCGCCGTCAGCCTGTGGCCCACGGTTACGCCGTGGCATGGGGTATGGTTGCCGAGACGGTGCTCTCGAATATGAAGGAGGGCTTTTCCACCGACGATATCCACCGACTCGCCGATTACGTACACACCAATTACGGCGCCTACGACATAACCTGCGACGATTATCCCGCTCTCATAGCCGCCATGCGCCAGGACAAGAAAAACCGCACGGCCGATAATATAAATTTCACACTTCTGAAAGCTGTCGGCCAACCCGTTACCGATTGCGTGGCCACGCCGAAGGAAATAGAATCGGCGCTCGATATCTACCGCGACCTCATGAAGATATAGCGGCGTACATCGCCGTGGCCTGCCGGGCTTCGGCGACATCGTGAACGCGCAGGATGGCCGCGCCGCGCTCCAGCATGGCGAAATTCAACGCCGTTGTTGCCGGGAGCGCCTCGTCGGCACTGATATTCAGCAACTTTACGAGCATGGATTTTCGGGAGACACCGACAAGCATCGGGCGGTTCAGGATTTCCAGGCTCTCCATATCGCGGGCAAGTTCCCAGTTCTGTCGTAACGTCTTGGCAAACCCGAAACCCGGATCGACGATGATATCGGCCACGCCTGCCTCCTCGAGACGGCGCAGCGGCCCGCTCAGCTCGCGGGCCACGCAGGCCGCGATGTTGCCGTCGTAGTCGGTGAGTGTCTGCATAGTGGCGGGTGTGCCGCGCATGTGCATCAGGATGTACGGCACCTTGAGTTCAGCCACGGCGGCGAACATCCCGGAGTCGAGATTTCCGCCGGAAATATCGTTGATAATGTCGGCGCCGGCCTCCACGGCACGACGCGCGACATCGGCACGGAAAGTATCGACCGATACCGGAATATCTGTTCCCACGGCGCGGCGCACGGCGGCGATACCGGCCTCGAGACGGCGCCATTCCTCATCGGCGCCGACAATCTCGGCACCGGGGCGGGTGGAACATGCGCCGATATCCACCATATCCGCACCTTCGGCGGCCATACGCTCGGCGCGCCGGCTTATCTGCGCGGGGGCATTGACGCGCGAACCCGCAAAAAAAGAATCGGGCGTGACATTGACAATGCCCATAACGACGGGATGCCCGAATTCTTTCAGGCATCCGCGTATATTCAGGGAAAAAGGTTTCATAATCGCAGTCAGGACACCGGAAGAGGTTCCGCTGTCAACGGTTGGCGCGCTTGCGCTCTATCTCGTCGAGGATAATCTTGCGCAGACGAATGTGGTGAGGCGTTACCTCCACGTACTCGTCCTCCTTAATATATTCGAGGGCTTCCTCGAGGCTGAAGACCACGGGTGGAACGATGCGTGCCTTGTCGTCAGCGCCGGAAGCGCGCATGTTGGTGAGTTTCTTGCTCTTGGTGACGTTGACGGGTATGTCGTTGTCCTTGGCGTTCTCGCCGACAACCTGCCCGGCATACACCTCTTCCTGCGGAAAGATGAAGAAGCGTCCGCGGTCCTGGAGCTTGTCGATGGCATAGGCATAGGCCGTGCCGCTTTCTATAGCTATCAGCGAGCCGTTAGTGCGTCGCTCTATGTCGCCCTTCCATGGCTGGTACTCGAGGAAGCGGTGAGCCATGATGGCCTCGCCGGCCGAAGCGGTGAGAACGTTGGAGCGCAGGCCTATGATGCCGCGCGACGGAATATTGAACTCCATCTGCACGCGGTCGGCCTTGGTGTTCATAGCCACCAGGTCGCCTTTGCGCCGCGTGACCATATCTATCATCCTGGAGGCATATTCCTCGGGGACGTTGATGGTGAGAAGTTCGACAGGTTCGCACTTCACGCCGTCGATTTCACGGATGATAACCTGAGGTTGGCCCACCTGCAGTTCGTATCCTTCGCGGCGCATGGTTTCTATGAGCACCGACAGATGGAGAACGCCGCGGCCGAAAACTATCCACTCGTCTTCCTTGCGGCCTTTCTCCACACGGAGCGCCAGATTGCGGTCGAGCTCGGCAGTGAGACGGTCGCCGATGTGACGGGAGGTGACATATTTGCCGTCGCGCCCGAAGAAGGGGCTGTCGTTGATAGTGAATGTCATTGACATTGTAGGCTCGTCGATGGCTATGCGGGGCAGGGGCTCGGGGTTGTCAGGGATGGAGATGGTATCGCCGATTTCAAAGCCTTCGAGGCCGACGATGGCGCAAATATCGCCGTTCGTCACCTCGCCGACCTTCTTGCGCTGCATGCCTTCGAAAGTATGCAGTTCCTTGATGCGCTGACGCGACACAGAACCGTCGCGGCGGCACAGAGCTATTTCCTGACCTTCGCGGATGGTGCCGCGATGCACACGGCCGATGGCGATTCGGCCCACATATTTGCTGTAATCGAGGCTTGTGATGAGCATCTGCGTATTGCCGGGATTGTCTTCCGGACCGGGGATGTTCTCTATGATGGCGTCGAGCAGCGGCGTGATGTTGTCGGAGGGCTTGCGGTAGTCATCGCTCATCCAGCCCTGCTTGGCGGAGCCGTAAAGGGTCGGGAAATCCAGCTGGTCATCAGTGGCATCGAGGCTGAACATGAGGTCGAACACCATTTCCTGCACCTCTTCGGGGCGGCAGTTGGGCTTGTCGACCTTGTTGACCACCACCACGGGCTTGAGACCCATGCGGATAGCTTTTTCAAGCACAAAACGTGTCTGCGGCATCGGGCCTTCGAAAGCATCGACAAGAAGAAGGCAGCCGTCGGCCATATTGAGCACACGTTCCACCTCGCCGCCGAAGTCGGCGTGTCCGGGAGTATCGATAATATTGATTTTATAGCCCTTGTAGTTGATCGATACGTTTTTTGAAAGTATCGTTATACCACGCTCCCTCTCAAGATCGTTGTTGTCGAGAATAAGTTCGCCGGTATTCTGATTGTCGCGGAAAAGATGACCGGCAAGCAGCATTTTGTCCACCAGAGTGGTCTTGCCATGGTCGACGTGTGCGATGATGGCGATATTGCGGATGTTCTGCATTGAAGTTGCTATGTTCGTTTTGCGGCTGCAAAGTTACAAAAAACTCGCGGACCCACCAAAATTTCTTGTATGTACGGGTACGTGCGGCATTCGTGCGGCAAAATCTGTGCCCTAATTTAAAACTATTGCAAATAAATTTGCGAACCTGCGGAATTTTCACGACCTTTGCCGCCATGAAACTGTCAGATCTCAAAACCGGCGAGTCGGCCATAATCGTCAAGATTCATGGCCACGGTGCCTTCCGTAAACGAGTCATCGAAATGGGCTTCGTAGCCGGACGACCGGTAACAACGGTTCTCCACGCTCCTCTTCGCGACCCTATAAAATACAGTATCTTAGGCTACGACATATCGCTTCGCGCCAGCGAAGCCGCTCTCATAGAAGTACAGCCCATCAGCGTGGAGGATGCCGCCGTCATCGGCGAAGCCGCCATGCGCCGCATGGGGTCGCTGCCCGCCCATACCCCGGCTGCCAAAGAAGCGCACGACAAGAGTCACATCATCAACGTGGTGCTTATCGGCAACCCCAACTGCGGCAAAACATCGCTGTTCAACATAGCCTCCGGTGCAAAGGAGCACGTAGGCAACTACAGCGGCGTCACCGTAGATGCCAAAGACGGTCATTTTGTCTACGGCGACTACCGGTTCAACATCGTCGACCTTCCCGGCACCTACTCCCTCACCTGCTACTCGCCCGAGGAGCTATATGTGCGCAAATATCTTGCCGAAGCCACGCCCGATGTGATTATCAACGTTGTGGACTCCTCCAACCTCGAGCGCAACCTTTTCCTCACTACCGAGCTCATCGACATGGACCGCAGCATGGTAATAGCTCTCAACATGTACGACGAACTGCGGGCCTCCGGCGCCAAACTCGACCATGAGCAACTCGGCGCCATGATAGGCGTGCCGATGGTGCCTGTTGTAGCACGTACCGGCGAAGGCATCCGAACCCTCTTCGACACCATAATATCCGTCTATGAGTCGCGCGACAACGTTGTGCGCCACGTCCACGTCAACCTGGGCAACGACCTCGAAAAAGCAATCCGTCAGCTGGTCGACAATATCAAGGCCATGCCCGACCTGCACCGCCATTTCTCGCCACGCTATCTCGCCATAAAGCTCATGGAAGGCGACCACGTGATAGAAGACGAGATGGAGGGCATCGACAACACCAACAAGCAGCACCGCCAGAACTGCCGGCGCGGACCGTTGCGCCGTTTTTTCGGCCGGTTGTTCCACAAGCCCTGTTGTGGCGACAGCTCCGACAATGATACAGCGGATACTGACGAGACAAAGCGCAGCCACTGGCTCCGGCATGTGCGGCCGGGAGCGTCAAGCCCTCTGATAATTCTGCGCGACAAACTGCGCGGGCAGATAGAAAATCTCCACGGCGAGGACATCTCAAGCATCGCCGCCGCTGAAAAATACGGTTTCATAGCCGGCGCCCTCGCCGAAACTTTTGTCCCCGGTCCGAAAAAGGAGCGCCGCACAACCCATGTGCTGGACTCCATTGCCACCAACCGCTATCTGGGCTTCCCCTTCTTCTTCATCATAATGTTCTTCATCTTCTGGGCAACTTTCTTCCTGGGCCAGTACCCGATGGAATGGATAGAGACGACGGTGGACTGGCTCAGCCGCGTCACCCAGCAGCTCATGCCCGACGGTCCGCTCAAAGACCTCATCGCCGACGGCATTATCGGAGGCGTGGGCGGCGTGATTGTCTTCCTCCCGAACATTCTGATTCTGTATTTCTGCATATCGTTCATGGAGGACTCCGGATACATGGCGCGCGCAGCCTTCATAATGGACAAAGTGATGCACCGCGTGGGTCTCCACGGCAAATCGTTCATCCCCCTGATCATGGGCTTCGGCTGCAACGTGCCGGCAATCCTGGCCTCGCGTGCTATAGAAAGCCGTTCGAGCCGGTTGATAACCATACTCATCAATCCCTTCATGAGCTGCTCGGCACGCCTGCCGATCTACGTTCTGCTCATCGGCACTTTCTTCCCGTCGTCGGCGGCGTTGGTATTCATGTGCCTGTACTTCGGCGGCATACTCGTGGCAGTCATCACCGCGCGCCTGCTGCGCCGATTTCTCTTCACCAAAGACGAGACGCCGTTCGTAATGGAACTGCCGCCCTACCGTTTCCCGACAATGAAAGCCTCGCTCTCCCACACCTGGGCCAAAGGCAAGGAATACCTAAGAAAAATGGGCGGTATCATTCTGTTCGCCTCCATCATAGTATGGGCACTCAACTACTTCCCCCTCCGCCACGACGAGGCTATTGCACCGCAGACTGCCACGACAGCCAGGGTCGGTGATTCGGAAATCGACACCTCACGCGATTCCTATCTGGAGATGGCCGGCAAAGCCGTCAATCCCGTGATGGAACCTCTCGGATTCAACTGGCGTGCGTCGGTTGCCGCTCTTGCCGGCGTTCCGGCAAAGGAGATAGTGGTATCTACCCTCGGCGTGCTCTACACCAACGACGAGGCCACTGCCGACGCGCGTCTGGGCGCACGCCTCGAAGCCGTCAACCCCGCTACCGGGCACCCCGACTTCACTCCGGCCATAGCATTGAGTTTCATGGTGTTTATCCTTCTCTACTGCCCCTGTATAGCAACCATAGCGGCGATAGTGCGCGAAACACACTCATGGAAGTACGGTATATTCAGCGTGGTATACAACACCATTGTTGCATGGGTGGCCGCCTTCGCAGTTTACCGCATCGCCATGATGTGCCTCGGTTAGCGGCATTATTCAATATACACAGCCCCGATGCCGTTTCCGGCACCGGGGCTGTGTGGTTTTTGCGGTTAGTTCAGGAGAGCACGTCGAGAGCACCCTTGTAGTCAGGCTCATGGGTGATTTCCTCTACCAGGTCGGAGAATATCACCTTTCCGTTTTCATCGATGACTATCACGGCGCGGGCCAGGAGGCCGGCAAGAGGACCGTCGACAATCTGCAGGCCGTAGTTCTGGGCGAATTCCGGCGAGCGGAATGCCGAAGCCACCGTCACCTTGTCGATGCCGTTGGCCGTGCAGAAACGGTTTGCGGCGAAGGGAAGATCCATCGACACACATATTATTTCCGTATCCTTCAGGTTTGCGGCTTCCTGATTGAAGCGGCGCACCGAAGCGGCGCACACATCGGTATCGAGGCTCGGAAAGACGTTGAGGACCACGCGTTTGCCTTTATAGTCGGCACAGCTTATCTCCTTGAGGTCGCGGCGTACGAGTTTGAAGCATGGTGCCGCAGTGCCTACGGCCGGTATCATGCCATAGGTATGGCAGGGATTTCCTTGAAAATAGATTGTTTCCATTAATTGTCGGCAAATTTTGATTATAGATTGCGGAATCAGAGGTTGTATGCCTCTACCGTTTTCTCTATAACAAATTTACCAAGGTCTTGGTTGAAACCGCGTATGTAATCGGTTACTTTGCCGGAGGGCGATGCAAATATAATCACAGGCGTGACGGCTCCGATACCGCAGTCGCGCACGGCCGCGCCACCATTGAGCATCACAACGGGTTGGTCGAGCATGGTGCCGGCAAACAGAGGCTCCACATCTTCGGCGCGCTTATCTACAAAGACAAAAACCACCTTTGCAACCACAGGCATGAGCAGGGCGGCCTGCTCCACGGCGTGGATAAGCTCGGGTGTGGTGCCCACACGGCTGTCGGCAAAGACTATCACGGCTGGCATGCCGAAAGGTTCGCCCTCATCGTGAACGTAACGGGCACCGCCGAGGGTCGGGCCGGCTATGCGCGGTAGAATCTTGCCCGGTAGGGTCTCGAGGGTATATGCATCGGTGCGGTACCGCTCGAATGCCTCGCTGTGTCTCTCCAGCAGGGTTTCCATATCTATCCGGCAACCATTGGTGGGCGTCACCAGACTATAATGCACACTTATGCTCTGCTCGCCCAGCTGTCCGGGGTTGTTCTCGAGCTCTATCGCCACCGGCATAAGGGTTGCGGCGTCGAGAAGATAGGTGAATTCGGAGGCATCATAGCCGGCGCGACGTTCCACGCCCTCAATGCGCACACACTGCCGCCCGTCGGCGCGGACACCGTCGGCGATACGCACACTGTAAGCGCTGTCGGCTGCCATGCTCCTGAATCTGAGGCCTATGTACTGCGGCAGCAACTCGGCGAACTGTGCCTGGCGCTGCACTCCGCGCGTAACATCACCGGCGGGTGCGAACGAGGAGGCGTCGGCCTCTATGTGGTACTCCTGCAGGCGGGTGTCACGGAACCGGAAATGATTTCCGTTGAAATATGCCGAAAAACCGGCCGACGGTGTCGACGCCGTTGTCAGACGCCAGTTTATCTCATAGTCGGCCGGCGACAGGGTGTCGGTCGGCGCGGCAGTCGATTCCAGAAAGATATCATAGTGCACGGGATCCGACATCGACGGCAGATATACCTCGTAGCTGCAGCTGTCGGCATAACAAGGCACGGCCATGAGGCCGTCGGCCAACGCCTCAAGAGTGGGTGTTGCAGCCATGGCACTCCCTCCTGACATCAGCGCGCAGATGAGCATTTTTGCGTTGCTTTTCATACTATTTTTGGCGTCCTTTACCGGTGGCGGATTTATGGAGTGTGAAATAGAAGGCGAGACCTCCGCTCTTGCGGTTTGACACTGTGATGGTGCCTCCGTGGGCGTTGACTGTGCTCTGCACGATGGGCAGGCCCAGACCGGTGCCTCCGGCCTTGCGGGCACGCCCCGAGTCCACACGGTAAAAGCGTTCGAACAGATGCGGCAGGTGCTCTTCGCCGACACCGCGGCCATTGTCGCGGAACACGAATTTATAGAATTTATCGGTTTCCTCGAGCATGATGAGTTCGCACAGTGTGCCTTGCGAATATGCCGCCGCATTGCGCGCCAGGTTCATGAGCATTCCCGTCAGCAGGTTGTAGTTGCCCATTATCTTGCAATCGAGAGGCACGCTGTACTCGAATTTCATGGTGCCGAGCACGCCGCTTTCCTCTATATCGTTGGCCAGTGTATAGGCTATGTCGTGGAAATCGAGTTCTTCGGTGTTGATAAGCTCGCCGCCCTCCTCCAGACGCGTTATCGCCGAAACGTCGGATATCAGGCTCACCAGACGCTGTGCATGTTCCTGGGCCTTGCGCAGAAAGTGAGTGCGTGTGTCCACGTCCATCTCGGGGTTTTCCAGCAGGGTATCGAGGTATCCCTTTATCACGCCTATGGGCGTGCGGAGCTCGTGGTTAATATTGCTCGACATCTGTCGTTTTGCGCGTGCTTTTTCCTCGATGGCGTGCATGGCTATCATGTGCTCGCGTTTCTGACGCTGCATGGCCTGCGAACGCTCGTTGTACATATGCACAATCTGCCGGTTGATGTCGCCGAATTCGTCGTGGGGAAAGTCCATCATCGGCAGGAAATTCTGGTCGGTGACGGCCTTCTCGGCCACGGAGCGCAGTATGCGTATGTTCTTGCCGAAGTGACGGGTGGCAAAGAAGGTAAGGATGGTGAGCACCATGGCCATAAGAAATATCATCACGAATACCTTCATGCTCGGCATGATTGCGGCGTTTACATCGTGGTCGAATGGCAAGACGGTGGCAACCAGCATGGTGCCGTCGCTGTTAGGCATCACCCGGTAGTAGAAATACTCGTCGGTCGCGGAGCCGTTCTCGTCGTATCCCGGCGATATTTCGCGGCGCACGCCCGATACCTCGGCAATTTCCTCGGGAGTGAGCAGCACGGGAGCACCCTGACTGCGGACCAGCCGTCCGTTTTCGTAGATGGAGATCTGTATACGGTCGTAGACTGAGTTCTGGCGGTAATACTCGTACACAAAATCCAGAAACGGCGGCAATAGACGCGGGCTGTTGTCATAGGAATCGACAACGCGCGCATTAATGAAATCGAGCTGCTCGTAGATGCGGGCCTCGCGGAAATCGCGATTGTGCTTATACTGCCAGGCGGCCATGGCGAAGATAACGATCCAAAGACCGGCCACCATGGGGATGAACAGACGCCACTGATAACTAATTCTTATCCTTGAAGCCATAACCGAAGCCCTGACGGGTGACTAAATGCTTCTCATAGTCGCCCAGCTTCTTGCGCAAGCGGGTGATATTGGTGTCGACGGTGCGGTCCGAAACAACAACATCGTTTTCCCATACGTTTTTGATTATCTCTTCGCGGCTGTATATGCGGTTGCGGTGTGTGAGGAAAAACAGCAGGATATCGAATTCAGTGCGTGTAAGGGTCACAGGGACGCCGTCGAGGAAGCACTCCTTGTCATTGCGGTCTATAACGAGGCCCTTGAAGGTGACATCGCTCTCCAGATTACCCTGATGCGCCTCGATGTCGGCGGCACTGCGCCGTTTTTTTGTCTGCGACCGGCGCAGGATGGCGCGTACGCGCGCAAGCACCTCACCGATGACAAATGGTTTGGTCACATAATCGTCGGCACCGATGTTAAGTCCCTTCACAACGACATCCTCGTCGGTGAGCGCCGAGCAGAACAATATGGGAGTGTCCTCGGTATCGGTCATGTTCGATACCTGCTTGGCAAAATCGAAACCGCTGAGTTTGTCCATCATTATATCGACCATGAACAAATCATAGTCCGACAGCTCCATATCCAGAGCTTCCTCGGCACTATAGGCACAGTCTACCTCATAACCCTCTTTTTCAAGGTTATATTTCAGGATTTCACATACCGCTTCTTCGTCGTCGATGACTAATATTTTGGTTCTCATACAAAGGTGAACAAGCACAGGACAGCGCCTGCGGGCATTGATTGGTTTTATTTACACTGCAAATATAATCAAAAAACGCCCAATCATGCCGTTAATAAACGTTAAACCCGGCCGCTGCGGCAAACCTTTCACATGCGGCGGACGTTTATCATGCAAAGAACATCGTAATAAAGTTATTTTGCACTGTGTTTTTCATGGTATTAGATTTAAGGTTAAAGAATGTCGGGTGTCGTGAGACATCCGCTTTTTTTTTGCCCGTTTCACCGGGGAAAGCCAGGCGTTGTCATCAGACGGACCGAGTCTGCTTCGGCAACGACAAGTATGCCTTCCACACCTTCGCGCCCGAGCATGGCGGTTGCCGAGTCCGGAGCGAGAACCATGCACGCCGTGGCCAGAGCGTCGGCCTCCACGCACGTGCTGCCGATAATGCTGGCGGCAAGCGTGGCGGTCTGCACGGGTCGTCCCGTGGCCGGGTTGATGGTATGTCCATAGATATTTCCGCAGCTGTCCACGCGGTAGTTGCGGTAATTGCCGCTGGAGGCTATGGCCTGCGGAGCCGGACCCATTTCAACAACCATCAGGGCATTGTGGCCGGCCACGCCGCTGTTCGGACCATCGATCTGAATGCGCCAGGGCTTGGCCTGCGGGTTATTTCCCTCCACAGCCACTTCGCCACCGATTTCCACCATATAGTTTTTGCATCCGTTGCGTTTGAGCAGCGCGGCCACACAATCCACTCCATAGCCCTTGGCGAGTGCCGAAAAGTCAAAGCGTGTGTCCGGGCTTTTCTTATCGATATTGCGCTGAGCGTCGATGGAACAGTCGCCCATACCCACCGTTGCGAGCGCGGTTGCAAGGACGGTACTGTCCGGCACCTCATCACCACCCCAGACACCGAAGCCCCACAGCTCGGCTACCGGGGCTATTGTGGGATCGAAAGCTCCGCCGGATGCCCGCCAGGCATGAAGAGCATGGGCGAAGACCCGGGCAAAATCGGCGCTTGCCGTCGTGCGGCGGTTGGCGTTGATGGCACATATCTCAGATTCAGCGTTGAATATTGAAAAAATGCTGTCGATGCGCGCCAGTTCGGCGACGATGGAATCCTGCAGATCTCTACCCGATGAGTACACAATATGATACGATGTACCCCACGTTTCGCCGCTGGTGTAAAAATATTTTTGCCTGCAACTTGCAAATGTCAAAAATAATGTCGATATTAGCGGCAAAAAAAATATGAGGCTTCGTTTCATTGTTTCTTAATTTTGTCGCAAAGTTACAAAATTATGTCAAAACTCAAACAAAATGGGCTGTTATTTTGTTATCAGTTTGTGAACCGAACTTTGTATCACATCGCAACTACTTGTATAATACATAACTGAAATACCATAATATTATGAACCGTTCCTTTATTTTCCTTGCAAACGGCTTCGAGGAAATCGAAGCGCTGACAGTGGTAGATGTTATGCGCCGTGCAGGCATGGACATCAAGACTGTATCCATCACCGACAAACACGACGTCACCGGCGCACACGGTATCACCGTGAAAGCCGATCTCACATTCAAAGAGGCCGATTATGCGGACAGCGAATGGCTGATCTGCCCCGGAGGTATGCCGGGCGCCGCCAACCTGCATGAATTCGAGCCGTTGTGCGAGCTCCTGAAAGTTCACAAGGGTAAAATCGCCGCCATCTGCGCCGCTCCCGCCGTGGTGCTCGCTCCTTTAGGTCTGCTCGACGGCAAAGAAGCCACCTGCTACCCCGGCTTCGAAGACGAATGCCGTCAGTATGGCGCCATCATGCGCGACGTTCCGGTAATGAACCTCGAAAAGCTGATTACCGGCAACGGACCCAGCAGCGCACTCCACTTCGCCCTCGCCATCGTTGCAAACTCCATGGGTGACCACGCCGCCCAGCAGGTCGGCAGCGACATGCTATATTACAAACGCTCGATGAACTACTATTTCTGACACTCTGCATAGCACCACAGCGCCCTTCCGCCGGCCGGCGGAAGGGCGCTGTCGGTTATACCGTCGCGGATCAGAAGTTATATCCCAGAGAGATCCCGATGGTGTGTCCGTAGATCTTCACTTTTTTGTCCCGCATGCCGAACGATGCCAAAGGAGTGAAAGCCACTGCTGTGACGATACCCACCGAATAGTTCTTTGCAAAGGTGAATTTCAACCTTATCCCCCAAAGGGCGTCGACACGCCGGAACCCGTGTTTGAACAGATTGATTTTCTGGTTTGGCACGCGGTCAGGAGCATCGAAATTGGGGAGTATGCTCTGACGGCCATATAGGTTGATGTTCATCCACGGACCGGTCGACAGGCTGATATCGAGCAGCGGCGATGTGCTGAAATTATAGCCGAACATCAGGGGGATCCGCAGACCGGCGAGTTGCGCCGAGCCCTGATAATAATAATCGCCGATAAGCATGTCCTGCTTGGCCGTCATGCTGTGATAAAAACCCTCGAGACCCGGTTCGAAATATACATTGCGGGCCAGGGGTAGGCGGTAGAATGCACCAACAGCGGCACCGGCACCCGTCTGGTAACTGTCATGACCGCCCGAGGGAACGACTATCTCCATGGCCGCACGTACCGAATAAGGTGTGGCGACTGCATCCTGTGCCGCCGCTCCCATCGCCGTCAGGGTCATAGCCGATATCAAGAACACTTTGCGTATCATATTCTTAGTTCAAAATAGTTGAATGCAATATATAACAAATAGTTGATTATAATACATATAACATATGGCTACGCTATTAGTTCAACAATACAGCCGCCCGGCTCCTCCAGGGGAACCGGGCGACTGTATACGGTGCGCTCACGCCTTGATCTTGGTGAGGAGAACCTTCGAGCTCTCGAGAGCCAGAACGGTGTGGGGTGTGGCAGGCTCCATGACAATGGAGTTGCCGGCGGTGAGGTGCTGGCGCTGCTCGCCGACCTCGAATTCTATGGCGCCCTCAAGGACGTAGACCATTACTTCTTCGTCGGCCTGATGGCGTGCTATCATGGTGCCTTTGTCGAAGGCAAGAAGGGTTACAGAGCCGCCGTCGCCGTCGAGAACGGTCTTATTGAGGATTTCCGATTTGCCGTAAGGCAGTTCGTCGGCCAGGCGCAGCGGTGTGTTGACTTCTACTTGTGTTTTCATAATCGATGTCTGTTATGTTTCTATTGTTCAGTTAATAGATAAACAAACATCGGGCACGAATGTTTATCCGTGGCTCAGCCGCACCTGGAAGTGCCGCAGGCCGTGCATATCAGGCATCCCTCCTGGTAGACAAGGGTTTCCTGACCGCAGTTGGGGCACTTCTGACCCCCGGCCTTTGTGCCGTTGGGCAGATATTTCTTGAGGGCACGCTCCACACCCATTTTCCAGGTGTTTATGCTCTGGCTGTCGAGCTCCAGGCCGCCTACGAGCTTAAGCACCTGATCAATAGGCATGCCGTAACGGAGCACGCCGGAAATAAGCTTGGCGTAGTTCCAGTATTCGGGGTTGAACTTGTCCGAGAGGCCTTCTATGGTTGTTTTGTGGCCGCGCTTGTTGATGAATCGGAAGTCATAGCGCTTGTTGCCGTCGGGGTCGAGCGCCTTGATGATCTGACCGTGTGTAACGGTTTTTGGCAGGAATATGCCGTCGTCATCATCGGCAAGACCGGTGAATATCTCGTAGGGTCGGCCGTCGACAAGGCCCACGAAGGCTATCCACTTCTCCTTGTTGTTCTGGAAGCGAACGACATCGGCCTCGAGCTCTACGGGACGCTTTGCCAGGACGGGCTGCATGGTCGGTTCTTTCTTTTCCTCTTTCTTCTCGATAGCCACCAGGACCCCGGAGCGGCAGCCGTCGCGATATACGGTGCAACCTTTGCAACCGGCATGCCACGCGGCGAGGTAGAGTTTGCCAACAGCCTCCACGCTGATATCGGCGGGCAGGTTGATGGTCACGGATATGCTGTGGTCCACCCATTTCTGTACGGCGCCCTGCATACGCACCTTCTCGAGCCAGTCGATATCGTTGGCGGTGGCGCCTGCATAGGGCGAACGTGCCACGATGGCGTCGATTTCTTCCTGGGTATAGTCCGCCTTGGCTTCAATACCGGCAACCTTCATCCAGTCCAGGAACTTGGGATGGTAAACTATGTATTCCTCGAACTGGTCGCCGCTGTCGTCCACATAGTCGACCTTCGCCACGGCCTCGGCGGAGTTGATTTTCCGGCGACGCTTATACACAGGCAGGAATACCGGCTCTATGCCGGAGGAGGTGCGCGTCATCAGCGACGTGGTGCCCGTGGGGGCTATCGTCAGGCACGCTATGTTGCGACGCCCGTGAGCCGCCATATCGGCAACCATGGCGGAGTCGGCCTCGGCAAGCCGGCGGATGAAAGGATTGTTCTTCTCGCGGTTGGCGTCGTAAATCTCGAAAGCTCCGCGCTCCTTGGCCATGTGCACGCTCGAGGCATAGGCGGCAAGTGCCACTGCCTTGTGGACTTTGACGGAGAAGTCGGTAGACTCGGGAGTGCCGTAGCGCAGGCCCATGGCGGCAATCATGTCGCCCTCGGCGGTTGTGCCCAGACCGGTGCGACGTCCGCGCAGCGTTTTCTCCTTGATTTTCAGCCACAGGTCGCGTTCGGGGGCCTTTACCTCTTCGGGCTCGGGATCGGTTTCGATTTTTGCGAGTATGGCGTCGATTTTCTCCATCTCCAGGTCGATGATGTCGTCCATTATTCTCTGGGCGTCGCCAACAACTTTGCGCAGCTTGTCGAAATCGAAATGCGCCTCGGAGGTGAAGGGCTTGTCCACGAACGAATAGAGGTTGATTGCCAGCAGACGGCACGAATCGTACGGACACAGCGGTATTTCGCCGCAAGGGTTGGTGGATATGGTTTCGAATCCGAGGTCGGCATAGCAGTCGGGCACACTCTCACGGCGTATGGTGTCCCAGAACAGGACGCCGGGCTCTGCGGAAGTCCACGCGTTGGTCACTATCTTGTTCCAGAGGGCCGCGGCATCTATTTCTTTGGTTACTTTAGGGTTTTCAGCCGTGACGGGATACTGCTGGGTGTATTTCTCGCCCTTTTCTGCGGCTTCCATGAAAGCGTCGTCGATACGTACCGATACATTGGCGCCGGTAATCTTTCCGGGTGTCATCTTGGCATCGATGAAAGCCTCCGAGTCGGGGTGCTTTATCGATACTGTCATCATCAGGGCGCCGCGGCGTCCGTCCTGCGCCACTTCGCGCGTGCTGTTGGAGTAGCGCTCCATGAACGGCACCAGACCGGTGGACGTCAATGCCGAGTTCTTAACCGCCATGCCCTTGGGACGCAGGTGCGAGAGGTCGTGGCCCACTCCGCCGCGGCGTTTCATAAGCTGCACCTGCTCCTGGTCGATGCGCATTATGCCTCCGTAGCTGTCGGGTTTGCCGTCGATACCGATAACGAAGCAGTTCGACAGCGATCCCACCTGATAGTTGTTGCCTATGCCGGCCATGGGGCTCCCCTGAGGAACAACGTATCGGAAATCCTTGAGCAAATCGAAGATGTGGTCGGCGCTCATGCCGTTGGGGTATTTGGCCTCTATGCGCGCCAGCTCGGAGGCTATGCGATGGTGCATATCGTCGGGCGTAAGCTCGAAGATGTTGCCGTCCGAGTCTTTGAGGGCATATTTGCTCACCCACACCTTTGCGGCGAGCTCGTCGCCGTCGAAATATTTGATTGAAGCCTGATAGGCCTCGTCGAAGGTATAAGTCATTGCGGAGTGTATGGTAAAAGATTTTTATGAAAATTCTCTGTTTGTATTGTCTTTGATTTGTTGAGTAATCATCAATAGTATGGCGGGGACAATGTCGCCAGGAAAGTATCTACCTGCGGCAGAACGGCGGTATGGCCGTCGTTTTCTATGATGAAAAGCGGCGGCGCTTCGTCACCAAGGAGCGTCTCTGTCCGCTGGGCCGCTATGCGTGCGCGCACTGCGTCGGCACTCAGGCCATTACGGCGCATCACACGCTCCACCCTCAGTTCTTCGGGTGCCGTCACCCTGAGTTCCGCCGAGCACAGACGCCACAGGCCGCTGCTGCCGAAAATAGCGGTCTCGACAAAAAAAGGCTTTGTCGCATGTGCTGCTATTTCGGCGAGGCGTTCACGCACAAGCCCGTGGACTATATCGTTGAGCACCGCCAGACGCCGGGCGTCGGAAAAGACGATGTCGGCAAGACGACGGCGGTCGATAAGGCCGTCGCGCACACACGACGTATCGATTTCGGCGGCTATGCGGTCCTTGACGACTGCAGACTCGTCCATGAGTCGACGGGCGAGAGTGTCGCTGTCCACAACATCATAGCCCTTGATGGTCAGCACATGCGCCACAACGCTCTTTCCGCTGCCTATGCCTCCGGTGAGGCCTGTCATAGGAGCACTCATAGCTGTTCTATTATGTATTCCGCGCTGTCGTTAGCCAGAAATACATTGCGCAGCCCGCGCGGTACGTCGACAATGCTGAGCTTCATCATGTTCGAGCCGTTGCCCCGATTTATCTTGCGGTAATCGGCCACCACGCGGAACCGGGGGTCGGTGCTGGTATAAGAGCTCATGGGCACCATGTAGGTCACCGTCATCTGAGCCGGGAAGGTGATCAGGCGAGTGCCCTCCGGCACGTTGACGGGCTCTATCACTACTTTGCGCGTTTTGATAATCAGAGGTTCGGCCTCGAAAGTGACATCCACACTGTCAGGAATAAGACGAGCGCCGGAGGGCGCCACCAGCCGCACCCGCCGCGTCACCCGGCCGTCGAGGCCGGCAATCACTATCGGCTCGGTACGCACACTGCGTATGGAGTGAGTACCGCCGGCGGTGAAAACCTCCACGGAGTCGGCACTCAGCCGCGGACGCCCGACCATGGCCGAACGAGGCCCGGCGCTGACATCATAGTCGACGTCAACAGGCACACGTACGCCCGGATTGGCCGTAAATGGTATCGATATCGAATCAGGGTACAGCACGGCCACCTGCGGCGACCCCGTGGTATTGCGCACCAGCGCCTTGAGGTCGGCATTGCTGAGAAAAACATGGTCGCCCTGACGGTATACGCGGTAATCGACGTTCAGCGACGGAGAGCTCATGCTCATCTTCAGCAACTGCGAGCCGCGCACCAGAACGCTGGCATTGATGCTCTCCGGACCCCGCGCAAGCATGGTGATGGAATCGGGAACGTGGGTGAGACGTACAGGTATGCGGATATCGCGCTGCTCCTCCTCGTTGAGGGCAAGCACACCCCACAGTATGGCCGAGATTGCCACGAAAATACAAAACATACCGATGTCGTGCCCCTTGGGTGAACGGAGCACGACAAAGATATGACGCATATTTTCACGAAGGCCCGTCATCGGGACGGAGGTACGTCAGGCCCTTATTTCTTGAGTTCGTTGGCGGCGTCGTCGGCAGCATCGGCGGGTGAGCTGTATACGCTGCCTTTGTCCACACGGATACGCACGCCGTCGGCAACTTCGATGATGAAGCTCTTGTCCTTGACATCACGGATAATGCCGTGGATGCCGCCGGCGGTGACAACACGGTCACCCTTGCCGAGAGCGTCGCGCATCTTCTGCATTTCTTTCTGACGCTTCTGCTGCGGACGGATCATGAAGAAGTAGAATACCACGAAGATACCCACTATCATCAGCAGGCTGCCGTATTTTTCCATGAAGGCGGGTTCGGGAACGGCCTCGGTAGCGGCTGCGGCAGCTTCGGTAGCGGCTGCGGCAGCCTCGCAAAGAATGTTGAACATAGTTCTTTCGGTATTTAGGGTTACTATAATTGTTTATTGATAACGCCCTCCTGCTCGAGAAGTTTTATCACGCTGGAGAGTATGCCGTTGACGAACTGGCCGCTGCGCGGCGTACTGTAGTCGTTGGCTATTTCTATATACTCGTTGAGAGTTACAGGCACGGGGATCGAGGGGTAGTTGATAATCTCGGCGATGGCGGTGAGAAGCACCACGATATCCATATATGCCAGACGCTCGGTGTCCCATTGCTCGGGGTTGATGAAGCGGTCCACATACGCGCGGTACTGCTCCCGGTTGTTCACCACATACTCGAAGAGCTCGGCGCCGAATCGCTCGTCGGCCTCGTTCATGAACTTGGGCAGCAGGACGATGCGGCCGACATCCACGCTGTCCTCGTCGGCTGCGGGGCTGTAGCTTCTCTTGATGGTCTTCAGGGCGAAAGTGCTCATTATAGCGAGGTCGTCGTTCCAGAACACGCTGCGGTTTTCGAGCGCGTCGGCAAGTTCGTCGGAACTGAACACTATGTTGCGCATTATCTCGCGCCAGAAGTTGGCGTCGGTGGCGAAATCGCTCTCTTCCAGGGCCATATAGTCGGCATAAGCTTCGCTCTGAAGAATGCGGTTGAGGAGACTGCCGCACAGCACGTCGGCATCGCGCCACGTCGAAGGATCAGCGTCCGGATTGTCCTTGATGAAATTCTGGAGTGCCTCGCAGTTGCGGAGAGCTCCCACAAACTTATTGTCGACAAAGCGCATGTTCGGATTGAGATCGTCGGGCGTAGGCACGAATTTGTGCTTTGCGGCATCGAGACGCTGTTCCTGCATCGAGGTGATGAGCACCGGCAGCTGAAGAAGGGCATGGTAAAGCTTGTAGGCCAGACTGAGACTCTCGTCGAGGTCTGCGCGGGCCTTGAGATATGTGGCGCGCGAATCGTCGAAGCCCGAAAGCGTGGCAACGAACATATTCACACCCATATCGAAGCCCACATGGCTGAAATCCTCGTCGCGGCGCAGCACGCGCTCCACGCCCTTGAAACGGCGGACGATGGTGCTGAATACAGTGCTCCAGAACGCTACATCGTCGGTGAATTTGAGTTTGCGTTTGCGCTTGTAATCCTTGTATACCGCTGACTCGCGCAAGGCGGCGGCGAGATCCTCGAGGCAACTGTCGTAGGCGGCGAGGCGCCCGCGGCGTCCGTTCAGCACTGTGTCGATCACCGACAGGTCATGGCGCATGGCCGACGCTATACGGTTTTTCTTCAATCCGGCATCCTCGACAAGCATTATGCCCGAATTGGGTCCCAGAGGCTGCGACGACAGTTTGAGAAGCAGCAACATCATGTCCAGATAAACCGTATAGGCAAAGCGTTTGTCGCGCGAGGCCTCCGGGCCGGGCGCCGGCTGGAGCTTGAATTCGCTACGGGTAAGGAGATAGGAATAAAGAATCTGCACAGTCTTGATTCTTATCAGGCTTCGGTTTATCATATTTCGATGTTCTTTTCGGTTGTTCTTAGGTAGCCGCAAAATTACAAAAACTTCCATTACCCGCAAAATTTATTTTTCGTCCGGAGAATTCATTATATATAGCTTCGATTTTTCACGAAAGGAGCCTCGCGACAGCAATGGCCATACACTCAATAACGACATGAAATTTATAAAGTTTGCCGTTTTCGGAAATTAATTGACTAATTATCTTATATTTATAATTTCAAATACACCTTCAAAATTCACCAAAACGAAAATTCAGCTGCGCTTTTCACAAAATAAAATTTGCCATTAACGATATTTATTCTTAGCTTTGCAACCACAAAACAATCCGAAACCGACACCATCGGAAAACTTATCCACCCACGAATTTTCATCAGCGACAATGATACAGACAGTTGTGAAACGCGATGGCCGCGTCGTCGGCTATAACGAAGAAAAAATCAAGGCGGCAATCCGCAAAGCCATGCTCACCACCGAGCTCGGCGAGGACGAAAGTCTCATCGCCAAGATTACCGACCGCATAGGCGCGCGCGGCAACGAACGCATGACCGTCGAGGAAATCCAGGACATGGTTGAGCTGGAGCTGATGAAAAGCCCGCGCAAGGAAGTGGCAAAGAAATACATAGCCTACCGCGACCAGCGCAGCATTGCCCGCCGGGCCAAGACGCGCGACATGTTCCATGAGATTATCGAGGCTAAGAACAACGACATCACCCGCGAGAACGCCAACATGAACACCGACACTCCCGCAGGTATGATGATGAAGTTCGCCAGCGAAACGACAAAGCCCTTTGTCGATGACTATCTCCTCAGCGAAGAAGCCCGCGAGGCCGTGCGGGCAGGCTACCTCCACATCCACGACAAGGACTACTACCCCACCAAAAGCCTCACCTGCGTGCAACATCCCCTCGACCGCATCCTCGAAAACGGCTTCTCGGCAGGTCACGGCGAGAGCCGCCCGGCAAAGCGCATCGAAACGGCATCGATAATAGCGTGCATATCGCTCGAAACCGCTCAGAACGAAATGCACGGCGGCCAGGCCATCCCAGCCTTCGATTTTTATCTGGCACCGTTTGTCCGCTCCTCGTTCAAAGAGGAAGTGGAATACCTCGAGCGCCTCACCGGCCGCGACCTCTCCGATCTCAAGGAGCGCACCTTCACCGACTACACCATCCGCCCTCTCGACGGCCTCGACGGCGACGAGCGCCTGCTCCAGCACGCCATGAACCGCACTGTCAGCCGCGTGCACCAGGCCATGGAGGCTTTTATCCACAATATGAATACCATCCACAGCCGTGGCGGCAATCAGGTGGTGTTCAGCTCCATAAACTACGGCACCGATACCTCTGCCGAGGGCCGCTGCGTTATTCGCGAACTCCTTAACAGCACTTACGAGGGCGTGGGCAACGGCGCTACCGCGATTTTCCCCATTCAGATATGGAAAAAGAAGCGCGGAGTCAGCTATCTGCCCGACGACCCCAACTACGACCTCTACCGCCTGGCCTGCAAAGTGACGGCACGCCGCTTTTTCCCCAATTTCCTAAACCTCGACGCCACGTTCAACACCGACGAGCTCTGGCGTGCCGACGACCCGCGGCGCTTCGAACATGAAGTTGCAACCATGGGCTGCCGCACCCGCGTGTTCGAGAACCGCTACGGCGAACGCACCTCGATAGGTCGCGGAAACCTCTCGTTCTCAACCATCAATATAGTGCGCATCGCCATAGAGTCGATGAGCATCGTGGACCGCGACGAGCGCATAGCCCGATTCTTCCGCGAACTCGACCGCGTGCTCGACATCACCGCCCGTCAGCTCGACGACCGTTTCAAATTCCAGAGCACGGCGCTGGCCAAGCAGTTCCCCCTGCTGATGGGGCGCCTGTGGAACGGAGGCGACAAGCTCAAGCCGGAGGAAACCATAGCGCCGGTAATAAATCAGGGCACACTCGGCATAGGTTTCATCGGTCTGGCCGAGTGCCTGATAGCTCTGGTGGGTAAACATCACGGCGAAGATGCCGAAGCTCAGAAACTGGGTCTGCGCATAGTCAGTCACATGCGCTCGCGCGTGAACGAATTCTGCGAGAAATACGGCCACAACTACTCCGTGCTGGCAACACCCGCCGAAGGCCTTTCCGGCAAATTCACCGCCCGCGACCGAAAATCGTTCGGCATCCTGCCAGGCATAACCGATAAGATATATTACACCAACTCAAACCACGTACCCGTCTATTACAAGTGCTCGCCGCGCCACAAAGCCGAAATCGAGGCTCCTTACCATCCCCTCACCACCGGCGGACATATTTTCTATGTGGAGATAGACGGTGACGCCACCCACAATCCTCGTGCCGTGGCAGATATCGTCGACCTTATGGACCGATACAATATTGGTTACGGGTCGGTGAACCACAACCGCAACCGCTGCATGGACTGCGGCTATGAGGATGCCACAGCAGAGCTTGATGAATGCCCCGTATGCCACGGCCACAACATCGACCGTCTGCAGCGCATAACAGGCTATCTGGTAGGCACCACCGACCGCTGGAACAACGCCAAACTCGCCGAACTCAACGACCGCGTGGTTCATGAGTGAGCCTCGTCTGAGGGTTCTCCGCATAGTGGAGGGCACGAGCGTCGACGGCCCCGGGCTGCGCACGTCCATCTACTTTGCAGGTTGTGCCCACCACTGCCCCGGGTGCCATAACCCTCAGTCGTGGGATTTCGGCGCCGGCAGCCCGATGTCGGTGGCTGAAATAATGGCTGTGATAGATTACAACGGTGCCGACGTCACCTTCAGCGGCGGCGATCCTTTCTACCAGAGCACCGCGGCTGCTGTCCTCGCCGCCGAAATAAAAAAACGCGGTCTGGGATTATGGGTTTTCACGGGGTTTCTCCTCGACGAGCTTCTCGCGGCGGAAGCGCCCGAGGGCGCACGCCGACTGCTGGAATATGTGGACGTACTCGTCGACGGACCCTATGTCGCCGCACTGCGCGACACCTCGCTGCTCTTCCGCGGCTCTTCAAACCAGCGGCTCATAGACCTGCAGGCCATGCGTGCCACCGGCACGACAGCGCCGATACTATGGTCGCCGTCGTTCTGACATCACAGCCATGGCCACCTCGTAGGTGTTGACGGCCACTATTGCGGCCACGCCGGCCACCGCCATCCATGCCAACACCGTCGCGTTATCGGCGATGACCGTTATTGCGGGTTGCGGCGAGAGTTCGCGCAGCCAGCGGCCGATGGTACGGCCAAGGTAAGGTATCGCCGGCGAGAACAGACAGCCCGCTGCAAAACCGCCCACCGCGGCAAAGGCCACAGCGCGGCGCGAGCGCTTTTTGTCGGCAGCCACTTGCCGACGTATTGCCTCCACAGCCCGCAACGATGCATCGACTCTATTCATAAATGCCGCATCGGGCGTCAGCGCCGGTTTGAAATCGGCAAACAATTGCCTCATTTTTTCGTCTTCCATCTTCTATTTCAACAGATTTTGCAGGTGTCGGCGTCCACGCGACAGGTGCTGACGCACGGCGCCCTCGTTCGTTCCTTCGAACTCAGCGATATCCTTCACCGAATAATTCTCCATATAAAAAAGCAACACCGATGTTCTCTCCTTGTCGGGAAGCATGTTGAGCGCCCGGTAAAGCGACTCGTAGCGAAAAGCGGCGTCGGCGTCTACGCCGCCATCTACAGCGAGGGCCTCGGTATACTCTGCCATAGGCCGGAGGCTGCGACGCTGGCTCACGAAGGTGTTATAGCCTATGCGGTAGAGCCAGCTCTCGAAACGTGAACCGTCGCGAAGACTGTCGAGACCTACATAGGCTTTGATATACGCTTCCTGGGCTATATCGTCGGCCAATGCAGCGTCACCGCAGCAGAGAGCAACCAGAAAGCGGCGGAACGCCTGTTGGCTGCTCTCCACAGAGGCTGTGAATTGCTGACGTGTCATCGGCCCGTCAGTCCTTAACCTGCTTGCGGCTCGCGAAATAAACCACCAGATAACTCAACCCGATGGCAAGGCATATGCCGCATGCTATCAGCGGTATTGTCACGCCGTCCGACGATAAATCGCTGCCGTCGCACAGCGATATTATACCTATAGAGGCCAGGAACAGGCCGAGAAAGGAGTAGAGACATCCGCGCTGCAGCCGCCGGTTGAGTTGTTCACGGGGAGTAAGCTGCTTTTTTTCAAGTGACTTTGCCAGCTGTTCGGCATCGATGCCGTTGTTGGCTTCTATGGCCTTGATGAGCACTTTCGCACGTTTGTTGGCACTGTTTACACTGGGTATCACCAGCAGAGCGACAATGGCCACCGGCAAAACCACACATACAAATATAGGTACTAAAATCTCTTCCATGTCGTATAACTTTTAAGTTGTTCTTAAGTTGTTGTTCTGAGCGCTCTCACAATATTGACGCGCGGCATGGCCCAAAGGTGACGCCAGACGGAAAAAAAAAGCTGCGACGCAGAAATGCGTGCAGCTTTTTTCAGTTTTGCTCTCGCGGCAGAATTACTTGCGGATGCCGAGTTCCTTCTGGGCGATGATGGCGCGGTAGCGGTTGATGTCTTTGCGCATCAGGTAGTCGAGAAGACGACGACGCTTACCCACCAGCATTTTAAGAGCACGTTCGGTTGTATGATCTTTGTGATTTGACTTCAGGTGCTGAGTCAAATGAGCGATACGGACCGAGAATAATGCAATCTGTGCTTCAGGCGAGCCAGTGTCAGTCTTACCCTTACCGTACTTCTCGAAGATCTGTACTTTTTCTTCAGAATTTAAGTGCATTCTTAGAAAGTTTTAATAGGTGGTTAATATTATGCCATAGTCATGGCCTTATCGGCTGCAAAATTAGACAATTTGAGCGACCTGGCCAAGATGTTAAGTTTATTTAACGGTTGAGACCCCGGTATTCGCGGCTGTAACGGAGCATCTGTTCGGAGTAGTCTTCGTCGTAGGTCACGGTGACGTCGGTAATGCGTCCCTGTGCATCGCGCACGGCGGTATAGCGGGGGTTCACGAAGCCACGGTATGGAGCAATGTCGAGGTGCGAATAGCGTTCGAGCACTTCGGCATGGAGTTCGGGATCGACCTTCACGCCGTAGTTGTCCACCAGGGCAGCGGCGGCGGCGTAATCGCCTTCGGAGCGTACGCGCTGTATCTCGGCGAGAAGTTCGCCGAAGAGCCCGCGCAGTGCCTCGTAGTCGTTGATTTTGACAAAAGTCTTGCCGTCGCGTTTGATCAGCTCGATAACGTTGTTGTCGCGCCCTTTCTCGTACACCCACTCGGCAATGAGCTTGCGGTTGCGCATGTGGGCTTCCTCGATGTCCTTGCCAGGCTCTATTCGGCGCAGTTGCGTCATCAGGCCGTTGAGGATATAGCTGTAGTACTGTGCCTTGTAGGCCTCGGGGTTATCGATGAGTCCTAATTCGACCATCTTGGGATCGGCGAGATAATAGAGGGCGAAGAGGTCGGCACGCGCTTCCTCGATAGTGGAGCCATGCTCGCGCAAGGCGTCGGGATCCACGCCGGGCAGCAACTGGCCGCTGCCGTGGCCGAGGCATTCGTGGAGGTCGGTATGGAGGTTGTCGGTGATGAACAGATATTGGTTCATGAGCTCGCGCGTGGGCTCGTCGATAACGAATTCCTCTTTCGAGCCGTCACCCTGGCTGGCGGCGTCGTAGGCTTGAGTGATATTCTCAAGCGTCACGCTCTTTGAGCCGTGGGCAGCGCGTATCCAGTTTGCATTCGGCAGGTTGATGCCTATGGGAGTGGCCGGATATGAGTCGCCGGCGAGGATGGCGGCGGTGATGACCTTTGCCGACACGCCTTTAACCACGGGCTTGCGGAAGCGGGGATCTACAGGCGAATGGTCTTCGAACCACTGAGCATTGGCCGAGAGGGTCTCTGTGCGTGCGCTGGCCTCGTTGTTCTTAAAGTTGACGATACTCTCCCACGAACCTGTCATGCCCAGCGGATCGCCGTAACTCTCGATAAATCCGTTGATAAAGTCCACCTGCGAGGCGGTGTCCTCGGCCCACTCTATGGAGTAGCGGTCGAATGTTGCGAGGTCGCCGGTGCGGTAAAATTCTATCAGCGAGTTGATAACCTGACGCTGCGCATCGTTCTCGGCATAATGCGAGGCGCTGTCGAGGTTGGCGACAATATGTTCGATGGCCTCGCCGTAAAGACCGCCGATGCGGTAAGTCTGTTCAACGATGTTGCCGTTCTCGTCACGGGCTATGCGGCTGTTGAGGCCGTATGAGATGGGCGTGCTGTCGCCCGGCACCTTGATGCCGGCATAGTATGCCTCTACCTCGGCCTGAGAGACGCCGGGAGCATACATATTGTTCGCGGATGTGGCTATAAGGTCCTGTCCGGCAGCCTGGTTCACGCGCTTGGCGGCGATGGTGGGATTGAAGATGAGTTCCACCAGATCGGCGCTGTTTTCCGGCGCGGGGCTGTCGGCAGGCAGAGCGGCGATGGCGTTCTCAAGGAACTCGCGGCTGAAACGCGGTGTGAACTTGTCGGTGCTGTAGTGGTGGTGGATACCGTTGCCGAACCACACCTGCTTGAGGTATATCTCGAAGTTCTTGAACTCGTCGGTGTCGCGGTCGCCCTGATAGTTGACGTAGACGTTCTCGAGGAGGTCGCGCACGGCAAGGTTGGAGGCATTGTTCTGGTCCCACAGTATGTCGCGGCCCCAGAGGGCGGCTTCCTGAAGATAGTAGACAAGGATTTTCTGATTGAGGGTGAGGTTCTCGAAATCGGGCACACGGTAGCGGAGCACCTCGATGTCGGCAAAGCGGTCGACAGTATAGTCGAACTCGCCGGCTTCGGTGGCCTGCTCCTTGTGTGTGCATGAGCCGGTGATGATACTCATGGCAATAAGCGATGCGCTAAGATACTTTTTCATTGAATGTTATGATAGATTGATTTATTCATTTCCCGGGAATTACGCCCTCGGCGCGCAGATATGGCGCCGTGGGCGACTCTGTGGCTGCCACCTCCTCCGGTGTACCCTCGGCTATTATGCGTCCGCCGTGCTCGCCGCCGCCGGGGCCCATGTCCACCAAATAGTCGGCGGTGCGCACAACATCGAGGTTGTGTTCTATCACCAGCACGGTGTTCCCTTTGTCGACCAGGCGGTTGAGGATAGCTAAAAGTGTGCGAATGTCGTCGAAATGCAGGCCGGTAGTGGGCTCGTCCAGGATATAGAGCGTGCGCCCGGTATCTCGCTTGGCGAGCTCGGTGGCAAGTTTGACTCGCTGGTTCTCGCCGCCCGAGAGCGTGGACGAGGGCTGTCCGAGTTTGATATATCCCAGACCGATGTCCTGAAGGATTTTGAGCTTTTTTAGTATTTGAGGAATACCGGCGAAGAACTCCACGGCCTGGTTTATGGTCATGTCGAGCACGTCGGCAATGCTCTTGCCCTTGAAACGGACTTCGAGGGTCTCGCGGTTGTAGCGCTTGCCGTTGCATACCTCGCAGGGCACGAGGACATCCGGCAAAAAGTTCATTTCTATGGTTTTATAGCCGTTACCCGAACATGCCTCGCAGCGCCCGCCGGCAACATTGAATGAGAACCGTCCGGGACGGTAGCCGCGTATCTTGGCCTCCGGCAGATTGACGAACAGGTTGCGGATATCGGTGAAAACACCGGTGTATGTCGCCGGATTAGAGCGGGGGCTGCGGCCCAACGGGCTCTGGTCAACGGTGACAACCTTGTCGATGGCGTCGGCGCCGTTTATTGCGCCATAAGGAAGCGGATCGGTGAGAGAACCGTAGAATTTCTGACTGAGTATGGGCTGGAGGGTGCCGTTCACGAGGCTCGACTTGCCGCTGCCCGACACGCCGGCAACGACGGTGAGGGTGCCCAACGGCAGCCGGAAATCAACATTCCGAAGATTGTGACCGGTGCATCCGCTAAGCTCCAGGACTTTGCCGTTGCCCTTGCGGCGTTGCGCCGGGGTGGCTATGCACTCGCGGCCCGACAGATAACGCGCCGTCACAGTGTCGGTGGCAAGCATATCGGCCGGCGTGCCCGCATACACCACCTTGCCGCCTTTTCGGCCGGCCCCCGGGCCGATATCCACAATATAGTCGGCCTCGAGCATTATATCTTTGTCGTGCTCCACGACTATCACGGTGTTCGTGGCGTCGCGCAGCCTTTTGAGGCTTTCTATCAGGCGGCGGTTGTCGCTCTGATGCAGGCCGATGGAAGGCTCGTCGAGAATATACAGCACATTCACCAGCTCGGAGCCCAGCTGGGTGGCAAGGCGTATGCGCTGGCTTTCGCCGCCGCTGAGGGTGGCCGATGCCCGGTTGAGCTGAAGATATCCCAGGCCGACATCTACCAGAAATTTAAGACGCACGCTGATTTCCTTTATTATCTCGGCGGCAATCTTGTTGTCGCGTTCATCGAGGCGTCCGGCAAGGGTGGCGGCCCAGCGGTGCAGTCGCTCGATATCCATTCTTGTCACTTCGGCAATATTCTTGCCGTCGACAAAGAAATGGAGAGCCTCGCGGTTGAGGCGGTCGCCGTGGCATTCGGGGCAAACGGTGCGACTCACGAACTGGTCGCTCCATTTCTTGGCGCGGCTGTCGTCGTCGAGATCCCGCATGTTCTCTATGAACTTCACGATGCCCTCGAAAGAGCCGAAATAATCGAGGCTGCTGATAACATCGCCTTTAGGACGCGGCACAGTGGTGGTGCCGTTGAAAATATCGTTCACCACATCGTCGGGCAAGTCCTTGAATGGGGTGTCGAGTGTGTAGCCTTTGTCCTCGAGGATGGCGCGCAGCTGATGGAACAAAATAGAGTCGGAAGCCTTGCCGATTGCCGTTATGGCACCTTTGGCAATGCTTTTGTTCTCGTCGGGCACCAGTTTGGCACGGTCGATGAGGTTCACGTAGCCCAGACCTTTGCAGCAGGGGCAGGCGCCCTGCGGCGAATTGAACGAGAAATTATGAGGTGCGGGGTCGCGGTAACTCATTCCCGTACCGGGATCCATGAGCATCTGGCTGTAATAGGCCGTATCGTTTCGCTCCACATCGTAGACCATCATTTCCTTGTCGCCCTGCGCAAGTGCCTTGGCAACGGAATCGAGGAGACGCTCGCGGTCTTTGGCGCTGACTTTGAGCTTGTCCACCACCAGTTCCACGTCGTGGTTGCGGTATCTGTCCAAGCGCATACCAGGCGTTATCTCCTTGAGTTCGCCGTCGACACGCACATTGAGATAGCCCTTGCGCAGCAGGGTTTCGAAGAGTTCCTTATAGTGGCCCTTGCGGTTTTTCACCAGCGGTGCCAGCAGCAGTATCTTGCGGCCGTCGTAACTGTCGACAATGAGGTCTACGATTTTCTCGTCGGTATATTTCACCATCTCGCGGCCTGAGAGATAGCTCACGGCCCGGCCTATGCGCGCATAGAGCAGACGCAGAAAATCATATATTTCTGTTGTGGTCCCTATTGTTGAGCGCGGATTTTTGTTCACCGTTTTCTGCTCGATGGCTATAACGGGACACAGGCCGCTGATATGGTCCACGTCTGGGCGCTCGAGTCCGCCGAGCATGTTGCGTGCATAAGCCGAAAACGTCTCGATATAGCGGCGCTGTCCCTCGGCGAAGATGGTGTCGAATGCCAGACTCGATTTTCCGCTGCCGCTCAGACCCGTTATGACGGTGAGGGCGTTGTGGGGAATATCCACGTCGATGTTCCGTAGATTGTTAACCCGCGCGCCTGTAACGGAAATGCGGCCGTCGTAGCCGTCGTCGGCGTGAGTGGTCGTCGTTGTCTTCTTCTCGCTCATCGGTCGGTCCATGCGTCGTTATATGTCGTGGAGCCGGCACGGCTGCGCGACATCGATTCCCCGGTGGGTATCTTCACGGTGTATGTCTTGCGGTTGCGGTTTGTGAGCTTGCGGTCGCGTATCCACGGGTTTTCCTCTCGAAGGGTGAGGTAAGTGGTTCCGTTGGCTATGGCCCACGCCGCCCAGTCGTCGACAGGTCCGCTGACTTCCACTGTGCGGTAGCGGCGCGGCTGGTAGAGCTGGTTGTCGGCGAGATGGTATCCGTAAGCCTGCGGATTTTCCATCAGCGTCTTCATAGCCATGATGCGGTAGGGATAGCGCGAGGTCTCCTCGGTGAGATACAGGTCCAGACTGGTGTCGGCATCCTGGCGCTCCAGCTCCCGGCTGACGCGGGCATTGCCGCCATTGTATGCGGCCATCACCGATGGCCAGTCGCCGAAACGATTGTAGGAACTCTTGAGGTACCGGCAAGCGGCGGCAGTAGCTTTCTCGAGGTTGTAGCGCTCGTCGACTTCGTCGTTGACTTCGAGGCCGTATTCGCGCGCCGTGGCCGGGATGAACTGCCAGAAACCTGCCGCCGACGCCGGCGACAGTGCCCGCGGGTTCAGCGAGCTTTCCACAACTGCAAGGTAGAGCAGATCCTGAGGTACGCCGTTGGCGCGCAGTATGGGCGCCATCTCCGGAAAATAACGGTTTGCGCGTTTGAGAATGAGCAAGGTGGTGCCGTGGGTATAGGTTATGGCTGTGAGCTCGCGGTCGAAGCGCTCATACATGTCGGTGCGGTCGAGATGTACTGTCTGGCCGCATATGTTCACGCTCGGAGGGATGAGCGGACTATATACTTCGGAAAAAGGCAGAGCAATGCGCTGCGCGTTGGCGCCCATGGCACCTATGGCTAATGCCGCTATGGCTAAAACAATCTTTATCTTATTCATAATCTGTTACTTTTGCAAAATCACAACGCATTGCATCCTAAAAGACATCCGTGGCCATCATTCTTCTGTGGTGCCGCGGTTGCCGGTGCTGTAACCCACGATATTGATGTCGCCGGCACGCTTGTACTCCACGCCGTCGGCTCCCGTGGCTGTAATAACGTAATAATATACGCCTGCGGGAACAAACCGGCCGCCATGTCGACCGTCCCAGCCCTGAGCCGGGTCGGTGCTCTCGAAGAGCTGTTGTCCCCAGCGATTGAAAATATGGCATTCGTAGCTGACCAGGCTCTTGTAGCTGACTTTCCACTCGTCGTTCACACCGGGGCTGGATTCGGGAGAGAATGCGTTGGGAATTTCAAGTTTACTTTCGCCGACAAATACCTCGTAGACCGGGCTGACATACTCGCACACGCCGGCGGCGTCGGCGGCGACAAACCGCACATACGTCCGTCCCTGCTCGCGAAAGCTGAAAGTAAAGCTCAGGTCTGTGTAGGTCAGTTCGTTGATATCAAATTCGGGCATGCGCGAAATCTGCCACTCGTGGAAGATGGCGGCATCGGTCACCACGGCGTCGAAAGTTATGTCGACGGGTGCACTGCCGCCAAGGCCTTCGTTGCCGGGCTCTTTCTGCTCGTTTTCGTTCTCACGGGTATCCTGCACGGCGCGCGTCTCGGCAGAAACTGCGGTGGGCTGTACCGTGGCGGTCGACACTTGTTGTGCCCTGCCCCATGCACGCAGAAAACGGTCGCCTTCAAGGGTGTAGACCGTGGCGCACAACGGTGCGGCCACGGCAACGCTGGTGCCGTCGATATATTCGATGTTTTCCGTCGCAGTGGCCTGCGTGTACGTAAAGCTCTCTTGGTCAAAGGCCAAGGTGTTGTGTTCCACAGTGATGTCGCGCGAAATCGCCATACGGCGTCCGTTGATGGTGTAGCACGCTATCTCGGCGGCACTCCCCTCGAAGTCCAGACGCAGGCGGTCGCAGTCCTGCTCGGGATCGACCGTGAGAGCGGTTGCGCGGAACTCATGGCCGCTATAGTCTGTGACCCAGAAACAATGCTGACGACCGTCGGCCTCGATGATGTAACCGAAGTCACCGCTGCCGAGGGTAATATACGAACCGCCCTCGCCGGCTGCCGAAGCTATCTCCTCGGCATAAGCACCGCCGAGGTTGCTGAAACGATACCATTTCACCGCCGATGGAGCCGAGGTGTGGTAAACGGCGCGAACACCTGCCGTATTTTCAAGTACATATATGCCTTCGAGGCCGGACGCGGCTTCGGGAGCGACCGACACAACGCGTGCGCCCGGAAATTCCAGGGCCGATGCGGATAAGGCAGTCAATATCGTCAATAGCAACGGGGTATACTTCATAACATACAAAATTACGAAAAAAATCCCGATGCCGGCGCCTGCTTCGGCGTGAATTTAAAAGTTTTAACGAACAGAAACACATATTTCCGCCGCTTGCAACTCAAATCGGCGCCTATGCCAGAAAAAGGACGCGGCGCTCGGTCCAGCCACGGGTGGCATTGAACACCATAAGTTCCACGCTGCCACGCAGATGGCCGGCGGCAGTGCGCAAGGCCGCCACGACCTCGGCAGTAGAACTGAACCCGCGGCTACGAAAACCTGCCACTGTGGCACCACCGCCGATGGCGCGCGCCTGGATGATATCGGTTGGAGAGATGATTGTCATGGCTTTTGCAGTATTTATTTGTTTTACACTGCAAAAGTAGCGGCAACAGTGGGCGAACATCCCGCCCGCCTACGTTAATATGACAAAAATCACATCCTGAACAGCCGTAATTTCATTTTACAAGGGTAACACGGCCTTCGGCTATCACAATTTTGCCGTCGAAATATATTGTTTCAGGGGTTTCGAACATAAAAGGAGCCACAGAAAGACATTCCATCCGTGGTCCTACCCCTACAATCGACAGCCCGACATCGCGGTTGCCGATCAGGACGTGGCGACACAGATAGTCAGTCCGCCGTTTCAGATGCGTCGGCTTCGGCATATCGGTGCAACAGCCGCTGGCGGTAACGGCTGCCGTAAGTTTCCGGGTTAACGCGCTTGCGCACAAGTTCGAGGCTGTCCACGCGCATGGTGCCACCGTCGCGGCCGTCGCCATAGAGCATGCCGTAGATACGGCGTGCCGTGCGTGTGCTGTCGGTAATAAATCTGATTTCCTGCCAGTTATCGGTGGCTATGGGATAACGCAGGAACTCCATGGTACCGTCGGTATACTCAGCGGCTATGGTCCAGTAGCCGTTGCCGGAGGTATTGAAAAACTTACCGCGCCAGGTGTAGGTATCACCTTTCTCCCAGTTGTCGTCGGCAGCGAGGCCGAACGTCACCAGACGCGTGGGTGACAGACTGCTGAATGTCAGATACCGCGGATATGCCCATACATCAACCGAGTCGCCGGCAATCGACATCGCTTCGGCAGCTACCCGGTTTCCGGTTTCGGTGAGCCGCTGTTCAAGTATTTCTATTGTTCGGTCGTACATGGCCATGTACTCGCTCAGGTTGCGGCCATACCACGCCAGCGAGGAATCGACCTGCTCGGCGGTGACACCATGACGCTCATATATAGCCATCCTGAGCGCCATTCTGGCGGAGTCCGACTCATAGTCGTTGCGGTTCATCTCCACGACGCCCTCGCCGGTATGGACATCGGCCATGAGCATGGCCATATCTTCGCGAGCGAGCACGCCGTCGGGCGTCTTGGAGCACGACAGCATCAGGACAGCCATCACAGCCGCCGCCACGACGAGCCTGCTATTTGTCGGCATTTTTATTTTCGGCATTCTCAATCTTGTTTCCATCGGCATCGACTGCCTCGCTGTAATAATAGCGACCCAGATACTTGGAGAAGAAGATGATAATCAGCGCCATGCCTACCGTAATGGCCGAGTCGGCGATATTGAACACCGGGTCGAAGAACGAGAAAGTCCGTCCCCCGACAAAAGGCAGCCAGTCGGGCCATTGAAAGCTGAACAGCGGGAAGTACAGCATATCCACCACCAGCCCGTGGAACCACGTGCCGTAACCGTGGCCGAAGGGCACAAGCGAAGCCACCTCCGGCGGGTAGGGATTGTTGAAAATTTCGCCGTAGAACACACAGTCGATAATGTTGCCGAAAGCGCCGGCGGCAACCAGCGACACAGCAACTATATACCGCATCGGGGCGCGGCCAAGGCGTATGAGCCTGCGCAGATACCATATCAGAAAGCCCACGAGCACTATGCGGAAAGCGGTGAGCAGCAGTTTGCTGCCGAACTCCATTCCGAACGCCATGCCGTTGTTCTCGATAAAGCGGATATGGAAAAAAGGAAGCACCTCGAAGTCTTCGCCGAGATAGAAATGAGTCTTTATCCAGAACTTGCTGAGCTGGTCGATGACAAGCACGGCCACCGCCACGGCAATAGCGGCAGTGGCCGTACGTTTAGGGTTTGTGGTCATATCAGCGGCGGTTGTTCTTGGCCTCGACACACAAGGTGGCGTGGGGAACGGCACGCAGGCGTTCCTTGGGTATTAGTTTGCCGGTGGCGCGGCAGATACCATAGGTCTTGTTGTCGATGCGCACAAGAGCAGCCTTGAGATGCTGGATAAACTGGCGCTGACGCTCGGCCAGACGGGCGTTGGCTTCGCGTTCGTTGACGTCGGCAGCCTCTTCGAGAGCCTTGAACGTCGGCGACGTGTCGCCCGTACCGTTGCCATAACTATTCTTTATGGCTTCGACGAGTTCGTCGTAGGCCTCCTGAGCGGTGGCTATCTTGTCGAGAATAAGCTGGCGGAATTCCTCCAGCTCCTCGTCGGTATATCTTGTCTTTTCGCTCATAAATTCAGTATTTATGGGGTTATATTCAAAGAATTACGCGCACGGTCACTACGAGGCCGTCGATATCGAAGGTCTCGGCATCGGGCGCGGCGGCAGCGGCGCCGACGCTCACACTGTCGGCGAGTACCTGCGAGGCTATGTAGCCGCTGAAATCGGCGAGCATGGCCTCGACCTTTTCGCCGGGAGCGAACACCAGACTGATATGGTCGGTGATCTCGAAGCCGCGGCTCTTGCGCACATTCTGCACGCGGTTCACAATCTCGCGTGCGAGGCCCTCGCGGGCCAGAGCAGGCGTGATGTCGATGTCGAGGGCTGCCGTGAGGGCGCCTTCGTTGGCCACGAGCCAGCCTTTGATGTCGTCACATACGATCTTGACGTCGGCAAGCTCCACAACGACGGTATTGCCGTCGACGGTGAGGTCGAGATGACCGTCGGCTTCAAGACGCGCTATGCTCTCGCGGTCCAGATTCCTGATCTGTTCTGCGGCACTCTTCATCTGCTTGCCGAATTTGGGGCCGAGACGCTTGAAATCGGGGATCACACGCTTGACAAACACGTCATTGTCGGGAGCGACAACCTCTATGGTCTTGACATTGACCTCCGTCTCCACCAGCGAGGCTATTGCGCGGATATCGTCGGCAGCGGCAGCATCGGCAGCGGGCACCATCAGGCGCGACAGCGGCTGTTTCACCTTGATATTGGCCTTTTTGCGCAGGCCGAGCACCAGCGAGGTGAGACGTTGTGCCAGCTCCATGCGGCGCTCGAGCACCTTGTCGACAAGAGCGGCATCGGCGACAGGGAATTTGGCGAGGTGCACGCTGTCGTTGCCCGTGAGATCGCGGTACATGCGGTCGGCATAGAACGGCGCTATCGGAGCCATGAGCAGCGATACGGTGGTGAGGCATGTGTGGAGCGTCTGATAGGCCGCAAGTTTGTCCTTGCCGAGACCGCGGCTCCAGAAACGCTTGCGGTTGAGGCGAACATACCAGTTGGAGAGGTCGTTGTCGACGAAAGCGGCAATGGCGCGGGCGGCGCGGGTGGGTTCATAGTCCTCATAGGCATCGGTGACCTCGCCGGTGAGGGTGGTGAGCAGGCTCAGCGCCCAACGGTCGATTTCGGGGCGCTCGTCAACAGGCACCTGCGGCTCCTTGCCGGTAAAGCCGTCGACATTGGCATACATGGCGAAGAAACTGTATGTATGCGAAAGCGTGGCGAAGAACTTGCGGGCAGTCTCCTCTACCCCGTCCGGGTCATACTTGAGGTTGTCCCACGGTGCCGAGGTGGCTATCATGTACCAGCGCACGGGGTCCGAACCGTATTTTTCGATAGTTGCGAAGGGATCGACGGCATTACCTTTGCGCTTGCTCATCTTCTCGCCGTTCTTGTCGAGGACAAGGCCGTTGGAAATCACTGCCTTGAAGGCCGGGCGACCGAAAACCATGGTGCCGATAGCATGGAGGGTGAAGAACCATCCTCGTGTCTGGTCCACGCCCTCGGCAATGAAGTCGGCCGGGAAGAGATCGCCCCGGTCGAAAGCTTCCTTGTTCTCGAAAGGATAGTGGATCTGGGCATAGGGCATGGAGCCGCTGTCGAACCACACGTCGATAAGGTCGGTTTCGCGGTGCATGGGACGGCCGTCGGCCGATACGAGCACTATATCATCCACATACGGACGGTGGAGGTCGATTTTGTCATAGTTTTCTGCCGTAAATACGCCCGGCACAAAGCCCTTGTCGCGCAGCGGATTGGACTTCATCACGCCGGCGGCCACGGCCTTGTCTATTTCGGCGTAGAGAGTAGCAACCGAGTCGATGCATATCTCCTCCCTGCCGTCCTCAGTGCGCCATATGGGCAGCGGTGTACCCCAGAAACGGCTGCGCGACAGGTTCCAGTCCTGCAGGTTCTCGAGCCACTTGCCGAAACGGCCGGTACCGGTAGATGCCGGCTTCCATTTGATTGTCTCATTGAGAGCCATAAGTTCGTCGCGCATGGCTGTGGAACGCACGAACCAGGAGTCGAGCGGATAGTATAGAACGGGCTTGTCGGTGCGCCAGCAATGGGGGTAGCTGTGGGTGTGCTTTTCGATGCGGAATACCTTGCCGGCAGCCTTGAGGTCCATGCAGATGGCAACATCGAGGTTCTCGGCGCTCTCGCCTTCGGGATTATAGGCCTCCTTGACATACCGGCCTGCCCACTGCGAATAGAGGTCTTTATCCACCATCTTTTCCACAAAGTCGGGGTCAAGGTCCTCGAGGCGGTAAAAACGGCCGGTGAGGTCAACCATCGGTCGGATATTGCCGTCGCGGTCCACCAGATGGAGAGGGGGCACGCCGGCGGCACGGCTGACGCGGAGGTCGTCGGCGCCGAAGGTGCCGGCTATGTGCACGATGCCGGTGCCGTCGTCGGTCGACACATAGTCGCCGGGAATGACGCGGAAGGCTCCCTCGCCGGGATTTACCCAGGGCAGCAGCTGCCGGTAGTGGATGCCGGTGAGGTCGGTGCCCTTCATGGTGCCGACAATGCGGTACGGCACAATCTTTTCGCCGGCGGTGTAGCTTTCGATATCGGCATCGGCGCCCTCGGCCTTGAAGTATGTACCTATCAGGGCCGTAGCCATGGCGATGGTTATTTTTTCGCCGTTATAGGGGTTGTATGTGCGGATAACGCTGTATTCAATGTTGGGGCCTACGCACAGTGCTGTGTTCGAGGGCAGGGTCCAGGGTGTGGTGGTCCATGCCGGCAGGCACGCCTTACCCCAGCCGCCGAAGACGGCGGGAGCGTCGATGAGTTCGAACAGGGCCGTGCAGGTGGTGTCCTTGACGTCGCGGTAGCAACCGGGCTGGTTTAGCTCGTGGGTGCTCAGGCCGGTGCCGGCGGCGGGGCTGTAGGGCTGGATGGTAAAGCCTTTGTAGAGCAGCCCTTTGCCGTATAGCTGCGCCAGCAGCCACCACACGGTCTCGATATATCGGTTGTCGTAGGTGATGTAGGGGTTTTTAGTATCTACCCAATAACCCATATTTTCGGTGAGAGTTTCCCACTCGCGGGTATATTTCATCACTTCGCGACGGCAGGCTGCGTTGTATTCGTCGACAGTGATTTTCTTGCCGATATCCTCCTTGGTGATACCTAAAAGTTTCTCCACACCGAGTTCCACGGGCAGCCCGTGAGTATCCCAGCCGGCCTTGCGCTCCACATGGAAGCCGCACATGGTCTTGTAGCGGCACACCATGTCCTTGATGGTGCGGGCCATGACGTGGTGGATGCCCGGCATACCGTTTGCCGAAGGCGGTCCCTCATAAAACACGAACGACGGAGCGCCTTCGCTCAGCGCAAGGCTCTTGTGAAAAAGATCCTCGGCGCGCCACCGTTCCAGCATTTCCTTGTTGATGTCGGAAAGTTTATAGTCGGAATATTCTTTGAATGATTTCATAGCAAATTGACAGTGTGGCTGTCATTATATTATCGGATAAACCCGCGCCGATGCGCCGGGCTATGTATTAATTGGCTCTATATTAAATAATGTAGGCCGGAGGCCCGAAGATTTTAGAAAGCGCAAGGGTGTGCCTGCATGTTATAGCGGACACACCCTTGTGTTTGTTGAGCAGCTGAATGCGGCCCGCTTATTCGGCGGCAGCTTCTTCGGCGGCCTCGGGAGCGGCAGCGGTTTCGGCGGCGGCCTCTGCCTCGGCGGCAGCCTTGGCGGCAGCGAGCTCGGCCTTCTTCTTGGCTACTTCCTCAGCCTTGGCTTTGTTCTTGGCTTCCTCAGCCTCGAGACGCTGCTTGGCGGCGGTGGCGGTAGCTGCTGCCGTCTTGGTCTTGACGGCTGCCAGTTTGGCATCTTTCTGAGCCTTCCAGGCGTTGAAGCGACGTTCGGCTTCGGCCTGATCGAAAGCGCCTTTCTTAACACCGCCATTGAGGTGGTGCATCAGAAGCACGCCTTCTGTGGAAAGAATGGTGCGTACGGTGTCGGTGGGTTGTGCGCCGACTGTCACCCAATACAAAGCCCGTTCGAAGTTAAGAGTAATTGTAGCAGGATTAGTGTTCGGATTATAGGAACCTATCCTTTCAATAAATCTACCATCTCGTGGTGCCCTGCTATCGGCGATGACAATTGGATAGAACGCATAGTTTTTACGACCATGACGTTGCAGTCTGATTTTTGTTGCCATTTGCTTTGTTTATTTGGTTTTGTATTGTTTTGCGCCGCAAAGTTACAATTTTATTTTTGTTCCACCAAATATCGCCGCCCAAACCTTGCGAAAATACCGCTGGAAAGATTCCAATAAGAAGTGCAACGGTTATTCTCCTCACTCCTCCTCAGGGGAAGGCCGCGCGCCGAGGGGGCTGAGCAAGCCCCCGTTGAGCGCATCAGC
>JAGATX010000032.1 GCA_017621055.1 Muribaculaceae bacterium | reverse complement strand
GCATACGAAGAGTTCTTTGAAGGTTACGCAACGCGCAGAAGGATAATGCAGTAGATAACTAACTAAATCGTAACCTATTACTATCAAGAGCAATTAACCTACGCTCATTTCCAATAAATTACACTCTTTTCGTAACTTCAAGGTTGCAAAATTACACATTATTTACGAAACGGGAAAAAAGAGCCGGGGTGAATAGAAAAAGGCTCCGCGCCGAAACCCGGAGCGGAGCCTTTTATAAGGAGTTGACAGTTGGCTGATAATTCTTCAGCGAACAATTTTGACGGTCTTTGTGCCGGCGGCAGTTGTAACCACGGCGATGTGAACGCCGTTGCGGAGTGCTGCGATGTTGACGGAAGCATTGTTTGCGGCGGGAGCTGCGGCGAGTTCCATGCGGCCGTCGACAGCGAAGATCTGCACGCTCTGGATGGCTGCTGCTGCAAAGATGTTGAGAACGTCTCCGCTGACAACTGTGCGGATGTCGGCGTCGGCCTCAATGGCGTCAACGCCGCTGCCGGGCAGCTCGATGTCGTCGATGGAAGCGGTGCGGACAGCTTCGGCATCCCAGGCGCCATGCTGGAGGGCATAGAAACCGATCTGACCGCTCCATGCCTTGTAGCCGTCTTCTTCGGGGTCGAATACAGGGCCGTCTTCGCCGAAGTTGTGGTCTATGCAGAGAGCGTCGAGGTACCATTTGCGCGAGAGTTCCTCGCCTTCGCCGGTGAAGTAACCCATTTCGTCGTTCACGAGGTCCCAAACGAAGAGGTTCCAGCCGCGGAAATCGACGTTGAGAGCTTCGGCCTTCTTGACGATGTGGTTGGTTGTCTGGTCGCGGATAAATACGTTCACGTCATTGTATGAAGCATCGCCGTGAACCCACATGGTGATGATGCCGCTCTTTCCGCGGAGGGTGACGTTGCTGCCTTTGGGATTGTGGTCGCGAATCATCCAGTAAGCGTCGGGGGAGTCGGGATCGAAGGAATAGGTAATAGCGGCTGCGGAGTTGAAGCCGTGGAAGGGCGTGCAGGGGAATACGTCAAGGCTGTTACCTTCCTCGGTAAGACCCTTTGTGGAGCCGGAGCCGCCGGGGGCCCAGAAGTTGCCGGGACCGTCGAGCGGATCCATGTCGGTGTTGGAAGTCTTTGCGCGGTACTCGCTGAGGAAGCGGAAAGCCACGGGTTCGCTCTCGTTGCCGGAGAGGTCTTTCACGGGCTGGAGGGTGACAAGGACTGCGACGTCGGAAGCGAGGTCTTCGTTGAGATAGCAATGGAGCACTGAAGCTTCGGCAACTATGCTGTGCTGCACGTGGCCGATGGTGTATTCGTGACCTTTGGAGTCTTTGACAGCGAACCAGCCGGCGTTGCGGTCTTCGTTCCAGTCAATGATTTCGTCGAATTCCACGCGGATCGGCGGGCGCTGGCTGAAGAGGGCCTCACCTTCAGCGGCGGGATATGTGGTGAGGACTACGGGAGCGGTGACGTCCGGCTCGGCCATGGTGAAGGTGAGGACGTAGTCGCCGCCTTCAAGACCGTCGGCATCGCCGTCGAGGAGCTGGTTGGTCTGCGAGTTGCGGGCCTTGGTGCCGTCGATGGTGATGGTGTATTCCCAGAGGGGAAGGAGTTTGCTGATGTCGATGCTGAGGGTATAGTCGTTTTCCCATGTAAGGGTGTACTCGGCGTCGTTGTTGATGGAGAAGGCTTCTTCTACAGAAGCGCGGTCCATGTTGCGCGAGAAAGTGAGGACAATGGGATAGATGGAGCTTACACTTGTGAGGTCCGAAACCGACACGGCGTCGATTTTGGCGGGCGAAGCGTTGGTTAGCTCAACGTCGAGGAATGTCACATAGTCGGCAGAAGTCTCGCCGCCGGACTTGATGGTGATATTCTTGGTGACTGTTTCGAAACCGGGAGCCTCGAATTTGACCTCTACCTCGGAACCTGCTTCGAGTCCTTCGAAGAGGTAGAAACCGTTGTGGATGAGGTTGGGGTTCTTGGTGTATTTGCTGAAGAGGCTCTCGTAAGTGTCGGTGGTGTAGGTCTTGTCGCCGACGGTGATGGTGGCGCCGTTGATGGCCTGGCCGTTCTCGGAGTTGGACACACGGCCGGTGAGGAATGTCTGTGCCGGACGGGCGAGGCCGCGGTACTGGAGGATGGACTGGAAGGCAGCAAACGATTCGAGGCGCTTATAGTCATCGTTCATGTTGCGGCACTGCTGTTCGGCGAGAGTGTGGTAGCCGCCTTCGCTGAGGAGCGAGGCCATGTTGGAGCGGCGGTTGACGGAGAGGTAGGGGTTCTGATAGTCGTGGCTACCTTCAGTGAGGGGGAGGTAGAACTGGCGGTCGTAGCAGTTGCCGCGGGTGCCTACGCGCATCACGCCGGCAAGGTTGGGATTGAGGATATCGCCGTAAGCTTTACCTCCGTTAGGAGTCTTTTCGACGAGAACGCCGTCGCACATCCAGCCGCCGAAGAGTGTGACGATGGTATTTACGGATGCCGATGCGTCGGAGTGGATGGAATAGTAGAAGTCAGCGCCCCAGGCGTTTGCTTCGTCGGAACGTTCTTCGAGCGAAATCTGGTCGGCGTCGGTTTCGCGGCAGAGTTTGATGCACTCGGCGGGCATGTCGGTATAAGTGGTGAGATAGTCGCGGATACCGAGAGCCACGCGGAGGGTCTTTTCAGCTTCGGAATAGCCCCAGAGACCCTGATTCTCACGGCCGGCATGACCGGGGTCGAGATAGAGTTTGAATTCGCCCCAGCCTTCTACTTCGGCAGCGGCAGCAGACTGTGCCACGGGCACACCTGCGAAAGCGGCCAGCGTCAGAGCGCCGGCAACGGTGAATTTTGAGAAAATATTCTTCATGGCGTGCTGTTTACCGGATGTTGATAATGTAAATGTCGGCATCGGCGGCGTTCTCGAAGGCTACTTTAGCGCCGTCGGGCGACACAGCGGGAGTCATGGGGATGAAACCGTTGCGGGCGAGGACGGTGGCGGTAGCACCGGTTGCGGTGTCGATGCTCATGAGCGAGGAGGCGGTGAAAATTTCGCCGTTATCCTCAACGATGGTGTAAACCAGCGTCTTGTTGTCGGGAAGCCATGCGGGGTGACTGCCGGTGCCGAGGCTGCGGAGGCCTGTGCCGTCGTTGTTGATTAGCCACATGCCTTTGCCGGGGATCTGGAAGGCAACCTTGGTGCCGTCGGCACTGAGGGCGGGATTGATGACAGTTTTGCCGGCGAACTGAGCAAGAGCCTCGATGTTGGCGGCTGCGGTGGCGGGGTTCTGGGTCATCACGCCGTATACGCCCGTGGCGGCGGCGCCGGGTTGAGCGTTGGTACGCACTGCAGCGGCAGTGGCGACAGCGGCACCCGTGCGGGCGTCGAATGTGCGCTCGGAGCGGAGCACACGGCCCTGACGTGTTTCACGTGCGAAGCCGGTGATGGTGCGGGAGTCGGCGCTCCAGAACATTTTGTAGCCTGTGCCTTGGTCGGCGCTGACACGATGGAGGCCTGTGCCGTCGGCATTGGCCACATAGATGCCGGTGTAGTTGTTACCGGTCACTGCGATTTGCGAGCCGTCGGGCGACCATACAGGAGCCATCAGGGCAATCTCGCTGTCAATGAGCTTTATCGGCTCGGAAGCGGCCGATACCTGCGCAAAAGCCGGAAGGGTGGCTAATGCACTGAGGGCAAGCACAAAAAGTGGGTGCTTTTTCATTGTGAATGAAGATTTAGGGTTATTGATTGGACTTAATGTTGTTTTATTGCGCCAAAATTACAAAAAAATATTATTATAGCCCAAAAAAGTTTTTGCAAAAAAGTTTTCGGTATAAATTTAAATTGTTAATTTTGTGGTGCACCATATTCATTAAAGTTCAACTATGATTTATGACAAAGGACAATTTTACAAACTCCCGATAGACAAGGAGCGCTCGCGCGGCGATTTTTTTGTTTTTCGTGTTGACCTGCCTGACGGGAGCGAAAGTCAGGCCACTCTTTACAAACTTGATTTTCAGAAACGCGACAGTTACAGTATGCCTTCGACGCTGCTGGTCAGGGTGCTGTCGGTCGACAGCAACGGACAGCCTACGCTTGGCCATTCTATCCCCAACTATGTGTATGAGCTGTACAACAAGTTGTGGAGCCGCAACGGGACGATAGAATGCGTTGTCACGCGGTTGCCCGAGGGGAGCGACGGTTATTACCGAATTGCCGACGACAACGGCATCAATTTCCGACTTACATGCGCCGAGAGTCTGAGTATGGGCGAGCGTGTGCACTGTCGGTTTGTGCGGCTGGCGCCCAATTTTTATATTCTTGAGCGTGTCGACGAGGGCAACCGTTTCGCCTACCACAGTTTCGGCGAACTTATGGAGCTTGCCGGGGTAGAAAAACGGGTGGCCGGAGTTATGACACGTCTGTTTGCCATACTGCCTGGTCTGGAGGCGGCGCGCGGTCAGGAATCGGGCGGCAAAGGGTTATGGCCCCTGACGGCCATAGCGGCAATACGCAGTCATCTCGACGAGTGGTACCTCACGGCCCGCACCCGCAACCAGCAACGCCTGCACCGCAGCCTTATCGAGGGTCTGGCCCGGACATTACGTTATCTTCTCGAGGGGTCGGCTTATCTCAACGGGGCATTGCGCGACGCTCGCCAGAGCTATCGTCGGCAGCTCACCGAACTTGCGGATATGCTTGAGCCTTACCGCCGGGCTTTCCGGCTTATGGAGCAGGGCAAGACCGATGAATTTGTTGAAGGCCTGTTCGACAGGCTCCGCATTTCAGGCTACCTCTACCATCCTGCCGAGCATTTCGGGTCGCTGGCTGTTATTTTCCGGGCATATCCTGAAAAAGTGAGCTATTATCTTGAAAGAATATTCGAGAGCCTGTTCAGTCGTGAACTGGACAACTGGCAGGTTGAACCTTTCCGGGGCGCCTTCGTCGAACAGTTCGAAATCTATATCAGTCAGGCACGACGCGAAATTGATGCACTGCCCATGGCCGAGACACGTGCGCAAAAGGCAGCCATTCAGGCTCTTGTCCTCGCCATCGCCATGCAGATGCTGCTTGCCGACAGCGATCGGCGCACCGGCGCGCGCAACCGCTCGCTATATTACCGCTGCATATCTTTGCTTCGGCCACTGGGCAACGAGGCACTGCTTTTCAAGGCGTTGCTCTCTGTACTGAAGGCACCCACGCACGACAATCCCGCGTACTCGTCGCTGCGCGAACCCATGATGATGATGACCCAGGCGAGCGTGCCCGTAGCCGGAGGTCTGGAATCCAACGTACGGACGGCACACACCTACAGCGGCGGCGGCATGACACTGCGCATCGACAATACCGGCATAACCCTCTGCCGCCAGAGCGAAGCTCCCGAGGGAGCACCCCTTGCGGGGAGCGTCATGCTGCCGTGGCTCGCGCCGAGAATATATGTCGACGGTCTCCGCCAGCTGTCGGCAACACGCAAGAAACGGCTTGCCGACCATCATGCATGGTGGCAGGATGTTGAGAATGCTCTTACAGCCCCTGTGCAGCATCACGACAGCGAGGAGACAATGCGGGCCGCCACGATAGGCGACAATGCATATATAGTAGTGGACAGGATTTCCGAAGCGAGCAGCAACGACCCGCTGTTCCACTGCCGGATAGTCAGCAATGACCTGTACGAAGCCAAGGGAACAATGCGGAGGTCGGATATCGTGGATTACAATCTCCGCTACCCGTCGTCCGACTCATTCGAAGGCAGTAACGGCCAGCCGTTGGCCTTCTATGCCAAAGTGACAGGCCGCGACACCGACGGTGGCTACCGATTTTCGCTGCGCGGAGAGGTAGATGACTATATACGTCGGCGGCTGAGCTACGACGATACCTATACAGCAGTGGTCACCGGCATGAATGCAGGAGGTTACAGCGCAATCAGCGACGAGGGCTTCGGCCTCTATCTCGATGACGACGACAATTCGCTGCCCAATGGCGCCATCGTCAGGTTCCGTCTCAAAAGCGGCCACAGTCAGGGAAATATCCACGGCATAATTGTGGAACGAAGCAATGATGCCGGCATGCGGTTCGACAAAACGAGGGCATTTGCCTCGCTCCTCCATGCTATCGGCGAAGAATCGGAGCCGGAGGCGGAAGAATCGGACGCCGCCGATATCTACGACGATGCCGACGAGACGATGGACAGCGCCGATGTTGCCGAAATCGCCGCAATCATGCGCTTCAAGGCCCTTGCTTCGACAGATATCATTGAGGCTTATGACTATCTGCGCTTCAGCCGACTGCTGGCTCTTGCCGCCGGCGACAATGCCCTTGCCGACAATCTGGCGGCACATGCCGCCCTGCTGATAGAGCAGCAGTACTATGCGGTAAACAACAGCGTGGACGCCGACTCGCTGGAGCGCCTGCGCCGTCAGGTGGACGGCAGCCCGTTGCTCGGAGTCATCTTCCGGCGGCTGGAAATTGCCGGGCATCTCGGCGACAGCCGTTTCAACGATGAGTTGCGCAATGAAATCGACGACTCAAAGGGCGAGACGGAGAGCACACTCGCAAAAATAGTGCTGTCGTACAATATGCTTGCCGACATCGGCGCCGACAGCACCGTTCTCGATACCGTGCGTGGTCAGCTCAAGGAGCGCCTCAACATGAACACCGAGAGCAATACGGCAAAATACTATGGCTCGGAGAGCAAGTATCTCGAGTTCAAGACCTCCATAGTATATCCGGCCAACACCCCCGGCTCGGAGGTACGCGAGGCTCCCGAAGAACAGCAGGCCCACATAATGAGCCGCGTGGCCGGTATGCTCAACGCCAGCGGCGGCAAACTATATATCGGAGTGAACAACGAAGGTTATGCCGTGGGGCTGCACGACGATTTCAAATACTTCGAGCGGCACAGAGCCCGGAGCGGCAACCGCTATTTCGACATCCGCAATACCGACAATCTCTGCGTGTTCATCGAGAACCTTATCCACGACACATTCGGGCCGACAGTGGCGCGCAAGATAGAAGTCAGCGCCGACGACGGTACCGACAAGGCCGTGGTCCTCATCGATATCCGCGAGAGTCTCGAGCCGGTATATATCGACGGCCGTCTCTATGTGCGGCAGAGCGGACAGTCCACGCGCGAGTACCGTGACCGCGACCTCGAAGAGTTTGTGGCCGAACGTGCGCGCGAGCGTGCCGAGCGCGAACATGCGGCCCAGGTGGCGGAAACCCCTGAGACGGCAACGGCAGCCGACCCCACGAAGCCACTCCCGGCTTCCCACACCCCTGAGGAGCCGGTTACCGTCGCTGCCGTAGAGGATATATCACCGACAGCGGCCACGTACAAGGCGCAACTGTCGAAATGGATGCCTAATGTGCTCCATGAATATGATGACGGATATGTGGCCCCCGACGGATACCTTTACTTTACGGGCGAAAATACCTTGGAATATTCGCGTTCGGATCTGCATATCGATTATTCGGACGATTGCCGGGCCGCACTGGCAATATCGCATGAATATGCCGACAGCTATCTGCTTATGTGCTTCGACGAGGGCAGGGTAGTAAAGGTGCCGCTCGCCGAGATCTACGAAAAAGGCGAGAATGTGCCTCTGGCTCACAACGCCGACGCCGAGCTCCAGTTCGTGGCCGTAGCGCGGCAGGAGGATGCCGTGGTGTGTGTCGTGGCCGACAACAGCGACGCTCTTTGGCGGCGGTCTGTACGCCTTGCAGACATCGACAACGGACATATAGGTTCTGCGCCACGCAAATTCCACGACAGCGGAGTATCGCGCTCAGTGGCGTGGGAGATTGTCGACGCCTCGAAAGTGGAGGCTTTCGCCGACAGCATGGTCGACAGGTTGTCGGCACGCAAAACAGGCGTGGCGCTGCGCGCGCGTCTCGGCGATGATGTATGGCAGACGAGGCTGGAAAACATGGTTTCGATGTGTAATCCTCATCAGATATGAAAAAAGCACCGCTTTTCGCTATAATAACCGTCTGCCGCAACGCGGCCGGCACGATAGGGCGCACCATAGCATCGGTCGACGCGCAGACATTCACCGACTACGAGCACCTTATCGTCGACGGCGCTTCAACCGACGCCACCTGCGACATGGCATCGGCACCGGCGTCGCCGCGGCGCCGCATTGTCAGCGAGCCGGACCGCGGCATATACGATGCCATGAACAAAGGCATGGCCATGACACGCGGGAAATATCTTATTTTCCTCAATGCAGGCGACGCATTCCATAACGCCGACGTGCTGGAACGCTATGCCCGCGCCATAAAATCGGCGAATAATCCCGGAATAGTGTATGCGCAGACGGATATTGTGGACAACGACGGCCGCAGAATAGGGTCACGCCATCTTACGGCTCCCGACAATCTCACGCTCAAATCGTTCGCAGCAGGCATGGTGGTGTGTCATCAGGCTTTCGCAGCACTGCGCCGCATAGCCCCGCAGTACAATCTGCGTTATCGTTTTTCCGCCGATTACGACTGGTGCATACAGTGTCTTCAGCATTCGCGCCGCAATGTGGGTCTCACCGGCATGGTGGCAATAGACTATCTCGACGGCGGCGCAACGACAAAGAACCGTGTGGCATCGCTGCGCGAACGTTTTACCATAATGTGCTATTATTACGGCACGATGGGCACTATTGCCCGACATTTTGGCTTCGTTGCCAGGGCATTGCGCCGTAAATTCACGAAATAATGAATAACAAGCTTCATAATACCACTTTCGCTGTCGATGAGCCGCTCGTCGATAGTTTTCTGGAGTTCATGCGTCGGGATTATCTCCCGGCAATGACAAATGCCGGCGCCGAACGCTGCATACTGTCGCGTATGCCGTCGGCCGAGGGCGTGCCGCCATGTTTTGCCGTGCAGCACCGACAGGCGGCGCACGTCGCCGAGGCCCTGGCGATGGTAGAGGCCGGACTTAAGGCGCAGATGACGTCGCGTTGGGCCGACGGGGTCGTATGGTTCGACACCTGCCTTGATGTTTTGCTCGAAACCGACAATGGACAAGGCCGTTAAACTCGCCGAAAGGGTGATAATAGGCATCGATCCGGGCACTAATGTCATGGGGTATGCCATTTTGGGAGTATATGCCGGCAAACCGGCCATGATAGCCATGGGAGCCGTCGAACTTCACAAACTCGGCGATCCCTACATACGTCTGGGTCGCATCTATGAGCGCACAACGTCGTTGATAGAGCAGTTCTGTCCCGACGAAATGGCCATCGAGGCGCCGTTTTTCGGCAAAAACGTGCAGAGCATGCTCAAACTGGGACGTGCGCAGGGCGTTGCCATAGCGGCCGCCATGGCGCGAGGCATTGCCGTGACGGAATATGAGCCTCGAAAGATAAAACAGGCCATAACCGGCAACGGCGCCGCCGCAAAGGAGCAGGTGAGCGAGATGTTGCGGCGCATACTCAATCTCAAGGCCGAGCAGATGCCGCCAAAGCTCGATGCCACGGACGCTCTCGGCGCCGCTCTGTGCCATTTCTATGAGTCATCGCGGCCCGCAGTGACCAAAGGCCCCTCATCATGGAAGGAATATATAGCCCGCAACCCCGGAAAAGTTAGCGGTCTATGACGAACAAATCGCCGGCTTCCCCGCTTTTTAATATTGCATAACAACATCAACGCATATGAAAGAAAAACTGACAATAGCCCTTGTCGCCCATGACAACCGCAAAGCCGATATGGTGGACTGGGCACGTTATAATGCCGAGTATCTGTCGCGGCACCACATTGTGTGTACCGGCACAACCGGCTCGCTGATAAAGAAAGCCTTCGATGAAATGGGTATCGAGGCCGATATCCGGTGCATGAACTCCGGTCCGATGGGCGGCGACGCCGAGATTGCCGCCATGGTGGTGCGTCATGAGGTGGACCTGGCCGTTTTCCTCATCGACGACCTCAACGCGCAGCCCCACGAGGCCGACATCCAGATGCTTCTGCGGCAATGCCGTCTGCACAACATACCCATTGCCTGCAACCGTGCGAGCGCCGACCTGATGATATCGTCCACGCTATGGACAGACCCCGAATACACCCCGGCGCAGCAAAGCTACGTGCGGTTCGAACGCAAAGAACAGTAAGCCTGATGATCAAGGAACGAATAGAAGAACTGCGGAGGTTGCTCAGGCAGCACAATCATAATTACTATGTACTGAATGCGCCGACGGTGAGCGACCGCGAGTTTGACCGGCTCATGGCCGAGCTGGCGACCCTCGAGACAGAACACCCCGAATACGACGACCCCGATTCTCCCACGCACCGCGTGGGCAGCGACCTTACGGAGGGTTTCGAGCAGGTGCGCCACATCTTCCCCATGCTGTCGCTGGCAAACACATACTCCATAGATGAGGTGGATTCGTGGTTCGGGCGGGTCAGCGAGGGTCTGTACGGCCAGAAATTCGATATCGTCGGCGAACTGAAGTTCGACGGGTCTGGCATATCGCTCATCTACGAGCGCGGCCGCCTTGTCCGCGCCGTGACCAGGGGCGACGGCGGTGTCGGCGATGACGTGACGGCCAATGTCCGCACAATCCGCTCGATACCTACGGTGCTCAACGGCGACGATTATCCCGATTTCTTCGAGATGCGTGGCGAGATAGTGATGCCATGGTCGGCTTTCGAGCGTCTTAATGCCGAACGCGCCGCCGCCGGCGAGCCTCCTTTTGCAAATCCGCGCAATGCCGCTGCCGGAACACTTAAGCTGCGCAGTGCCGCCGAGGTGTCGCGCCGCGGACTCGACGCCTACCTCTATTATCTGTTGGGCGACAATCTGCCGTGCGACAACCATTTCGACAATATGATGGCGGCGCGCCGTTGGGGCTTTAAAGTTTCGGACGCCATGACCCTGCTCCATTCTCTCTCCGAGGTCGACGAGTTCATCGCACGGTGGGACAGCGAACGAAAGGATCTGCCGGTGGCCACCGACGGTCTGGTATTCAAGGTGAACAATCTGCGCCAGCAACTGAACCTGGGCACCACTTCCAAGTCGCCGCGCTGGGCTGTGGCCTATAAGTTTGCGGCCGAGCGTGCCCTTACTCGGTTGCGGTTCGTGTCGTTCGACGTCGGGCGCACCGGAGTGGTCACTCCTGTGGCAAATCTCGAGCCGGTGCTCCTGTCAGGCACGATAGTGAAACGCGCGTCGCTTCACAACGCCGACATAATGCATGCTCTCGACATACATACCGACGATATGCTATATGTGGAGAAAGGCGGTGAGATAATACCTAAAATCACGGGCGTGGAACTGGAGCAACGCCCTGCCGGCTCGCAGCCCGTGGCGTTTGTGAGTCATTGTCCGGCATGCGGCACGCCGCTGGTGCGCGTTGAGGGCGAGGCCGCATGGGTGTGCCCCAATTCCGATGGCTGTTTCCCTCAGATAGCCGGCAGAATAGAGCATTTCTGCGGCCGCAGGATGATGGATGTCGACGGCCTTGGCGAGGAAAGCGTTGCGCTGCTCGTGCGCGAAGGTCTGGTCCGCGATATCGCCGACCTGTACAGTCTGAAGGAGGATGAACTGGCAACGTTGCCCGGCTGGGGCGACCGTTCGGCACAACGTGTGCTCGACGGCCTCGATGCCAGCAAATCAAGGCCTTTCGAGCGGGTGGTGTACGGTCTGTCGATACCCTACGTCGGCGAAACGACGGCGCGGCGGCTGGCACGCGCCGCCGGCAGTATGGAGCGTCTGCGCACCATGAGCGCCGAAGAGCTGGAGGCTGTAGAGGATGTCGGGCCCCGCATAGCCCGCGCCGTGAAGGACTACTTCGCCAAGCCCGACAACAACAGGATAGTCGATACGCTTGCCGCCGCCGGGCTGACTATGGAGGCCGAGATGCCGGCTGCTGTGTCCGATGGCACGGCTCTTGCAGGCAAGACCTTTGTTATCAGCGGTGTATTCGCTCTTCACAGCCGCGATGACTATAAGGCCATGATAGAGAGCGCCGGCGGCAAATGCGTAGGTTCCGTATCCAGGAAAACCGACTTTATTCTTGCCGGCGAAAACATGGGTCCGGCAAAACTCGAAAAGGCGCGGTCCCTGGATATACCCATCATCGATGAGAACGAATTCCTCGCAATGATCTCATAGAACCCACTCGCAAATATTTGCATGCATTCAGCATAGGTTGAGAATTATGTCGTAAAAAATGCATAACTTTGCGCTAAAACTCAGAAGGACCATGCAAAAAATACTCCTCTCTATAACATTCACAATCTGTGGATTGATATGCACTGCACAATCAATAGACAGACGCATTGCCGATCCCGTGTACAACAGAGATGGAATTGCAGTGGTTTCCGGTTATAACGCGACGCTGCAAGACTCCATTATACCTTTTGCTGAAGTGTATTCCCGTGCTCTTCTCGATATCCGCTTAAGCCTTCTTGCAAGCGATTACGGGTGTAATTTAGGTGTAAAATCACCTCCGCGATTCGGAAAAAACCGTTTCAAGCTGATTGATTTTTCCCATACAGTATATCCTCGGAGATTGGCGGCCCCCGTTTCGTCCAGGCACAATATCCCTACATTCAGATTAATTCCAGTGAAACCATCCTTTTTAGAATACACAGGGATTGTGACGATGTCAATAGCCAACGGATTGCTCAATGAGAACGCTCCCTCGGCCCCTGATATGTAAAGAATTTGTACATCCTGCTTGTTTCTGTTTTTAAATCCCATCATTTCAAAAATTGTGGAGAACTGTAACAGAAAACACATACATGTATCCTAAAGATAATTATTACTGTCCGCTAAACCATAAAGCAGTGAGTCCAACTTTCTGATAAGTAGAAGTTGGGCTTACTTTTTGTTTCGACCAAGCCCCCCTTTGGTCAAATTTAGGCTATAGAGGAGGTGATTCAGAAGCCTCGGCAAGCATGATATTCAGATCGGCATCGGGTCGATTGAGGAACTTTTCGAGATTCAGGTAATACATCAGTACAATTCGCACTATTGTGGCAAGTCCGGAGAAGCTCCATCGCCTTTTCAGTGTGCTTTGCAAGACAGAGAGCAACAGATTAGCGATGAGCGTGACCCATATCTGGATTTTGATGGCATTGGCGCTTTCGCCATAGAAGTATCTC
>JAGATX010000031.1 GCA_017621055.1 Muribaculaceae bacterium | reverse complement strand
GTGAGGAGCGGAGCAGTTCCAGTCGGGATTACCCTTGCCGGTGCAAAGCAACGAACCGTCGCGCATATTCAACGGAATGATGCAGCGTTCTCCTTCGGTAGCAGAGATGGAACCTTTGCGAATGATGTTCTCATCGCTGATATAGTTGTGTACGGATTCAAACTCCTCCATCACCTCCACCCCTGGGAAGAACCGCATAAGCAATAGCGAGATGAGCTTTCTATTGAGCACGGCCCATCGCTGACAGATGCGCATATCATGGAGATAATGCTCACGTGCCTCGCCTTCTACATAGCAGAGAGCAGCAGGGAGCCTTGGCTCCTTGTCCAGATGCTCCTTGCGCATTTTCTTGATGACGCTCTGCAACTCTGAACGACGACCTGCAATTTTATATTCTTCTATGGTGCGTTTGATTGTCTCCTCAAACTCGTCAGCACCATCAGTGAGATGTTTCACAGCTTTTGCCTGATAGATGTCAGCCACTTGTTTGCCGAGGTTGCGCGACCCGGTATGGATTACGAGATACACATTTCCATCATCGTCCTTGTCGAGTTCGATGAAATGGTTGCCTCCGCCAAGCGAGCCAATAGCTTTATTTATACGTCCGGAGTCCTTAATCTCGCGGTAGCAGTAGAGCTCCGTCACAAGTTGCTTTGCCTCACGATAGATTTCCATCTCCTCACCGACAAGGGGCTTGAACCCGAAGCGGTCTTCACGGACTGTCATACCAGATGGAACGTTTCCACGGATATGTTCATGAAATGCATGAAAGTCAAATTCGGGTAGTTTGCCGAGATTGAGTATGCTCATACCACAGCCTATGTCAACGCCTACAATATTGGGTATGACCTTGTCGCCGAGGTCGCCTGTAAACCCTATGACGCATCCTGCTCCGGCGTGAACGTCGGGCATGATACGTATCTTCTTGTCGGAAAACACGTCAATCGAAAGCAGTTCCTTGATTTGCTCCAACGCATTTTCTTCTATGTTGTCCGTGAATATCTTCACGTCATATCCTTCTATTTTCTTCATATTCTGATGCCTTTATTATTTCGGTGCAAAGATAGATTGATATTGCGCAACCATTCTGCGCACTACAAATTATCTCATAACTTTATGAACGCAAAATTACACCAAGGGTGGCGCATTTTGTGGGACAGCGTAAAAATATCATTCAATTTCTATCGTGTATCGAAAAATGAGACACTGCGTTGTTAACTTTGCATTGTGATTATGGAAGAACAAAACAGAAAAGAAATAGCGGGGTAACCAGATATCTAGGATTCTCCCTGCGAACAATTTTGGTATTGAGTTTGAATATAAAACCCATTTCCGATATAGCAGAATGAAAATCACAGTTCATCGCGGCACTGACCAGATTGGCGGGTGCGTCACTGAGTATGAATCAAACGGGTGGAAACTGTTTGTCGATTACGGCGAACAGTTGCCGGGCGCTCCTATGTCTGACAAAAAGTTGGAGATAGATGGACTGACCTGTGGAGACCTACGAAAAAGCGCTCTTCTGATCACACACTATCATGGCGATCACATAGGTAGAATTACCGAATTGTCACCGGCACTTCCCATATATATGGGAAAGATGGCAAAGGAAATAGCGTCAGAACTTGCAAATCATTTAAGCGGAGTCAGTGAAGAGCATCGCAAGATGGCTGAGCGTCTTAACCATGTCAATTCATTTACTCCCAGAAAACGATTCAATTTCGGAGAATTTGAAATTACCCCAATAGTTGTTGACCACTCGGCATTTGATGCGTATGCGTTCTGCATTGAAGCTAAGGAACTGAAGGTTTTTCATACGGGAGATTTTCGTAAGCACGGTTTCCGTAGCGGAAAATTAACAACGGTTATTGAAAGATATGTAGAGAGGGCTGATTACGTTGTATGTGAAGCCACAAATGTCAATAGACCTGAAGTCAATCTTATGCCTGAGCATGAACTTCAAAAGGAGTTTGAAATGGCCTTCGCGGAGAATAAATACAATGTTGTATATGTCTCGTCAACAAACATAGACCGCTTGTTCGGTCTATATCATGCAGCCATAAGAGCGAATCGCCCATTTTATGTAGATAATTATCAGAAGCATATAATGGATTTAGTATCCGGACGAGATAAAATCTGGGGAAAATCATCTCTCTATAATTACATAGAAGGACATAAGCCTCAAAAGCTTATACAACGCGGTACCGAATTCATTGCAAATGATAAATTTATAGATTTTGTGACCGATCACGGATATGTCCTTGCTGCACGTCAGGGAGAGCGTTTTGACAATCTACTGAATCAACTTCCAGATGAGGGTAGAGTTAAATCCCTTTCCATGTGGGATGGCTACCTCGATAAGTCGAAGGCTGCATATAATCCGGCTCTTGCAAAATCTGTTGGCAATGAATATCGGTATTTGCACACGAGCGGACATTGCGATATAAAGAGTCTCGACGAGTTAATTTCGGAACTTGATCCTAAAGCCATTATCCCTATTCACACTGACAATCCAGGAGCCTTTGCCGATTTATTCTGCGACAAATGGCCCATTATTCTGCTCGATGACGGAGAATCTTTCTCTGCAATAAGGGACCCTTGGGTCGACATTACGGAGGCTGTAATTTATGCGTATAAAACACCGAAGGTGTCAGACAAGGTTATTGATAATCCTGAAGGTTTGCAATATTGGGCTCTTGATGAGCGCAGTCTTGGAGAGTTTCAATGCTGGAAGGAGGCAGAGTTTGCACTCCATCATGTAGTGTATGCACCCAATCGACTGCTTGCATACTCTATAGAGACAGAAGATGATATGGCTCCATCCCTATATGTGGTTTACACCCCTGACTTCACTGAATACTCCGACTATTCAGAGGGAGAGCATGAACCGGGTGGTAACAATTATCAAGAAAAATGTGCCTTTTCTCCGGGAGATAAAGTCCTTGTCATTATTGAAAATGAGCTTCTTATGCCATGCACATTTGTCGGTCCGGTATCAGAGGAGTTCTTCAAAGAATCTCATAGGAAAAACGGAGTGGAAGATGAGGAAAAGATTAATAAATTCGTTTCTGAACTATGGGATTGGGACTGGGATTCTGTTATCGTCAGACCTCTTGTTAAAGTAAAGTCAGGGTTTATAGACACATCTTCCGAGGCCACCGCTCAGAGGATTTACGTCTTCCCATATCGTGAACTGAAACTTTAAGAACATGAAAATACTCCATCTCTCTGATACGCACAATTGCCACCATCGGCTACGAGATTTGCCCGAGGCCGATGTGGTGGTACATTCCGGCGACTTCTGTATGGTCGGGACCGAGCAGGAAGCCATTGATTTTCTCAACTGGTTCTGCGACTTGCCATACAAACACAAAATTTTCATCTGCGGCAATCATGATGATTGCCTCTATGGAGCCAATATCGACGGACTTGACGTCAATGTGCATTATCTATGCAACTCCAGCATCGAGATAGACGGAGTGAAATTATATGGCGTGCCGAAGTTTCGTGAAGATTGCATAACCGACCGTCAGAGCCGCAATTTTGCCAATATTCCCGACGACACGGATGTTTTGATAACACACTCTCCAGCCTATGGAATCCTCGATTTCGATGATAACATTAACTATGGGTCGGAAGAAATCCTTATGAAACTATCCGACCTCCATCTTAAAGCTCATCTATTCGGTCATATCCATGCTCAACGCGGAATTATGGAGCAAAATGGCGTTATCTACTCCAATGGAGCTATAATGAATGCGGATTACTCCGTAATAATGTACCAAATATGATTTCTAAAATGCCCACGGAATGTTTGCCCACGATTTGCCCACGCGTGTATCGCACAGGGCGCACTCAGATGCCGTTTGGACATAAAGAAAAAACACTGCTACTGAACTAGTTGCAGTGTTTTGCAGTATTCTGCCGAATAGCTTGGTGATCCGCCTGGGGCTCGAACCCAGGACCCCAACATTAAAAGTGTTGTGCTCTACCAGCTGAGCTAGCGAATCTTTACCACTCTCGGAGAATGTCTCTCCCGAAAAGCGATGCAAAGTTAGTGCTATTTTTTGGTTTGACCAAATTTTTTTGTGATTTTGTAGAGTATTTTTTCGAAAAACGATTAAAAAACGGGCTATGAGGCTTTCTGTCGGCTGTCCGGAGCGCTGTCGCGGCTGCGGCGTCGCGCCATGGCCCAGAGGAGGACGATGGCGGCAAGGGCGCTGACTATTGTTGCCGCGGGCGACCACAGGGCGGGTTCGCTGTCGAGCACGCTTTCGCCGGCACGGACATGCAGCCACGCCGTGACGACATATATGCTGTTGTTGAGAGCGTGGGCGAAGACGGGCAGCCACAGGCTGCGGCTCCAGTAGAGAAGGTAGCCGAAGAAGGCGCCGAGGAGCATGCGCGGCACAAAACCATAGAACTGCATGTGCACGGCGCTGAATATTATGGCGGTGACCCATATTGCGATATGTGGTCCCATTCCGGTGCACTGAAATAGCCGCTGGATGGTGCCCCGGAACAGGAGTTCCTCGGAAAATCCGGCAGCTATGCCTACAATCAGGAGGTTCATGATGAGCGAGCCGATGTTGCCGTCGCCCATAAGTTGCGCAAGCGTCTGTGCGGAGGTGTTTTCCACGGACCGGAGCAGAGCTTCGACGCCGGCGCCTAAGAAGCTGAAGTCGATATTATCGTTCCAATATATCACGGCTTCGAGGGCCGGTATGGCTGCGACCATCACGGCGGTGGCGAGGAGGAGCAGTTTCATCGACGGCAGACGGCGCACGCACAGCAGGGCCGCGGAGCGCCGCGTGGCTATCACGGCGGTGGCGAGGGCTGGCAATATGAACAGGACAATATCCTGAATCATGGCGCTTATGCGCAGTGCTGCAACCTGCTTGCCTTCAAGCACGCGCCCTACGATATAGCTTGCGCCGGCGGTGCCGATAAAGCATATTATCAGGAGCAGGACAAGCAGGACGAGGGCTGCACCGGGGCTGATATTGAAATCGGAGCGCACCAGAGGTCGGAGATCGGCGCCGGATTGGCAGCCGGCTGTATCGGGAGTTTTCATATGCTGTCTCTATATATGGTGATAAAAAGGTTTGACAATGTCGAGATATCCGGGAGTGTATTCGCCGTCGGCGCCGCGCATCTCGATGGTGCTTTCGGTGAAGGGTCCGTCGGTGGGCGATAATTCCCAGAGCAGCCGCGATGGTGTGCGTCGCGCCGATGTGCGCACGCGGCAGAGGTCGCGCAGGAACATTCCGGCGCGGACGCCTTCCCAAACTATGGCTGCTTCGGCCTCGGAGGGCGAGATGAAGGCGAGCACACCGTCCGGCGCGAGGTATCGCCGTGCATAGTCTATGAGCGCTCCGTATGTGAGCGTATTCTGATGGCGTGCGGCGGCGCGCAGGGGGTCGGGCGCTGTGAGGCCCCCGGAGAAATAAGGCGGATTGCTGATGATGGCGTCGTAGGGGCTGTCGGGCGTCAGCGAAGTGAAGTCGGCGCACAGCACGTTAAGGCGGTCGGCCCAGGGCGACGCCGCGCAGTTGGCACGCGCCGCAGCGGCGGCGGTAGGTTCAATCTCCACGGCATCGATGCGCGCCGCCGGGCACCCGTCGGCACACAGCAGAGCGAGCACGCCCGAGCCGCTGCCTATGTCGGCAATGCTGCGGGCACTGCCATGACGCCGGCAGAAACGGGCGCCCAGAAGCACGCTGTCGCTGCCGGTGCGGAGGCCGCAGCCGCCGTCGTCGAGGTCGAAATGTCGAAATCGGAATTTTGTCATCGTCGGGCTGCAAAGTTACAAAATATCGGTGAACTTTGCCATATGCACAGCGGTTATATAGTAAACACGTGGGGCACTATACGTCCCTGATAAAACTCAAACAGACATGAAAAAGATCCTTACGTTACTGGCAATCTTCATAGCCGGTTTCACGATGGCGAACGCGTCCGATACATATACTCGCGATGCTTCGGCGCTCCCGGCAGCCGCCCGCACTCTCATAGCCAACGATTTCAGTGCCGGTATCAGCATAGTTAAAATCGACAAGACCATGGGTCGTGTCGATGATTACGAGGTCGTCCTCACAGATGGCACCGAGGTCAAGTTCGACCGCAATGGGAACTGGGAGGAAGTGGAAGTCGCCGCCAACAAGCGCGTGCCCGAGGCGCTCGTTCCCGCAGGCATCCGCAACTACGTTTCCGATAACCAGCACGGCACCCGCATCGTGGGCATTGAAAAATCGCGCAAGGGTTACGAGGTGACACTGAGCAACGGCGTGGAAATAAAATTCAACCGCGAAGGCCAGTTCATTCGCTACGACCGCTGAAAGCACTGCAACATAATAGCATCACAACCATAAATAACTGAAATTCAACTCACACAGATGTCAATCAAAAAGATCTTACCCGCGTTGGTGCTGTCGGCCGCCATGATAGGCTTCGGCGCCTGCTCCAACGACGACGACAAGTCTAAAGATATCGAATTCAACAGTCTTCCACAGGAGGCCCGTAATTTCGTCAATACCTACTATCCCGGCGAGACCATAATACGGGTGGAGCACAATCCGAGTGACCATAACGATGCCTACGAGGTTTACTTCGCCTCCGGGGCAAAGGCCGAATTCGATACATCAGGGTTATGGACGGAGGTCGACGGCGCTCCCGGCAAGGCAATCCCAGCCGATATACTGCCTGCGCGCACATACGACTACGTGCTTACCTACTATCCCACCGAATATATCACCGACGCCAGCCGCGAAGTCTACGGCTACGAGGTTGGATTGAACCGCTCGGCCGATCTGCGCTTTGACCGCGACGGCAATTATATAGATGTAGACTGAAATAACAGGCAGCCGGCACCTGCGTGAACTTCGCAAAAATTATTTGCCCGTATGGGAAATAATTTGTAGATTTGCGCATAAGTTTGAGAACAAAAGCGCCGGCTGCGACGTTAAGTTTGATAAAAGATAAATATTTAACATATTAAACCCGACAGATTGCAATGAAAGCACTTCCCATTGTTGTAGCCGCTCTTGGCGGCGCTCTCGTAGGCGCAGCCGCCGCTCTTCTGTTCGCGCCCGCCAAAGGCAGCGAAACCCGCGAAACCATCAAGGATTTCATCAAGGCCCATGTTCCGGGCATCAAAGGCCAGGAGCTGGAATCGCTTGCCGACCAGATTGCCGAAGAGATCAAAGAAGTGAAATAACTAACCTCCTCATCACTACCGTTATGAAAGGATTACTCACATTCCTGGCCGGCGCCGCCGTAGGAGCCGTAGCCACAGCCCTGCTCACCCCCACCACGGGCGAGGATCTGCGCGCCCGCATCAAAGTCATCCTCCAGCGCAAGGGCCTTATCGCCGCCGACGATATGGATGACCTCGTGGAGATGATTGCTACCGAAGTGGAGCAGAACAAAAAACTGAAATAACATAACTCGTCCTCAGGCCGGAAGCGCCACATCAGCTTCCGGCCTGACAGATATTCATCACCTACTGCACATGACTGACCCCGCACCCGACCAGGGCCGCTCGCTGCCGGCGATAATAAGCCGCTATGTGAGCCTTCTTATCGAGGACACCCGCCTGAGCGTTGCCGAAAAGGTCACGCGCCTGGTGGCCTCCATTGCCTTTGTTGCCGCCGTAGTGATTGTCAGCACTGTGGCGATGGTGTTCATTTCACTGAGCGCAAGCATGTTCCTCTCCCAGGTCATAGGTCCGCGGTGGGCGTTTCTCATCGTCGCCGGCTTCTATGCCCTTGTGCTCATCATCATATTAGCGGCAAAGAGAGTACTGTTCGTCGACCCCATAGCACGCTTTATCAGCCGTCTTATTGTAACACCTCCGGAAAGCGATAAAAACAATGATAAACCTGCCCCCATATCCTGAATTGCCGCCCAGCAACTGGCAGGGCATGACGCTGCGCGAGATCCAGATGCGGCGCACTCTGGTCCAGGCCCGGATGGAAATACAGAAGTACAAAATGAATATCGCCATCGAGGGCGCTCGCCAGAAGTTGCCGTTTTTCGGAGGTTCGGGAGTGCTTTCCCGCCTCGCCGGCGCTTTTTCGTTCGCGGAGTATGCATTCATGGCCATCAGGCTCTTCCGGCTGGCCGCCCCGCTGTTCAAACGAAAGAAATAGTGCCAGTATCCATAGGTTTACCAATCAATCATCGCATAAATGCATTTCAAATCAATAAGAACTCATATAGCAGCGCTGCCGGTGGCAGTGCTGTTGCTGTGCGTAGGTCTCACCGCTTACGGACGTGATGCCCGCTCCGACATACGCGAGCGCGCAGAGCGTGCCGGTGGCGTGTACTATGCATACCCTACCGATGAAATATCGCCGGACTATGGCAAAAACATACCGGAGGGCTACGAGCCCTTCTATGTATCGCACTACGGCCGCCACGGCTCACGTTATCTCATCAGCGACGGCGACTATACCCGGCTGATGGAACGCCTTGCCGATGCCGCCGAAGCCGGCGCCCTCACGGCCCGCGGTGAGCAGCTGCGCCTGCAGCTCGACACCATATGGCAGGAGGCCCGAGGCCGCGGCGGCGAGCTTACGCCGCTCGGACGCCGTCAGCAACGCGGCATAGCGCGCCGCCTGGGCATGGCCTATCCGCAGATTTTTGCCGGCGACGCCGCCGTCACGGCGGCGTCCACACCGGTGATGCGGTGCGCCCACTCCATGTTCGCGTTCCTCGAAGGTATTAAGGAACTTTATCCGGGCCTCGACATACCGCGCGAGAGTTCGGAGCGCAACATGGTGTATCTCAACTATCACAGTCCCGAAAGCGGACCTTACGCCAGCGAACGCGGCCCGTGGTATCAGGACTATCGCCGCTTCAAGGCCCGCAACATAAACCCTGACCGGCTGATAGGCACAATTTTCGCCGACAACAACTACGTTGACCGCTGGGTAGACCGCGAGGGCTTTTACACCGACCTCTACTGGCTCGCCGTCGACCTCCAGAACATGGAAACCGACATCAACCTGCTCGGCCTCTTCACCAACGATGAGCTATACGATATCTGGCAGGTATACAATTTCAAATTCTTTGCCCGCAACTCGTCGTATGCGCCGGCACACGGCCTGCACACCGCAAATGCCCGCAACCTTGTACGCCACATCATCGACAATGCCGACGCCACCATAGCCACGGGCGGCCACGGCGCCACCCTGCGCTTCGGCCACGACGGAAACATCATACCACTGACGGCACTCCTTCGCCTCGAAGGCTGCTACAGCGATACCGAACGTCCCGAGCGCCTTGCCGACGACTATGCCGACTATTCGGTATCGCCCATGGCCTCGAACCTGCAGATGGTGTTTTTCCGCAATCCGGCGTTGCCCGACGCCGGCGATGTCCTCGTCCGCGTCTACCTCAACGAGCGCGACGTGGCGCTCCCCGTTCCTTCTCACGAAAAATATTACCGTTGGGCCGATCTTCGTCCCTATCTAATTTCTTTAGCATACCCCGAACGATGAAAAAACTTGCTATCGCCGCCGTGGCACTCCTTGCCATGAGCGCCTGCTCCAAGAGCAACACCACAGAGACCACAGTCCCCGCCGAGGCCGAAACGCCCTGCACCCAAGCCTGCTGCCCCTTCGCCGGCGAATGGGCTGTTACCGCCGTTGCCATCGCCGGTACTGACACCGTCAACACCGATCCCGCTACCACCCGCATTGTATTCGGCACCGACAGCACATTCCACGTATCGACGAACTGCAACAGCATAGAGGGCAACTGGGTTGCCTCATGTCCCGACAGCATAACCGTCAACCCCTTGCTCCGCACTGAAATGGCGTGCGACGACATGAGCGCCGAAGAGGCCATCATCGCTGCCCTGCCCCTGCTCACCAATTTCACCGCCACCGACACTACCCTCACCCTTACAGCCGCCGACCCCGCTTCGTTCGTAACCCTGGTGAAAGTGTGCGGCGACAAATGAACAGTCGCAGTTTTGTATCCATCGAGGATATAGGGCGCCCGCAGATCGAGGCGCTCCTTGATCGCGCCGCTTTCTTCGAGGCTCATCCGGACAGCCGGCTGCTCGAGGGTAAACTTGTGGCAACGCTCTTCTTCGAGCCCTCCACACGCACGCGCCTGAGTTTCGAAACCGCCGTAAACCGGCTGGGCGGCCGCATCATAGGCTTCAGCGACGCCGCCACCAGCAGCACATCCAAGGGCGAAACCCTCAAGGACACCATCAAGATGGTGGCCAACTATGCCGACCTCATAGTCATGCGCCACCATCTGGAGGGTGCCGCCCGCTATGCCACCGAAGTGACCGACATCCCTGTTGTCAACGCCGGCGACGGCGCCAACCAGCATCCGTCGCAGACACTCCTCGACCTCTATTCCATCCGCAAGACGCAGGGACGCCTCGACAATCTGACAGTGGCGATGGTGGGCGACCTCAAATACGGACGCACCGTCCACAGCCTTGTCCAGGCGCTGAGGTTCTACAATCCCCGGTTCATCTTCATCTCGTCGCCGGAACTGCGCATGCCCGAACAATATCTGCAACTATGCCGCGACAACGGTATCGAGTATGAGGAACGCAGCGACTTCGGCGCCGACGCAATCAATGCCTCGGACATCCTGTACATGACGCGCGTTCAGCGCGAGCGTTTTACCGATGCCATGGAGTACGAGCGCGTGAAGAACCTATACACCCTGCGCAACGACATGCTCGCCGAGTCGAAACCTACACTGCGGGTGCTTCACCCGCTGCCGCGAATCAATGAGATAGCCCTCGACGTCGACGACAATCCCAAGGCTTATTACTTCGAGCAGGCACGCAACGGCGTGTATGCCCGTCAGGCCATTATCACGTCCGCACTCAACATTGAACTACCCCACGATGAGCACTGACAAGAAACATCTGGCCGTGGCGGCCCTGCGCGACGGCACCGTGATAGACCACATCCCAGCTGCCGCTCTCTTCAAAGCCGTGCGCATTCTCGGTCTGGAGAACACCTCCAAGAGCCTGACAATCGGCAACAACCTTGCCAGCGGCCACCTCGGCACAAAAGGCATAATAAAGATCGCCGACACTTTCTTTACCGACGATGTCTTCAACCGCATCGCCGTGATAGCGCCCACTGCCGTGGTGAACACCATCCGCAACTACGAGGTGGTGGAAAAACGCCGCGTATCCCTGCCTGCCGTCATCGAGGGTATAGTAAAGTGCCCTAATCCCAAGTGCATAAGCAATAACGAACCTATGCGCACACGCTTCGAGGCCTCCGACAGCCCAGAGGTGACACTGCGCTGCCACTACTGCCGGCGTACCGTCGCCGGTAAGGATGCCGAAATAATATGAAAGAGAACTGGAAGCCCGGCAACATGCTCTACCCGCTGCCCGCCGTGCTGGTGAGCTGCGCCCATGGCGGTCGCGACAACCTTCTGACGGTGGCGTGGACGGGTACCGTATGCTCCGACCCTCCCATGCTTTTCATTTCCGTGCGTCCCGAGCGCTTTTCATATTCCCTCATCCGGGACAGTGGCGAATTCACCGTAAACCTCACCACCGCTGCCATGGCGCGTGCAACCGACTTCTGCGGCGTGCGCTCCGGCGCCGATATGGACAAGTGGAAGGAGGCTGGGCTCACACGTCTGCCGGGTGTGGCCGTGGTGTGCCCCGCCGTCGCCGAGTCGCCCGTATCGCTTGAGTGCAAGGTGCGCTCGGAAACTCCGTTAGGCACCCACAATATGTTCGTGGCCGAAGTGGTGAACGTTATTGTCGACACCTCCCTGAAGGATGCCTCTACCGGACGTTTCCATCTCGAAAAGGCCGGGCTGATGAACTATAGCCATGGTCAGTACTTCTGTCAGGGACGCCCTCTGGGCTCTTTCGGCTTCTCCGTAAAAAAGAAAAAATAACAACAGGGTTCGCCCGGTCATGGACCGACGCCCGAAAATATCACATAAAGCTATGGACAGCACCATTTTCGACCTTATCAACGCCGAGCATCGCCGCCAGAAGGACGGCATTGAGCTAATAGCCTCCGAAAACTACGTGAGCGATGAAGTTATGCGGGCCATGGGCTCGTGTCTCACCAACAAATACGCCGAAGGGTACCCCGGACACCGCTACTACGGTGGCTGCGGCGTAGTCGACCAGATAGAGGACCTCGCCATAGAGCGCATAAAGGCTATCTACGGCGCCGAATATGCCAACGTGCAGCCTCATTCGGGAGCACAGGCGAATATGGCCGTATTCATGGCCTGCCTCAAGCCGGGCGACAAGTTCATCGGCCTCAACCTGAGCCACGGCGGTCATCTGAGCCACGGCAGCCCCGTGAATTTCTCGGGTCTGGTATTCCATGCTCTCGACTATAATGTGGATGCCGAAACGGGGCGCATAGACTACGACGCCTTTGAGAAAAAATGTCTTGAAGAGCGCCCCAGACTCATTATCGGCGGTGCCAGTGCGTACTCACGCGAATGGGACTATGCGCGCATGCGTGCTGTTGCCGATGCCATAGGCGCCATTTTCATGGTCGACATGGCCCACCCCGCAGGACTTATCGCCGCCGGCCTGCTCGACAATCCCGTGAAGTATGCCCACATAGTGACCTCCACAACTCACAAGACCCTTCGCGGGCCCCGCGGAGGTATTATCCTCATGGGCAAGGACTTCGACAACCCATGGGGCAAGACCACGCCTAAAGGTGCGGTGCGCAAAATGTCGTCGCTCCTCGATTCGGCGGTGTTCCCCGGTGTGCAGGGCGGTCCCCTCGAACACGTCATCGCCGCCAAGGCCGTGGCTTTCCACGAGGCCCTGCAGCCCGCCTTCGTCGACTATCAGAAACAGGTGAAGGCCAACGCCGCCGCCATGGCCGACGCGCTTGCCGACAAAGGCTATAAAATAGTATCGGGAGGCACCGACAACCACTGCATACTCGTCGACCTGCGCACAAAGTTCCCGGACCTCACCGGCAAAGTGGCCGAGAAAGTGCTTGTCGACGCCGACATAACAGCCAACAAAAACATGGTGCCGTTCGACAGCCGCTCGCCGTTCCAGACCTCGGGCATACGTCTGGGAACACCGGCAATCACTACCCGCGGCCTCACTCCCGACATGATGGGCGACATCGTGGAGATGATCGACACCGTGCTCTCCGACCCCGAAAACGGCAAAACCATAGTCGCCGTGCGCGAAAAAGTCAACGCCATGATGAGCGAGCGGCCTATCTTCGCATGGTAAAGGGCGCCGACTCAAATATCATAGCCATCGTGGTGGCTGCCGGCAGCGGCAGCCGCTTCGGCGGCGACGTTCCCAAGCAGTTTCTCGAACTCAGGGGTAAGCCCGTATTGGCCCGAAGCGCTTTTATCTTCAGGGAAGTATTTCCGGACTGCCGGCTGATAATAGTATTGTCGGCCGACGGCAGGGAACGCTGGCAAAAGTACTGCGCCGCACACCCCGAAGTGCCTGAGCACGCGGTTGTCGAAGGCGGCGACACGCGTCACGACAGCGTGATGCGCGCCCTGCGCCATGCCTCTGCCCTGCCGGCCTTCGGAGGCTCCACGGTGATGATTCACGACGGTGCCCGACCGCTCATCGATGCCGACACCCTGCGGGAACTCGCCGGCGCGGCCGCCGACGGCAGTAACGCCGTACCTGCGTTGGAAATCACAGACTCGGTGCTGTATCTCAGAGACGAATGTATTGCCAGTATGCCCCGAAATATGGTGCGCACAGTTCAGACGCCCCAGGTGTTCCGTGGCGTCTCGCTGCTCGAGGCCTTCGAACGTTACCACAACGATCCGAAACCTCTTCCGGTAACGGACGACCTTTCGGTAATGATGCGCTACTCCCCGGACATACACACCACTCTGGTGCCCGGCAAACGCCGCAACATAAAGATTACCAATCCCGGCGACCTCGCCCTGGCGGAATTCTACCTTGACCGGCCGGACCTCTGACCATGCTCTCGCTGCGCAACGTCGACATCCAGTATGTGAAAGGGATCGGACCGGCACGCGCCTCGCTGCTTGCCGCCGAGCTGGGACTACGCACGGCCTACGACCTGCTGCGACACTATCCTACGGGATATGTTGACCGCAGCACCTTCGCCACTGCCCGCGCGGTCTTCGACAGTCTGTGCCGGGGTGTCGAACTGCCGTCGATACAGCTCAAAGGTCATTTCATATCGTTCACGGTGCAGGGCGAAGGCGCGAAAATGCGCCTTGTGGGCTTGTTTACCGACGGCACCGCCACAATGGAGTGCGTATGGTTCCGCGGCGTGCGCGCCATGCGTTCGCGCCTGAAAACGGGTGTGGAATATGTGGTGTTCGGTAAGCCGTCGCTCTTTTCGCACATCCTGCAGATGAGCCATCCCGAGGTCGACAGCCCGCAGGCCATAGCCGGCGACATGCAGGCCCACGGCGTTTACCCACTTACCGAAAAACTCAGGCAAAGGGGCGTGAACTCACGTGTTCTCCATGCCGCCGTGCGCTCTCTTCTCGATAGCCGGAAGCACCTCGAGGATTTCATACCCAAGGAGGTGCTCGCCGCCGAAAATCTGCCCGACATCGACAGCGCCATCCGCGAAGTGCACATGCCCGGCGGAACCGACACCCTGGCCGCCGCACGCGACCGCCTTAAGTTCGAGGAACTCTTTCTCATCCAGACAGATATGCTGCGGCGCTCGCGCCGCCGCAAAGCTCAGTCGGAAGGCCTGCTGATGCCTCGGGTAGGCCGCTGGTTCAATGGATTTTACCACGATTTCCTGCCATTTGAGCTCACCGGCGCACAGAAAAGAGTGATAAAGGAAGTGCGCGCCGACATGATGAGCGGCCGGCAGATGAACCGTCTGGTGCAGGGCGACGTGGGCAGCGGCAAGACACTGGTGGCGTTCATGTGCATGCTGCTCGCCCTCGACAACGGCTACCAGGCATGCCTGATGGCACCAACCGAGATACTTGCCGCCCAGCACGCCGCTACCCTGCGCGGCATGGCCTCCGCCATGGGCCTCGGTCTCGCTCTGCTCACCGGCAGTACACCCGCAGGCGAGCGGCACCGCATAGCCCAAGGACTCACCGACGGCTCAATACATATAATAGTGGGCACACATGCTCTCCTTGAGGATACCGTCACTTTCCGCAACCTCGGCCTCGCCGTCATCGACGAACAACATCGTTTCGGCGTGGCGCAGCGCGCGCGCCTGTGGACGAAAAACGACGTGCCGCCCCACGTGCTGGTGATGACCGCCACGCCGATACCGCGCACTCTGGCAATGACTGTATACGGCGACCTCGACGTTTCGGTTATCGACGAACTGCCCCCCGGACGTAAGCCCATAGCAACAGCCCTCCGCTCCGAGAATGACTTGCCGGCAATCTACCGTGCCCTCCACGCCGAAATTGCCGCCGGCCGCCGGATTTATGTAGTGTTCCCGCTGATCGACGAGAACGAAAAACTGGACCTTGCAAGCCTCGAAGAAGGATATAAAGAGATTGTCGCCGCATTTCCCGAAGCCGGCGTGGCATTTGTGCACGGCCGCATGAAACCTGCCGAAAAAGACTGGCAGATGAAGCGCTTTGCCGAGGGTGAGGCGGCTATTCTCGTGGCTACCACCGTGATAGAAGTCGGTGTGAATGTTCCCGAAGCAACAGTGATGATAATCCGCAACGCCGAGCGCTTCGGCCTGTCGCAGCTCCACCAACTGCGCGGACGCGTGGGCCGCGGAGCCGACCGCAGCTATTGCATCCTGGTGGCCAAACAGAAATTGAGCGCCGATACCCGACGGCGTCTGGAAGTCATGACGGCGACCACCGACGGTTTCCGCATCGCCGAAGCCGATATGGAAATGCGTGGCCCCGGCGACATAGAAGGCACAGCGCAGAGCGGCATGCCTTTCGAACTGCACATTGCCAATCTGGCACTCGACGGCGTGATGATAGGGCGTGCGCGAGCCGCCGCGGCGGCGCTCCTCGACGCCGACCCCGAACTGACGGCTACCGCCAACCGCCGCCTCGCCGTCGCCCTGCGCTCCCTCGCTGTGAAAGGCATCGACTGGAGCAAGATAAGCTGACAATCCCCTTTAACAATAACAGCACGTCTGCAGCGTTATATATACTAAGAGCCTCTTCCCCAATAAAACATATCGCGTGATGAAGAACATCAAAATCATAATATTCTTTGCAACTATTGTGCTGATGCTCAGCGGCTGCCGCGGAGCCAAGCTCTCCGTTGCCGACGAGCAGATGGCACGCGGCGAATACTTCGACGCCGCAAAGACTTACCGCAAAGTCTACAATAAGCTCACAAAACGCGAAGAGCGCCCCCTGCGCGGCGAAGTGGCATTCAAAATGGCCGAATGCCACAGGCGCCTCAACCAATATGCGCGCGCGGCCGCCGCATACCAGAACGCCGTGCGCTATGGCTACGCAGACAGCACCGTCTACCTCCGGCTGGCACAGATGCAGGCAGCATCCGGCAACCCCAATGCCGCGATAACGAGTTTCGGCCAGTATCTGGAATGGCGCCCCGGCGACGAGCTCGCCCTCAACGGCCTCAGCGGCGCACGCACGGCAGCAGCCCGCGAAGGCGCCACCCGCTACGTGGTCCGTCCCGCCAAACTTTTCAATTCACGGCGCGCCGACTATTCGCCCATGCTCGCCGACGGCGGCAACATCCTCTATTTCACCACCACCAACGAAAAAGTCACCGGCGAACGCCGCTCCGAGATAACCGGCATAAAGAAAGGCGACATATGGTTCGCCACCCTCGACGAACAGGGACGATGGAAACGCCCCGAACCCGCCGGCGGCGAACTCAATACCGACGCCGACGAGGGTACTCCCTCCTTCACGCCCGACGGCCGCACCATGTATCTCAGTCGTGCGCGCCGCGAGCCGGCGGCAAACACCGGTGTGGAAATATTCACCTCCCAGCGCGGCGACGCCACATGGAGCGCTCCCGTGAAATTTGAAATCACGGCCGACACCCTGTCGAGCTACGCCCATCCTGCCGTATCGCCCGACGGTCAATGGCTCTATTTCAGTTCCGACATGCCCGGAGGCAGCGGCGGCCGCGACATATGGCGAATAAACCTGCAGGAGCGCGGAGGCTCGCTGGAAAATCTCGGCGAGTGGATCAATACCCCCGGCGACGAAATGTTCCCTTACGTCCGCACCGACTCGGTGCTCTATTTTGCCTCCAACGGCCATCCCGGCTACGGCGGACTGGACCTCTTCCGCGCCGAACTCACACCCAGCGGCGGATGGAGCGTGACAAATATGGGCACCCCGATGAACTCGCCCAACGACGACTTCGGCATAACGTTCGGCAACGGTGAGAGCGGCTTTTTCAGCACTAACCGCGGCGATGCCCGTGGTTACGACCACATATACAGTTTCGAGCTTCCCGACCTCAAGATACTCATCACCGGCTGGGTGCTCGACCGCGACGAAGACCCTGTGCCAAACGCCGTGATACGCATTGTCGGCAACGACGGCTCGAACCAGAAACAGCTTGCACGCCCCGACGGCTCTTTCTCCTTCCCGCTGGACCGCGGAGTGAGCTATGTCATGCTCGCCGGCGCACGCGGTTATCTCAACCAACGCCAGGAATTCACTTCCGACGCCGCTGAGGAAGATGCCGAGTACAACGTCGATTTCATACTCGCCGCCGTGAACAAGCCTCAGGTAATCGACAATATATTCTACGATTACGACAAGGCAACCCTCCGGCCAGAATCGCAGGCCGCCCTCGACGAGATGGCCACCGTGCTCCGCGAAAATCCCAACGTAACCATCGAGATGGCATCGCACACCGACCGCCACGGTTCCGATGCATACAACATAGCCCTGTCGGCACGCCGCGCCCAGGCTGTGGTGGACTATCTTATCTCCGTTGGCATCGCCGCCGACCGCCTTCAGAGCCAGGGCTACGGCGAGTCGCGCCCAAAAACCATCACCCGCAAACTCGCCCGCGAATATCCGCAGTTCCCCGAGGGCACCGTACTCACAGAGGAGTACATCCTCACCCTCCCCGAGGCCGACCGCGATGCCGCCGACCAGATAAACCGCCGCACAGAGTTCCAGGTGCTGTCGCTCGACTATCAGATGTACTGACACAATGTCGACTATGAGGTTCCGCACCGAATATGAGCCGGAAAAACGACCGGAGATAGGCCGCGCCAGCCGGTGGTTGCTGTTGGGCTCTTGTTTCAGCGATGAGATAGGTTCACGGCTGGAGCGCGACGGCTTTGCCTGTGTCCACAACCCGTTGGGACCGCTATACAATCCGCTGTCGACGGCACGCACCGTGGCCGATGCCCTTGCCGACCGAATCTACACCGTCGCCGACCTTGCCGACGGGCCAAGAGGCCACCACTGTCTCGACTATGCCAGCCGTTACAGCGGCACCGACCCTCAAACCGTCGCCGAGGTCGTAAACGCTGACCTCCGCAAAGTAAAAACCTTCTTCGCCGAACCCGGCGAACGTGTTTTAGCCATTACCTTCGGCACTGTTTTCACGTTCTACCGCCGGGGCGTGGCCGTCGGCAACTGCCATAAGTTTCCGGCCGGCGAATTTGAGCGACGGCCTCTCGCTCTTGCCGAAATAGTCGGTGCCTGGCAGCCGATAATCGACCGATTGTCCTCCGACATCCGCATCGTCTTTACTGTCAGCCCTATACGCCACCTCGCCGACGGCCTCCACGGCAACGCCCTGAGCAAAGCCACTCTCCTGCTTGCCGTCGATGCCCTCGTAGCCGCAAACCGATGCCGCTGCGACTATTTCCCCGCTTTCGAAATACTTAACGACGACCTCCGCGACTACCGCTTCTATGCCTCCGACATGAAGCACCCTTCCGAAACAGCTGCCGACTATATTTACCAAAAATTCTGCGATACATATTTCAGCGCCGCAACCCTCGACTACGCCCTTGCCAGCCGGCGCGACGCAGCGCGCAGCGCTCACCGGCAAATTCTCCCATAATGAGCACAAAAGGACTTACACCTCAATATATCAAGGAGCTGCTGCAGCAATCGCAGCTCCTGAGTGATTACCGTTTTGCCGACGGCGACAGCGACGGCACTTCCACCGCCGCGCGCCGCCTCATTGTCGACAGCCGTTCGGCCACTGCCGAACCCGGCACAGTCTTCGCCGCCCTGCGCACCGACGTAGCCGACGGCCACAGCTACCTCCCGGAGGTGTACGCCGCCGGGGTGAGAATGTTCATCGTAGAGCACATGCCCGCCGAGACGATGCCTATGGCTTGTGTCTTTGTTGTCAGATCCGTGCCCGAAGCACTCAAATGCCTTTCCGGCACCGTGGCCGCAACCTCGTCGGCCTGCAACTTCATTGTCACAGGCAGCTACGGCAAAACACAGGTCAAGGAGCTGATGTTCCGGGCATTGGCAACTGCCGACGATGTTGTGCGCAGCCCCCGCAGCCACAACTCCTTCATCGGTGTGGCCATGGCTCAGTTCGAGAACAACATCGACCGACACGACAACATAATTACCGAAATAGGCATCGACGGTCCCGGGCAGGCCAAGAACGTCCTTGCCCTCGTGCCCCGTGCCGACATCGCCGTGATAACGCCTATTACCGACGAGCACGACGCCGCCTTCCCAGGCGGCCACCGCGCGAAAATCGCTGAAAAAATAGCTCTTACGGCTAATTGCCACACTATTGTCTACGCCGACGGCGACGCCGACCTGCGCACCATGCTCGCCGACGAAGCCACACGGCGTGCCGACGCCGGCAACCCTGTGCGTCTGGTGCCGGTAACGGAGGATGACGCCTGCCCGACCATATTCCACGCCCTCGCCGGAGCAGCTACGGGTATCGACGTGAGCGGCCTGTCGCTGATAAGCACACGTATCGACATCCGCGAGAGCACCGCCGACAACATACTGCTCATCGACAGTTTTACCCACGACATAGCGTCGCTGCGCGAGAGCCTCGATTTCATGCGGCGCCACGCCACTCCCGTACGTAAGAACGTGGTCATCGTCGGAAACATCCTCACCACCGCCGGCGGCGATACCGTCAGCGCCGACACTGTGGCGACAATCGCCCGGCGCTACGACATAGACCGTATCATCGACTACCGCGACAGCGCGGCCCTCGAGGCAATCGAGCGAGGCGAAGGCATTTCCGACGCTCAGATTCTTTTCTTCGGCGGCGGTGAGCTCAAACCCTTCCTGTCGGCACTCGAAAGCGCAGACCACGACACCTCGCTCGAAGTCAATCTCGATGCCGTGGCACACAATTTCAATTATTATCGTCGTCTGGCAGGTGCCGGTACAGGTATCATAGCCATGGTCAAGGCGTCGGCATACGGCACCGGCGCCGTGGAAATAGGCCGGCTGCTGCAAAGCCGCGGCGCCGCATGCCTGGCCGTCGCCGTCGTCGACGAGGGCATAAGCCTGCGCCGTGCAGGCATCACCATGCCCATCATGGTGATGAATCCCATGACCAACCGCTATCAGGCGCTCTTTGCAAACCGCCTCGAGCCTGCCGTATTCTCAATCAACGAGCTGCGCACCCTCATCGCAGAAGCCGAGCGCTACGGCGCCCGCCGGTACCCCGTGCACATAAAACTCGACACGGGCATGCACCGCGTCGGGTTTATCGACGAAAGCCTCGACGAGCTGTGCGACATTCTCGCCACCAACGCCGCCCTGAAAGTGCAGTCGGTCTTCACCCATCTGGCCACCGCCGACTGCCCCGACATGAACGACTATACACAGTCGCAGATCGATGCATATTACCGCATGGCCGACCGTCTGGCCGCTCGCCTGCCCCGCTTCCGCCGACACCTCCTCAATACTGCCGGCATCATGCGCTTCGCAGGCTGCGGGCCTTACGATATGTGCCGCGTGGGCATAGGTCTTTACGGCATATCGCCCCTTCCTGCCGAATATCCCCACGACCTTCAGCCCGTGGCCACCCTCCGCTCCACAATTATATCGCTCAAGCACTGGCCGGCCGGCACGCCCATAGGCTACGGCTGCAAAGGCCGCACCGTCGGTGCCGACAGTGTGATAGCCACCGTGCCGATAGGATACGCCGACGGCCTGAACCGGCACCTGAGCCGCGGCGCCGCCTCCTTCCTCATCGGCGGCCGGCTCTGTCCCACCATAGGCAACATATGCATGGACCAGTGCATGGTCGACGTCACCACCGTGCCCGATGTCGCCGTGGGCGACACCGTCGAGATTTTCGGCAACAACATCGCCGTCGAAACCCTGGCCGACACCCTCGGAACAATTCCCTACGAAATCCTCACCTCCGTCAGCCCCCGTGTGCGCCGCACCTACTTCACCCGTTTCTAAAAGGCCATCGCGTGGGTAAAAACTGCGAAAAGGCGCCTAAAAGTTGTTTTGGTGCGAAAGAATTGCTAACTTTGCAGCGCAAAACGACCCATATGCGGTAGTAGCTCAGTTGGTAGAGCATCAGCTTCCCAAGCTGAGGGTCGCGGGTTCGAACCCCGTTTACCGCTCGACGCCGCGCACTCTGCGGCAATGCAAGTGCCCGTAGTTCAATGGATAGAATTTCGGATTCCGGTTCCGACGATTAGGGTTCGACTCCCTACGGGCATACTAACGGCGAGAGGCGCCATCCTCGGGGTGGCGCCTCTCGTTTTTATGTGTTTATCAGCCGTTTACTCGCTGACGGCAGTGAGAACCTGCTCGGATATCATCTCGCCCTGCTTTGTACGGTCTTCTTCCTTGACGAGGCCTATGCCGGGAGCATACCAGGCGGTGACGTTCATGCGCTCCGACTCTGTGCCGGCATTGAATTTGTAGACGTATTGAATTTTGGCGCACTCGAATTCACCGGCGGAAACCGTGATCGTTTCCTTGCCAAGATATTTGCAGTTAGTGAGGTGCATGGCCATGGTGAACATGTTCATCGACAGGCGCATTGACGCCGAAGGTATCCTTGCACCGTCGGCAGCGGCCGGGTCAATCACGAGCTGGAGTTTGCCGCTGGGGCGCATGCTGTTTGAAATCTCGGCCATATCGGCGTCGCTCACCATCTGACCGGCGTCCATAATCTGCTGGCGCACCATCTCCAGGAGCTGGGCCTTGAACTCGTCGGGAGTCATCAGTACGATAGTTGTGGGAGCCTCGGCGGTGGTGTAGCGATAGAGCATGTGGGTGTCCGGCTCAGTATCGAGTGTGCCGGAGGTGTCGGTGTGGTCGGTGACAAAGACAACGGTAGCACCGTCGGCAGTGCCTATGCTGTCGACGGTCGACGTCGCCGTGCGCGTGGAGGGGTTGTCGCCGTATTTCTTGACCTGGTAAGTCATCACTTTACCCACTTGCATGGGTGCGTACTGGGCGGGAACGGCGAAGGTTGCAAAGGCGCAGAACGCGATCAGAAGTATCTTTTTCATTTTTCAGAAGTTTTTGTTTCGGGAATTTTGTTTTTTAAAGAATCGCAGTAGTCCTTTATAGCCGTGCGCACAATATTTGCCATTCTCGGGCGTGCCATCTTGTTTATAATCGATTCGGCATTTTTGAGAGCTTCGTCCAGGCCTGCTGCTGCGGTGCGTGTCTTTACATATTCCACCGCCACATAAGCTGTACCGTTAAAAAGAGCCTCCGGATAATCAAGATATTGTTGCTGTCCAAGCATCATCATCAGAGTATTGCCGCACAGGGCGGCATAATTGCCTTCGTCGCCCTTAAATGCCTGAAACTCCTTGAGGGCACGCTTGATGACGGAAATACGTGCCTTGCACGTTCCCCATTTGCCGCGGCTGAGTTCTTTGGCTATTATATTTTCCTTTTCCTGGCGCAATTTCCCTGCGTCGGGGTTGAGAAAAAAATCAAAATATTTCTTTGCGTCGGCCGACGAGGAGTATGCATCGAGGATAACCTCGATCAACTGCTCACGGCTGAAGCCGGAAATCTCTTTCTGAAGCCTGGCTTTGGACATCGCTGCGAAAACCTGTTACTGCGCGGCCTCGGCAGGTTTGAGCCAGCGGTCGAACCAGCGGAAGAACAGGCGCTGCCACAGTACGGCATTCTGGGGTTTGAGAATCCAGTGGTTCTCGTCGGGGAACACCACCATTTCGGCGGGAATGCCGCGCAGTTTTGCGGCGTTGAAGGCCATCATGCCCTGCGATGCGAGAATGCGGTAGTCATACTCGCCGTGGCTGATCATGATGGGGGTATCCCAGCGATCCACAAAGCGGTGGGGCGAGTTTGCGAATGTGCGTTGGGCCGCGGCGTTGTCGCGGTCCCAGAAAGCACCGCCCATATCCCAGTTGGCGAACCACATTTCCTCGGTTTCGAGATATTGGCTCTCCATGTTGAAAATTCCGGCGTGGGCAAGCAGTGCTGCAAAGCGTCCCTGATGGTTGCCGGCAAGATAATATACCGAAAAACCGCCGTAGCTTGCGCCGGTAGCGCCTATGTGGTCGGCATCGATATAGCTCTCGCGCTTGAGGTCATCGACGGCGGCGAGGTAGTCGGCCATGTTCTGGCCGGGATAGTCGCGCGATATCTGTTCGTTCCACTCGGTACCGAAGCCGGGAAGACCGCGGCGGTTGGGAGCTATTACGATGTATCCGTTAGCGGCCATTAGCGCCAGGTTCCAGCGGTAGCTCCAGAACTGGCTGACGGGCTGCTGCGGGCCTCCCTGACAATAGAGAAGTGCAGGATATTTTTTGTTGGGGTCGAAATTCGGGGGATAAACCACCCAGGTGAGCATCTGTTTGCCGTCGGTGGTGGGCACCATTCGTTTTTCGACGGTAGGCATGGCCACCGAAGCGAGAAGGTCGCCGTTGACGTCGGTAAGCTCGCTCAGCGCGGAACTGCGGGCGCGCGGGTTGAGATTGAGGGTCATCAGTTCGTTGGGACGGAGCATGGAGTGGCAGAGCATCACCAGACGGCCGGCGCCGGCGGTGGCGACCGAAGCGAAGTCGGCGCGTATGTCGGTGAGCTGTGTCACCGTGCCGCTGGCGGCATCGATGCCGAACACGGGGATTACGCCGTCCTTGGGAGCCACGAAGAAGAGGCGGCTGCCGTCGGTGCCCCAGCAGAAGCTGTCGATGGTGTAATCCCAGGCCGCGGTGAGGTCGCGTTTGGCTCCCGTGCGCATATCCATGAGGAAGAGGCGGTTGCGGTCGCTCTCATAGCCGTCGCGCTCCATGCTGAGCCATGCCAGAGTGTTTCCGTCGGGCGAGAATGCCGGCATGGTGTCGTAGCCGTTCATGCCCTCGGTAAGGCAGCGGGTGGTGCCGTCGGCAAGGGTATACAGGTAGAGGTTCGAGTCGGTGGAAACGGCATAGTCGAGGCCTTTCTTCTTGCGGCTGACATAGACAAAAGCGCGCGAGTCCGGCGTCCAGGCAAAAGACTCCGCGCCGCCGAAGGGCTTCATCGGCGCTTCGAAGGGTTCGTCGGCCATGATATCGGTAAGTACACCAACGCTGTTGCCGTCGAAGGTGCCGACGAAGGGATGAGGTATTTCGGTCACCCATTCGTCCCAGTGTTTGTACATCAGGTCGTCGATGACGCGACCGGTTGCCAAAGGCAGGTCGGGATAGAGGTCGCCGGCGCTGCGGGCATACTTCACATTGCCTATTATTATAACATGGCTCTCGTCGGGCGACAGCACAAAGCCGGCGATGCCTCCGGCCACCGCCGAGGCCTTGCGGCGGTCGGTGCCGTCGGCTGCCATGGTCCACATCTGCATGGCGCCCTCGTCGTCGGGGTACATGAAGGCTATACGGCTGCCGCCGGCAATCCACACTGCCCCGCTCTCGCTCTTGGGAGTGTCGGTGATGCGCACGGGAGCACTTTCACCGTCAGAATTTACCACGTAGAGGTCGGTGTTCGAGGTGTTTGCTGCCAGGTCCTCATAGCCGATGCCGAACAGGACCTTTGCGCCGTCGGGCGATACTGCCGGGGAGCCTACGCGCCCCAGCGCTTCGATTGTTTCGATAGACATGGGAGCCATGGCGGCGTCGCCGGCTGCCGCTCCCGTCAAAGCCGCCGTCATGGCAGCTGCAAGTAATATGTTACGCATATTGTCAACAATGCTTCATTATGTGTTATCACAGCAAAGTTAACCAACATTTGCCTAACTGCCAAAAAAACTTGCATGTCAAATACTGTCGGCGCCGGAGGGAGAGCCGCCGGAGGGCTGCTGTGGTGGTGTCGGGCCTCCGAAAATGCGCGACAGGTAGCGCTCGCGGAAGGTCTGCAGCAACTCCCACAGCGGGGGCACGAAGAGAGTGCCTACAATGGCGTTGACGGCCATGCCGAACACCACGGCGGTACCCAGGGCCACGCGGCTGGCGGCGCCGGCACCCGTGGCGAAGATCATGGGCATCACACCGAAGACAAAGGCCAGAGCCGTCATGGCTATGGGCCGGAAGCGGATGTCGCCGGCGTCGAGGGCCGCCTGCCGTATCGGTGTGCCGCCCTTGCGGTAGTCCATGGCATACTCCACGATGAGGATGGCGTTCTTGGCGGCCATGCCTAACAGAAGGATGATGCCGATCTGAGTGTAGATGCTTATACTCTGGTTGAGGAATATGCATCCTATCACCGTGCCGAGGATAGCCGTAGGTGTGGTGGCCACAACGGCAATTGGGTCGGTCCAGCTCTCATACTGGGCGGCGAGCACAAGAATTGTTACGATAATGGCGAAGAGCAAGGTCATGGTGATTGTTGTACCGCTCTGCGTCTGCTGGTATGCCTCGCCCGTCCACGCATAGGAGAAACTATTCCCGAGTGTACGTTTCACTATATCTTCCATGGCCGCTATGCCGTCGGCACTGCTCACATGCGGCGCCATATTTCCGGTCAGCGCCGCCGTGCTGTACATATTGTAGCGGTTCACCACGGGCACGCCCATGTCGGGCTCCACGGTGGCGAAGGCGGCGAAGGGTACCATGTCGCCCAGCGAATTGCGCACGCTCAGGGCGAGGACATCCTCGGGATGCGCGCGCGAGGCGGCATCGCCGCTGACAAGTACCTGATACGTGCGGCCGAATTTCACAAAATCGTTCACATAACCGGTGCCCATATATGCGCTCAATGCCGAATAAACGCTCTCGAGGGTGAGCGAATGCATCTTCACCCGGTCGCGGTCCACCTTGATATTGTACTGGGGTACTTCACCGCGATACATCGATGTCACCGATGTCAGTTCGGGCACGTCGGCGGCGTCGCGTTGCACTGCCTCGACGGCCCGCGCAAGCTCGGCGGCGCCAAGATTGTTGATGTCGAGCAGCTGCATCTCCAGGCCCGACGTCGTGCCCAGACCCGGTATTGCCGGCGGGTTGACGCTGAATATCACGGCCTCCTGAATAGACGCCGACAGCCGGTCGACGGCAGCCATGACGGCATCGACGCTGTTATCCTTGCCCTTGCGTTCGCTCCAGGGCTTGAGAACCACGAACATTGAGCCGACATTGCTGCTTGCTCCGCCTCCGACAAATGAGTTGCCCGCCACGCTGATGACATCGCGGACCTGAGGTTGGGTGCGTATCAATTCCGAGAGCCTGTTCATAACGCTGTCGGTGCGCTCGAGCGAGGCGCCGTCCGGCAGCTCGACACTTGTGAGGAAATAACCCATATCCTCCTGGGGCACATAGCTCTTTGGCCAGCGGGTAAAGCCCCAGAAAGCAACGCCGCAGATAATGATGAAGGCAAGGACGGTGAGCACCGGGCGTTTGAGCAGCCGGCCCACGGTGGATGTATATGCACCCCGGACCTTTTCCTCGATTCTGTTGAACCACCGGTAGACGATAAATTTGGGCTGCCCTGCCCTCTTCTTGAGGAACAACGCGCACATGGCGGGCGTGAAAGTCAGCGCATTCAAGCCGGAGAAAGCCGTCGACACCGCTATGGTGATGGCGAACTGTTTATACAGCTCGCCGGTGATGCCCGAAATGAACGCCGTGGGAATAAACACCGACAGGAGCACCAGCACCTCGCCCACGACAGGCCCCTGCAGCTCGCTCATGGCTTTCTCGGCGGCCTGACGCGGCGTCATTGTGCCTTGGTCCACTAATCGGGAACAGTCCTCGACCACCACTATGGCGTCGTCCACCACAATGGCGATGGCAAGCACAAGACCGAAAAGCGTGAGGGTATTGAGGGTAAAGCCCAGCAGTTTCATCACCGCAAAGGTAGCCACCAGCGAGACCGGAATGGTTATCATCGGGATAACCACAGCACGCCAGTTCTGAAGAAACAACATGATGACGAGCATGACAATGAGTGTCGTCTCCAGGAAGGTGACAAGCACCTCATCGATAGATGCCGTAACGAAATCGGTGGTATTCAGGATTATACGATAATGGATATTATCAGGAAAATATACACTCAGTTCCTCAAGTTTTCTCTCGCAGGCCTTGGCCACCTCCAGGGCGTTTGCGCCGGGTCGCTGGCTGATGCCTATGAGACCGGCCTGGTGGCCGCTGACGTTCGAAACCATGGAGTACGACTGGCTGCCGAGCTCGACCCGCGCAACATCGCCCAACCGGAGCATCGAACCGTCGGGGTTCGTGCGCAGAACAATGTCGGCGAACTGTTCCGGGTCGTCGAGGCGTCCGGCCGAGGTGAGCGTAAACTCGAAGAGCTGGCCGTTGTCGGAGGGCGGTGCGCCGGCAGAGCCGGCCGATACCTGCATGTTCTGACTGGAGATAGCCTGCATGACGTCCGAGGCCGTTACGCCCCGCACACGCATGAGTTCGGGGTCGAGCCATACGCGCATACTGTAACTGCCGGCGCCGAAAGCCTCGACATTGCCCACACCGTCGATGCGCGAAAGGGCATCGACTATGTTGAGTTGCGCATAGTTGGTGAGAAACAGGCCGTCGTACAGGTCGGGGCGGTCTGTCTCGAGACCCACGAACAATATCATGTCCGACGAGCGAGACATCACCGACACGCCCTGCTGTTTTACTGCCGTCGGAAGCACAGCCTCCGCCTGGCTGACACGGTTCTGGATCTTCACGGCGGCGATATCGAGGTCGGTGCCAGTCTCGAAGGTTATCTCAAGGCTGTAAGAGCCGTCGCTGCCGCTGGACGAACTCATGTACAACATATCGTCCACGCCGTTGACCTGCTGCTCGATAGGCACGCCCACCGTTTCGGCCACTGTTTCGGCGTCGGCACCCGGATAAGTTGCCATGACATACACCGTAGGCGGCGTGATGTCGGGGTATTGGGCAACCGGCAGGCTCTTGACAGTTAGAAGTCCGGCAAGAACCATGAGGATGGCTATGACGGTCGCGAAAATCGGACGGTCGATGAAAAAACGGCTGAACATATTATCTTACGGTATGGGGTTCAACAGTCATGCCGTCGCGCACGCGCATCAGTGCGCGGGTAACATAGCGCGAATCGGCGTCGAGTCCCGAGGTGACTATCCGCATGCTGTCGCGCACAAGGCCTCCGGTCTGCACGGGTGTATAGACAACCTTGTTTGAGTCGTTGACAACATATACATACTTTCCGCGCTGGTCAGAAGATATGGAAATGTCCTTCACAAGGATGGCGTGCGGTTCGTTGCCTACCGGCAGACTGATGCTCACGAACATACCGGCGCGCAGTTCGTTGTACGGGTTCTCCACCACGGCCTCGAGTGTCATAGTGCCCGTCGAGGTGTCGATTGCCGGCGACATATAGTCCAGATTGGCCGTGTAGCGGTGAGGCAGGCTGTCGGAAAAGGCCACCGGCATGGCGGTATAGTCCACATGCCCCTGCTCTATGTTGGAACGGATCACACCGAGATATGTCTCGTCCTCAATGCCGAAGCGGGCGAGCATGCGGGCGTCGGCATAGATGGTGGCGAGTTTCACCGGCGCCCCCGCTCCGCTGACATATGCGCCGACAGAATAATCGTTGATGGTGACGTGACCGTCGAAAGGTGCACGGACGGTACAGTATCCCAGCTGTGTCTGCGCCGTGTTGAGGCGGGCGCGGGCGCTCTGTATGGCCGCCTCGGCAGTTTCCATGGCCGAGCGGCCCTGCGCAACTTCCATGCGGCTCACGGCGTCGCTCTCGAGGGCTCGGCACAGCGCCGCATAGTGGTCGCGGGCGTAGACGGCCTGACTCTCGGCGGTGGCAAGCGCCGAACGTGCCTCCTCTACGGCGTCGCGGTAGTTGCGGTCCTCGATAGTATACAGAACATCGCCGCGACGCACAAAGTCGCCGCCGGTGTAATTCATCGAGGTGATGTAGCCGTCGACACGGGCCACTATATCGGCAGTGCTGAACGCCGCCAGCGTGCCCGGATAATCATGGTAAATGACCACTGAATCGACCTCCGGGAGGGCTACATCGACAGTCTGCGGAGTTTCTGCCGTCTCGCCGGCCTTATGGGAGCATGCCGGGGCCGCTAAAGCCAGGGCTGCGAGAAGTATTTGAATGTTCGCTGTTTTCATAGCGTCTGATCCTGCTGCCATCCGCCGCCAAGTGCTTTATATAGGTCTATCAATGCATTGATTGCCTGCGCTTTTGCGGTGACAAGGCTATTTTCGTAAGTTAGATAATTCAGTTCGGCATCGTCTACGTTGGTAAATGCCGTCAGGCCCTGCCGATAAAGGTCGACCGACAGACGCACGCTCTCGGCGGCGTTTTCAACCACCTGACGGGTGAGCGCTATGTATTCCGTTGTCGAGCCATAGCGCGTTATGGCGTCGTTGACCTCGCGCACGGCATTGAGAACGACCATATTATAGCTGTCGACTGCCGCGCGCAGGTTTTCGCGGGCCTCGACGGCGGCATAGTGGCGGCTGAGGCCGTCGAAAATGGTCCACGACAGCGTCGGGGCTATCGAATATGTGAAACTCGGCGATGTGAAAAGGTCGCCGGCACGGTGTGACGTGGTGCCTATGCTCCCCTGGATTGTGAGCGACGGCAGATATTCCTTGCGGGCTATTCCCAAGGCCGAACCGGCGATGTCCACACGTCGCTCGGCCTCCACGATATCAGGACGACGACGCAATATGTCGGCCGGCACGCCCGTGGCTACTATATTACGGTAGTCAGGCAGGGTGTCGGCGCTGAAAACGCCCTGCGGCAGCTCGCCGCGTGGCACCGCCGTAAGCACAGCAAGCGCATTGACGGCCGCTTCGATCTGCGCCTCAAGCATAGGTATCGACGCTATCGTCGAATAATAGAGAGTACGGGCCTGAGCTACATCAAGCTTAGATGCCAGCCCGCTTTCAAAGCGTCCTTCAGTTGTCTGTACAATGTGTTCCTGACTGGCGGTGTGTGTGCGCGCCACCCCTAACTGCGCGCGTGCCGACAGCAGCCCTACGTATGTCGACGCTACCTCGGCCTCGAGCGACGTCATAACGGCGCCATACTCCGCGGCGCTGAGTCGTACCTGCGCACGCTGCTGTCGCACCTGCGCCGTGATCTTGCCGAAGACATCAACCTCCCAGCTCATGGTCACCGTGCCGCTGAAAACGTTATAGCTCTCGCCGGCGGTGCGCTCGCTGGCATACGAGGCCGAAAGGCCCAGATTGGGATAATAGGCGGCGCGGGCGCTCCCCACTGCCGCACGTGCCATGTCGATGCGGGCACGCGCCGCAGCAGCATCATAGTTGTTGTGGCGCGCAAGGGTGACCAGACTGTCGAGGGTCACGTCGCCGAAAGCCCGCCACCACCGCGCGTTATCGGCATCGGCAGTATCGGTAAGCAGCGAGTCGCTGATGCACCACTGCGCCGGCAGCGCATCAGCGGGTGTGATTTCGGCCGTGGCCACCGCCGTGCCGACAGCCACGAAAAAGCATATTGATGCAAATCTTCTCATAGACGAGGTTGAGTTGATACGTCTGCACGGCCCTCGCTCCGGCGTGCCGGCAGTTTATATAAATAAGTATCGAACGCCTCGTTTTGTTCACTCCCGGCCGCTCCCGCGGACTACTTTTGTAAATACTTATTATATTCTTTTACATTAATTCTCAAAGAAATAAGCGCCCGCAGTTGTTTTATATACAAAGGACAGCACAAGCAAGGCATCCCTCGCCTCATGCAAGGTAGTGATACCGGGCATGCGGCACTCATAGATAAATAGTTGAAACGTGGCTAAGGCGCCGGAGATAATCCGACGCCTTAGTTTTTATACGTTACTGCAAAAAAAAGCGAATTATAATTGGGCCGTGAACTCGGCACGCAAGGCAGCATCATCGACGAACACGCCGTTATAGTGCATGGTGGTGGTGCTGCTGTTCTGCTTCTCCACGCCGCGCATCTTCATGCACAGATGTCCGGCCGTGCACTTCACAATCACGCCGCGGGCACCCAGCATTTGCAGCAGACTGTCGGCGAGCTGCGCCGTGAAACGCTCCTGCACCTGCAGGCGCCGGGCATAGACGTTGACAAGGCGCGCTATCTTGCTCAGACCAACTATCTTGCCGTCGGGTATATAACCCACGCTCACCGTCCCGAAAAACGGCAGTATATGGTGCTCGCACAGCGAGTAGAACTCGATGTCCTTCACCACTATCATCTGCGAGCCCTCGTGGGTGAACAGCGCCCTGCGCACCGTGGCATCGGCATCGGCACGATAGCCAGAGGTGAGGAACCACAGCGCCTTGGCCGCCCGGACGGGGGTCTTGACAAGCCCCTCACGCTCCGGATTTTCGCCTAACAGACGCATGATGGCGTCGACATGGCCGGCAATAGCCTCTATGCGTTCGCTCTCGGTGAGTTGCTCCATTTATTCGATATTGATTTTATCGCGGACAATGCGGATGTAAGCCGCGGTGGATGGGAAGGCGTCGCGGATCTCGGCGAGGGCCGCTTCGGCCTGTCCGCGCGTGGTGAAATCGCCCACACGCACCTGCCAGTACGGCGAATTGAAGCTCACATAGCACGGCCACTGCGGGAAAGCCTCGAGAAGCTGACGCCGCCGCTGTTCGCTCTGCGCGCGCGCCGTGCGCGGATTGTTGTCGTCGAAAACCTGCACGCGGTAGCCGCTGCGGGTGGCGGCGGCAGCAGCGGGGGCGGTCGTGCCGCTTTCGCTGTCCGCAACAACGCCCTGTGCAGGCTGCACAAGAGCTGCAAGCGCAGCCGGCTGCTCGACGGTGATATTGCCCGAGTCGTTGATATTGTCCACTATTGTGGTCACACTGTCGGGCAGCGCCACGGCAGTCGTTGCCGCAGCTGTGGCCGATATCGGCCCTGCCGCGGGCTCCTGCGCCGAGGCCGCTAAGGCGGCGACGGCAGCAATGACTGCGGTGAACTTCCGTTTCATCGTTATGTCCTGTATATGCTTATTAGCTCAGAAAGCGCTGACAATACCCATGAAGTCGCCGCATTTGAGCGAGGCGCCGCCTATGAGACCGCCGTCGACATCGGGCTTGGCAAAAAGTTCCTTGGCGTTGGAGGGTTTGCAGCTGCCGCCGTAGAGGATCGAGGTGTTCTCGGCAACGGCTTTGCCGTATTTTTTCTCGACGGTGCCGCGGATGAAGGCGTGCATTTCCTCGGCCTGATCGGCTGTGGCCGTCTTGCCGGTACCGATGGCCCATACGGGCTCGTAGGCAAGGATGATCTTTCCGAAATCTTCGGCGCTGAGGTTGAAAAGACCTTCCTCAACCTGTTTGCCCACTACTTCGAAGTGTTTGCCTGCTTCGCGCTCCTCAAGAACTTCGCCGATGCAGAAAATGGGCTTGAGGCCGTTGGCAAGAGCCAGAGCCACTTTCTCGCGAAGAGTGGCTGCTGTCTCGCCGTAGTACTGGCGCCGTTCACTGTGACCCAGAATAACGTACTGGGCGCCTGTCGAGGCAACCATGGCGGCAGAAACCTCGCCGGTATATGCCCCTTTTTCGTGATCCGCGCAGTTCTCGGCACCGAGACCCAGAACCTCGCTGTCGATGCTCTGAGCTACGGGAACAAGATGGGTGAAGGGTGTGCAGATTATTACGTCGCAGTTCACGGTTGCGCCCTTGAGGGCTTCGTTAACTTCTTTTGCCAGGGCAACTCCTTCGGGAACAGTGGTGTTCATCTTCCAGTTGCCTGCTACTATGTTCTTTCTCATATCTGTATGTTATGTTTTTATGTCGTTGTAGAGCCTTTCGGCGTGCAAAATTACTAATTTTTTGTGAACCGCGAAAGCAGCCGGCGGTTTAAATTGCCCATAGCCCTCAACATTTTGGGCGACTGACCCAAAAGGCCCACAACGAGGAGGTAAACCACGAGAATACCTGTGAGCGCGAGTGCCGTTTTGCCGTCGTCGACGGGCCGCACCTCTTCGGCGAAGTTATGCGAGGTGTCGCAATCGTCGGCAACTCGCCGGTCGATTGCCGCCAGCGTGCTTTTCCACTTTATCACTCCGCCACGGGTGTAGATAAGGGCGGCATCGCCGCGAACAAGCTCCTTAAGTGCCGTATCTTCGGCGGAATAGACATCGAATTCGGGGCGCGTGAGCTGCCGCCACTCTTCGGCGCCACTGCCCGCGGCTATAGCAATGAACTCCACACCGCGAGAAGTGAAATAGCTGTTCAGACGCTCCAGAAAACGGGCGCTCGAAAGGAACTGCACGTCAGGAGCAGTGATAATCAGCCATGCCTGGGCTGCATCGGAATCGGTGTCGAGAATATCGTCGGCAACATCGTCGCCCTCGCTGTCGCGCACGGCTATCGCAGCATTGCCGGCAGAGCCACCAGTAGTCTCAACAAACGTCCAGGTGCTGTCAGGGAGGGCGTCCAGCGCAAATTCACTGCGTTGGCCACCCTTCTCGTAGACGTACAGCTCCTCTGTTGCTTCATCGGCGCCGGCACCATGGAAAATATCGCTTCCTAATGGAAACGGGCGGAAATCGACAACGGGCTGCACCTGATAGCCTATGAAACTGAGCACCAGCGGATAGCCGAGAGCGCCGACTATAACGAGCCACTGGACAGGCGCCGGGTAGAAACCGCGTAGCCGCCGGTTATACTTTATCAGAAGCACTATCAGCGCCGTAATGACTATGTTCTTCGCAAGAGTGGCCGTGTTCGACAAATGCATGAAATCGCCGAAGCAGCCGCAGTCGCTCACAGGATTGGCTATGGCGATATACACCGTCAATGGAAGCATGAAGGCCATCATGGCGGCCGCAATCCATACGGCGGCGCGTTTGAAACACCCTGTCGCTATCTGCAGCCCCGTGCTGAACTCTATGGCCGACAGCGCCACACACCCCGCGAGCACAACCTCGCGCGGCACATGGGCGCCCCACACCGCGATATACTCCTCGACTTTGAAGATAAAGCCCCAAGGGTCCACGGCCTTGGCCCAGCCCGACACCATAAATACGGCGCCGACGACCAGACGACATAATACTATCAGCGCTATCTCACCTTTGCGAGGCATTGGCTTCGTCAAGTTTTATCAGCGCGAAAAGGGCATAATTGGCCATGTCGAAGTAATTGGCGTCGATACCCTCCGACACTGCCGTGCGGCCGCCGTTGTCCTCAATCTCCTTGGTGCGTTCTATTTTGGTGAGGATAATGTCGTCGAACGACAGAACACGCATCGAGCGCCAGGCCTCGCCATAGTCGGTGTTCTTGGCAACCATCAGCGCCTTGGCCTCGACGGCGATGCTGTCGTAGAGTTCCAGCGCCCGCTCGCGGGTCATGTCCTTGGTGTCGGAGTAGCCTTGCCGCAGCTGAATGATACCCACTATGCTGTAGTTTACAATCGCCTGAAATTCGGGATATATACCTTCATCGACGGCCGCGGTGCCCGTGGTCTGCAACGTCCGTATCCGCTTGGCTTTGATAAACAGCTGGTCGGTGATGGCCTGAGGACGCATTATGCGCCACGAAGCGCCATAATCGCCGAGTTTGGCGGCAAAAACGGCGCGGCAGCCCGACAGAGCCGCATCATACTGTCTGTCTGTGAGTGGATTGAGTGCCATAGCCACGTCAGATTATGAGCATGGCGTCGCCGTAGCACCCGAAACGGTATCCCTCGGCAACGGCCTCCTTGTAGGCCTTCATCACCAGCTCGTAGCCGCCGAAGGCTGCAACAAGCATGAGCATGGTGCTCTGCGGCATGTGGAAATTGGTGACAAGGTCGGTGGTGACCATAAAGTCGTAGGGCGGGAAGATGAACTTGTTGGTCCATCCCACATAGCTCTTCATATGTCCGCCCATGCTCTCGGCGGTGGCGATAGCGCGAAGCACAGATGTACCTACGGCGCATACGCGGTGACCGGCGTCGCGCGCGTTGTTGACGGTGGTCACAAGCTCGTCGGTGGTGGCCATCTGCTCCGAGTCCATGCGGTGTTTGGTGAGGTCCTCGACATCGATTTCGCGAAACGCCCCCAAGCCGCTGTGGACGGTGATGAACGCCTGGCGCACGCCCTTGATCTGCAGACGCGTGATAAGCTCACGGCTGAAGTGAAGACCCGCTGCCGGAGCAACAACGGCACCCTCCTTGTCCGCGAAAATACATTGATAGTCGGCATTGTCGCAAACCTCGGGGGCTCGCTTGATATAAGGAGGCAGAGGCGTCATGCCCATAGAATAGAGCGCCTTCTTGAACTCGTCGTGAGGCCCGTCGTAAAGAAAACGCAGCGTACGGCCGCGGCTCGTGGTGTTGTCGATAACCTCGGCAACCATCGAGTCGTCCTCGCCGAAATAAAGCTTGTTGCCTATGCGGATTTTGCGTGCCGGTTCGACCAGGACATCCCACAACTTGGCCTCGGCGTTGAGCTCCCGCAGAAGGAAAACCTCTATGCGGGCACCAGTCTTCTCCTTGTTGCCGTAAAGCAGCGCCGGAAAAACCTTGGTGTCGTTGAACACCATCACATCGCGGTCGTTGAAGTAATCGAGAATATCCTTGAACACATGATGCGAAATCTCGCCGGTGGCACGGTTGACCACCATCATGCGGCATTCGTCGCGCACAGGTGCCGGATGCTCGGCAATAAGCTCCTGAGGCAGATGGAATTTAAACTGCGAAAGTTTCATTGTCTGTTCGTTATGCGATATGTTTTGTCAGCCGCGGGCGCCGCCGTCGGCAGCAGTCTCGGGCATTTCTATTTGTACACACTTTATCAGTTCGGCGGCCTGCGCAATGGTAAGCGCATCCGTAATATCGTAATCGCCCACGCGAGTGCGACGCAACGCCGTCAGATGGGCGCCGCTGCCCAGCGCCTGACCTATATCCCGCGCCAGGGCACGTATATACGTGCCCTTGCTGCACGCCACGCGGATGCGGATTGCCGTGGAACTGTACTCCAGCAGCTCTATGGAGTCGATAACCAGCGTTTTGGGACGTAAAGCCACTTCTTCGCCCTTGCGTGCAAACTCGTAGGCACGGGTACCCTCGATCTTACATGCCGAATAAGCCGGCGGGATCTGCTCGATAGTGCCGACAAAGCCTGCAAGGGCCGTTTCGACAGCAGCGCGGGTGATATGGTCGGTGGGATAAGTGGCGTCGATTTCCGTTTCGAGATCGAACGACGGCGTCGTCGCCCCAAGCGCCAGATCGGCCTCGTAGACCTTGACGCCAGCCTGCAGCTCCTCGATGCGGCGCGTGGCGCGTCCCGTGCAGATGAGCATCACACCGCTCGCCAGCGGGTCGAGCGTCCCGGCATGTCCTACCTTGATCTTACGGACACCAAGACGTCGCACCAGCGACCCGCGGATACGCTTCACCGCATCGAACGACGTCCAGCCCACCGGCTTGTCGACACACAGTATTTCTCCGTCGATAAAATTCATCAGTTCAGAAAAGACCGTTGCTCTTTGCTATGCAAATGCCTCCCACTATCAGGCAATAGACGGCAAACCATATGAGTTTGCCCTTGCGCACTATATCCAGCATCCACTTGCAGGCCACGCAGCCAACAATGAAGGCCGCCAGGAAACCCGCCAGCAGAGGCCCGAATTCCACAGCGCCCGAAGCGGCTGCAGCTGTTTCGTCGGGCATGATAATATCCTTGATATCAAGCAGTGCCTCGCCAAGAATGGGAATGATGACCATCAGGAACGAAAAACGCGCCATTTCCTCGCGCTTGTCGCCGATGATAAGACCGGTGGCGATAGTGGTGCCCGAGCGCGACAGTCCCGGAAGAACCGCAACAGCCTGCGCACATCCGATTACAAATGCATCCAGCCAGTTGATAGACCGGCCCGAGCGCGTCAGAGCGCCCTTACGGCCACTCTCCTCCTCGGGGCGCGTGCGGTAGAAATACGAAAACGCCAGCAGAGCCGCCGTCGCAAGCAGACATATGCCCACAACCTTGATACCCTCGCCGAAAATAGCCTCGATATCATCCTTGAAAAATACGCCCACTATGCCGATAGGTATACACGACACCAGAATCTTGCAAACATAGTAGAAATTCCTGTCGCGCCGGAATGTGAAAAAGCTCACACACATAGGAGCGAACTCCTTCCACAGTATAACTATCGTGCTCAGAACAGTAGCCACATGAAGAGCGACATCGAACTGCAGACTGTCGGCTCCCGAAAGATCCACACCCAATATCTCGCGGAAAATTGCCAAATGGCCCGAAGAGCTCACCGGCAAATACTCGGCAAGCCCCTGGACAATGCCAAGTATCAGTGCGTCCAGAATATCCATCGTCAGGCCTCCTTCTTTTTACGCGGCGATATGATGATGGCCACTGCCATGGCCACAAAACCCAGAAAAGCTATCGCCGGGCCTACCACTATGCGGCGCGTGCTGAAAATGTCATAGTTGAACGTATCGGTACCCGACGGACTGCCCAACATCAGCAGGAAGCCCGCAACTATCATTACACCGGCCACTATCATGCCGATAAAATTCGCGCGGTGAAGCGGCAATGCACTCCCCTCAACCGGCGCGCCGGCATCTTCGGCCGGTCTGTTGTTGTCAATAACTTTTGTAGTCGCCATTATATCGCTTTAATATAAGGTATAAGTTTGTACAATATTAATTAAATAATTAGTGTCAGCTCAGAAAAAGATCATCGTAGTCCGTGGCAAGATAGCGGCTCGTGGCAACAAAAGCCGTTGCCGAACACAAAGCCGCTCCGCTCAGAAGCAACGCCACAAAAATCAACGCCATGTGCTGCCAGTCAAGACCGAGCGTCAACGCAGCGTCGACTGCCGAACAGACAGCACGCACAACCAGGAGCAGCAGCGAAGCCAGCCCCCCGGCTATCAGCCCGTTCACAGCGCCGGCTACAACAAACGGCCGTCGGATGAAACCATCGGTTGCACCAACCAGCCGCATAGTATGGATGGCAAACCGCCGGCTGTATACGCTCAGACTGACAGTATTGTTGATCAACGCGATGGAAATAACCAGAAGAATAGCCGCAACACCCAGAAGAACACTGCCAAAACGGCGCAGACCGCGGTCGACACCCGCCACCAACGCAGCGTCGGTAACAGCCTCGTCGACACCCGCGGCATCGGAATAACGGGAAGCTATCGCCGCGATGCTATCGGGATTGGCATAGTCCGGAACCATCTGAAGCTCGAATTCCGCCTGATAAGGATTGACATCCAGCTCGCCAACAAGACTGTCGGCAAGAAAAGCGCTCTCCTGCTCCATGATATCGTCGGAACTCATATAACTCACAACCGCAAAAGCCTCATCGGCCAAAAAACGCTGCTTCAGAGCATTGACTTCAGCATCGCTCACATCATACTCCATCTTGACAACAAGACGAAGACTCCCGCGCATACGGTCCGTCAGAGCACCGGCGGCAAAACCACTCATCAGCACCAGACCCAACAGAAAAAGCACAAGAGCAACGCTGACAATGCTCGTCAGACGGCTTCCGAAGGTCGATACTCGCTTTATACCTTTCTTTCTCATTAGCACCAGGACGCATAACGCCCAAAATCGTGCAAAATTACCACTTTTTTTCCATCCGCCCAAATTTATTTCTGCATATTTATTGTATTGTATTTTTCGGAGTTTCGGAGTGCGAGACGGAGTGAAAAGACACCTCGTAAAACCTCGGAAAAAAAATAAATACACGAAAAAACACAAAAAAATTTGCACACCTCAAAAAAAAGCCCTAACTTTGCAGCGCAAAACACGGAAGGTGCCATAGCTCAGTTGGTAGAGCAAAGGACTGAAAATCCTTGTGTCCCCGGTTCGATTCCTGGTGGCACCACGAAAGCAGAACGCGCTGAAACTCAACGAATTAAGTTAAGTTTCAGCGTTGTTTTTCACCCCTAAAACCCCATATCTCGGTTAAAAAAAAGACCTCGATTGTCGCATTTTGGAGCAATCTGTTGCGGATAGTCGCACAAATCTGCAAGTAAATCTGCAAGTAGATTTGAGCCGAATTAGACACGAGGCACTTAGTTGACCGATGGCTAAAATTAAATTTGTCCTCGACAAGCAAGTGAGGAAAGACGGCACCAACATCGTGATGCTGTCGTTCATCCACAAGGGGTTCCGCAAGCAAGCAACCCTCGGCATCAAGGTTCATCCCGAAAACTGGGACGCAGAGAACTGCCTTGTAACTGCCAAAGAGAAAAATCACCGTCACATCAATCAGCGTATTCAATTCTTCCGCTCGGCTTCGGAAGGAGTCTTGCTGCGTCACTATGGCCTCAATAGCGACGGAGCAACAATCTACGCTGACATTGAAGCTGCCCTATTCCCGGAAAAGGCAGAAGAAAAACAGGAGAAAAAGAAAGCGGCCAATACATTGTCGGAGGTGGCGAAACGCTTTACGGCGATGAAGAAACCGTCCACTCGCCTGACCTACGAGCGCACGGTCAAACATCTGGAAACGTTCATCGCTAACGGGCATACCGATGTACTCGATGAAGTGAACAAGGCATGGCTCACTGAGTTTGACAACTATCTCGCTGAAAGCAACCCCTCGCCCAATGCCCGCGCCCTCCACTTCCGCAATCTCCGCGCCATATTCAACTACTCGATAGACGAGGAACTGACTGCCAACTATCCTTTCCGTCGTTTCAAGATCAAGACGGTAAAGACTGAAAAGAGAAATGTGTCCGTGCAGGTACTCCGTCAGATTTTCTCATATCCGGTCGAGGAGTGGCAGGTTGCATACCGCGATATGTTCAAACTCTCGTTCATGCTTATGGGTATCAACTTCGCGGATATGCTCAACCTTTCCAAGTCCGATATGCGTGATGGCCGCATTGTGTTCAACCGCCATAAGACGGCTCGCCTCTACTCCATGAAGGTTGAGCCGGAAGCGATGGCACTGATTGAGAAATATGCAGGTGAGAGTCATCTTCTCTCAATCATGGACAGCCGTAAAGACTACCTGCAATATATCCGCCAGACGAACAACGCGCTCCGCAAGATCGGAGACTGCGAGCGTTCCGGACTTGGTGGCAAGAAAAATCATAAGCCGATATGCCCCGAACTCTCGACATACTGGGCACGTCATACCTGGGCCACCATAGCTTCGTCCCTTGACATTCCCAAAGAGACGATAGCCGCCGCACTCGGACATGGAGGAAACACCGTTACCGACATCTATATCGACTACGACCGAAAGAAGGTGGATGCCGCCAATCGGAAAGTCCTCGACTGGGTTCTCTACGGCAAGATAGACGGTGTCGTGTCAGACCCGGATTTCAAGCCGAAAAAAGCCGCTAAGGTTCGCAAAGCCAAGGTCGCATCAGAGCCGACACGAAGCATTGCTTAGTCCTTGACTATCGGGTAGAAAACGCCCTTGATGAGCTGCGACATTCCGTTCTCCGTGAATGTCGCAGTCATTTTTTCGCAGACATAGCGTTTGCCACGGATTAGGAAAACAGAGCGGACATCGGGGATGTTGTCGGCGATAAACTTAAAGGTCGTTTTCATCTTCGGTTCGATATTGTGGATAATCTGCCCCCTCCTTATCTGTCGGTCGTTGATGCGCAGGGAGAAATGGGCGTAGTTGAAATTGCTCCAGTCATCGGCGATTACGATGTTCTCGACATTCGGGTAAGGCAGACGGCCTCCCTGATAATAGTTGGAACCATCGTACCAGCCGATATAGATGCAGTCGTAATATTCGGATTTCTTCTCCTTCTCCCCGGCTTCGAGCGATGATACGGTATGCGTCTTCTGAAACGGATGGTCTTTGTCGTTCTCGCTCGTGGTGTTGGTATCTTCATCGTAGCCGGAGAAAGAAAGGAAAAGCACACGACCGTATTTGTCCTCGGTATCGTCCACCCATGCCGGAACAAACTCAATTTCCACCTGCTCGGCGTCCTCGTCCTCGCTGACGATGCGACCGCCAAAGAGATTGACCGGCTGCAGACGGCACTTGTAGCGGTAATAGACATAGATTATATTGCCTCTCCATTCCACTACCTGCTGACGGCTGACAGGACGTATTACGAAGTATGCGTCGCAGTCGGCGGCATAGAGCAGTTTGTCAATCTGACCGCCTCTGTGGTGCTGACCGTTCCAAGTGCGATAAGAGCGGTTTGCATCAAGCAGCTCTCGCATGGAGTTGTATCTGACAACGCGGTTCTGCCATCCCTTGATGAACCAGTCGCAAGAGTAGAACTTCCACATCTCGTGGTCGCAGTCCTTGTAGACAAGATTCTTCGATTCCAGATACTCGCAGCGGTCATCATCGACCTTAACCTCGGTGGAGTGTTCCTCGACCACGTCTTCAAGGCAGACGGGACGCTTCGTGGCCAAAGTCGCCTGAGTGAAGACAAACGTGATGCGCTTGCCCCGGTGGTCGAAGTCGAACTC
>JAGATX010000030.1 GCA_017621055.1 Muribaculaceae bacterium | reverse complement strand
CGGGCGCGATGTATCGCGCCCCTACAAGGTACCCAATCTCCTCGCCGATGTCGAACACGTCGGAGGGAGTACTGCTGAGAGAGCCCGGAGGGCGATATCTCTACAACCCATGTGCGGAGCCATGGGATAGCGCGCCTCTCCCAAAATATCAGCGAGGCAAGCCCGACAGGGCGATGCCTCGCAACGGCGACAGCCATCGGGGAGCAGCCTTGTCACCGGGAAGGTTGAAAACCTCCCCTCCGGGGCGGCTCGCCGGCGTTTATTAATCGCGAAACTCTTCTACCTCTTTGTTTTTGTGTCTTTATGTCTTTCCCGCGGAGGTCCTTTTTGTTAAATATTGGGAAAAATGAAAAATAATCACTATTTTTGGGGGCTGAAAGCGGCTCGGCGATTGGCGTGCCGCTTTTGTTGGCCGTGTCGGCCCCTATACTGCGAGAAACAACATCAAACATAACCCAATAACAAAAGCATGAAACTCAGACTGTTCCTGTATCTGATGCTGGCATTGTCAAGCCCCGCCATAGGCGCCGATGCCGCAACGGTGCTCGGCGTCGTGGTCAACGGCGACAACGGTAACCCCGTCGGCGGGGCCACCGTGACGCTACGCGACAGCGGCGCTACCGCCACCACCAATTTCAACGGCCACTTCCGCGTGGAAGCAACCGGCGACACCGACGACTATCTGACGGTGGTTGCCGACGGCTATGAGCTGTATGCCACCAATGTGGTGGTAGCCAACGGCACCAACAACCTCGGCGAAATCCGCCTGCAGCCCATAGGCTTCGACGACGAATTTTTCGGCGCCACCGACGACCTGCTCATCGACGAGGCCGTGATGGAGGACGAAGAGGGTGCCTCGCAGAGCATATCGTCGCTCACGGGTGCCAATGATGACATCTATTACTCGACGGCGAGCTATAATTTCGGCCCGATGTACTTCCGCTACCGCGGTCTGGACAATATGTACCAGAGCGTGTATATCAACGGCATACAGTTCAACGACCTTGTCCGCGGCCGCTTCAATTTCAGCACCCTGCTGGGCATGACCAGCCGTGCCTTCCGCAACAAGACCACCAACGTGGGCCTCGACGCCGCCAACTACGGCTTCGGCGACATCGCCGGCTCGGTGAACTACAACACCGTTACGGATATGTACGCCCCCGGCTTCAACGGCTCGGTGGCTTACACCAACTCCAACTACATGATGCGCGCCATGGCCACCTACTCCACGGGTCTCAACCGCCACGGCTGGGCATTCACCGTCAGCGCCATCGGCCGTTATGCCAAGGAGGGCGTGATGAAAGGCACGTTCTACAACAGCTACGGCCTGTTCCTCTCGATAGAGAAGGTGCTCAACGCCTACAACACCCTGACACTCACGGCCTTCGGCGGTCCCACGCAGCGTGCCACCGGTCGCGCCACCTACCAGGAGGCCTACGATCTTGCCGGCAGCAACCTCTATAACCCCGACTGGGGCTGGCAGGACGGCAAAAAGCGGTCGAGCCGCATCACCGAGACCTTCGACCCCACGGTGATCCTCAACTGGATATTCAAGAAGGACAACACGGTGCTGAACACCGCCGCCGCCTTCCGCTCGGTGTACTACAACCGCACGGCGCTGAACTACTACAAGGCCCTGGACCCCAATCCGACGTACTACCGCTATCTGCCGTCGTACTACGAGGATGATCCCGAGCAGTTCGAGCTCTACACCGACCTGTGGCGCAACGACGAGAACTTCCGCCAGATCAAGTGGGATCAGCTCTACTCCATCAACCGCCTGAACAACATCCAGAACGAGGGACTGCCCGAAGCCGACCGCAAGGGCTCGTCGTACATCATGGAGAACCGCATCAACCACCAGATCAACGCCATGTTCAACAGCTACATCAACACGCGCATCAACAGCTTCATGAGCCTTCAGGCCGGCGTGGCGTTCAACTACACCAAGAGCAGCAACTACAAGACCGTCCGCGACCTTCTGGGCGGCGAGTTCTGGCTGGATATCGACCCCTTCAGCGATCGCGACATAGCCATCGCCCCGGGAAACCTGCAGAACGACCTCGACAACCCCAACCGCCACGTCGGCAAGGACGAGCGTTTCGGCTACGACTACGATATCCACGCGCTGCGCGCCGACCTGTGGCTGCAGAATGTGCTCAACCTGCCGCACTGGGACATCAACTACGGTCTGAAAATGAGCTATACCCAGTTCTACCGCAACGGCCATATGCGCAACGGCCGCGCACCCCACAACTCGCTGGGACACAGTGCCACCCTGCGCTTCGACAACGCCACCTTCAAGCTCGGCGCCCTCTACAAGCTCGACGGCCGCAACCAGTTCGCCCTCCATGCCGAGTACGGCACACGCGCACCGCTGGTGGACAACGTGTTCATCGCCCCGCGCGTGAAGAACACCACCGTCGACGACCCCTGCAGCGAGCGCATCTTCTCGGGCGACATAGGCTATATCTGGAACTATCGCCGTTTCCGCGGCAGCCTCACCGGCTTCTACACCCAGATCGACAACGCCATAGAGCGCAACGGCTTCTACGACGAGCGCTACAACACCTACGCCAACTATGTGCTCTCCGACGTTAAGCGCGTGTACAAGGGCGTGGAACTCGGCATGGCCTACAAGATCACACCGAGCCTGACGGCCACCTTCGCCGGCACATATGCCCGCTTCCAGTACAAGAACAACCCCAAGGGCACGCGCACCTTTGAAAACGGCCTCTACCCCGACACCACCCAGACCATCTATCTGAAGAACTACTATCTGGGCAGCACGCCCCAGTATGCCGCCAATGTCGGTCTGGACTGGGCCGCTCCCCACAACTGGTACTTCGGCGTGAACGGCACCTGGCAGGGCGACGCCTATGTGAACCTCGCCCCGGCATACCATGAGGCCCTCCCGGACCTGTGGGAGCAGTTCGGCAACTCCGAAGAGGAGCTGCAGGCAAAGATCGAGGAACTCTCGGCCCAGGACAAGATCAAGAATGCCTTCACCCTCAACGCCTCCATCGGCAAGGTGATATACATCAACCGCCGGGTGAGCCTCAACATCAACGTCAACGTCAACAACATACTCAACAACCGCAATGTTGTGACCTACGCTTACCAGCAGGGACGCCTCGACACCAAAAATTACGACCGCAACGCCTTCCCCAACCGTCTGAGCTACGCACAGGGCATCCGCGTGTTTGTCAACGCCGGCATCCGGTTCTAAAATGTACCGAATTATGAAAGATTACAAAAATTATATAGCAGCAGCGGCCATGATTGCCGCACTCACCGGTTGCGACGACGATTTTGCGCGTCCGCCCATGGTGTTCCCGTCGACGCCCGACATAGAGACCACCGCCGACATCCGGGAAATCAAGAGCCAGTACTGGAGCATCGTCGAGGGCACTCCCCAGCAGATAGGTCTCGACGCCAACGGCGACTCCATCGTCATCAAGGGCCGCATATGCTCCAGCGACGAAACCGGCAACATATATAAGAACATAATAGTTCAGACCGTCGACGCCGACGGCCAGCAGTGGGCGCTCACCTTCGCCGTGAACAAGACGAAGATGTACGAAACCTACAAATACGGCCAGGAGGTATACATCAACCTCACGGGTATGTATATCGGCGGCTACCGCGGCCTTATGCAGCTGGGCACCGTGGGCGACCAGGGCATGAGCTTCATGGACGAGGCCCTCTTCACCGGCCGCGCCACCACCTCGGGCCTGCCCCGTCTGGCCGATGTGGACACCACCGCCACCACAATCGCAGCCCTCGAGGCCGTCAAGACCGACAACAACGAGCGCATGATGTGGCAGAGCCGCCTGGTGCGCGTGGAGAACGTTGAGTTCGAGGAGCCCGGCGAAACCTTTGCCGGCAGCGCGAACACCAACCGCTACATCAAGGACGGCGAAGGCCACCGCATGATTGTGCGCAACAGCGCCTATGCCTCGTTCAAGAACGAGCGCCTGCCCGGCGGTACGGGCAACGTCACCGGCATCCTCAGCTACTTCGGCAGCGACTGGCAGATACTGCTCATCGACGAGGCCGGATGCAGCGACTTCACCGGCGGCACTCCCGATAACCCCGACAATCCCGACAATCCCGACAATCCCACCGGCGCCGCATCGGTGAGCCAGAACTTCGACGCCGCCACGGAAATTCCCGCCGGATGGACAAACCTCAAGGTCGCCGGCGACAAGGACTGGTACGTGCGCGAGTTCAGCGGCAACAACTACGCCAGCATGAGCGGCTACAAGGGCACGGCGCCCTTCGACGCATGGCTCATCTCGCCGGCAGTGAACCTCGACGAGGCTCCCGCAAAAGTGGCGTCGTTCACCACCCAGGTGAACGGCTACGGGAGCACCACCACTAAATTCGAGGTTTATGTGCTGACAGGCGCCGACCCTGCCACCGCCACCAAGACGGCTCTTGAGCCGGCACTTCCCACGGCCCCCGCCAGCGGATACTCCGAGTGGGTGAACTCTGGCGAACTGAGCCTGGCAGCTTTCAGCGGCACCATCTACATAGGTTTCCGCTATACCGCCACCACCGACGCCAACTACGCCACCTGGTGCGTGGATAACGTGAATATCGGCGTCAAGGCCGGCGACACCCCCGATACCCCCGACACCCCCACGGGTACAATCTTCAGCGAGAGCTTCGGCGAGAGCCTCGGCGCTTTCACCATCGAAAACGTGAGCCTGCCTGCCGAACTGGAATATGTATGGAGTTGGGGCGGCGCGAACTATGGCGCCAAGGCCTCTGCCTTCAAGAACAACACGAGCTATCCCTCGGAGTCGTGGCTCCTCTCACCCGAAATAGACCTCACGGCCGTGAAAGGCGCCACTCTGGTGTTCGACCACGTGATGAACAAGTTCCCCGACCTCGACTTCGCCAAGGCCAACTGCACGCTGTGGGCGCGCGTTTCCGGCGGCGACTGGCAGAGCGTTGAAATTCCCGTAACCAGCGACAACAGCAACTGGACTTTCGTAAGCTCGGGCGACATCAGCCTCGACGCTTTCGCCGGCAAGAAGATACAGCTCGGCTTCAAGTATGTGAGCGAGAGCGGAAAGTCCGGCACATGGGAGGTGAAGAACCTAAATATAACTGCTAAATAAGAGCCAGCAAAACAATGAAAAAAATCAAATCATATATCCTGGGCCTGACGGCCGCCATCATGGCCGGCACCGCACTGAGCGCCTGCCAGGATGACTTCGACAACCCCGTCATCGAGGTGCCGCAGGCCACCATCGAGGCAAATATCAGCATTGCCGACCTCAAGGCTCAGTTCTGGAACGACGCCACCAACTACGCCGACTCCATCTACGACGCCGACGACCCCACGCACCGCTATGTCATCGCCGGCCGCGTGGTTTCGTCCGACGAGGCGTCGAACGTATTCAAAAGTCTTGTGATACAGGACGAGACGGCAGCCATCGCCCTCTCCATCAATTCCTACAATCTCTACCTCAACTACCGAGTGGGTCAGGAGATTGTAATCGACCTCACGGGCATGCACATCGGCAAATACAACGGTCTTCAGCAGCTCGGACGCCCCGAATGGTATGCCAACGGCAATGCCTGGGAGGTGACCTTCATGTCGCCCGAGTTCTTCGCCGCCCACGCCCAGCTCAACGGGCTGCCGCAGCGCCAGCTCATCGACACCATCGCCGTGCCCAACTTCGCCATGCTCACCCCCAATCCCGGGACACTGCGCCGCTATCAGAGCCAGCTGGTGCGCCTGCAGAACGTGCACTTCGAGGATGCCGGCAAGGAGAAATTCTCGGAGTACCATTCCTCGGGCGTGAACCGCAACCTTGTCGACCAGGCCGGCCAGACCCTCGCCGTACGTACATCTGGTTACAGCACATTCTGGAACACCACACTGCCGGAGGGCAACCTCGACGTGGTGGGTATCCTCAGCTACTACGGCACCACGGGCTGGCAACTCATCCTCATCGACGAGAACGGCTGCATCAACGTGGGCGACCGTCCCGGCGCGAAGGACAACCCCTATACCGTGGAACAGGTAGTGGAGAACGAGGCTGCCGGCACTCCCGGCAACGGATGGATCAAGGGCTACATCGTGGGCACCGTCGCTCCCGAAGTGGAGACCGTGGCCTCGGCCGACGACATACAGTGGGAAGGTCCGTTCATCCTCAACAATACCCTTGTGATAGGCTCGAGCGCCGACGTGCGCGCCCTCGACAAGGTGCTGGTGGTATCGCTGCCCGCCGAAACGGCACTGCGCCAGTACGGCAACCTGCGCGACAATCCCGGCAACCTCGGCAAGGAAATCCTCATCAAGGGTAACTTCGAGCAGTATATGGGCACTTTCGGCATCACCGGCAACACCGGCCGCGCCGATGAATTCGAAATAGACGGCGTGCCCATCGACAGCGGCGAAATCGCCGAGGGCGACGGCACCGAGGCAAGCCCCTACAACGTGGCACAGATCGTGGCCAAAAATCCCTCCGACACCCAGACGGCGCTCGAGAGCGGAGTATGGGTAAAGGGTTACATCGTAGGCTACATGCCCACCGGCGGCAGCTCCACGCTCCTTAAGGACGCAGTATTCAGCGCCGACGGCGCCACCAACTTAAACCTCGTGCTCGGTCCGACTGCCGACTGCACCGATGCATCGAAGTGCATAGGCATACAGCTGCCAGTGGCTATCCGCGACGCCCTCAATCTGGCCACTCACCCCGACTATCTCGGCAAGGTGCTCGCCGTCAAGGGCGGTATCTTCAAGTACTGCGGCGGCCCTGGCATCAAGAACACCAGCGAATATAAGATCGACGGCGGCGGCGACACTCCCACGCCTCCCGTGGGCGACGTCGTGACGAGCCTCAACGAGGGCTTCGAAGGCGGCACAATGCCCGCCGGATGGAGCAACGTGAACATCTCCGGTGACAAGGCCTGGTATTTCCCCAGCTTCGACAACAACTATTATGCCGCCATGACCGGCTACAAGGGCACAACCCCGCCCTTCGACCAATGGCTGCTCTCGCCGGCTATCGACATGAGTCAGGTCACCGACAAGGTGCTCACCTTCGAGAGTCAGGTCAACGGCTACGGCAGCACGGAGACTACCTTCGGCGTATATGTGCTCACCAGCGCCGACGTGGCCAACGCTACCAAGACCGAGCTCCATTGCACGCTCGCCACAGCTCCCGCCAGCGGTTACAGCGGCTTTGTACCCTCGGGCAACATCGACCTGAGCGCATACACCGGCACTATATACATCGGTTTCCGCTACTACTCGCCGCAGGCCGCAAACTACGCCACCTGGTGCGTGGATAACGTGAAGCTCAACGCCGGAAATACCCCCGGCGGAGGTGACAACCCCGGTGGCGGCGACAATCCCGGCGGCGGCGACAATCCCGGCGGCGACACTCCCGCCGAGCCCGGCGACGCCGTGACAATCATGGCTACCGCCTTTAACGGCAACGTGCCCGGCACAACAACGACCGAGGGTTATACCTTCGACTTCGAGAAGAACGGCGGCAGCACCGCTCCCGCTTTCCACGCCGGAACATCGGCAGTGCGCATCTATGCCAAGGGCAGCCTCAAGATCACGGGCGCTCCCATGGCAAAGATAGTGTTCACCATCGCCTCGGACAACCGCTACCGCTACACCACTTTCACACCGAGCGCCGGCAAGCTCGACCCTGAGCAGGCCGTCGGCGACGAGACCATCACGTGGGTCGGCAACAGCGGCGACGTTACCTTCACCGTCGGCGACCTCGCCACCCTCGGCAGCGAGAGCGGCAAGCCCGGGCAGATACGTATCACCAAGATAGAAATCTACCCCGCGAAGTAGCGCGGGCTTACCCACAATAAAACCGGGCCGCGGCATTGTGTCGCGGCCCGGTTCATTTTTTTAGTTTGTGTGCTTAAATTGTTACAACCAGCCCTTGACGGTGAGGATGCTGTCGATTTTCGCGGCGGCATCCTCGCGGCTCCAGTCGTTGCGGTTGGAGAAAATGAGGTATGATATGTCGGCCGACGGGATGGCGCATTCGTAGATGAAGAAGCCGCCGTTGTCGCCGGTGTGGAAAATCTTGCGGGGTTTTCCGGGGGCTTCCTCGATGAAGAAACCGAGGCCGTAGCCCGTGTAGGGGATATCGGTGTCGATAACCGGGGTGTGCATCACCGTGAGCATGCTGTCTGAGATTATCCGTCCGCCATAGAGTGCCCGCTGCCAGTGCATGAAGTCGTTGGCGGTGGTGAAGATGCCTCCGTCGGCACGTGTGGGGAAGAAATCAGCCTCGCCGTAGTCGTATTCCTCCCAGCGGCCGTCGGCGCTGCGGGGATTGTCGAATTCATTGTCGGCGGGCGACGGACGGTAGGCATGCGCCATGTGGGGTATGCGGAACGAGGGCGTGAAGAAGATGGTTTTCTCCATTCCGGCAGGCTGGAAGATGTTCTCCTCCATCCATTGATAGAAAGGCACGCCGGAGGCCTGCTCGATGACGTCCACCATTATCTGATATGTGGGGTTCTGGTATTCGTAAGCCGTGCCCGGCTCGAAGGCCAGCGAGTCGAGGTTCTCGAACATACGCAGGGCATCGTCCTCGCGGGAGTAGAGTTTATAGTCGCGCAGCCGGCTGAAACATGTGGAATGGGTGGTTACGTAGGTTGTCCATTCCTCCTGCGTGCGAGGCCGCACGTCGGGCAGACCGCTGGTGTGCGACAGCATATGCCTCAGGGTGATGCGGTGGTAGAAAGGAGCGCGGAAATCGGGGAAATAGGCCGATATGGTGTCGTCAAGGCTCAATTTGCCCTCCTCGGCGAGTTTGGCCAGGCCTACGGCCACGAATTGTTTGCTCACGGACGCCAGATTGAACATCGTGGCGCTGTCGACGTCCATTTTCTTTGTAAAATCGGCCACGCCGAAGGAGCGGCTGTACACAATGCTGTCGCCACGCATCACCGTCACCATCGCTCCCGGCGCATTGTCGGGGAAGAGGCGCTGGAACACGCTGTCCATCGGTGCGGTGATATCGCAGCGGCCGGCGTAGCTCCGGTTTTCGGAACAGGAAGCAATGCCCAGGGCTGCGAGTCCGGCAAGGCCGGCCGATAGTATCGAATTGAGGATTAGGCGTTTGCTTTTTATCATTGCAGAGTGCATGAACGGTTGGTTATCGTATGATTGGTTTGAGCAGATGAGCGTGGCCGCGAAGGCCGGCGCGGCGGAAACGATACAGCAGGCGGATGAGCGAGCGCTGCCCCGGCGTTTTCTGGCGTGCCGCAATGTCGGCCACCAGAGCGTCGCAGCGTGCGGCGAGGGCGCTGTTTCCGGCGGCCTCGCGCCGCGTGTTGCCTATGTGCACGGTGGCGAAGCAGTCCACCCATATCCGCTTGTCGGGCGGGAGTGTGGCTGCTATTTTTGTCAGTGGCGCCTCCATGCGGTCGAGATAGTCGCCTCCGCGGTTCACGCTGATGCTGTCGGGCAGCGGAAGCACCGTCACGGTGGGCTTGCCAACCACCTTTGCTGTGGCGGGCCGCAGGGCGAGCATGCGCGAGGCCAGCTCGATGTCGTCCCACAGCCTGACCTCGGCATCCCAGCCGCCGACACGGCGGAAAAGATCGGTGCGCGCCATATATCGCAATGTGGAGTAGGAGCCGCCGAAGAGGCTCGACCACATGTCGGTGTCGGCGTGGAATGGCAGCGTGCGCACGGCAGTGCCGCGCCGCTCCTCCACGTCCCAGCCCACGATATCGAGGTCGTCGTCGTAGGCGCGGGCCATCGCCCTGGCCACATGGTCGGGAGCCATGAGGTCGTCGGAGTCAAAGTACATAAGCCATGGCGTGGTGGTCAGCGCCAGCGCCTTGTTGCGCGCGGCGGCGGCGCCCGGTATGGGCTCGACCACGACTTTCACACAGAAGTCGGGAGCATTGTGGCGTGCAGCCCAGGCCTGAAGCTCCTCGAGGGTGCCGTCGGTGGAATTGTTGTCCACAAGGATAACCTCCAGAGGGCGCGCCGTCTGTGCCGCCACGCTCTCGAGGGTGCGCCCCACGATGGCCGCGCGGTTGTAGACGGGTATGGCTATTGTGACCTTGCTTTTCATTTGCTGCAAATTTAATTGTTGTAATTATGAATTGCAATCGCTATGCGGAATTTTATCGAAATCGCAATAAAATTGTAGCAAAAAGGGCATTTAGACTCGGCTTTGTAATAAAAGCGACACATCATCAGGAGCGCCGGGTGCAAAGAAGAGGAAAACTGATGACCTTTGGTTAAAGTTAGTTTTATATTACTAAATTATTATAATTATTGATGCTGTTATTGCCTCAATAATAAAAAATGCATAACTTTGCCCGTGAAAATTTGACTGACATCTCAAAAAGAGACAAAAATATGCAGCCGTCCGTGAGGACCGCTGCTTTTTTTGTTGTATGGAGAGGCGGTTTTCCCGCCTCTCCACTCAGTCGAAGTCGGCGAGGATTTTTTCGAGTTCTTCTTCGGTGGCAGTCAGGCGGCTGCGGCAGAATGCGAGGAGGGTGGCGGCACGGCGTGTGCGTTCGGCGAGGGTGTCGACGTCGCAGTTTTCGCTGCGTATCGAGGCGATGATGCGCTCGAGTTCTTCGATGGCTTTGGTGTATGTGAGGTTTTCGGTGTTTTCCATTTATGTTCAGGGGTTTACGGTGGATTTTACTTCTCCGTGGGCAAAGGTTGTGGTCAGCACGGCGCCGGGGGCGAGGGCGGTGGCATCCGTCACGGCGTGACCGTCGACGCGGGTAATGGAGTACCCTCGGCGCAGGGTGGCTTCGGTGCCGAGGAGAGCGAGCATGTCGGCGAGGGCGTCGAGGCGGTCGGCGCGGCGGTGCAGAATATTTTCGATATCGCGTCGCAGGCCCCGGCTGAATTCGGCGTCGATGCGTGCGTGCTGACGTGCCACTATGGCGCGCACGAGCGCCGGCAGCGATCCGGTCCAATAGGCGAGTTGTTCCTTCTGACCGGCGACTTTCTCGGCGACGGCGTTGGCTATGGCATTACCGAGGCTGATGAGGCGGTCGAAGGCGGCGGCCATGGCGCCTATCAGGAGTTCGGCGGCGGCGGTGGGCGTTTTCACGGAGCGTGCGGCCACAAAATCGAGGACGGTTATGTCGCGCTGATGGCCGATGCCGACAATGACGGGGAGGGGGAACTGGGCGATGTTGAAAGCCAGCTCGTAGTCATCGAAGCAGGCGAGCTCGCTGACAGCACCGCCGCCGCGGATGATTACCACGATGTCGAAGTCGGCGATGCGCTCGTTTATCCTGTCGAGGGCGGATATCACGCTTGCCGGCGCCTTATCGCCCTGCATTACAGCCTCGAAAAGCTCGACGGTAAACCGGAAGGACATAGAGTTGCCGTAGAGATGGCGCACGAAGTCGCCGTAACCGGCTGCGCCGCGTGCCGAGATTACGGCCACGCGCTGAGGTGTGGCGGGGAAGGGCAACGTCTTGTTGAGGTCGAGGACACCGTCGGCCTGGAGGCGTGCGAGGATGGCGTTACGCCGGCGCACAAGGTCACCGGCGGTGTAGTCGGGGTTTATGTCGTTGATAACGAGCGAGAGACCGTAGACGGCATGGTAGCTTACATCTGCGCGCACCATAACCTTCATGTCGGAGGCCAGGCGCGAGCCTGTGGCGGCGGCGAAAGCGGCGCCGAGGCGCGCATATGTGGAAGCCCAGATCACGGCGCGCACCTTGGCGAGCGGGCGCCCGGCGTCGTCCTTCTGAATAAGCTCCATGTAGCAGTGGCCGCCTGCCACGCGCAGGTCGGACGTCTCTGCAACCACCCATACGCCGCTGAGCCCCTGCGTGGCGGCGATAGCGCCGCCTATGCGGCGTGTGATGTCGGTGAGGGCGAGAGGTTGAATAGCGTCGAAGTTCATTTTCGGCTCCATCTGCCGTTTTTAAAGCGGCGTTCTATTGTTGCGGGGAGGGCCAGCAAGGCGGCGGGGCGCTCGGAGTCCGCAAAATAAGCGGCTGTGGTGTTGGTGAATACGAACACATCGTCGTCGGGGCGATATGTGGCACGCACAAAGAACATAGGCACTGCGGCGGAAACCTCGGCGCCCTGAGCGCCGTTGTCGGCGAAATCGGCGATGCCGGGCATCTGCGGCTGACGGCGCAGCGGCTTCCAGTCAGTGTCGTAGAATGTTATCTGTGAGTCGGCCATTGGCAGGAGCACGGTGGTGACAATGGCAAGTACGGTATCTCTGCCGGAGGTGAGCACATCGAGTTCCATCGACGATTCGGGGGAGAGCTGTGCCGTGAGCCGGCGCTCGGAAACCTCGGTGATGCGCGCGGCGCCACCTAACTCGTTTGCCACGGTGTTGGCCAGGCCGTTGTTGTAATAATCCACCATGTCGAGGCGCTTGCTGTGGCGCAGCAGCGGTATTTCGTTGTCGGGGGCGGAGGTGAAGAAATCGAGGGCCGTGCGGGCGTCGGCGACGAGTGCGCCGGCGGCAGTCAGCAATATGATGAGGAGTTTTTTCATTTGTTTTCCTTGTCGTCGGGGAGCACCACGGTGAGACGGATGAGTTCGAGGCGGCTGGCGCTCTTTTTTACTATATCGAAGCGGTACGGGTCGATCATCACCGTCTGTCCTTGTGAGGGGATGGTGCCGGTGGCATGGAGGATGTACCCGGCGATGGTCTGGTAGCTGTCGTCCTCGGGAATTTCGAGGTGGAATCGCTCGTTGATGTCTTCGATTTCGCAGCGTCCCGAGAACTCGTAGACACCCTCGGAAACCATTCGTGCCGTAAGGGCCGTTTTGTCGTGTTCGTCTTCGATGTTTCCGCATATTTCCTCCATGAGGTCCTCGAGGGTGAGCATGCCGGCGGTGCCTCCGAATTCGTCGATAACCACAGCGATGGAGCGTTTCTGCTGGAGGAGGCGCCGCATCATGGTGTTTGCCAGCAGGTTCTCGGGGGCGAAGAGCACGGGTTTGATGTGGTCTTTCCAATCGGCGGCGGGGTCGAAGAGCTCGCTGACGTGGATATAACCTAAGATGGAGTCTATGTCGTTGCGGTACACGATTATTTTGGAGCGGCCGGTGGATGTGAAGAGTTCCACCAGGTCGTTGCGGGAGGTGCCGTCGATGTCTACGGCCACCACCTCGCGGCGCGGCGTCATGCAGTCGCGTACATGAGTGTTGCTGAAGTCGAGGGCCTTGCGGAAGATTTTCACTTCGTTGTCGACCGTCTGTTTCTGTTCCTCGAGGTCGTCGATGGTCTCTTCGAGATAGTCGTTGAGGTCTCCGATGCTGATGAGGTGGAGAGGCCGCGCACCCTTTGGCACGCCCACCATGCGCATGAGAAGGCGCGAAAGGCCGGCGGTGAGCAGCGACACGGGGTAGAGCAGCAGGTAGAACAGATACAGGGGTAGCGCCACGAGCTTGAGCGAGTTGTTCGGGTTTATTCCGAATATTGTTTTGGGGAAGAACTCGCCGGCGAGAAGGATTACGCCGGTGGAGACGAGGGTCTGGCAGATGAGGACAAAGGCGTCGTTGGGGTAAATCCTTTCGAGCAGAGGTTCTATGAGCGCTGCGGCGCCCATGCCGTAGATTACGAGCACCACATTGTTACCCACCAGGATAGTGGAGATGAACAGTTCGCTGTTTGAGTAGAATCGGCGTATTATCGAGCCTATGATGCCGCCTTTCTTGACGTCGAGTTCCACTCGTACGCGGTCGGAGGTCACAAAGGCCATCTCGCAGCCCGAAAAGAAGCCGGAGAGGAGCAGCGTGATTATGGTTATTGTAATCCAGGAAGTCATTGCTGAGGATTTTGGTTGTTACGTATAAGCCCGGTGCTGACCTGGCCGGGGCGGCGCCGGCGGCCGGTGGTGTCGATAGCCCGCGCGGGTCCCTCGGTAGCGGGCGGAGCGCCAATAGCGCTGCGGCGCTGCGGCATACTGTCGGTTCGGGCGCTGTCGGTGCGCGTGCTGTCGGCGGCGGCGCGCCGTTCCACCGGCAGTATTGCCGTGGGGCTGTGCACGGTGTACGAGCGCATGTTTTCGTCGCTTTCAAAGCCGTAGCCCTCGATTATCCTGTCGGAGCGCACAATATGGATAAAAGAGTCGCTGTATATCTTGTGGGCGTTCTGGTCCCAGAAGAGTTGCTGTGTGAGAAAGCTGTCGCGGTCGGTGTTCACCATCACCACTGTGCCGTCGAGGCGCCACAGGCGGCGCCGGTAGAGATATAGCGCCGAGTCGCAGGCCACATTGGCCTGCGGCTGCATCTCGGTGTCGTATTGTTCGAGTTCGAGGCCGTCGGGAAAACGCCAGAAAGGGTCATCGCCATCGTCGTATACCAGCCATAGCGGAGCGTCGATGCGGTATCGGGTGTATCCGGAGTCGCTGATGAACGTGGTGACGTCGGCGGTGGACATCGTTGGCGTCATGCCGTCGAGGTCGGGGACATAGCGTTTGTCGGCTTCGCCGCATGCCGCCAGGGCTATCAGCGCGGCGGCGGGGAGCCAGCGCATGGCATTGTGGCCGCTGGTGTGCATTGTGGCAGATTAGTAAATCTTGCTCTGTCGGAACCACATCTCGTTGAAGTTCACGCCCACGGTGATGTTGAAATAGTTCTCCTTGATGAGGGGATTGGGGTGGGCGCGGCGCTGTTTGTACTCGAAGCCGAGGTTCACCACCGTCTTGAGCGTGGGCACAGGGAAGCCGAAACCGGCGGTGATGCCGTACTCGCGCAGGCGGTTGTCGGCGCCGTCGCGGCCCAGGATTTCGAGGTAGTCATTGTTGAAATATCCCCCCAGGCGGTAGTTTATACGGCCGAAGTAGCTGTTTCCGCGCCAGTTGGGTATGTATTCGAGTCCGAGGGCATACTTTGTGCGGTCGGCGAAGCGGAATGTCACGGGAGTGTTCTCATATCCCCGGTATTTGGCTTTGCTCCAGGGTTGATAGGTGAAGTCGAACTCTATCTGGAGCTTACGGTCGATTGAGTAGTTCAGGCCGGCGCCCCATGTTTCGGGCAGCGAGTAGTTGCCCTTGAGGCGATGATGGTCGGCTACCTCCGAGGTCTGGTCGCCGTTGGAATTCACCACAATCACTGTCTGGGCAGTGCCTAACAGGGTTTTTGAGGGTGAATAAGTGATACCGGCGGTGAGGCGGCTGCGGATGCCCACGCGGGCCGAGTACTGGGCGCCGAAGTTTAGGTGGTAGTCGCGCACCGACATCTGGTTTTCGAACAGGGAGCTGCCGCCGCCGCTGCTGAGGTATCCGTAGGTATCGTTGAGGATGGTGCCGAAGAGGTAGCTGATGTTGGCGCCGATGGTGAAGCCGCGGAATGGTCGGCCGGCGACGCCGAGGTAGAACTCGTTCAGGCTGCCGGAGCCCTGGCGGCTGTCGATACCGTTGTCGATTTTGCTGCCGAAGGCATAGCCCACCGACGAATACGGTACCAGACCTACCGACGCGCCCACATATTTACAAATCGGGAACTGCATGGTCACATAAGCGAGGCCTCCGCCGAACTGATTTTCAGACACCTTTCCGTCGGCCTGCATTTCCGAGGAGTGGAGGGAGGTGAGGTCCAGACCGATATCGAACAGGAAAGTCAGCGAGTCGATTGCGGCATAGCTTGCGGGGTTCATGACATTGATCTGACGTCCGGAGTTCATGGCGTATCCCACGCCGCCCATGGCACGCTGTGCCGAGGTTGCATGGTCGCCGAGCATGCCGTAGGCATAGCGGGAGTAGGGGGTCATGGTTCCGTTCTGTGCCGTGGCGCCGAGGGTGGCGATGGCGGCGAGAGCTATTGTGACGAATTTCTTAATCATTGTGTTTCAATATGCTGAAAATGCCCCTGAGCACAAGGTAGGGGTCGTAGGTGTAATCGGAAGGATTTGCCGTGGCGGAAATCACGGCGGCGCCGGCACCGCCGGTGACGATTGCCCGGGCGCCGGTGTGCGCCTTGTAGTAATCGAGTTCGGCGGCGAGGCCGCGGAGGGCGCCGATGGCGAGGGCCGAGCGGGTGTCGTTGCCCATCAGTGGCGCTGTGCCGTCGCATTCGTGGACGAGCGGCAGTGCGGCGGTATGGTCGTGGAGGGCATGCAGGCGCATGGCCATGCCCGCCGAGATGTTTCCGCCGGTGAATGTACCGTCGGCGTCGACATAGTCGAAGGTTGCGGCGGTGCCTATGTCGGCCACCAGCAACGGCCCTTTGCCGGCGATGGCCAGGGCGCCGGCGGCGGCGGCCACGCGGTCTGAGCCGAGGGTCTGTGGTGTGGCGTAGCCTATCTTCAGTGGCTCGCAGTGACCGGCGCCGACAACGACGGCAGGGGCAAGGTCGCCGAGCTGCCGCAGGTAGGATGAGCCCACGCGCACCACCGTGCACAAGGCGGCGCGAGCCACATGGTAGCGGTTGGCGCCGCGAAGACTGTCGATGATTGCATACGGCGACACTTCGCCCTCGAAGCAGCCGTAGGCGCACATATTACCCTGCGGCGTCCACAACGCTGCTTTTGTGCGCGTGTTGCCGCGGTCGATGGTGAGATAGACAATGTCCATTGCGAGGGCAAATTTACTAAAACGGCGCCAAACACGCGCTTAAGTCACCTCTTTTTACTAATTATTAACACAAGCGGCGGTAAAGCGCCGGCGGGAACGCACATAGGGTGTGTTCCCGCCGGTGGTGGGTACATGGCTGATGCATCGGTTGCGGTGGCCGTCTGTGTCCTCAGTCGCGATGGTCGTTCAGGAGCCCGGCGGCTTTGCGGGCGTCGGCGGCACGGACCAGCAGCTTTACGGGCGCCCAGGTGGCGCCGGCACCGTAGATAGTTGTCATGTTCTGATAGTCGACATGCGCGGGTATGCCGTTAGCTTCGAGCATACCGGCGGCTATGCAGGCCTCGGGCGCGGTGTCATACTCGGCGGCAACCACCCACTGTTGAGTGTTGTCAGCCATTGACTTTGAGCAGGAAATACTGTTTTTTGCCTTTCTGGACGATGATGTACTTTCCGTCGATGAGCATATCGGCTGTGGCGACGGCCATGGGGTCGGTGACCTTCTCTTTGTTGATGTAGAAACCGCCCTGCTGCACGAGTTTTCGCATCTCGGCCTTTGAGGGGAATACGGGAGCTTTCTCCACGAGGATGTCTGCCAGACGGGTGTTGCCGTCGAGGAGCGCGCCGTCGATTTCGAAGGAGGGAACGGCCTCGAAGACGTCGAGGAGCGTCCGCTCGTCGAGTTTTCGCAGGGCGTCGGCACCGCCGCCGCCGAAGAGGATGGCGCTGGCGTCGATTGCGTTCTGGGCATCTTCGGCGGAGTGTACCATCGTGGTGATTTCCAGGGCAAGACGCTTCTGGAGGGGGCGGCGACCCGGGTCGGAGGCCTGCTCGGCGACGAGTGCCTCGATTTCCTCCTTGTTCAGGAAGGTGAAAATCTTGATGTATTTCTCGGCGTCGGCGTCGGAGACATTGAGCCAGAACTGGTAGAATTTGTAAGGCGACGTATAGCGCGGGTCGAGCCATACGTTGCCGCTCTCGGTCTTGCCGAATTTGCCGCCGTCGGCCTTGGTGATGAGGGGACAGGTGAGGGCGAAGGCCTCGCCGCCGTCGGTGCGGCGTATCAGCTCGGTGCCCGTGGTGATGTTGCCCCACTGGTCGGAGCCGCCAAGCTGCAGACGGCAGTTGTGGGTGCGGTAGAGGTGAAGAAAGTCGTAGCCCTGCACCAGCTGGTAGCTGAACTCTGTGAAGCTCATTCCCTGCTGGCTTTCGCCGCTGAGGCGCTTTTTCACGGAGTCCTTGGCCATCATGTAGTTTACGGTGATGAGTTTTCCGATGTCGCGGATGAAGTCGAGGAACGAGAAGTCCTTCATCCAGTCGTAGTTATTGACCAGGATGGCGGCGTTGGGGGCGTCGCTGTCGAAGTCGAGGAATTTGGCGAGCTGTTTCTTGATGGCCTCCTGATTGTGGCGGAGCGTGGGTTCGTCGAGGAGTTTGCGCTCCTGGCTCTTCATGGAGGGGTCGCCTATCATGCCGGTTGCGCCTCCGACGAGGGCAATAGGCCGGTGGCCGGCACGCTGGAAGTGCCGGAGAATCATCACACCGACGAGGTGGCCTATGTGCAGGCTGTCGGCGGTGGGGTCGATGCCGAGGTATGCGGTAGTCATGCCCTTGGCAAGTTCTTCTTCGGTGCCGGGCATGACGGTGTGGATCATGCCGCGCCACGAAAGTTCTTCTATGAAATTCATATACGTCTTAGTTAGAATTCTGTGAAAGCGAGGGGCAGGAGCGACGCCACGGAAGGGAGAATGTACAGCTCGTCGCGGCCGTCGAGGATTACGGGCACGTGGTGGCGGGCGCGCATCTCATATTCGAGGAGGGCCTGTCGGCAGGCGCCGCAGGGCGCCGTGGGCTGCGGCGTGGGTTTGCCGTCGGTGCCGTTTGCGCTGATGGCTATCATTTCGAAAGCGGCGTCGGGATAGCGGGCGCCGGCATAGAAACACGCCGAGCGCTCGGCGCATGTGCCCGAAGGGAAGGCCACATTCTCCTGATTTGCGCCGGTGACCACCACGCCGTTGTCCAGGCGTATGGCGGCGCCGACGCGGAAGTGACTGTACGGGGTATATGCGCCGGCTATCGAGGCGCGTGCGGCATCGACGAGCTCGCGCTCGCCGTCGGTGAGCTCATTGTAGCTCTTTACCTGCACGGGGGTGAGAATTTCAACTTCCTTCATGGTTCTGGGCCTTATATTTGTGGTTTTGGGTTGCAAATATAGCACTTTCGGATTGTTTTATCCTTAATTCCGCAACACTATTATAAAATATTTTTTTAAGTACCTGAGCAACAAAAAGTTGCTCAGGATTTTGCCATGTCAGAGGATTCACTTAACTTAGTGTTGCAAAAAAATAATCAAACAAAACCTCATCAGGCAT
>JAGATX010000029.1 GCA_017621055.1 Muribaculaceae bacterium | reverse complement strand
TTGGCGGGTCGCGTTAGCGGACATAAGGGTGCTCGCGAGGGTGGGGGCATCGGGGATGCGGTTTTCGATGTCGGCGAGGGCTCCGCGGAGGGCGGCGCGGAGGGGTTCGTTGATGTTCATGCTGTCGACGTACTGTAGGCGCCGGCTAGCCGACCAGTCGGTGCTCTTGGGCGGAGTGCTGCCGGTGAGGCAGGCTATCATGGTGGCGCCGAGGGCGTAGACGTCGGCGGCGGGGGTGAAGGTGGTGATACCGGAGTACTGCTCGACGGGGGAATAACCGTCGGAGCACGCCAGAGTGTTGACTGTTGACGTTGCATGGCCCTGGGCGTCGTAATGCTTGCTGAGGCCGAAGTCGATGAGCACGGGGCGCACGCCGCCGCCCGTTTCGGCGGCGAGCATTATGTTCTGAGGCTTGATGTCGAGGTGAGTGAGGCGGTTGGTGTGCAGATACGCCACGGCATCGACAATCGGCATCATGACTGAGAGCATATCGGCTTCCGACATGCCCCGGCCCTCGACGGCGCTCCACAGCGACACGCCCTCGAGGTACTCCATGGCATAATAGGCAGTGCCGTTTGTCTCGAATACCTCGCTGACCTTCACGATATTGGGATGCCCGGCACCGAGCCCCTGCAGGCGGCGTGCCTCGCCGAGGAAGTCGCGCAATGAGTCGGTGGCAATCTGGCGCGACAGCGCCGTGCCGGGGGTGACGACGCGCTGCGAGTCGGCCTGGCGCTCGTTGTGTGCCGCCATGAAATGTTCTTTGAGGGCCACGCGCTTTTGCGCGGAGGCATTCCCGATCCGCACCTGAGTTACGGCGAGATAGGTTATGCCGAAAACGCCGGCGCCGAGGACGCGCTCGATAACATATTGATGTTCGCCGACCACCACCGTGCCGGGCGCGAGGGTCTGTATGTTGCTGTCTGCCATGGATTTTTGCTATTTTTGGCAAAAGTAACAAATATTTAAGGATATGGCAAGAGAGCGGGCTGTTTTTTGTACGAACGTACGGAGTTTTTGTTTGAAATGCCGGGGTTTTCAGTGCCAACAGTCGGCAGAAAGCAAAAAAGGCCGCGCCCGGCGTGGGTGCGGCCTTTTTTGATATTTCGTGATAGCCGATTAGAGGTGAGGACCGGCGGCCACGAGGGCTTTGCCGGCGGCATTGTTTTCGTACTTCTTGAAGTTCTTGATGAAGCGTTCTGCCAGGTCGGTGGCTTTGGTGTACCATTCCTCGGGGTTTGCGTAGGTGTCGCGGGGGTCGAGGATCTTGGGGTCGACACCGGGCAGTTCGGTAGGAATCTGGAAGTCGAAGATCGGCAGGGTCTTTGTGGGAGCCTTGAGGATGGCGCCGTCGAGGATAGCGTCGATGATGCCGCGGGTATCCTTGATGGAGATACGCTTGCCGGTACCGTTCCAGCCGGTGTTCACCAGATAAGCGCGTGCGCCGGAGGCTTTCATGCGCTTAACGAGTTCCTCGGCATACTTTGTGGGATGCAGTTCGAGGAAGGCCTGGCCGAAGCATGCCGAGAAAGTGGGCGTGGGCTCTGTGATGCCGCGCTCTGTGCCGGCGAGCTTGGCGGTGAAGCCGCTCAGGAAGTAGTACTTTGTCTGCTCGTGGCTGAGGATGCTCACGGGAGGCAACACGCCGAAAGCGTCGGCGCTCAGGAAGATGACGTTCTTGGCGGCGGGACCGTGGCTGATGGGCTTGACGATCTTCTCGATGAAATCGATAGGATAGCTTACGCGGGTGTTCTCGGTCACGCTCTTATCGGCGAAGTCGATTTTGCCGTTGGCGTCGACGGTAACGTTCTCGAGGAGGGCATTGCGGCGGATGGCGTTGTAGATGTCGGGTTCGGAGTCCTTGTCGAGGTTGATGACCTTGGCATAGCAGCCGCCCTCGAAGTTGAACACGCCGTTGTCGTCCCAGCCGTGTTCGTCATCGCCGATGAGCAGACGTTTGGGGTCGGTGGAAAGGGTGGTCTTGCCGGTGCCGGAGAGACCGAAGAAGATTGCGGTGTTCTCGCCGTTGAAGTCGGTGTTGGCCGAGCAGTGCATCGAAGCGATGCCCTTGAGGGGAAGGAAGTAGTTCATCATCGAGAACATGCCTTTCTTCATCTCGCCGCCGTACCAGGTGTTGATGATCACCTGTTCGCGCGTTGTGATGTTGAACACCACTGCGGTCTCGCTGTTGAGGCCGAGTTCCTTATAGTTGGTGAGTTTGGCCTTGGAGGCGTTGTAGACAATGAAGTCGGGGGTGAAGTCGGCGAGTTCGTCGGCGGTGGGGCGGATGAACATGTTGGTCACGAAGTGAGCCTGCCATGCAACTTCCACAATGAAGCGGACGGCCATGCGGGTGTCCCTGTTGGCGCCGCAGAAGCCGTCGACAACATAGAGTTTCTTACCGCTGAGCTCGTTGAGGGCGAGGTCTTTGCAAGCCTCCCATGCTTTCTCGCTGGCGGGTTTGTTATCGTTGGGATATTCGGGGGTAGTCCACCATACGGTGTCCTTGCTCTTTTCATCGAGGACGATGAATTTGTCTTTAGGCGAGCGGCCGGTATATACGCCGGTCATGACGTCGACGGCGCCCAGGTCGGTAACCACGCCTTTTTCGTAACCCTCGAGGGTGGGAAGGGTTTCCTGCTCGAAGAGTTCCTCGTAGGTGGGGTTGTAGACAATGTCCTTGATGTCCTTGATGCCGTACTTTTCGAGGTCGGCTTTCAGACCGGCCAGACGGGCTTTCTTGATTTCTTCAATCTTGCTCATTGTGTGCTTGATTAAATATTGAGTGTTAGTATTTTAGTATTTAAGCCATGCCGAGAGGATCTTAATCCTCTGTCAGCGGTGCAAAGATAGAGATTTTTTTCGATAAACGGGGTTATTAAAGAAAAAATTCTTTATTAATAAAATTTAAAGGGGCTCGCGTCGGCCACATCGCGCCGACAAACCTGCATTTCCCCTCATATCCACTAATTATAACACTGCAAAGAGGGAGGTTTGTTCACTGATTAAACATATTTGGAGCAAGGGTGCCCGAAGATGGCGAAGAGCAGCGGAAGCAGGGAGGATTTTTGGTTAAAAATAGCAAATATATGTAGTTGAGAAATAAATTTTCGCTAACTTTGAGCGGATAAAACCGCCGTGAAAACTCAAACAACCATCAATACCAACCTAAAACCTAAAAACACAGCATTATGAGAAAGTTAGCACTGAGCGCCATGGTGCTCGTGGCCGGCCTGTGGGCATCGGCACAGCTTGTGGAGGTTGAATCGGCACGCCGTGTCGAGCTTCCCGAGGGTGTTGTCGCTGTAGTACCGACCATCAGCCCCGACGGCAGCTTCATTGTCCTGTCGGATGCCGGCAGCGACGCCCTCCACCGCTTGGACCTCGCCGACGGCACCATCAGCCTTGTGACAGTCAACGGTCAGGGCAACGACGTCAGCATCAGCGAAGACGGCACACAGATAGTGTTCCGTCAGGTGACCACCGACCGCAACCATCTGCGTCGCGTGGCCCTCAAAGCCGTAGAGACCGCAACCGGCACCGAGCGCGAACTGGTAGCACCGTCGCGCCATCTTAACACGGGCGTCGCTCTCGCCGGTACAAGCGTGACAGCCGTTGAAAACGGCCGCGTCAAAGCCCGCAACCTTGCCGGCGGCCGCGCCGTGCAGGCTCCCCTGGTATCCATCAACTACGGTCACCTCGACTATACCGTCGACGGCCGCACCGTCACCCTCGACCCGCAGGGCCGCGGCAGCTATCTGTGGCCGCAGCTCAGCCCCGACGGCACCAAGGTGGTCTACTACCTTGCCGGCCGCGGCTGCTTTGTATGCAACGTGGACGGCAGCGACGTCCGCGCCCTCGGCATGCTCCGTGCCGCCAAATGGCTCGACAACGAAATAGTGGTGGGCATGAATGATGTCGACGACGGCCACATGGTGACCTCCTCGTCGCTCATTGCCAGCAACCTCGACGGCGTCCGTCAGGAACTTACGCCGACCGACATCATCGCCATGTATCCGAGCATCACCGCCGACGGCAAGAAGATAGCCTATGTCTCCGAAGCCGGCGAAATCTTTGTACTTAACCTCAAATAACAGCGACGGCCATGAAGAAATACATAATCCTTGCCCTGGCCGCTCTGCTCGGCCTGTGCGCATCGGCAAAAACCGCCGACGAACTGCGAATATACATCAACCCGGGCCACGGCTCCTGGACGGCAAACGACCGCCCCATGGCGATACGCGGTCACGGTCCCCACTCACGCTTCAACACCGATACCCTGAGCTTCTTCGAGAGCAACACCAACCTGCGCAAGGGCTTCGGCGTGCTCGAGGAACTGCGTGCCCTCGGCCTGAAGTTTGACCCCACCCTCAACCAGACCGGCGACCGCCATCAGATCGGCGCCGCCCGCGACATGAGCAACAACATCGTGATGAGCCACGTGAAATGCGGCCCCTTCCACGACGACAACGGTACCGCCACCCAGCTCCGCGGCGACGGCAAGCCCGTACCCGAGGACCTCGAATACTACAACCGCTCCCTGACGGAAATCTGCATGGAGGTCGATGCCAACAACTTCGACATGTTCATCTCCATCCACTCCAACGCCCTCGACAGCAGCGGTGCCTGGAAAACCACCAACTTCCCCATCATCCTCTACCGCGGCTACGACGACTGCCGTACCGAAGACGGCCTGACCTCCGGCTTCAGCCAGACCTGCAAGGACATGGCATCGAAAGTATGGCCCTACCACATGAAGAACATCCACGAATGCTGGACGGCCTACAGCGCCACAAACGCCAACATCCGCGGTGACATCAACTTCTACGGCGGCGGTTCGACAGCCCGCGGCTACAAGGGCTATCTGGGCGTGCTCAAGCACGGCGTGCCCGGTTTCCTGATCGAAGGCTACTTCCACCAGTACGCTCCCGCCGCCCTGCGCCACATGAACTGGGACGTGAACTACATAGAAGGTATCAACTACGGCCACGGTATCGCCGACTACTTCGGCCTGCAGAAGGAGAACACCGGTGCCATCTACGGTATTGTCCGCGACACCCACGAGCGCTTCCGCGACGAGACCTACGTTCCCGTGCCGAGCCATAATGACGCCTACAAGCCCCTCGACGGCGTGAAGGTGAAACTCGTCAAAGGCAGCGAGGTCGTTGCCGAATATACCACCGACAACCAGTTCAACGGTGCTTTCGTATTCTTCAACGTGGCTCCCGGCGACTATACCCTGACCTTCGAGGCCGAGGGATATGTCACCCCCGAACCCATGGCCGTGAGCGTTGCCGCCGCAGAGGTAAGCTACCCCGAGGCATTCATGGTCAGCGAAAGCTACATACCCCCCACAATCACCTATTACGACTATCCCGACGAGCTGGCCGGCACCAACTTCGGCGCCCGCGAGGAATATGCCTTCGCCCAGCAGATTGTGGATAAGGAAATCGAGGCTCTCGCCGGCACCACCATCCGCCGTATGCTCGCCGTAGGCAAATATCTCTACGTGCTGGCCCACAAGGAAGGCGGCGAACCCGTCATCGTGGTTCTTGACGCAGTCACTCTCGACGTCGTTGCCACTCCCGATGTTACCGGTACCGAAGGCACCGGCTCTCCGCTGGCCGACATCGCCGTGAGCGCCGACGGCGTGCTTATGTGCACTCCCGAGGAACTCTGCCACTTCGACGACGGCCAGGTACAGACCGGCGAAACCCGCGGCGAACTCAACGTATACCGTTGGGAGAACGACGCCAACGGCCTGCCCGCCGGCGCTCCCCAGCCGTGGCTCACCACCAAGCTCTCCGGCAACTTCTACCGTGCCGTCAGCGGCTCCACCATCGCTTATCAGGGCACAATGGAGGAAGGACGTCTGGTAATATCGGCCGATAACGCCAGCGCTACCTCCGGAAAGGTATTCTACAGCTACATCGAAGTTGTGGAAGGCGCCAAACTCGCCGAAGGCATCAGCAACAACAGCTACTTCGACCACCGTCAGGACGGCCCCTACACCCTCAACGTCAGCCCCCTCAACAGCGACTACGTGATTGCCGACAGCCCCACATTCCTACCCCTGGAAATCAACATCGGCGCCAAGGAAATGACGGCACAGATGCCCGAGGGCACAATCGCCGCCGCTGCCGCCATGCCCGGCTTCTTCCGCTATTCGGGCCGCTCATACATGGTTGCTTCCGATGCCACCGACGCCGGTAACGCCGGCATAGTGCTCGTCGACATCACCGACGGCCTCAATGCCGCAGCAATAGTGCCCACCACCAACACCGCCCTCGAGGCCGGCAGCGCCAATGCCGCCATGGCCGGCATGACAGTGGTGAAACGCGACGCCTACGGCGACATCATCGCCGGCGACATGGCACTCTACGTTCTGCGCGGCAACAAGATCAGCCGCCTCACCACCGAGGGCGTGCGCCAGCCGCAACCCCGCCGCGAATATGCCTACGGTATAACCTTCGAGGACAACGACGGCAACTACACCGTGACATTCAACGCCACCGGTGCCGCTCCCGCCGCCGACATAGTGCTCACCGACACCGAGAATGCCGAGGCCGAGCCCGTGCGCATCCCCGTTGGCGCCGTTGTCAAGGGCGAGAACAGCGTGACATTCACCAAGGCTGACCTCCCCGGCCACTTCTACACCTTCGGCGTGGCCATCACCAACCGCAATATCCCCTCCAGCGGCGAGTATTATGCCGACGCCAATAACCTCACCAAGCGTGGCGGCGTGGTTACCATCACCGACCCCGAGAGCGATAACCTGGGGTACACCCTCGTCACCACCGGCGGCGCAAACGGCGTCAAGGTTTATGCTCCCGACGGAACCGTCACCGGTCCGTTCCTTGTAGGCGACAGCCGCCTGCAGGCCTCCAACCAGAGCTCCATGTTACGTGGCGACGAGCGCAACGGCATGGCAGTCTTCGCCGACTGGAGCGACGGCGGCGCCGGTTACTGGATCGTCGACCCGCGCAATCCTCAGGACATGAGCCAGCTCCTTGCCGGCGAACGTCAGGGCAATGCCGGCTCGTATGCATACAACGGCACCATCATCGGCGGCGGCAGCAGCTGCGTGGCCTTCCAGGGCACCGGCGAGAACACCAAGATGTTCTCGTTCCTCGAAGACTATCCCGCCGGCAACACCCCCGGCGGACAGAACCGCATCTACCGCTATGACATAGGCAACGACCCGCAGATTACCCGCGTGCCCGACAAAGCCTACGACAACCTCACCGGCAGCGCTATCCTCAATAACCAGAACGTCGAGATAGCCACCACAGCAAACGGCTTCTTCGCAGCACAGTGCCGCGGCGAGGGCAACAACCTCACCGGCACCCCCAGCTTCGCCTATGCCACCAACGACGGTGAAATCCTCTTCCAGAGCTCCGCCCTCGACTACATCACCTCGTCGAACTCCGGTATCGCCGTGAACCGCGCCGGCAACCTCCTTGCCGTGGGTCAGTACGGCTGTATCACCATCATGAAGCTGGCCTTCGACGAATACGACGAGCCCACCTTCACCAAGATCGACAACATAACCACCGCCGCCAACACCTGGGCGCACATGCGCTTCGATGCCGGCGACAACCTCCATGTCTTCATCCGCGAGGACAACGGCTACCACGCCTACTCCATCGTCGGCCAGGCTCCCGAGACCTTCGTAGCCGCCAAGAGCGCATACATCGTCACCGGCAGCAACTCCGGCGTTGAGGACATCGCCATCGAGGAAGACTATGATGCCGAAGCCGTATATTACAACCTCAGCGGTATCCGCGTCGACGGCGAACTCACGCCCGGCGTTTATATCAAGGTGGCAGGCACCACTGCAACCAAAGTTGTTATCCGCTAAACCCTCACGCCCTGCGGGGCGAACCAAAAAAAGCGCGTCGGAGCTCCGGCGCGCTTTTTTTGTGTCTGTACCTCAGATAACGGCTATTGTCTGTTTTCCGGCGAGTGCCGCCAGGTCGAAGCCCACTGCAAGTGCGCGCGGGCTGACAGGCTCCGGCGTGGGCCGCAGACCCGCCGCGTAAGCAATCCGTCCCACCAGGGCGCCGGCACTGAACTCGCGGCGGAGGGCGTCCATCGCCAGCGAGGCGTCGCGTTTGGAGAGCCGTCGGCCGGTGCTGTCGGTCAGCAGCGGCAGATGGCCGTAGCGTGGCACCGGCAGGTCCAGCTGCCGGAGGATATGGGTCTGGAGAGCCGCGCTGGGCAGCAGATCGCATCCGCGCACCACCTCGGTCACACCCATGAGTGCATCATCGACGGCCACGGCGAGCTGATATGCCCATGCGCCGTCGCTGCGGCGCACCACAGTGTCGCCCATCTCTCGCGCCAGGTTGAATGTCACCTTGCCTGCTACCATGTCGTCGACGGTAATTCCGCTGTCGGGGACCTGAATACGCCACGAATGCTGACGTTCCAGGCGCGAGGTGTCGTATCGCGCCCCCGCCGCGGGGCGGCACGTACCCGCATATACCACTGCGCCGTCGCTGCGGTGCGGCGCTTGTGTGGCCATGATGTCAGCGCGTGTGCAGTTGCAGGGATAAACCACTCCACGGGCATGGAGGGCGTCGAAATAACGGGCGTAGATGTCGCCGCGGAGGCTCTGCACATAGGGGCCGTGACAGCCCGTGCCGTCCGTGCCTCCCTCGTCCCAGTCCAGGCCCAGCCAGAGGAGGTCCTCCTCTATCTGCCGTGCATATTCGGGCCGCGAACGCCCGGGGTCGAGATCCTCGATGCGCAAAATCCACCGGCCGCCCTTGCTGCGGGCGCTCAGCCAGCTCATCAGGGCGGCGAAAACATTGCCCAGATGCATGCGTCCGGTCGGCGAGGGTGCAAAACGTCCGGTCGGTACTGTATTCATCGGTCCACGCGGTCTATGTTGTAACCGCGCGCCGCAAGAGTGTCGATAATCACGGGCAGATAGCGGTAGAATTTGTCGGTACGTGCCGGCTGAGTGCCTAAATGAATGATTATCACTGCGCCGTTGAGGCCGCAGCGGTGCTCATAGTCAAAGAGTTGGCGCAGCATGTATTCCGATGTCCTGTAATCGGGCATATCGGGCGTGGTGTAGTCGCGGTACGTCTCCACGCCGGGGATGATGTTGACGGGTACGAGGCCCGCGGCGCGCATGGCGTCGGCCTGCGCGGCATTGCACCATTCGAACGACGGCAGGACGAGGCGGGCGCTGTCGCGGACAACGCCGAATCGCGCCAGCTCGGCATAGTTGGCGTCCCAGTCTGCAAGCATGCTGTCGACACTCACCAGGGGTGTGCGCGCGGCGTCCCAGTCGGCAAGGAGGATGTGTCGGTCGCCGTGAGGACCGAGATAATGCCCGTCGGCGCGCACACGCTCAATCACCGCGCGATTTGCGCTGTCGCGCAGGAAATTACCGGTAAAGAAGAACGAAGCGCGGGCTCCCTTTTCAGCAAGGACGTCGAGAGCGAACGGTCCGCCCTCGAACATTGAGTCGGCGCTGAAAATGAGGCGCACTGCCGGCCGGAGGGTATCTATGCTCACCGTGCAGCCATGGACGTCGACGCCGTCGCGACTCTGCGCGAGCACCGCGGCCGACAGCACCAGCGCAAGCACTACATCAAGCAGCCGCTTCATTGCTCGGGCTCGGCTTCGTAGGTCTGATAGAGGAGGTCGTTGTAGGGGAAGCGCGAGAGGTGGATTTCGCGCGCCATGGTGTAGAGACGGCGTTTGAGCTCGTCGATATTTGTGCCTTTTTTTGCCGAGATAAACACGCAGTTATCGTTCATCCTGGCCATCCACGAGGCCTTCAGCTCATCGAGGGTGATGTTGCACTTCTGACGCGGCGTGAGGTCGTCGGCGTCCTTGGGTGTGCATTTGAATGCGTCGATTTTATTGAAGACCAGGAGCATGGGCTTGTCGGCGCCGTTGCATACCTCGCGCAGCGTCTTGTCCACCACCTCTATCTGCTCCTCGAAGTTGGGATGCGATATGTCCACAACGTGCACCAGGATATCGGCCTCGCGGACCTCGTCGAGGGTGCTCTTGAAAGAGTCCACAAGATGCGTGGGGAGTTTGCGGATGAACCCTACGGTATCGGTGAGCAGGAAGGGAAGATTGTCGATGACAACCTTTCGCACGGTGGTGTCGAGGGTGGCGAAAAGCTTGTTCTCGGCAAAGACATCGCTCTTGCTCAGCAGGTTCATGAGTGTGGATTTGCCGACGTTTGTGTAGCCCACCAGCGCCACGCGCGTGAGTTTGCCGCGGTTCTTCCGCTGCACGGCCTTCTGGCGGTCTATGGCCCGCAGCTCCTCCTTCAGCAGAGATATTTTTGTAAGGATAATACGTCGGTCGGTCTCTATCTGAGTCTCGCCGGGACCGCGCATGCCTATGCCGCCGCGCTGGCGCTCGAGGTGCGTCCACATTCGTGTGAGCCGTGGCAGAAGATACTGATACTGTGCCAGCTCCACTTGCGTTTTGGCGGCGGCGGTCTGTGCGCGTTTGGCAAAGATGTCCAGAATGAGGTTGGTGCGGTCCAGTATTTTGACACCGAGTTCGCGCTCGATGTTCACAACCTGCTTTGTGGAGAGGTCGTCATCGAAAATAGCCATTGCTATGTCGCCGCGCTCCTCGATATATTTCTTGATTTCCTCGAGTTTGCCTTTTCCCACGAAAGTGCGGGGATTGGGATAGTCGAGTTTCTGCGTGAACGTCGCCACAGCCTCGGCACCGGCGGTATCAGCCAGAAATGCCAGTTCATCGAGATATTCGGCGGAACGGGCCTCGTCCTGCGTGGGGGTGACGAGACCGACGAGGATGGCGCGCTCGGCTTCGGCGCCTCCGGTGTTGACGGTAGCAGGTTCTTTCATGGTCTTTTGTTATGCGTACATTGCTTCTATCTGCGCGGCATACAGCGAGTTGATGACCGGACGGCGGATTTTGAGAGTATTTGTCAGCTCACCGCCCTCGATGGAGAACTCGCGCGGCAGCAGGGTGAAACGTTTGATTTTTTCAAAGCCGGCAAATCCTTTCTGCAGGCGCTCTATCCGCTCGGCAATGAAACGACGCACTTCCGAATTCTGCACAAGATCGTCAAGACTGCTGAACTGTATGTGCTTCTTGGCGGCATATTCCTTCAGCGCCTCGAAAGCCGGTATTATAATGGCGGTCACGTACTTGCGCTGGTCGCCGATGACTGCTACCTGCTCGATGTAGCGGTCCTCGCCCAGACGGCTCTCAATGGCCTGCGGGGCTATGTATTTGCCGTTGGAGGTCTTGAAGAGGTCCTTTATACGCTCGGTGAGCACCAGAGCGCCGTTCTCGTCGAAGAGGCCGGCGTCGCCGGTACGGAAATAGCCGTCGGCAGTGAAAGCCTCGGCGGTCTCCTTTTCGCGGCGGTAGTAACCCTTCATCACGGTGGGACCCTTCACAAGAATTTCGTTGTTCTCACCTGTGCACACCTGCAGATCGGGCAGGACTGTGCCGACGGTGCCGACCTCGAAGCCTATGGTAGGATAGCAGCTCACCGTCGCCGTGGTTTCGCTCAGGCCATAACCCACCACGATGTTGATGCCTATTGCGTGGAAAAATTCCACGATGGTTGTGCTCAGAGGCGCTCCTGCGGTGGGGAAGAGGTTGCCATGGTCGATGCCCATTGCTGCGCGCACGCGCGAAAAGACCTTGCGGTCGAAGAACCGGTACTGGGCCTCGAGCCACCACGGCGCCTTGATGCCCAGCCGCGCATACTCCAGATTGCGGCGCATGCCCACTTTAAGAGCGCGGCGTGCCATTATTCTGGCGAAGCCCTTCATGGAGCCCAGTTTTTCGGTGATGGTTGTGTATGCCTTCTCCCAGAAGCGGGGCACGCTGCACATGCATGTGGGTCTTGCCAGTTTCAGAGCCTGCTGTACGCGGCGCGGATCGCGATTGATGGTGACCTCAATGCCGGAGGCTATGCAGAAATATGTCCATGCTTTCTCGAAAATATGGCTCAGCGGCAGGAAACACAGCGAGGTATCGGCGTCGCTGAGGGTGTCGAGGCGCACGCGGTGCATGTCGATGGCGGCATCGAAGCAACTGTGGGTGAGGATAGCGCCCTTGGGCTCGCCCGTGGTGCCGGAAGTGTAGATGAGCGTTGCTATGTCATCGGGCGTGGCCTCCGAGGAGCGGAGTGCTACCATACTGCGTATCTGCGAGCCGGCCATGCGCCCCATTTCCACGAAATCGCTATAGCTGACGGCCATGGTGTCGGCCTTGTCGGGCACAACGTCGCTGTCGATGATGACAATGTGGCGCAGCGAGGGACAGTCCGCCACGACTTCACGGACGGCGCGGTATTGGGCGTCGCAAGCCACAAAAATCACCGACGCGCCCGCATCGCGGACAATATAACGCACCTGTTCGGCCGTGGAGGTGGCATAAATGGCCACAGGAACCGCACGGTTGCGGAAGGCGCCGAACTCTGCCGCAAGCATTTCGGGACAGTTGGGAGCAAAGATGGCTATCATTTCCTGCGGCTCCACATCCAGCATTGCCAGAGCACAGGCGCAGGCGTCTGCTTCGGCAGCGAAGTCGCCGAGGGTGAGGCTGCGGCCATAGACCACGCCGTTGTCGCCCTCAGGCACGATATAGCGCAAGGCCGTGCGGCTATCGCCGTAGATATCGCGCTGCCGGTTTATCAGACTGGTAAGTATATTTGGCATTTGAACGGTATTCTCTGTTTATACGCTGCAAAGGTACGGCCTTTGATTACTTATTTAAACAAACAGGCTCGCCAAAATGACTTGCAGTTAACAAATGTTGCCACCTCAGGGGTTGGAAGCGAGGTTGTGTTAACGTTTATTTAATGTTCGTTCACTATATTTTGCACAATCGGCGCAACAAATACGCTGTCTATGTCAATTGTCACGTCGTATGGGGTTCCGGCCGAGCGAGCCGGCGCCGAGTTGATGTAATAGAACACCTTCTGGCGGTCCCACGACGGCACGGTGACCATGCGCGTTTCGCCGGCGGGAATATCGGCGTCGATGTGGCGGCTGCAGCGGTGGAGCATGCGTCCCGAGGTATCCATGTATGTGAATGTCAGCGCCATACCGACGATGTCGAGGGTGTCGGCATTGACGGCATGGAAACTCTCGCGAGCCGACCGCAGCGGTTTGTCGTACCCGGCGAGACTGACGGCCACGCTGTCGCCGCTCATGGCAACTGCGGTCGGCATGGGTGCGGGCGGAGTGGCGGCTGCCGCGGGGACGTCGGGACGCAATCGCTGCCGCGAAGTGCGCTGTGCTGCCGCTGGAGTTGCCGACGCGAGGATAATAAGCAGTATGACAAGGGGTTTCATAGCGGCATGACGTCAATGAACGGATCGGGCCACAGACGCACGGCGCCGTCGATGTCGGCGGGGCGGTCGCTGGGCAGCGATGTGGCGTGGAAAATGGCGGCGAACCACCGCCTGAACGATACCGAGCGGCGGCGGCCAAAGTGCCGCAGCGATAACGTGCGGCCATCGGCATCGACACGCACTATGGCGTCGCGTGTGCGCCGGCCGCCGGCGTCGCCGGTGAGGCTTTCGGAGTCGCGCTCCAGATGCATGTCGTAGACACCCGGCTCGGCGCCTCCTTCGAGCACAGCTATTGTCGCGCCGGGCGCCAGCGTATAATCCGGAGAGTCTATAACATTCATTATCATCACGTTTCCCGCCGACGGTTTGATTTCGACAATGGCTCCGCCGGGCCGGAACTCCCATATTCCGGCAATTGCCGGCGCGGCGCCCGTGCCGATGCTGTCGCCGGCGATTTCCCGTAGTGCCGGCACCTCGGCCTCAGCGGCAAGGGCGCACGCTCCCACAAGGGCAAGGGCGGCGAGGCGGCTCATAAGTCGCTGAACTTATAGGCGAAGCCTATGGAGAGTATCTCCTTGACTTGCAGCTTGTGCCACGAGGGGTCGGCGCACCGCGGTGTGGCGGTGTCGTAGCGGGCGTGGGCGTAGATCTGCGTGGTAAGGAAACGGTTGATGGCGAAGGCAAGGGTATTTTCCCAGTCTACGTAGGCTTCGGAGTAATTGGTGAAGGCAAAGAGTCGGGACGTGAAGGTGATGTTGTATACAATCTTCCACATCAGCTTGAGCTCGGCGCTCGAACCGAAGCGGTTTGAGGCGCGGCGTCCTTCGTCAATGTCGTAGAGCCCCGGATCGATGGAGTGGTTGGTGACGAACTTGAGGTTGTACGACAGCGGCGCTATCGAGGCGTCGAACTGCACCGTCTTCTTGGGGTTGTTGTAGTTGTAGGTCATACCGAGGCCCACGTTGAGCTCGCCGGGCGACAGAAAGGCCGACCGCAGTTCATGGGAGTTGGACACATAGGAGTTGAGCAACTGGGTCTTGAACTGTACGTTCACCGAATAGTACCAGCGGCGTGCGGCCTTGAAGCCGAAGGTGAGGTTTGCCTGCAGGAGGTCGTCCGAGATATTGTAGGCGTGAATGCTGTCGTCGGGAGCGTTGTTGATGCCGAGTTTGTACTGCACCGTGCTCTCGAACAGCAGATTGGGGTGGTATGCCTGGTTGAGCTTCACATTATAATATATGTTGGCCAGGGCGTTGAGGGCGTTGTTGCCGCCCTGATACCAGTTGGGCGACACATAAGCCTGGCTGAACTGCAGCGAGGCGTTGAAGGTGCGGATCCAGTGGCTTTTCTTCACCGGCGCCGCCTCAATGGTGGGCGCCACGTCGGTGCCGCTGGCAAGCTCATGGATTTCGATGGTGTGTTCCTCGGGATTGACAACGGCCTGATAGCGCTTTGGCGCCTCGGGAAGCAGGTTGATGTTGTAAGGAATGAGGTCGGGATGACGGTAGAACAGCGGGCGCAGCAAATCGGAAGTACGCTGCGCCATAGCCTGCTCCTCCTCGAGCCACCGCATGGCCGGCACGCCCGAAAAATCGGAACGGAAACGCGTGGTGGTGTCGGCAAACTCATAGCCGTGGAACACCGCCGGCAGGAAAAACAGGCGCGGCAGCGGACGAAGGCTCACAAGGGTGTCGTAGGGCGCGGCGGCAGTGGCGGAGAGGTACTCGTCGACGCCGGCATAGTCGCCGAGCATGGGCATGGCCACCGCTGCGGCAGTGCTGTCGGCCTCCGGTGTGGCGGATGCCGTTGTGGCGACTGTCTGCATTGCTCCGCCACGTTGAGGTGCCGGCTGTTGGGGCGCCGGTGCCGGGTTGAAGCCCGATGTTAGGGCGCCGGTCAGGCTCTGTGCCGACACCGTGACAGCGGCGGCGACAACAAGGGCGGCGAGGGTCGTTATACGGTAATTATGTATTGTCATAGCCAGTTTATTGTTTGTCAAGAGGTTTTCGGGCGCTGTACAGGGCGCACACCCCGGGGAAGAGCGAACGGTAGACAGCTTTTTCGAAGCCGGCCATTTCCATGAGGGAGGTCATGGCATATCGTTGTGGGCAGGCGGCGATGCTTCGCGGCAGGTAGCTGTAGGCCGATGTGTCGTGGCTCACCAGACGCCCCACAAAAGGAATTAGCGTGCGCGAGTACAGGCGATATCCTGCGCGCATCAGCGGATTCGACGGTTCACACAGCTCAAGCACCAGCAGATGACCGCCGGCGCACAGCAGGCGGCAGGCTTCCTCCATGCCACGGCGCAAGTCGGCATAGTTGCGCACGCCGTAGGCAACGGTGATGAGGTCGTAGGTGCCCGAGGGAAGCCCCGTGGCAAGGGCATCGCCGCGCACAAAGCCTATTTTCAGGCCCTTGTCAGCGGCTTTTGCACGCGCCCGCGCGAGCATGCCTTCCGACAGGTCCATACCCGTTATGCTCGCGCCGGACATGGCCTGTGCCAGGGCGATGGCCACATCGCCGGTGCCCGTGGCGATATCGAGCACGCGCTGCGACTCGGTTGCTGAGGCGGCGGCCACAAGGTGGTGCAGCCACCGACGGTGCAGACCGAATGTCATGGCCCGGTTCATGAAGTCGTAGGCGGGAGCTATCGAATCGAACATACGCTCCACCTGCCCGTCTTTGGGCGCGTTGCCGTCGTAGGGATTTATATTCTCTACCTTCTCCATGCGGGACTTCAGAGGCCGGTATCGGCAAGAAAATCGAGCATGCCGGTTTCTATGGCCTCGGCGGCGTCGCGTTCGTCGTAGCCCTCGAAAGGCAGACCGGTAACGCGCTCGTACAGTTCGATGTAGCGCTCCGATATACCGCGGCATATGCCGGGTGTCATTTCGGGAATTTTCTCGCCGGGACGTCCCATAAATCCGTTGTCCATAAGCCATTGGCGAACAAACTCCTTGGAGAGCTGCCGCTGAGGGCTGCCGGCGGCGAAGAGCGCCTCGTAGGTGTCGGCATAGAAGTAGCGCGACGAATCGGGTGTGTGTATTTCGTCGATAAGTATTATCTTTCCATCGGCGACGCCGAACTCGTACTTGGTGTCCACAAGAATGAGTCCCTTGTCGGCGGCCATCTGCTGACCGCGCGCAAAGAGTTCCAGCGCCTTGGCCTCCACGTAACTCCACTGTTCGGCGGTCATCAGACCGGTGGCCACGATATCGGCACCCGAAATATTGAGGTCGTGGCCCTCGGCGGCCTTGGTGGTGGGAGTGACGATGGGATGCGGCAGCCGCTCGTTCTCGCGCAGCCCCTCGGGCAGAGCCACACCGCAGATGGAGCGGGCGCCACCGGCATAGTCGCGCCAGGCGCTGCCGGCAAGATATCCGCGGACAATCACCTCGGCCTTGAGCGGCTCGGCAAGGATGCCCGCTGTGGCCATGGGCGCTACCTCGGCAAGTTTCCAGTTGGGGATGATGTCGGCGGTGGCGTCCAGGAAATAGTTGGCTATACTGTTGAGGACCTGCCCTTTATAGGGTATACCTTCGGGAAGCACTACATCGAATGCCGAAATGCGGTCGGTGGCTACCATCAGCACGATGCCGCCCGTGAGGGTATAAACATCGCGCACTTTGCCGTGATATACCGAGACCTGGCCCGGAAATTGAAAGTCGGTGGAGGTGAGTGTCATAGTTGTTGTGTTGTTGAATCCTGCTGATTGAGCTGACCTACGGCCTTGTTTAGCGCCGCCCGTTCGGCCTCTTCGTTGTCGTGGCGCTCGTAAGCCTCGACAATACGCTGCACGAGGTGATGGCGGACAATGTCCTTCTTACCGAACTCCACACGCCCTACGCCTTCCACGCCGTCGAGCACGCGCAGTGCCTGCACAAGGCCGCTCTGCGTGGCGCGCGGCAGGTCTATCTGCGTGACGTCGCCCGTAACTATCATCTTGGCGTTCATGCCCAGACGGGTGAGGAACATCTTTATCTGGTGGGTGGTGGTGTTCTGGGCCTCGTCGAGCACTATGATGGCGTCGTTGAGGGTGCGCCCGCGCATGAATGCCAGCGGCGCTATCTGGATCACCTTCGACTCCATATACTCCTTGAGTTTGGCGGCGGGTATCATGTCCTCGAGGGCATCGTAGAGCGGCTGGAGGTACGGGTCGATCTTATCCTTCATGTCGCCGGGCAGAAAACCGAGTTTTTCGCCGGCCTCCACCGCCGGGCGCGAAAGTATTATCTTGCGTGCGTTGCGGTTTTTGAGGGCACGCACGGCCAGGGCGATGGCTATGTAAGTCTTGCCCGTGCCGGCCGGACCGAGGGCGAAGGTAAGGTCGTTGGCGGCAAAAGCCTCGGTGAGGCGCTTCTGGTTGGGTGTCCGCGCCGTGATAGGCTTGCCGTTGACGCCATAGATAATGGCGCCGTCGGGTTCGGGACAGCGCGGCGCCTCGCCCTTGACGATATCTATTATCACCTCCTCGTTGAGAGAGTTATAACGCTCGGCATGGACGCTGAGTTCCTGAATTTTACGTTCGAAATCCGCGGTTTCGCCGTCTTCGCCGACAATGCGCATTACGTTTCCGCGCGCCGATATCCTCAGCTTGGGGTAGAGGTTCTTGATCAGCTGCATATTGCTGTTGTTAACACCGTAGAAAGTGACGGGGTCGACCTTGTCGAGGATGATGATGCGTTCTATCATGTTGGTTGGTAATACGGCCTGTGTTGGTTCCGTGGCGCAAAGTTACGAATTTTTCCCCGAAGCCTATAATACTTTTTCCAACTCTTTTTAGCACCTTTTTAATGCGCGGGTATTTGGAAAGTCAAATATATGGTTTAAATTTGCATCCGATTACTATATCTAACCTAAAATACACAAGAATTATGGACTTTCTGACAAACGACAAGCTCGTCATCGTCGGCGCCGCCGGCATGATAGGTTCCAACATGGCCCAGACGGCCATGATGATGCGTCTTACTCCCAATATCTGTCTGTACGACCCCTACGGTCCCGGTCTGGAAGGTGTTGCCGAAGAACTCTACCAGTGCGCATTCGAGGGCTTCAACCTCACTTTCACCACCGATGTGGCCGAGGCTCTCACCGGCGCCGGATACATCATTAACTCGGGCGGCGCAGCGCGCAAAGCCGGCATGACCCGCGAAGACCTCCTCAAGGGCAACGCCGCCATCGCCGAGGAATTCGGCAAGAACGTGCGCAAATACTGCCCCGACGTAAAGCATATTGTAGTCATCTTCAACCCCGCCGACATCACCGGCCTCATCACCCTGCTCTACAGCGGCCTCAAGCCCTCGCAGGTGAGCACCCTCGCAGCCCTCGATTCCACCCGCCTGCAGGATCAGCTCGTGAAGTACTTCAAGGTTCCCGCCGCCGAAATCCTCAACTGCCGCACATACGGCGGCCACGGCGAGCAGATGGCTGTATTCGCAAGCACCACAACGGTGGCCGGTCGCAAACTCACCGACATCATAGGCACCGCAGAGCTCCCCGAAGCTGAATGGGAAGCCATGAAGCAGCGCGTGATCCAGGGCGGCAAGCACATCATCGACCTGCGCGGCCGCTCCTCCTTCCAGAGCCCCGCTTACCTCTCCGTCGAGATGATCGCCGCGACAATGGGCGGCAAGGCCTTCCGCTGGCCCGTCGGCACCTATGTACACAACGACAAGTTCGACCACGTGATGATGGCCATGGAGACAACCGTCGATGCAAACGGCGTGCACGTACAGCCCGTAAAAGGCACTCCCGCCGAAGAAGCCGAACTCGAAAAGAGCTACAAGCACCTCTGCGCCCTCCGCGACGAGGTTATAGCAATGGGCGTGCTGCCTCCCGTCAACGAATGGCACGCGCTCAACAACAACATCGACTGATAATCACCGCCTAACGGCTCATAGAGCCGATATCTCCAAGTCCCGGCCGCCCCGCCGGGACTTTTTTTGTGGTAATTCATTTGGTTTAACTTTATTTAACCTGTCAGGGAGGGTGATTTGTTGCCCTTTATGTATCTTTGCGCTCACATCACAATTTCCATCTTACTCACAACCTTACGTAAAATCCTGATATTAATTACAAACCAAAAAATTGCCTTATGAAATCGAAAATCTTCACACTCCTTGCAGTGCTGATGCTCACATCGGCATTGTTCCATGCTTCGGCTGCCGCCGGCGACACATTCGAAGTGCCGATGGGTATCGATGGCCTCAAAGCCGGCTCCTATGGTACCGACGCCAACAAAGCGGCATATTACACGTTTACCGACAACGGCGACGGCACATGCACACTCACCAGAGCAGCCTACAACACCAGCGGCGTTCTGGCATCCAATCTTCGGAATGGCTTCGCGCTGAACATACCAGCAACCGCCAACGGGCTGACTGTAACGGCCATCGGCAATGACGCCTTCTACCAGTCGTCGAAATTCACATCCATAACCTTCCCGGAGTCGGTGAAAACTCTCGGCGATGACAACTTCAAAGGATGCGCAATTCTGACCACTCTGAACCTCGGAGGGATAGAAACAATAGGCAACCGCTGCTTCTACTACTCTGGCGAAAATTACCAGACAAAACTGACAGATGTAGACCTCTCCAATGTGAAGTCGATAGGTTCAAACTCCTTCACCAACTTCCCCAACCTCTCGAACATCACCCTCTCTCCTGAACTCGAGAACTTAGGCACCGGCAGCTTCTCCGGCTGCCCCGAGGCCGAACTTTCCTTCCCGGAAGACTCCAGATATATGGTTATCGACGGCATTATCTATGAATGCGAAGTTGCTGGCGGAGATCCCGCTTCTCTTTTAATGGTGCAGCCTAACTACAATGGCACAACCGTTACTATTCCCGCAACAGTTACCACCATCAGCAGCCGCGCTTTCCAGGGCAACACAACCCTGCAGAGCATAGATCTCGCCAACGTCAAATCCATCGGCAACTATGCTTTCATGGGCTGCTCCAGCCTCGCAACTGCCACCGGTTCTGCCAGCTTGCAGACTTTGGGGACCAGCGCGTTCAGTGGCTGCACTTCGCTTCAAAGTTTCGAACTTGGCGCTGAATGCACGCCCGAGAACCTTGCCAAAGTATTCAGCGGTTGCACCGGTCTGCAGTCCTTCACCGTGGCCGAGGGCAATCCCAGCTACTCTGCCGCCGACGGCGTGGTATTCAATGCCGACGGCACAACGCTGATTGCATATATGTGCGATAACAAGGCGGAATACAGCGTTCCGTCCGGCGTGACTACGATTGCCAAGGGAGCTTTCAACAACGCCAAAAACACCCTTACAAGCCTTACTTTGGGCAACGATGTGACCACTATCGACGAAGACCTCTTCGAGTATGGCTCGGGCAGCAGCGTCGAGAACCTCACCATCGGTGCCAAAGTCTCTTCTATCGGCGCAACTGCGTTCTACGAATGCAATAATATAGGTATTGTCAACTGTGAAGCTGTCATACCTCCTGCTATCCCCAACCAATGGGTTTTCAGCTATAACACAGTGAACAACGCCGAGCTCAAGGTTCCCGCCGGCAGCGAGGATGCCTACAAGGCTGCCAACGGCTGGAACACATTTGCCGACCGTATCACCACCGGCATAGAAGGAATAGAGGTTGAGGCCACCGATAGCGGCGACTACTACGACCTGCGCGGCATGCGCGCCGATGCTCCCCGCTCCGGCCAGATCTATATCCACAACGGCAAAAAGATCATTTACCGCTAAGCCAATTATACCGTAACCCTCACACCCCGCGCCCCCCCGACGCGGGGTGTTGTTTTTATGCTCCGCTTTACAAACTGCAAATTTTTCAAATTTGTAAAGCGAAGAAACATAAAGCTGATAGATAGACCGCTGTATCTCCGGCAGTTAATGCGTTTTACCATGCTCCCGAATTTCACCGGAGCCATTAGCTTAGCAGGGATAGGTAGGCGGAGGCGATGGCGGAGGGGGCGAAGCGCTCGGCGGTTGCGCGGCGCGCGGCCCGCAATTGCGCAGTGCCGCCAGCAGCCACAGCGGCCGCTCGCGCGGCTAACCGCGCATCGATGGCGCGGGCAAGGGCCTCGGCGTCGCCGGTGCTGGCAAGAGCGCCGTTCACGCCGTCGATAATGATGTCGCCCTGGCCGCCTCGGTCGAAACTCACGGCGTCGGCACCGGCGGCAAGGCCCTCTATAAGAGTTGTCGGCAGCGTCTCGCAGCACGACGACGAGATTACCACATCGGTGTGGGCATATATTTCAGCCATACGTGCCGCATCGGTCACCGGGCCGAGAGACACATGCGGCACGGTGAGGCCGTCGAGCGCCCGGCTGTCGCGGATACCACCCACAAAGACGGCTAAAACGTCGGTTTTAAGGCTGTTAAGAGCCTCCACGGCCTTGTCGAGACCCTTTATGGGGTCGTCGAGACGCGCGGCGCACATCAGCACCACCGGCGCCGTGCCCTCCAGGCCGGTTTCGGCGCGGGAATGCTTTGGCCCGGTATAAAAATCGCCCAGTGGCAATGCGTTGGGTATGACCTCGATACGGCAGGTTTCCATCAGCGGACTTTGGCGGCACACATCGGCAAGCCAGCGGCTGACGGCCACGAAAGTGATGTCGGCAGCGCCATAGAGCGCTTTTTTAGCCCTCCACGCCCGGCTGGTGAGAGCGTCGCCGTGACCTTGCATCAGTGGACAGCCCATGCAGTCGCCTGCGAGATAGCGCCGGCAGTCGCCGCTGTGGTGGCACAATGCCGTGGCATTCCACATATCGTGCATTGTCCACACCACCTTCTTTCCGGCGGCTGCCATGCGACCGATTGCGCCGAGGGTACAGAAGCCCTGGTTAATCCAGTTCACGATAACGGCATCCGCCTCGCGGACGAGGGGATGTCGGTCGATATCCATTCCGTGGAGACCGGTGGAGACCTTGAAAAGGTCGCGGCGCGTAAGCCCGTTGGCGGCGGCGATGGCGAGGTGTTCGCGGGCAAAGGCAAGATTTCGCGATGCGCTTCCGAATGCCTGAGCGACAAGTGGATCGGCTGTTTCCTTGCGGCCTACTACCATGGCGGCATCCACGCCGGCATCGGCGAGAGCATGCGTGAGCCGGCGGCTCACTACGGCGGCGCCCCCGCGGCAATCGCTGTGGCAAAGGACGGCAACCTTCATCGGCGATGCAGTTTAGCAGCGAGCGGTCCGAGGAGGTCGGCGATACCCAAGTGCTCGACAAGCATCACAATGCCAACATAGAGCCCAAGGAGCAACAGGCGCACAACGCTCATCGGCGCCTCGCCCATACCGCTGAGGGGAAGCAGCCACACGCCGGCACCGTATAGCGCGGCGGCAACGGCGAAATAGAGGGCTATGCGCCCCAACGGATAACCTACGGGGTACTTTTTGTTTCCTGTCAGATAGCTGACGGCCATCATGGTTCCGTAGCTTGCCAAAGCGGCGATGGCACAGCCCATATAAGCTATCCGTGGCACCAGCACGATGTTGAGTGTGACGGTGACCGCACAGCCCAGAAGCGAGAACCACGCGCCGTAGGAGGTGCGGTCGGTGAGTTTGTACCACAGCGACAGGTTGAAGAAAATACCGAAGAAAAGCTCGGCGAGCATCACTATCGGCACCACTTTAAGGCCGCTGAAATAGCGCGGCGAGATGAAATAGCGGATGAAATCGAGATAGAACATCACGCCCAGGAAAATGAGCAGGGCGAAGATGATGAAGTACTTCATTGCGTCGCGGTAGCTCTGCAGGCGGCTCTCGCCGTCATCGCGCGCACGGGCGAAGATAAATGGCTCGTAGGCAAAGCGGAAGGCCTGCAGAAAGACCAGCAGCACAACGGCAATCTTATAGTTTGCGCCATAGATGCCCAGACCGTACATGGCCTCGGCAGGATCGCTCACGAGCATGGGATAAAGAATCTTATCGATAGTCTGGTTCATGATGCCGGCCACGCCGAGCACCAGCAGGGGCAGCGAGTATACCATAATTTCCTTCCAAAGGGCGCCATTGAAGCGATATCGGAACCCGCGGAGTTCCGGCAGCATCATCGCCAGATTGACGGCCGACGCCAGCAGGTTGGCAAGGAAAATATATCCTATTCCGAAGTCGGGGCGATAGAACCAGCCCACGGTAGCCGGGGCATGGGCCATCAGCCACGGACACAGGAGGATGAAGAAAAGGTTGAGGCCTATGTTGAGGCCTATGTTCACCAGCTTGAGGGTTACGAAGCGGAAGGGACGGCGCCGATAGCGCAGATAGCAGTAAGGAATGGCGAGGAAGGCGTCGATAGCCACGCACAACGCCATGATGGCCACATATTCGGGATGACCGTCGCAGCGCATCCAGTGTGTCACCGGCCCCAGAGCCGCCAGGACGCCGATGAAGAACACCGACGAGCTCACGGCAAGAGATATCAGGCAGGTGCTGTACACCTCGGTGGCATCTTTCCACCGCTCATGATTTGCAAAGCGGAAAAAACCCGTTTCGAGGCCGTAGATGAGCACCACCATCACCACAGCCACCACGGAGTATACATACGTTACCACGCCGTACTCCTCCACGGCGAACATAACCGTGTAGAGGGGCACCAGCAGCCAGTTGAGAAAGCGGCCCACGATAGAGCTTATGCCGTAGACGGCAGTGTCCTTTACCAGACTCTTTATACCTGCCATATCTTCAGCTCTTGACAGCCTCGCGGCGAGGATCCACAAAGCGGGTGACCACTATGGCGGCAATCATATAGACGGCGGTGAGTATCCACAGCATGATGTAAGGATGAGAGTTTTCGGCGAGGGTGGCGTTGTTGCTGTTGATGCGGATAAAGCCCTCGATGGCCCATGTGGACGGTATGCAGTCGCTGAGCCACAGCCAGAAGTCGGGCATGGCGTAGCGCGGCCACGTGAGGCCCGACAGGAACAGGAACAGCACGCTCGATATCACCAGAATAAGGAAGCAGCTCTCGCGCTCCTTCATCAGGCCGACAAGAGCCTGCCCCAGGAAGGCGGCGGCCAGCAGCTCAGGGAAGATGAACAGAAGATAGTCCACCGGCGAACCGCTATGCGGCAGGTTGAACATTTCCGGCACGAAATGGAGGCAGTAAATGGTGGCAGCGATGTAAATGGACACATAGCACATTGCGCGGCCCCATACTCGCGCACCGGCACCGGCACGGTCGGCGAGATCGGGCTCGGGCAGGGCACGCCCGCGCCGTTCACGACGCGAGCCGCCCAGAAGGGCGATGCCCAGCAGCATACTCTGCTGCAGAATGAGCACCACTATGCCGGGAATGACGAACGAAGCGAAACCCTGCTCGACGTCGCCGAGCATATTGCTGTTGCTCTGCACCGGCAGCGGCGAGTCGCCGGTGAGATACGACTCCATACCTGCGGCGGCAAGCCGCTCGCCGCTGACCTCCGACGCTATTTTTATCTGCAGGTCGGTGAGCGCCGCAACAAAAGTGCGGTAGCGCAGCAGCAGGCTCATGTCGGAGTAGAATTCCACGTTTGTCTGCACGCCGTTCGCCAGATCGGAGGCATAGCGGCGCGGTATGTACATAATGCCATAGACATCGCCGGCGGCCATAAGCTCGCGGGCCTCCCCCATGTCGGAACAGTAATCATATATTTTTATCGAGGGCGACGCCGAGGCCATGGTGACAAAATGGCGACTTTCGGCGGTGCGGCTGTCGTCAACAACGGCAACGGGTATCTGCCGTACAACCTCGGGATTGTATATCAAAGTATATACAACGGGGTAGAACAGCGGCAGCGCCACGAAGAACAGCAGCGCACCCGCGTCGTGGAACACGGCGCGGAATTCGGAGGCCATCACGGCGGCGGCCGACCCTAACCAATTGCCTATGCGCGTAAATATATTCATGTCAGGGCACGTAAACGGGGTTAAGCAGCGCTTTTTTCAGGCGCGGGAAGAGCACCCAGCACAGAAGCGGGAACAGCAGCAGCGCTGCGAAATAATAGCGCGAGTAGTAAAGATCCACGCCGTTGAGGCCCTCGTTGATGTAGATCAGGAACCAGTATCGCACGGGCGCCGTGTAGCTGAAGATGGCGATTGCGCCGTACATGCTCGGTACCGGAAACGAGAAGCCCGTGAATGAGAAAGTGAGAATTCCGAAGAGAGCGCACAGGCTGTAGGCCAGACGCGGGTTCGGTACTGCCGAGCAAACAAACACGGCGAAAGCTTGGCAGGCCACCACCATCAGCAGCGTGGCGCCCGCAATGGCCCATATGCTGCCGTTCATCGGAAAGTGCTCGTAGTAGAAAAACAGCCACACTATGAAGAGGCCCACGGCCATGAAAATAGCTGTCTGCGGCAGAAGTTTGGTAAGCAACGCCGTCGACAGGCGGCCGCGGCACGTCGCCAGCCATTGCGGGGAGGTGCCCCGCTTTATTTCTCCGGTGATTGAGAACACGGTGACAAGCATTATCATCAGCGCCAGCGACGCCATTACGAACGACGGCGCAAGGTAGATGTTATAGTTGAGCCAGGGATTGTTCAGGGCGTTGATGTCGATTATCACCGGCTGCATCATCGAGTTTACCTCATCGGCATCCATTCCCAGCGATACCAGAGTGGTTCTCATCAGGCCTCCGGAGGTCATCACCGCCTGGGTCTTGAAACCCTTGAAACTCAGCGACCCGGGGATGAAATAGGTGAGGTTGGTATAGTATTCCAGCGAGGGACGGCGCCCCGACAGGGCATCGCGCTGAAAATGCGGAGGTATGAGGAAGAAACCGAAGATTTCGCCACGGCGTACCTTCTCCATGGCGGCATCGTAGCTCTCGGCGTCGTAGCTGACATCGAGAAGCTGCTGCGACGCCAGGTTGCGGCCTATGGTGCGCGACAGTTCCGAGTGGTCGAGGTCCACAATAGCGGTAGGGGCCTTCATGGGCAACCCCTCCGAGAGCAGACTCAGGAAAAACAGAGCCATGCCTATGGGCACCACGATCATGCACAGAATGTACATTCTGCGTGACCCCAACTGGCGCAGTTCGCGGCGTAGCCCTGCCTTGAAACCGGTATCGCTCATCTTCGGCGCCACTTATTGTTTGTAGATTGCCGACATGCCGGGGCGCAGGTTCTCCACCTCGGATGTGGGGCGTGCCTTGATCTGGAATGTGCGGCTGTCGTAGCTGCCGGTGGCCTTTGTGGATCGCCAGGTGGCGTAGCTGCCCATATCGCGGATGTAGTAGACTTCCACTTCGATGTCGCGGCCGCCCAGGGCAGGTATCATCACGTTAATTCTCTGACCCATTGGCAGACGGTCGAGCAGCTCCTCACGCACGTTGAAGGTTACCCATCGGTCGTCGGTGCGGAGCACGCTCATGATCGGCGCGCCAAGAGCCACAAGCTCGCCGACTTCAGGATACACCTCGTCGATTGTGCCGTCGCAGGGCGCTGTCAGATAGGAGTCGGCCAAAAGGGCCTCGACCTGTTCGACGGAACCGCCGGCGGCGTCGACAAGGGCTGCCGAAGCCTCGCGTTCCTCGCTGCGCGCGCCGGCTCGTGCCAGCGACAGCTGACTCTGAGCGGCGTTGCGTCCGGCCACGGCGGCGTCGTAGGCGGCGCGTGCCTCGTCGCGTTTCTGTTCGGAAACAACACCTTCGTTGAACAGGCGCTCCATGCGCTGGTATGTGCGCTCGCTGATGGTCACGGCGGCTTCGGCCTGCGCCAGCAGGTCGGCGGCGGTCTGGATAGTCTGCATCCGCGCACCGGCATCGACAGCGCGGTTCTGTGCGGCGGCGGCCTCGCGCATGGCGCGGGCCTGCACGAGCTGTGCCTCCACTACCGAACTGTGGATGTGCGCGAGTGTGTCGCCGGCACGTACGGTGTCGCCGGCGCTGTGGTATAGTTCCACTACGCGGCCCGCCAGTTTGCCGGAGACTCGCACGGTGGTACCCTCCACCTGTCCCTCGACGTATCCGTCGGGACGGTTCATGAACACAAAGCCTATTATCGCCACTATGGCAACTATTGCGGCGATCACAAACATGGTAATTGTGAGGCCGCGGCCGGCTTTCTTTTCCTGGATATTGTCGTTGTGGTTGTCCATATCGTTGTTTTGTATATTTTACTGATAAAGAGTGCCAAGGGCCTTGCTCAGATACGTCTGGCAGAGTTGTACGTCGATCATGGCGTCGATTTGCTCGGAGTGCGCCTTGAGCCATGCCGTCTGCGCTTCCATCACAAGGTCGGTGGTGCTCACGCCCTCGCGGAAACCGAGGGTGGCGGACCGCAGGTTCTCGTCGGCCGACTGCAGGTTGGTGACGGTCATGTGGTATGTGCGGTATGCCTCCTGCATTTTGAACGACGCCTGACTCACCTGCAGGCTCACCAGCTCGCGGGCGTCGCTGAGTTCGAGGGCGCGTATCACCTCGTCGCTCTCGGCGGCCTTGTAGCGGTTGTAATTTCCGCCCCAGTGCCATAGCGGGATGGTAACCATGGCCCCCACAGAGAAAGCGCCCTTGAAACGGCGGCGGAAACCGTCGAACATATTGGGATTCATGAATTCGTAGCTGCCTACGATGGCGATGCCGGGCAGCATGTCGGAGAGTGCAACGCGTTTCTGCTGGCGAGCGGCCTCAACACCCTGCTCGAGGGCGCGCAGGTCGGGACGGCGGGCATAGACCGCCTCCATGTCGTATCCGCCGGCGGGTTCTACTCCTTCGGCGGGCACGGCGCCGTCGTTATCCTCGTCGGCGAGCGTGAAAACGGTATTCACGGGCAAGCCGCACACCTGTGCCAGCGCCATGCGCGACAGCACCAGGCCGTTGCGCACCTTAAGCAGGTCTACCTGCGCCGAATTGAGCTTTACGTTCACACTCAGAACGTCCGAACGTGTTGCCACGCCCTCCCTGTACATCAGCCGAACGTTGCGGTCCAGCGAATCGAGCAGATTGACGTAGCTTACGGCCAGCTCATGCTTGGCCTTGAGCGACACCACCTGCCAGTAGGCGGCATCCACGGCGTAGATCACATTTTCGGCCTCGGCTATGTGGAGCTCGCGGGCAGCGCGCTCGGCGGCATGCGTCAAGGCGTTCATTGCCACGATCTTGCCGCCCATGAACACGGGCTGGGTGAGAGTTATGGCGCCGAAGAACACATTGTGGATGTTGTATGTCATGGCCTCCTTGGGAATGAGGGCTATCTGTTCGGGTATATACTGCCCGTCGGGACCCTTTATCGGCTCGCCGGTGACAGGGTTTTTAACCACACTGAACTGATAGCTCTGAGTGGCGAGGTCGAAGTTCTTTACCGGCAGCATCTGGTCTGACCCGAAAATGCTGATGTTGCGCTGGTTGTACATATATCCGCCGTTGAAATCGAATGCCGGCAGATAGGCGGCGAAGGCCTCGCGGCTCTGATATTCGGCCTTGCGTATGCGCTCGCGCGTAATCATCAGGTTCTTGTTGTTTGTCAGCGCCATGGCGCGGCACGAATCGAGGTCTATCACACCGGGCAGCGTGACGGTTGCGTCGACAGCGGCAAGGGCGCCTGCCGGCACGGGATCCGGCGGCGCGGGCAGCGGCGGCGTGGCCGTGGCCGTCAGGGTGGCGACAACGAGAACCGCAGTCGCCATAACAGCACGCAACCGCGGGTGTTTTATGTTGTGGTTCGGTATCATAGCAGTTAGTTGAAACGTTCTGATCCGGCAGGCATTGCTCCTCCGGCCGGTATGTATAGAAAACCATGCATCCGCGCCTTTGGTTCGCCTGCTCCTTTATGTTTTGCAAATTTAAGCAAAAAATCAATACATCTCCGTTTGGCCGCCGATATTCTCACCGGAAAACAATCGAACAGTGCAAAAATTAGCCCGGAACCTCGGAAGGAAGTCCCGGGCGGAGAAGGTCGGCGGCTTATCAGCGGAGTATCACCTTTCGTGCGGCGTTGACGGCACCGCCGGCCGAAAGGATGTATATTCCGGAGGGGAGCTCGCTGATGTCTATATCGGCAGTGTTGATGCCAGCCTCGAGGGACAGGCGGCGCAGTGCCACCGTGCGGCCCGACATATCGCACAACGACAGCGTGCAGCTGCCGGCACGGTCGGCGGTGACAACGGCTCCGAGGGTTGCGGCGCCGACGCGCACGGCCAGCGAGCCGCCGGCGGGAGCCGTGGCAATGTTTTCCATGCCGCTATATCCGGGATAACGTGCAGTGAGGCTGCCCAGAACGATACGCGCCTGCGGACGCACGGTATTCTCGATATACAGCGTTATATTTTTGAGCGTCAGGGGGTATCGCCAGTAGTCCACATTCTCCGGCTCGCGCAGTGACATGGCATGGACTGTCTGGCCGGCTTCGGGCACCGACGTGTATGTCAGGCGCTTGTTCTGGGCATCGGTGAGCGAGAAAGTCACCTTGTTGACAAGGGTGCCGGCATCGTCGAGGGTGAACAGCAGCTCGTCAGGGAGGCTGTACAGCACCGTGTTCGGCGCTATCTTTATGCTTGAGGAGCGTCCGGCGGAAAGGTCGAAGTCGAGGGCTACGCCGCCGGCACAATGTTCTGGCAGACCCTCTGTGGTATATGTCAGGTTTTTGAGAGTCGACGATGCAGTGAGACCCAGGTTGGCATGGTCGGCGCAGTTGAATACGGTGATTTCGGGGTCGGCAATCTCCACATCCACGCCTATTTCGAACGACAGTTCGCCGAACGACGCATTGAGAGTGGCATGGCCGTTGGCAATGCCGCGTACAATGCCGTTCTCAACCACCGCAATGCCGGCGGGAGTCACCGTCCAGTCAAGGCTCGCCGGGTCGATATCCACTGTCATGCCGTCGGCCTCGCCGGTGATGCCGGCAATGGGATGGGGATAAGCGTCGATGAGCAGAGTGGAGTATGTGGACGACAGATTGGCCACAGGGCGCGTGCTCACGGCAAGGACAGCCTCCATACCGTCGCGGCGTGCCGTAATAGTGCCCTCGCCCTGAGTGTGCGAGGCGTGGAACACCCCTTCGGTGTCGACATATCCGATATCGGCGGGTTCGACGGCGAAAGAGCATCCCTGAAGGTTCTGCTCCACGATGTTGCCGTAGGTATTGAAGCCTATCAGCCGCAGGGGCGTGCGCGACATCACCACGGGGTCGATGGCGCGCATAGAGAATGCCATATGGTCCACATTGTTATCGTCGGGAGCCAGCGAGACTGCCAGGGCGGCGTCCTCTACAGGGCGCACCGAACCGCGGCCCGGCACGTTGAGCATCTCGCCGTCGATGACGATTGCCGCCGAGCCGCCGCTGTCGAAGTTCACCACATCCCAGGCGCCGTGCTCCACCAGCCATGCCGACAGCTCTATGCAGTCCACGCCGGTACTTGCTCCCGACATCTCTGTGGTGACGATGTACATCTTTGTACCGTCCTGCGAGATACCGGCCATTACGCGCGACGATTTCTCGTACTCGCGGCCGTTCTCGAAGTTATTGAACTCACCCTCGTGGAGCACACCATTGTGAACGATGCTCGGATAACCGTGGAAGGCGTTGAGGATGTTTGCGGGCCGCTCGCCCCACCCTTCGGCGCGGAACGACTGACGCACATTGAGGATATCGCCGACGGCGAGGTGGCCGTCGAGGGCATGGCGTTTGCCGTTGCGCAGCAGAGCCACGCAGACGGTGCCGTCGGTGGTGCTCTGCAGGGGACTGTCAGATATTTCCTTCACGCGGCAGCGTATGTCCGCTCCGTTCACGCGCCAGGGATCGAGGGGTTCGAGGGCTATGTATGTGCCTTCCTCGGCGAGGGTGCGGGCGTTGAGGCGGTTGAACAGCACGCAGTCGCCGCGAACGTCGTAAGCTGTGGAGTTATAGAAATCTATCTCCACCGATGTGCCGTCCGGCGCCGTCAGACGTGAGTCGAGCGACGGATAGAACACCGACGCATGACCGTCGTCGGTGATGCCCAACAGCGAACGGCCCCATTTGTGCCATGTAACCTCGCCTTCGCTCACATTGAGGCCTATGCATATTCCCTCGCCATAGCTGAAGAAGTCGTGGTTCCAGGCTGCTACCACGCGATGGCCCTCGTCGCTGTTCTCGCGGTAATGGGTCATCACGTCCCAGCGCTTGTCGTCGGGCACCTGATGGCGGCTCTGCACCTGCTCGACCTTGGCATAGGGGTTGGTGAGATCGATTTCGACGAGCCACACTATAACCGGCTTGTTCGGATAGATTACTTTGGTGTACCACATGCCCGGACCGAGGGCGTGGTCTTCCTGGATTTCGCCGCGTCCCCAGTCGTAGACAAGATCCACGGCACCGGAGGGAACTGTTGCGGCGGCGGCAACGGCGGCGAACAGCCACCGGCGAAGTGCAGATGCGATTTTCATGGTTTACAGGTATTTGATTATAGGGTCTGCCGTCGGTGTGCGGTCACCGTCGGCAGACCCGGTATTATATTGTTGATTTCTATCAGATAACGTCGTCCTCGACGGTCTCGAGGGCTTCGTCGTTCCTGGGAGAGGGAGCATCGGCGGTAGCGCTCTCCAGTTTCTTCATTATCGAGAAGATAAAGAGTGCCGACAGCAGGCAGACAACGATGAGTATGCCCCACAGGACGGCCACGTTGATTTCGTTCCAGAGCAGGGCCGGGATAACCACCAGATAGTTACCTATTGCAGTGGCACCGAACCAGCAGCCCATCATCAGACCCTTGTATTTGGGAGGAGCGACCTTTGAGACGAACGATATTCCCATGGGCGAGAGTAGCAGCTCAGCGAAGGTGAGGAACAGATAGGTGGCAATCAGCACATTGGGCGATACCAGCACAGCGCCCTGCCCTTCTGTGGGCGCCACACCCAGGCCCAGCGACGATATGCACAGGAAGCCGAAGGCAAAAGCGGCCACGAGCATGCCCAAGCCGATTTTGCGGGGTGCCGACGGCTCTTTCCTGCGTTTTGCCAGCATGGCGAAGAACGCTACCGAGAAGGGTGTGAGGGCAACCACGTAGAAGGGATTGAACTGCTGATAGATCTGTGGCTGCAAGCCCGACACAGTCTCGGGGGTGTAGCGGTAGAAGAAGTATATTCCTATTGCGGCGGCTACGGTTACCAGACCGCCGACGAGCTTGCCGGTGAGTTTCTTGCTCTGGAAGAGAGCGAAGACGGCGTAGACGAGGACGGCCACGGTGGCAAGGGCCCAGACGTTGAAGAATATTCTTGTCCAGCTGCCCGTGGTGGTCGAAGTGAAGACTTCGGCGAACTTGGTGAGGGTCATGCCGTTCTGGTGGAACACCATCCAGAAGAAGATAACCACGGTGAACACCAGCAACAGAGCCACGATACGGCTCTTGGTCTGGGCTTTGGTGAGTTCCACGCCGGCGGTTGTGCCCTTTGTGCCCGCAGCGGCGGGAGCGCCGCCCACGTGGCGGTAAGTGCGGTAGCCGAACTTATAGATGAGGAACGACACCACCATCGAGGCGCATGCCACGGCAAAAGCGTAGCTGTAGCCCGTGGAGATGGCGTCGATAAAGGCATTTGCGAATTCGGTGGTTTGGCCGGCAAAGTCGGCGGCATGGGCGCCGATATAATTGTTGAGTGTCGCCATCGCGTCGGCGTCGGGGGTCTCGCCGCTGACTATCTTGGTGCATATCGACGGGAGTGCCGGGTCATAGACAAAGCCTTTGGCCTTGAGCGCGTAGCTCAGCAGGCCGCTGGTAACGCTGGGCGCGAACATCGCGCCGATGTTTATGGCCATGTAGAACAGCGAGAAGGCCACGTCGCGTTTCTCGGCATAGCGCGGTTCGTTGTATAGGTCGCCGACCATGACCTGGAGGTTGCCCTTGAACAGGCCGGTGCCTATGGCTATGAGCAAAAGGGCGCCGAACATTATGTACATCGACGATGTTGCCATTCTTGCCGTGGGAACCGCCATGAGCAGATAGCCCAGGAACATCACCACGATGCCGAGGGTTACGGTCTTCTGGAAATTCCATTTGTCGGCCACGATGCCGCCGAGCATGGGCATGAAGTATACGAGCGCCAGGAAGGTGGAATAGATGAAGCCCGCCGTGGCGGTGCTGAATGCGAATTTGGCCTGCAGAAACAGCAGCAGGATGGCAAGCATGGTGTAGTAGCCGAAGCGCTCGCCGGTATTCGACAGCGCCAGCACATACAGTCCCTTGGGTTGATTGTTGAACATAGTATTAGTGGTTTTTTCGAACTTAGACCGCTAAGTTAGCCTTTTTTCCCCATACTGCCAAAAAAAATGACTGTTTCGCCATTTTTCGGCTGCCGGAAGTGCCGCGACGGGGGCGCCGGCTCAATTCTTGAATTTGATGGTGAAGTAAGTGAACGGGCCCATGGTGGCGAGCGAAAAGTCGGCGTTGTGACGCCGCAGGATCTCGCTCACGAGCATGAGTCCGAGTCCCCGGTCGGGATGTTTGGTGGAGTAGAAAGGCCGGAAGATGTTTTTGATGTCTTCGGGCCTGATGCCCTTACCGGTATCGATGACCCGGAGGGTTCTTCCCTTGATGTTCAGTTCAATCTTGCCGCGGCGGCCGATGCTCTCGATAGAGTTTTTCACAATGTTGATCACCACACGCTGCAGCAGCATGGGGTCGGCCTGCACGCAGGCCTCGCCGCCGTCGGAAACCATCTCTATTTCTATGCCGGGCGGGCACATGGACCGCAGAAACGGCAGGTTCTCGCCGGCAAAATCCGTCAGGTCGACATCCTCGAGCTTGAGTTCAGGCAATTTGGCGACCTCGGCATATGATTTCACAAAGTCGCCGAGTTGACGGCAACTGTCGGAGCAGCCCGATATCACCGGCTTTATGTCGGCGTCATCGCCATGGATATCTGCGAGGGTGTCGAGGGTGGAAATGACGCCGCCGAGGGTGTTGTTCACCTCGTGGCTCACCGTGCGCACCAATTTGTTGAATACGTCAGTTTCGGCGCGCACAATCTCGTCGGTGAGACGTTCCACAAGATAGAAGGGCCGTCGGAAGCCCCGGTCCATGAAGAAGTTGCGTGAGCAGCGTACCACCTGCGTGCCCTCACGCACCGTGGTGTCCTCGCCGTCGGCGAGCCCTTGCAGGGCCTTCATCACCGCCGGCGTGGCCAGCCGCCGGAACGACTCGTTCTGCTGCTCGACGTCGCCGTCGAAGGTGCATATGGCCACACCCATAGGCGAGGCTTCGATGAGTTTGGACAGGAACCCATGCTGTTCGGAGGCTCTTAGCCGCTCGGTTTTCAAGTTCTCCATCAAGGAGTTGTAGAGGTCCACCATGCTGTCGGCCTGCGGCTCGCCCACGTGGCGCAGACGGCTGGCGAAGTCGCGGCTGCGCAGCAGGTCCATGCCGGTGGCGATGGTACGCAGCTGCAGGGCTATGGAGCGCCATATGGCCAGCAGCAACAGCAGAGCCACGGCGGCGCCGACACCGCACCAGACCATGTGGCCGAGGTATGCGCACACCGCCGATGCCGCTATCGCCGCGGCGCACAGAAGAAAGAGGACAGTGGATTTCATGTTATGCCGAATTTCTGCATTCGCCGGTAGAGCGACTGCCGCGTGATGCCCAAAAGGGCGGACGCGGCGCTCATATTGCCGTCGCACTCGCGGAGGGCACGCACGATAGCCTGCCGTTCAGTGGCTTCGAGGGTCTCTATCCTGTCTGCTTCGGCCTTTTTCTCGGCGTCGGCCAGCGCCTTTCGTATCCTTGCCACGAAATCGCTGTTTTTCCAGGGCTTGCTCACAAAATCGACGGCGCCAAAGCCCATGCCCTCGACGGCAAGTGGCACGGTGGCCCATGCCGACAGCATTATCACAGGCGTTTTCGGCGCGAAGATGCGGATTTTGCGCAGCAACTCGATGCCTTGTCGGCCCGTGGTGGCCAGAGTGAGATTTAGATCGAGGATTATCAGCTCGTATTCCCGGCGGCGCACGGCTCCGATGGCGTCGTCCTCGGTGGCTACGCTCTCCGATTCGAACCCGGCCTGTTTGAGCATCAGGCCGATGGCCAGCCGGATGGCACGATCATCGTCGATTATCAGTATCATGGTGCAAATTTACTGTATTTTCAGCAATCTTTCAATATCGGCGTCGATATCGGTGCCGGTGGCGTAGTCATAGAGGGTGAGCGACCGCAGCTGGTACCAGTATGTCCAGAAGCGGTAGAGCTGGTCGATGTAGTCACGCCGCGAGGTGTCCTTGCTCTGCCGCGAGTCGTTGAGCTCGAGGTTGGAAATGTTGCCGATAAGGTATGTCTCCACATTGGTGCGGTACCGGCGTGCGGCGATGTCGGCGGCACGGGCGGCAATGTCGAGCTGTTGCTGCTGGTTTGTGAAGCGCTCCACCAGCACGAAAAGGTTCTGGTTGAAGTTCATGTTTTCCTGGCGTATGCGGCTTTCGGTGACGCGGCGGTTGCTCTCGGCGGTTTTCACCTTGCCGCGGCGCTTGCCCCAGTCGAGCAGCGGGATGGATATGCCTACCGATGCCACTTCGTTGGCACGCAGGCGCTCATATGCGGGACCGAAGCGGGTGTCGGTTCCGGTATAGCCAACCTGAAGGAAGAGGTTGATTTCGCGGAGGCTGCCTTTAGCGCGCGCCACCTCGTAGTCGGCCTCGAGTTGCCGGCGCTGCATGGTTTTCACGAATTTGTTGTTCTCCAGAGCGCGCTCCAGAGCGTCGGCATAGACAATGTGCGCATCGGGGACTGCCGACGGAGTGACGGGCACTATCTCCACGTCCTCGTCGATGTTGAGGAACGAACGGAGGGCGAACATGTCGGCACGCAGAGAGCTTTCGCAGTCGGTGAGTGTGGAACGGGCGTCCAGCAGGTTCAGCTCCATCTGCAGCAGGTCGTTCTGGCTGATCTGGCCCATGGTGCGTTTTTCCTGCGCCACGCCGTAGAGCTGCTCGGCGTTGGCCAGGTTCTGGCGCGCTATGTCGAGGTTCTCGCGGCTCATCAGCAGGCTGAAATAGTACTCCACGGTCAGGCGCGCCACATCCTCGGTAGCGCTGAGGAATGCCGCCTTGGCTTCGGTGTAGCGCAGCGGCTCTATTCGGCGGTCCCATTTCATGGTGTTCACGCCGAAGAGGGGCTGCGACAGGGTCAGAGCCACAGGGATGGTCATGAACCGGTTTCCGACGCCGCCCTCGAACTGGCGCATGAAGTCCAGCGAGGTATTCAGCGCTATTTTGCCGCCGGTGAGCGGTATGTTCTGCGTGATGGAGAGCTGTCCGCGCGCCTGCAGGCTGTTGGTAGGCACAAAACTGTATTCGCCGTCGGAGTTGAGGTAGGAATTGTATTGCTTGCCGTACTCGGGGAGGGTGGCCGTGAAGGTGATTTCGGGCAACTGGTCGGCGCGAAAGGTGCGCCACTGCCAGTAGGCTGTGCGAAGCTCGTCGAGTGCCACGGCTGCATCGACGCTCTGCACGCGCGCCATGGCTATGGCATCGTCGAGCGGCAGTTCCAGTTGCCGTGCCTGCCCGCACAGGGCGGCACAGCAGCCGGAAATCAACAAAAAAGTCAGTGCATGTTTCAATTTCATCTTTATTCCTCGCTCAGAGCCCGGGCCGGGTCGATTTTCATCGCGCGGCGTGCCGGTATGGCCACGCCGGCCACTATCATCATGGCCATGGCGCCTACAGAAATAGCGGCGGCAAGCCAGAACATCGGCTTATTGAATTCAAAGCCTGAAATATCGGAGGCAAGACCGCTTTCCATCAGGTAACCGGAACCGAAGAACACTGCCGCCGCAAGAGCAATGGTCGGTATCACAAGCAGAAGGAGGCCTTCACTGAAACACCGCCGGAAGATATTCGCGTTCGTTGCGCCGTTGACCTTGCGGAGCGCCAGCTCGGGCACACGCTGGGCCGTGCGGAACCAGAAAGTGCCTAAAAAGCCGAGAAATATGGAAATCATCACGAACAGGGCGCACACGCTGACGTTGCGCAGCATCACAGTGACGTCTCGGTGTGCTTCGGTGCGGATGTCGGCAAGGTTCTTCAGACCGGATATATAGACGTTCCCGTGCTCGAGGTCATCGCCGTCGAGACTGTCGAGGAAGTCACGCGTGCTGCCGGGACGCACACGCACCACCACCTGACCGGGACGGCCGGAGAGGGGCCGCATTATAACCCCTTGGCAGCGTTCGTAGTCCATACGGCGTATACCGTTTATTATCGCGCCGATATGCACTATCTTGGTAGAGTCATATGATTTGGCGGCGTCCATACCGCGCCAGCGCTCTATGTCGGGTTTGTCACCCCGCCATACCTCCTGCGTGGATATCATATAATCGCCGCGCTCTATCATGGCGGCAAGCTCGTCGGTGCTCTCGCCGTTCAGTCCGGTGAGCCTGATGGCTTTTATGGCCTCGGGATCGTAGGTGCGGAGGTTGCCGTTGTATTGCTGCAGGGCAGTGTCGATACGCGCCGTCAGGGTGGTGCCCCAGTAGCTGTAGTTGTACGGCAGCATGTTGTCGCCGTAGCCAACGATTTCCACATTCGGGTTTGATTTCAGCTTGGCCGTTATGATCTCGAGGTCGGTACTGTAGCTGTGGTTCTCGTCGTAGGGTCGGTAGGCGTCGTTGTCCTCCTCGATATATCCTATCCAGCCGGTGTACAGATTATCAAAATCGGCACCTTCGGGAGCTTTGTGCAGCGCGAAGATACTCAGAAGGATGGAGAACACCACACACAGAACCACACCGACAACGAGGAGCTCGACAGTCATCCATATATTGCTGCGCCATTCATGGCACATCTGTGCTAAAAGTTTACGTTTCATGTCATTTGGCATTGATAGCCTCTACGGGGCGGAGGCGCGAGGCCTGCCATGCCGGTACGGAGGCACTGATGATATTGAGGATAAAGCAGGCGGCGAAAGCGCTCAGCAGGATGCGCCAGTCCAGAAGGAGACCCAGGGCGGGACGCACGGCCTCTCCGGCGGAATTGGTGTACAGACCGTCGTAGCACAGGGCGAAGATAATGCCCGCTGCAAGACCTATGACGCCGCCGATAACGGTGACGATGAGGTTTTCGGAAATGATGTCGGTGATGATGCGGCGGCGCGTGCAGCCGAAGGCACGCCGCACACCTAATTCGCTGACGCGTCGGCGCAGGCGGCTGTGGAGCATGGTGCTCAGGTTTATGGCCGGCACAATCAGAAGGATGGCATAGAGCACATAGCGGAGAGTGCGGCCGCCCGAAACATCGGGTGTCATGTTGCTGCCGGCCACTCCCGAGGCTATGACTTCCTGACTGAACGGCGACTCATGATATACCGTGCGGTAGCCCTCGGCATTGAGTTCGCTGTCTACCTCCCGATAGCGGGCGAGTACCTGCCCGCGCACCGCTTCTTTGTCGGTGCCCGGCTCAAGGAGCATAGCTGCCGTGAACGGCCCGAACACCTGAAGACCGTTCATTTCCCATATCACATCGCGGTCCACGGGCACATACACCTCGCCGTAGGCCATGGATGCAAGGGGAGATACGTCCGCCACAACGCCGATAACCTCATAGTCGGCATGGTTCTGCTGGAAATGGCCGCCTAAGGGACTGGCATCGTTGAACAAGCGTCGCGCCGTGCTCTCGCTCAGCACTGCCACCCGCGATTTTGCCGCAACCTCGTCGGCGGTGAAAAAACGGCCGCTGAGCAGCGTGTGGTCGTAAATTCGCCAGAATGCATCGTCGGCAAAACGTATGGCGCCCGTGAATTTCTTTCCCGACGGGCCCTTAAGGTCGTTGTGCGAGGGGTCCTTGTCGAAATATGAAACTTCGGCCACGCCGTCGAGGTCGCCATAGAGTCGGCGCGCCATATTGTACGAGAGATTGGCCGAACCCGAGCCGGCGCCTTCCTCGTTGCTCTCCAGATGGAAGAACATGCCGTACAGCATGCGGTCGCGGTTGCTTTCGGGAGCGAAGGGTATTATCTTGACCTGCTGCATCATCAGCACGGTCATTATCAGGAATATGGACAGCGCCGTACCCAGAATGGTGACCCAGGCCACCACGGGCTGGGTGCGCATGTCGTAGTATATCTGTATGAGCTTTTTCTTCATTGCTTTAAGAAATTATACGGCCGTCGAAGAAGCGGACGATGCGGTCGGTCTGTTTTGCCTGCAGTTCGTTGTGAGTCACCATCACTATGGTGATTCCGTCGGTGGTGTTGAGGTCGTGGAGGAGGTCCATCACCTCTGCGCCCATGCGCGAGTCGAGGTTTCCGGTTGGTTCGTCGGCAAGAATTATCGAGGGGCGCCCCACAATCGCGCGGGCAATAGCCACGCGCTGGCACTGGCCGCCGCTGAGCTGCGAGGGCATATGCTTCTTGCGGTGACTCAGGCCGAGGCGCTCCAGCACCTCGTCGACACGGCGGCGACGGTCGGCGCCGCTGAGGCCGTTGCGGTAGTCGAGGGGCAATTCCACATTATCTTCCACGCTCAGCGACGGTATGAGGTGGAAACTCTGGAACACGAAGCCTATATTTTCGTTACGGAAATGCGAAAGGGCGGTGTCGCTCAGACCATTGCAATCCCTGTCCAACAGGCGGACGGTGCCGGCCGTAGGACGGTCGAGCAGCCCCGTGATATTCAGCAGCGTGGATTTGCCGCAGCCCGACGGGCCCATCACGGAGACAAACTCTCCTTTTTCCACACTCATGTTGATATTATCAAGAGCGGTAGTCTCGATTTCCTTGGTACGGTACACCTTGCAGATACCGGAAAGTTCAATTATCGGCATAATTATTTTAATGTAAGAGTTTTGTATTTTTCGTAATTTTCCATGTCGGCGCACACCACGCGCTCACCGGGCTCAATGCCCTCTATGACTTCCACTTTCAGGCGATTACTGTCGCCGAGGCGCACTCGGCGGCGGTGCAGCTTGTTGCCGTCGGCCACGAACATGGTGTATTCGCCCGGTCCTTTGAAATACTCGCCGTTGGCAATCAGTGTGGCCGACTCCTTGAAGCCGTAGCCGACGTATACCTGGGTGCGGATGCCGGGGCGCAAGCGGCTGTTGGCGGCGTCGGCGATGGTGACGGTGAAGGGCACGGCGCCGCCGGTGGACTGCGGCTCCACATTGGCCACTGTGCCGGCGAGTTCTACGTTGCCGAGCCGCACGCTGACGTCGGCGCCCGGCCGAACCTTGAAACTGCTGCCCTCCGGCACCTCGGCCACTACCTTGAAGCTGCTGAGGTCGCCGACCACGGCCACTTTCTCGCCGGCGCTAACGGCGCTGCCTATGCTGTTGGACAGGAAGGTGAGCACGCCGGCACGCGGTGCCGGTATCCGTCCCTGCGCCACCGTGCGCTCCATCTGTTCGAGGTCGCGGGCGCTGTTGCCCAGGGCGAGCACGGCGGCCTGCTCGGCGGCGCCGAGGCGCTCGCGTTCGGCGGCAAGGCGCGCCGTCAGCGCCTGCAGCTGCAGTTCGGCGGTGCGGTGGGCTGTCACGGCACGGCGCACGCGGTCGCCCGTGCCAGACCCTATGCTGTCGAGACGCCGCTCGTTGGCGACTTCCACGGCAAGGGTGTTTACCTCCATGGCCTTTATGCGCACCTGCATGTCCAGGTCGTTGAGGGCTATGCGGTTCGAGAGGCGAAGCTGGTCGAGTTCGTTGATTTTTATCAGATGCGCGTCGCGCATGTTGTTATACTGGGCCTCCACGGCGCTGAGGTCGAGGGCCAGCAGCGGCATGCCCTCGCTTACGGTGTCGCCAGGCCGCGCATATACTGCCGTTATGTGGCTTGCCACCGGCGAGCTTATTATTTCCTCGAAAGCGGGCACCACACGGCCGCTGGCGGCAACGGCGCTCTCGAGAGGACCGACCTCGGCGGTGACTATGCGTATGTCGGCTTCACTGACGGTGGCTCCGGTAACATAACTGAGGGCTATGCCGACGGCTGCCACCGCCGGCACAGTCCAGAGTGCTATCCGCAGCAGGCGTTTGCGCCTGATGCGCTTCAGTTCATCTTTATCTATTGTTCTGTCCATGCCACAAAATTAGCATGAACAGAAATTTTGTCAAGCTCCTGCTGAGTATCAGCAAATTAGGCAGTGCTTGATTGTCCGTTTCCGTACACCGGTCAGTTCGTGCGGTACCAGCCCACGAGCCGGCGCACGCCTTCGGGCAGTTCCACGGCATGGTGCCAGCCCAGCGAGTGCAGGCGGCTCACGTCGCAGAGCTTGCGTGGGGTGCCGTCGGGTTTGGTGGCGTCCCAAACGGTGTCGCCGCGGTAGCCCACGGCATCGGCCACCGTTGCGGCCAGCGCGGCGATGGTGGTTTCCACGCCGGTACCTATATTGACATGGGTGTTGCGCACCGGCTCGCCGGCCATTTCGCGCAGCCGGCTGAACGGCACGTTCAGGAGGATGTGCACGCACGCGTCGGCCATATCCTCGCTCCACAGGAACTCTCGCAGGGGCGTACCGGTGCCCCAAAGTTCCAGACGGTCGCGGTATATTCCGTGACGACGTAAAAAGGCCTCGATTTCGGCATCGGTGGCGGTGTCGGCGTCGATTTCGCGGTCGGGGCGACGGCGCAGGTCGGCGCGCACGCCCTCCATATCTCCCTCGCCGAGCAGGCGCGCCAGCTCGTATTTGCGTATCATCGCCGGCAGCACGTGGCTGCCCGTAAGGTCGAAATTATCGTTTGGTCCGTAGAGGTTTGTGGGCATCACGGCCACATAGTCGGTTCCATACTGCAGATTGAGGCTCTCGCACAGCTTGAGGCCGGCGATCTTGGCCAGGGCATATGCCTCGTTGGTATATTCGAGGGAGGAGGTCAGCAGTGCGTTCTCGGGGATGGGTTGCGGCGCCATGCGGGGATATATGCAGCTGGAACCCAGGAATAGCAGACGGCGCACGCCATGACGGAAGGCCGATCCTATGACGTTCTGCTGTATCTGCAGGTTCTGATAGATGAAATCGGCGGGATGTGTGGAATTTGCCATTATGCCGCCCACGTGCGCGGCGGCGAGAACCACGGCGTCGGGACGCTCGGCTGCGATAAATGCATCGGTGGCCACGGGGTCCAGCAAATCCAGCTGGGCATGGCTGCGGCCTATGACGTTGCGGAAGCCGCGGCGCTCCAGATTTGCCTTGATCGCCGAGCCCACCAGACCGCGGTGGCCGGCGACATATATTTTCGAGTCCGTAGTCAGCGTGCTCATTTCTCTTTCTCCACTAATTTGACATCGGCGTCGACCATGCGGTTCACAAGCTCATCGAACGACGTGGCGCGGGGGTTCCAGCCCAGTACGTCGCGGGCCTTGGAGGGATCGCCCAACAGCTCGTCGACCTCGGCGGGACGGAAAAAGCGCGGTTCAACTTCCACGAGCACGCGGCCGGTAGCGTTGTCGATACCTTTTTCGTCGATGCCTTTCCCGCTCCACGTCAGATTTATGCCCACACGGGCAAAGGCCCTGGTGGCGAATTCGCGGACGGAGTGGTATTCTCCGGTGGCTATCACATAGTCGCCCGGCTCGGGTTGCTGGAGTATGCGCCACATGCAATCCACATAGTCCGGAGCATAGCCCCAGTCGCGCCGCGCCTCGAGGTTGCCCAGATAGAGTTTATCCTGGAGGCCGGCGGCTATGCGCGCGGCCGCAAGGGTGATTTTGCGGGTCACGAAGTTCTCGCCGCGCCGTTCGCTCTCGTGGTTGAAGAGTATGCCGTTGGCGGTATACATGCCGTAGCTCTCGCGGTAATTTTTCATTATCCAGAAGGCATAGAGCTTTGCCACGGCATATGGCGACATCGGATGGAAGGGCGTGGTCTCGCGCTGCGGCACCTCCTCCACCTTTCCGAAGAGTTCGGAGGTGCTCGCCTGATAGATGCGCGTGGTTTTCTCCATGCCGAGGGCACGCACGGCCTCGAGGAGGCGCAGGATGCCGAGGGCGTCGACGTCGGCGGTGTATTCGGGCACCTCGAACGATACTTTCACATGGCTCTGAGCCGCCAGATTATAGATTTCGTCGGGTCGGCACAGGCCGATGACGCGTATCAGCGACGAGCTGTCGCTCATATCGGCATAATGCAGCTGGAGTGCGCGGCGAAGGTGCATGTCGCGCACCCAGTCGTCGAGATAAAGGTGCTCGATGCGACCGGTATTGAACGAGGAGCTGCGGCGCAGTATTCCGTGCACTTCGTAGCCCTTTTCAAGAAGAAATTCGGCGAGATAGGAGCCGTCCTGGCCTGTGATGCCTGTTATAAGTGCTGTTGGCATGTGGTTATGTATTAAGGCAATGTTAAGAGATTTTTGAGCGATGAGATAGCTATGCCGGGCCGGAAAGCCGGAGGTGCCTCCGCAGGATACTGAGGCCGTATGTTGGTGCCGTGGCTGTCGATAAGCATCACGGTTGTCCAGCCGCGCAGTCCCGGCCAGTGGAAATCTTTGGCGAGGTTGTCGCCCACATAATAGCGGCGCATGCTGCTGTGGCGGCGTTCCATGGCAAGGAACGGCACGGGTGTGTTCTTGTCGGAGCCGGCGTCGTCGCTGACATAGATATTCTCCGGTGAAAAAAATTCGTAGAGACCGAGCACCTTGATTTTGGCATGCTGCCGCACGCTGTTGCCGTCGGTGACGATGGCGAGGGTGTGGCGGCGACGCAGAGCCTCCAGAACGAGGCGGGTGTCGGCGTCGAGACTTATCTCCGGTGTGTGGGCGCGATAAGTATCGACCATACGACTCACGGGCCAGGCGTCGGCGCCGGCAAGACCGGCGATGGCGGCCGATACGGCATCGAAAGCATCCGGAGCCGCCTCCATCAGCGCCATGAGGCCGTCGGCGTCGAGTCCCAGCTCGCTGCCTATGGCATTGGCCACGGCGCGGCGACCCGAACGAACGTAGTCGCGTTCCTTATAGAGCGTATCGTCGAGATCAAACACCATCAGCGCACACATAATCAGGATTTTGCGTTTTTGACAGAGTTTTTCAAGGGTTCTCCTGTCAGCAGGAAGGCCAGCGGAGCCGACGAACTGACGATATATGCGACGCCAAGGGTCACGGCCACCACAGGCACGGCTACGAGAGCGGCGACAGTGACCAACGGAACGAACGCAAGATCCACGGCCTCGAGCCACGGGCGGATGGCGCCAAGTGGAAAGAGGAAGAAATAATGAAGAAGATAGACGGCCAGACTTTTGCGGCCTACAAAGCTCCAGAGCGCAACGGCCTTGCCACCGCCGGCACACCAGGGAGCGAGAACGCCGGTTGCCGCCGTGGCCAGACACACATGCATGAGACTGCGCGAAGGCTCCAGCGCCCACATGGGCATGAACGGGTAGCGCCAGTACCAGCAGACATACGCCAGCAGCACGGCGGAGCCGATGATTGTTGCCGCCAGCACCCACGGGCGCCGGCAAAATGACATGAAGGTATCTTTATGCAGCCCCGCAACGGCGCCGAGGGCGAAGACGGGGAAGAAGCGGGCGATAAGGTCGGTTGAGAATACTCCTTTATAGAAATCGGGCACATAATCGGCGCCGACGTACAGCGCCGTGGCAGCCACAACGATGGCAGCGCACTGGCCGGCGGCGCCGCGCCAGCGGCTCAACAGGGGTGTGACGCCGCCATATATCACCATTATCACAAACAGAACGGGGGTGAACCAATAGCCATTCTTCCAGGGGTCAGTCCATAGGCCGGCGAAGGTGGAAACCAGCGGGCTTTGCAATCCGCTGACCGGGAACCAGAAAATCCATAGCGTGCTGACGGCGACCATCGGGATTAGCAACTGGAGGGCGCGGCGCCCGTAAGGCGGTAGCCGCAGATTGCCATGGTCGTCGCGGCGACCGGTGAAAAAGCCGCTGACGAAGAAGAACAGCGGCATGTGCACCTCGCCAAGAAGCTTGAAGGCGGCGGCGCTGTCGATCTGGCGCACGCACATGGTGAGTACGTGGCCCATGACCACCATGAAGATAGCGATACCCTTCACTACATCGAAGAGGGCGAGTCGGTTTGTGTTCGGCATGGCTATTGGTTTACTTGTGCGAAGCGTCCGGGATGGCCGGCGATATATTCAGCCACGGTGGCACTGTCGGGCGCCACATCGGGCGGCAGGGCATAGACGGCGGTGACACGGGCTCCGGGTATGATGGCACGGCGCAACTGCTGAGGCGTCGGCGCCTCGGGGAGCGCCATATATTCGGCATAGGTATATCGGGTGAACACCGAGCGGAGACCCACGCCGCGGCGGTCAAGCCACAGCCCGTGGCCCACGGCCACAGGCAACGCCGCCTCCGACAGATCGGAGGGTGCCGGATAGGAGGTGATGTTGCCGTCGGCATCCACGGTGACCGCCACATTGTGGCTGTAGTCGCTGCTCATGCGGTAGACGGTCACCGGCGGCAGATCGGCGGGCGTGCCGCCGAGCACGGGGGCTGCCGGTGCCCGCGCCGGCACGGCGACAGCCGCCGGCGCCGGCGAGGCAGGTTGTCGAGCCGGCGCGCATGACATCAGCAGCGCCGACGCGGCAACGGCTGTCAGCAGGCCGGTTTTCATCGTTTGAGCATGCGTACCGTCGGAACGGAGCCGTCGGCGAGGGTAAGGCGTACCATATAGAGGCCGCTGCCGAGGGTGACGGCATCGAGTGTCATGGCAGTTTCGCCGTTGCCGGTGGCCGTCAGCACGAGAGTGCCGTCAAGTCCGAATACGTCCGCACGCTCGATGGCGACGGGGGCCGTCAGGGTGCACGCATCCTCTACCGGATTGGGATAAATTGTCGTCGTGGCGCCTACAGTTGCGGCGTCGATACCGGCGCTGCCGGCAATGACAAAATATGTATCGTCAACCCAGTGGCTCTCGAGGTTGTCATTGGCGAAATAAAGGTTATAGAGCACGTCTTTCTGCAGACTCGCGCCCAGGAAGGCCTCGAAGGTGAGGTTGGCCGTCAGACCCTCGGTCACAGGGCGCAGAGGCGCGCGCAGGTTGGCCGCCACGTCGTAATTGCTGTTGACCACATACATGTTCACAGCGTCGCCGAAGTATCCTGCCGACCCTTCGAGGGTGGCGCTGACCTTGAATTTGTCGGGATTCACCACATACGGGTCGGCCTCGGTGCCGCTGCCGCCGAGGTTGCCGTCGAACCTCACGTCATAGACAAAGGCCTTGGCGTCGCCGGAGGGCGCCGTGCCGAGGATTTCCACGGTGAGAGGTTCGCCTATGCGGTTGCCGCTCTCGTCGTAGAAACTGATTGTAGCCTCACCCTTGCGCACACCGAAAGGCAGACGGCCTATGAAGCTCACAGCCTGGCTCTCGCCGTCGAGAATATCCACAAGCACGTCGGCGAACTTGGTTTCCGTGGAACCCGACACTATGCGGGCGCTGATGTTGCCGTAGTACTCTGCACCGCTGTTGCTGATCACGGCGTCGATAACAGCGGGCTTGCTGCGGTAGAGGGGCGAGAGCACCTGCTCGCCGGAGATCGTCAGCACGGGCTGAGCCGTTTCGGTGGTTACGGATACCTGACCCGAGGCGATGGTCACTGTTGCCTTTTGGGGTGTGCCTACCGGCACGCCGATTTCATATTCACGGTCGCTGCAGAGGAACACCGGAGTTGCGGTATACACGCCGTCGGCCATGCCATTGACACTGAAAGAGGCACCCCCGTAGCCATAATAGGTGTCGAGCTGGGCCTCGCCGAAGAGTATATAGTGAGTTTCGCCGGCTGCAGGCTGAAGTTTAACGCCGATATTGGCGATGATGGTGCTTGTGGAATATGAATACACCCCTTGGCTGAACAGACCTATTTCCGAAGAGGTGGTGAACGTACCGGTTTCTATAAATTCGCCGGGCGAGTACACCACAGGGGCAACTTCTCCACCGGGGGTGGCACGAAGGCCGAAAATGGCGCTCTGTCCCATGGAATATCCTTCGGTGCTTCCGCCGATGCCCTGATTGTCGGGGTCGAGGGTGGTGATGGCATAGTAGCCGTCGCTCACTCCGCCCCAGCCCCAGTTCACGTGGAAGAGACCGTCGGAACTGCGGTAGCCGTCGATGACGAAAGCATGGCCCACGCTGCTGTTGGCGCCGTCGTAGTACAGCGGGTATCCCTGGCTGAGCTCGGCGTGGAGCATACGGCACCACTGCGGCAGCCCGTAGAAGTCGCGAGAGAGATACTGCGCCGACTTATTGTAGTTGAGATATCTTATCAGCCCTATTGCGGCATTCATGCCGGTTGCGCCGCTGCCGCCGGTACCGAAGTTCATGAGCGAGCTTATGCCCACACCGTACATCAGCGTTGCCACGGCGGAGTTGTTCTCGGCAGTGGCGGCGGGGTTGTTGCGGTAGGTGTCGAGCATCTTGTCCCACTCAAAGGTTGTGGCGCCGAAATCGAAGCTGAGAGTGCGGTCCTGCCAGTTGTACGAGCGCGAGCCTACACCCTGCGCGGGGTAGTTGTAGGTCTTCATCACCTGGGCCACGGCAGTGGCCACGCAGCCCGTATATGTTGCCTTGCCGTCGATGCGCGGAGCAAGGTCATTGTAGGGGGCATCCTGATTCCAGCGCGTGCGCGTGATGGGCGCCACATCGGCAAGCGAAGGGTCGGCGGGTGCCGACAGCACGGTGCCGCCCGTGGTGGCGGCGGCAGCTATCTGCGCGCTGTACTCGGCAATCATGTCGGCGAGGCCGGCGGGAATGTTTCCTGCGTCGAAAGCTCCGTTTTCACCTATGCCGAGCACAGGGACAGTACATACATCGTCGGCGGCAAGAAGCATAAAGCCCGTGGCGGTGTTCACGGCATATACGGTATTGAGATTTCCGACAGTGGCTGTGTAAGCGGCCACGGGAGCGGCGCCGGCAACGCGGGCCGGTCCGGCAGCGACGCCGGCGGCGTCGAGAGCCTCGGCAACACTCAACTGGCGTGCCGTCAGTGTCTGCGGCGCGAGGGCCAGCAGAGCAAATGCGATGAATATTTGCTTTTTCATATTTGGGTAAACAGATATTCGTTATATATAGTTTACAAAGTTAAACAAAAAATCGCTAACTTTGCGGTAGCAATATAAAAAAAACCGCAACATGCCCCTGATTGAATATAAAAATGCCGAAATCAAGCGCAACGAGCACGTTGCGCTGCGCGATGTCTCTTTCACCGTAGAACCCGGCGAGTTTGTCTATCTCATGGGGCGCGTGGGCAGCGGCAAGACATCACTCTTGAAAACCCTCTACGCCGAGGTGCCGGTATCCGCCGGGGAGGCAACCGTGTTCGATACCGACCTTGTGGGGCTGCGGCGCCGCGATGTGCCCTTTCTTCGCCGTCGGATCGGTATTGTCTTCCAGGACTTCCAGCTTCTGACGGACCGGACGGTGTTCGACAATCTCGACTTCGTCCTCGGCGCCACCGGCTGGCACGACGCTGCCGAACGCGCAAAACGCATCGACGAGGTGCTCCGCCAGGTGGGCATGGCCACGCAGGCTTACAAAATGCCTCACGAGCTCTCGGGCGGCCAGCAGCAGCGCGTGGTGATAGCGCGAGCCTTGCTCAACCATCCGCGCCTTATCATCGCCGACGAGCCTACCGGAAACCTCGACCCCGAAACCGGCGAGCAGGTTATGGCACGTCTCTACGAGATTTCGCGCACCGACGGCGTGGCAATAATCGTCGCCACTCACAACATGGCCTTCCCGTCGCTCTTCCCCGGCAGGGTGCTCCGTTGTGAACGCAAAAAACTAATCGACAGCAAATGAAACTGATAGACCTCGACAGCAAATGAAACTGATGCAGACCATACGCCGCCTCCTGACGGTCATCCCGATTGTTGTTGTTCCCGCTGCCGCGACGGCGCAGACTGCTGTGCGCTTCGGCAACGAGAGCGCCGACACCACCGCCATTACCAATATGCTCGTTGAAGGCGCCGCCGCACACCTGACCTCGCCCGAGGAATATGTGGCGTTCTTCGGCAACAAGTTCGCGGGCACGCCCTACGGTGCACACACCCTCGAGGGCGACACGGAAATACTGACGGTCCGCCTCGACAGCATAGACTGCACCACATTCGTGGAAACGGCTCTCGCCCTGGCTTATACCGTCGGCGAAAACCGCACGTCGTGGCGCGATTTCATCTATAATCTCCAGCGCCTGCGTTATCGCGGCGGAACGGTCGACGGCTATGCCTCGCGGCTGCATTACATTGCCGACTGGGCCGTCGACAACATTCACCGCGGCAACCTCACCGACGCCACGCGCCTCTTCCCCAAGGTGAACTACATTGTGCGCACAATCGACTTCATGAGTGCCAATGCCGACCGCTACCCTGCCCTGTCCGACTCGGCGACGCTGGCACGCATACGCTCCATCGAGGAGGGATACCGCAGCCACCGCTTCCCCTATCTCAAAACATCCGATCTCGGCAGTCGCGCCATGACCGACGCCCTCCGCAACGGCGACGTGGTGGCTTTCGTATCGAATTTAAACAACCTCGACGTTACCCACATGGGCATAATCGTCAAAGAAAGCCCCACGGCGGTGCCGCATGTGATGCATGCCTCGTCATCGCAGGGCAAGGTGGTGGTAGAAAGCCGTCCGCTTGTGGATTTCCTGCGCAAAAACCGGTACTGGCTGGGCATCCGCGTGTTCCGCCTCGCACGCTGATACTGCACAGCCTTTTACCAGGTACAATCAATCTATTTGCCACAATCGATATTCGCCGGCGTCAGCCGGCGTTTTTTTGCGTTGCGAATTCCGAATTATTTTACTAACTTTGCGCTTTAAAACGGCTTTAGCGAACATGACAGCTGAAATACAATGGCTTTCGGACGGCGCAGAGCTGCCGTCGCTTGATTATGAGCTTCTTAGGCAATGGATAGCCCAAGTTGCGGCTTCCTACAACCGGATAGCCCATACCCTCAACTATATTTTCTGCGACGATGAAAAAATTCTTGAGGTCAACCGCCAATACCTCGGCCACGATTACTACACCGACATAATAACGTTCGACAGCTGCACCGGCTCGCTGCTGCGCGGCGACATGTACATAAGCCTCGACACAGTGGCCACCAACGCCGAAGGTCTCGGTGCCGACAATCGCCGCGAGCTCCTCAGGGTGATTATCCACGGCGTGCTCCATCTGTGCGGCATCAACGACAAAGGCCCCGGTGAGCGCGAGATTATGGAAGCCGCCGAAGACAAAGCCCTGGCATTGTTCGATAAAATGAGCAACAACCCGATATGAATTTCGACTTCGACGTCATAGTTGTCGGCGCCGGCCATGCCGGTTGCGAAGCTGCCCATGCGGCAGCCACCATAGGTGCACGCACCCTGTTGATAACCATGGACTTGGGGAAAATTGCACAGATGAGCTGCAATCCTGCCATCGGAGGTATTGCAAAGGGGCAGATAGTGCGCGAAATCGATGCCCTCGGAGGCATGACAGGCATTGTCGCCGACCGCGCTTCCATCCAGTTCCGCATGCTCAACCGCAGCAAAGGACCGGCCATGTGGAGCCCGCGCTGTCAGGCCGACCGTAACCGCTTCAGTGCCCTGTGGCGCGAAATTCTGGAGAACACTCCCCGGCTGAGCATGTGGCAGGGTAACGTGGAGCGCCTGCTCTTCGACGACGCCGGCATTCTCGCAGGAGTGTCAACGGTGGAAGGCGCCGAATTCCGCGCACGACGCGTGGTGCTCACTGCCGGCACATTCCTGAACGGTCTCATGCACATAGGGCGCCACTCCTTTGCAGGCGGAAGGATTTCCGAGCCGGCAGCCCACGGCTTAACCGAGCAGCTCGCCGACCGAGGCTTTGTGACAGCGCGCATGAAAACAGGCACCCCCGTGCGCCTCGACGGCCGTACAATAGATTTCAGCCTCGCCGCCGAGCAGTGGGGCGACACCGACGGCCACCATTTCAGCTTCCTGCCCGATGTTCACTCGCTCCTCAAGCAACGGCCCTGCCACATTGTATACACCAACTCCGATACCTGCGAGGTTCTCCGGCGCGGACTTCCCGACTCTCCACTCTACAACGGACAGATACAAAGCATAGGGCCGCGCTACTGCCCCTCGATAGAAACCAAAATAGTGACCTTCGCCGACAAGACAGAGCACCAGCTCTTCCTCGAACCCGAAGGCGAGACCACCACCGAATACTACCTCAACGGCTTCTCGTCGTCAATGCCGCTTCACATACAGGTCGAAGCCCTCGCGACGATACCCGCGCTCAAGGATGCCCAGCTCTTCCGGGCCGGTTATGCCATAGAGTATGACTTCTTCGATCCGCGACAGCTCCACCACACGCTGGAGACACGGCTCGTCGAAGGCCTCTACTTCGCCGGGCAGGTGAACGGCACCACCGGCTACGAAGAAGCCGCCGGCCAGGGTCTCGTGGCCGGCGCCAACGCCGCCCTCGCCACCCTCGGCCGCGAGCCGTTCACTCTGGGGCGCGACCAGGCATATATAGGCGTGCTTATCGACGACCTCGTCAACAAAGGAGTGGACGAGCCCTACCGTATGTTCACCTCGCGCGCCGAATACCGCATACTGCTGCGGCAGGACGACGCCGACATGCGCCTCACGCCCATAGGCCACGCCATAGGTCTTGCCGACGACACCCGCATGGAACTTACCGAGAGCAAACGGAGCATGCGCGACAGCCTGATAGACCTGGCACGCCGGCTCTCCGTGCGTCCCGACGCCGTGGCGCAGGTACTGCTGGAGCACGATACAGCACCGCTGCGACAGAACGCCAAACTCTTCGACCTCATCCAGCGGCCGCAGCTTACCGTAGCCGACCTCGTGGGCGCCGTACCCGAACTGGCTCAACTCATCGGCACCTTCCCCGCCGACAGGCGCGACGAAATAACCGAAGCCGCAGAAATACTTATAAAATACGAAGGATATATTGCCCGCGAAAGAGCTTTCGCCGACAAACTCCGTCGACTCGAAGAAGTGAAAATACCTCGCGACTATGATTACGACCGCCATGCCACAATCTCCACCGAAGCACGGCAGAAACTAAAGGCCCAGCGGCCTCCGACAATAGGCAGCGCCTCGCGGATACCCGGAGTATCGCCTGCCGACATAAACACCCTCCTCATCAGCCTCAACAGATAGAACGAATTGTTCCACGTGGAACACCAAACACGCCAACATATAAAATATCAATAATTTAAAGACCGAAAACAATGGAATACATCAAACGACACATCCGCGATGTTCAGGACTTCCCCTCCAAGGGTGTTCTGTTCAAGGACCTCACTACGGCTTTCAAGGATGCGCGTGCGCTGCACGTCATCGGCTGGGATCTGTCGCAGCTCTACCGCGACAAGGGCGTCACCAAAGTGGTGGGTATCGAAAGCCGCGGGTTCATCGGCGGCTCCATCCTCGCCTTCGAGCTGGGCGCCGGCTTTGTGCCTGCCCGAAAGCCCGGCAAGCTGCCCGCCGACACCATCAGCATGTCCTATGCCAAAGAGTACGGCACCGACACCATAGAGATGCATCGCGACGCCATCACCGAGGATGACATTGTCGTTCTTCACGACGACGTGCTCGCCACCGGTGGCACCATGGCCGCCGCATATGCCCTTGTGAAGAGCATGAATCCAAAAAAGATTTATGTGAACTTCATCATCGAGCTTGCATCGCTCAACGGCCGCGCCGCCCTGCCCCCCGAGGCCGAGGTAACGTCGCTGATAGTTTATTGAGGGCCTCGTCAGGAGCTGGCTTCAGAAGTCACCTCATAAAATTTCAGCACCACGGCGAACAAAAAGAGCCGCCGGGCCGTTCTATTTACAGAACGGCAATTTTCTGGCTTCTTAAAAAAAGCCGAACCATCTGAACATTGACCCGTTTAAAATTGCCCGTGCCATACCCCTGTAGGCGCGGGCTTTTTTGTGCCCGTTCTTCTCGTTTGCAAGCGCCGCGAAAGGTCCATAATTGATGTATCGCGTTGAATTTTGGCCGATTGCGCAATTTTTAAGCCCCTGAGAATTCAAAATTTGAAATTTTGCGGGCTGCCGGACGTAAAAAAACCGCCCTGAACGCATCACTGCGGAAGGGCGGCGAAACTATAAACCAATAATCATTATACCATAAGTCAATCGTGAATTATCGTTACGGGGAAACGTCGTTACATACGGCCCGGAGGAGGACCCATCGGCCGGCGCCCTCCCCTACCGCCGGGCGGAGGGCCGCCGGGGCCGAAGTGACGGTGCTCGCGGCCTTCGGGCTCGTTGCCGCGGCCGAAAGTATTGAACCGATAGCTCACCGTCAACATTACATATCTCGTCAGCGAATTGTAGCGGCTGTCGTCGATATAGTTTGCGGTGACGGTGCGGCTCACGTTCGAGCGCTGTCCCAGGATGTCGTACGCCTTGAGGCTGACGGTGGCATTGCGTCCGCTCAGGAACTGATAGCTCAGTTCGGCATTCCACATCCATGTGCGGGTATCGTAGCCGTTGGCATAGCCCGAGGTTGCCGAGTAGTTGACGTCGGTGCCGAGGACTATACCTATTGGTGTGGTATAGTTGGCGTAGAACGTGCCACCGTAGGTGTGTACGCGGCGGTTTGCACCTTTCTGCACGGTGTTGGCCGTATTCTGGAAATTATAGTTTGGGCGCAGTTCGAATTCGAGGTTTTCGGGGCGCCACGCTATTCCGAAACTCTCGCCGACAGAGAAACTGCCGGAGCGGTTGCGCATGCCGTTGTTGAAGCCCACATTGTTCGAGTAGCTAAGATGCAGGTGGTTGTTGATGGTGAACGCGCGGTTTCGCAGCGGCAGCGACACCATGTTCATCAGCCGTGCGCTCCACACGCCGTTGACGTTCTCATAGGTCGTTGTCTGTCCGCCGGTCTCGGGGTCGAAGGTAGTGTTGGATACTATGCTGTTCTGGGTATAGTTCGCCATGACCATGAACATGATTGCGCGCTGTGCCTCGGCGTTGAAGTCATGAAAACGTACATTCACATTGTGAGTGAACGTGGGATTCAGCGTCGGGTTGCCGACAACCACGCGAAGAGGATCGGAGCGGTCCGGCACGGGCTGCAGTTGGGTCATCGAGGGTTGCGACGAGCGTCCGCGATAGTCTGCGGCGATATTGCGGGAGCGCGTGAACCGGTAGCGGTAACGCAGGAAGGGCGCCACGTTGAGAACACGCCGCATCGGTATGGTCTTGTCGCTGTTGATGAGGTTGAGCGATTTGCTCTGCTGGGGGACCAGCGAAATGCCGATGTTGAAGTTTGCTTTAGACGTCACCCGCCGGTACCCTACCCTAATATCCTGGCTGAAGAAATCATTGCGGAAACTGTTCGAGAGGTCGGCGTTGAAGGCCGCATCGGTGCCTGTCACCGGGGCGCCGTCGGGACCGTCGGGGAATGTCACAGGGTAATCATAGGTCATGCGGTCGGCATTGTTCCAGCGGTATGTGAGCTGGTAGGCGAACGTCAGGAAGTGGCCGCTGCCGGTTCGTCCCAGCGGTTCCGTCCAGCTCAGGCGCGTGCTGATGGAGTTGCTCCAGGTGTGGTTGTCGAGGTATTGGTCGTAGACATCCAGCGAATCGAGCAGAAGGAACCGATTATATGTGAAAGCGTTCTCGTGTTCACGCACGTTGCTCATGCGGTAATTGGCAAATATGGAAAACGAGCGGCCGGGCCGGAACCGGAAATTGTGGTTGAACGTCAGCCGTGCGCCTACCTCCACCGAGCTGCCGTCGGAACGATTGCGGCCGAAACTGCGAGTCACGGGGTCCAGCGGAAAGGCGCCGGCAAAGTTCAGCGTTGAGTCTGTAGAACGTGACTTGTTGTAATTCAGCGATATATTGGGCCGGAATTCGAGAGTGTTGAACGAGTCGGGCTTCCATACCATGCGGAAATCCGCGCGGAAGTTATGCCCTTTGTCGCGGGTATCTTTTCCGGACCGGCTCGTGGAGGTACTGTCGGTAAACAGATACATTCTCTCCGATGAATTGACGGTGTGCTGATCCGAATGCGAGTAAAGCACGTCGCCGCCGATGCGGAAAATCTCGCCGTTGCCCACATTGAAATTCACACCGAATGCCTGAGAGGCTTTTATGCCGTTCACACCGCCGAAACGGCGGAACCGGCCGCCGCCGTCGGCAAACCCCGGCTCGTTGATGTTGTTTGCGGCGCCCAGAAAGGTGAGCTGATTGCCGCTCCAGAAGCGATTGATAGTGAAATTGGCTCGATAGCGGTCGTCGGTGCCGTAGCCGCCCTCGATATTGCCGAACCATCCGTTCTGGCGGTCCTTCTTCACAGTGAGATTGATTACGGTCTCATCCTCGCCGTCGTCCACCCCCGTCATGCGGGCAAGGTCACTGCGGCGGTCAACAACCTGAAGTTTTTCCACCATGTCGACGGGCAGATTGCGCGACGCCACGGTGGGATCATCCGAGAAAAACTCCTTCCCGTCGACGAGTATCTTTTTGACTTCCTTGCCGTTGGCAGTTATTTTGCCGTCGCTGCCTACCTCTACGCCGGGCAGACGACGGAGCAAGTCCTCAACCACGGCATTAGGCTGCGTGCGGTATGCCTCGGCATTGAACTCAACGGTGTCCTGCATCACCTTCACAGGCGTGCGCACACCCGTCACCGTAGCCTCGCGCAGGGCTATGGCACTCTCGGCGAGTCTGAACGGAGTGAGGGTGCGGTCGCCGTTGATGCGCACGTTGCGGTAGCTGTTCGCATAGCCAACATAGGAGGCCTCCACTATATATCGGCCCGACGATACATTATTCAACGCAAACGAGCCGTCGGCGCCCGTCATTGCTCCGGCGACGAGCGAACTGTCGCGCCCGGCGAGCAGCCGTACCGAGGCCTGAATCATAGGCTCGCCGGAAATGCTGTCGACAACGCTGCCGCGAACAATGGCAGCGTTCGCCATGTTGCCGGCGAACATAAGTAAGAATATAATGAGTGTGAAACGTGTCATCCGTGTAAGTCAGTCGTTGTTCTACGCTGCAAAATTAACAAAAAAGACGCCGCGCCGCAACCGCTTGCCGACGTTCGCCGCAACTCACCCGATAAAACGGCCCCCGAGAACGACCAACGGCGGAGCTTCGTTTCCATATTTACGAACTCCGCCGCTACGATACTTGAAACTTGAATTTGGATGCTGTCGCGGCATTTGCTGACATCAGCGGCGAGGATGGCGATTTCAGCCGTCGGTTGCAGGGTCTGTGACCCTTCGCGCCGTGCGCTAATGCCTGACTTTGAATATATAACGTTCGACCGCAACGTATTGTTCAATTGGTGGATTTTGCCGATAATGGATTTTTTTGTACATTTGCGCAACATTTCGAAATGATGACAGAACTTGCGACCCTACAAACCCGCTACGCAGCCGACCTCGACAGGCTCAACGAACACATAGCCACGCAGCTGAGCAGCAGCAACACGCTGATGAACAATGTAGTATCAGCGCAACTGCGCACAAAGGGCAAACAGATACGCCCCTTGTTGCTCATACTGTGTGCCCGCATGTTCGGGCCGGTGACCGACAAGGTGATATCGGCTGCCGCCGCCGTGGAGTTGCTGCATAATGCCTCGCTCATCCACGACGACGTGGTCGACAATTCGGCCACACGGCGCGGCGTATCAACCATCAATGCCGTGTGGGACAACCACATATCTGTTCTGGTAGGCGATTTTTTCACGTCGTCGGCCATGCAGCAGGCTATATCCACCGGCGATATCCGCATTGTCGAGGCGCTGTGTATGCTCGGACGCCGGCTGTCGCTCGGTGAAATCGACCAGATTTTCAATGCCCGCGAGCACACCCTCGACGTAGACCATTATTTCGCCATTATCGACTATAAGACGGCGTCGCTCTTCATCAGCAGCGCCGAGATGGGCTGTCTGGCCGCCGGTGTCGATGATGTTCGTCTCGACATTCTCAAAGAGTATGCCTCGGCATTCGGCCGTTGTTTCCAGATCCGCGACGACGTGTTCGACTATTACAGTTCCGATACCGTCGGCAAACCCACCGGCAACGATCTCCTCGAAGGCAAGATAACGCTGCCGTTGCTCTACGCCCTGCAAAGCGCCCCCGCGACCGAGGTCCACACCATGCGGCGCCTCCTCGAAAAAGACAGCCTCTCGCCCGCCGAGGTAGCCACCCTTCAGGCCTTTGCCCGTGACAACGGCGGCATAGAACGCTCGTACAGTACCATGCGTGCCCTGCGCGACAACGCTGTCAAGGCCCTGATGCAGCTGCCCGACAGCGACGAACGCCAAGCCCTTGCCGGACTGTTCGATTTCATCATCTCGCGCAACTACTGATGAAGCAACCACGTTCGAGCCACAGTTTGCTGAGGCTGCTGGCGCTGGTACCGCCACTGGTCATGGCCGCCGCGTGCGCAAACATGGGGCGTCCCGAGGGCGGCGCGCGCGACGAGACACCGCCCGTTATGGTGCGCGCCGTGCCCGCTCCCGGCACTGTAAACTTCTCCGGCAACAGGCTCAACATTTATTTCGACGAAAACATACAGCTTGAAGACGCCTTCACCAAGGTGGTGGTATCGCCGGCACAGAAAACGCCGCCGACAGTCAGCGCCAACGGCCGCCATCTGTCGGTGGTGTTCCGCGACACCCTGCGCGACAGCACGACGTACACCATTGACTTCGCCGACGCCATCAAGGACCTCAACGAAGGAAATATCCTCGACGGTTTCGCAATCGATTTCTCCACCGGACCGACCATCGACACCCTCCGGATATCGGGCACCATCCTCGCCGCCGAGAACCTCGAGCCGGCGCAAGGAATGCTTGTGGGAGCCTATGCCAACCTCTCCGATACGGCGATCCACACCTTGCCGATGGAACATATCGCCCGCACAAACCAGTTAGGACAGTTCACCATCCGTAACCTGCCGGCGGGGCAGTACCGCATCTTTGCCGTCAACGACGTGAACCGCGACTATCACTGGGACCGTGCCGAGGACGGCGCATTTTTCGACGAAATAGTATCGCCGAGCATTGAGCAGATAGTGGTGAGCGATACCCTCTATGCCGCCGACGGCACCGACTCAATAGCCCTGCGCGCCGGCATACGATACCTTCCCAACGACCTGCTGCTCACTTGGTTCAATGAGGGATACCGCGCTCAGTATGTGGCCAACAACTCGCGCCCCGAACGACGCAAAATCGACTTGCTCATGGGTGCGCCCTCCGACAGCGACATTGTGCTGCGCGTCGTCGACGGCGCTCCCGGCGCCGGACGGCCCGACTCGCTGTGGGCAGTGCGCCAGGCAAACGCCGGACGCGACTCCCTCCATTACTGGATCACCGACCCGGACCTCATCGCCGCCGATTCCCTGCGTTTGTCGGTCAGCTACGTGCGCCCCGACAGCCTCGACCGCCCCGAATGGACCACCGACACCCTCCGCTTCTATTTCCGCGACCGCAGCAAGAAGAAGGAGAAGAAAAAGAAAGACGAAGACACGGCACCGCGGTTCAGAGTTGACACAATAACGGGCGACACCATTTTCTTTCCGCCCGCCGACAAGGAATACTTCAATATCAACATGCTCGGCAGCCGTCCGGACCTCGACCGGCCGTTGCTGATCGAGGGCACGTTGCCATGGGGACACCTCGACAGTGCCGGTGTGCACCTTGAATATCAGGTGGATACATTGTGGTACCCTGAAGCCATCCGTCTGCTGCCCGACAGCGCCGATGCCGCCATGCGACGCCGTGCCGACATCCGGTGGCGCCCCGGCACTCGATACCGCCTCACCATCGACAGTCTGGCGGCACACAGCGTATACGATACCATCCACAACCGCCCCTACACAACAGAATTCACCACTCCGCAGCTCGAGGATTACTCCAACCTGCGGGTAAATCTCACGGGCGCCGACAGCCTGCGCATGGTCATCGAGCTGCTGAATTCATCGGATGAGCCCGTCTACCGCGTGATCAAGGAAAAAGGCAGCGGCGGCGCCGACATCCGTTTCATAGCACCCGGCAACTACTTTATGCGTGCGTTTATCGACAGTATACCCAACGGACGGTGGGACACCGGCAACATGAAGGCCCTTGCGCAGCCCGAAGAGGTGTTCTATTTCGCCAAGAAACTCAATCTCAAACGGAACTGGGACGTGGAGCAGACGTGGGACATCTACGAACTTGCCGTCGACGCGCAGAAGCCATACGCCATAAAGAAAAACAAGCCCAAACTCAAACGCGGCGAGGAACCGCCCGTCGATCCCGAGGAAGAGGCCGAAGAAGAATATCAGAACCGCATAGATCCCTTCACGCCGCCACGCCGCGGCAACCGTCCCGGAGGCATACGTCCGGGAGGCAACAACAACACTTTAGCGCGGTAACTCGCCCTGTCCTGCCCTTTTATTCATAGCGACATGAAAACACGACTCAGAAACATAATCCCGGCCCTTGGCGTACTTATGTGCGCGGCCACCGTGGCAGCCTCGGGTCCCCGCACCGTGGGGCATCGCGGCAGTTCCGTGGGTGTTGAAAACACCCGCGAGGCTTTTGCCGAAGGCATACGCCGAGGCTATGACTTCCTCGAAACCGATGTTCGCGTCAGCGCCGACACCTGCTTTGTCCTGAGCCACGACGAAGACAACAGCCGGCTTGGCGGCAATCTCAAAATCGCCGAGGCAACCCTTTCCCAGCTGCGCGGACAGACTCTGCGCCAGAGCCGTTACGGCACAGAATACACCGCCACAATGGCCACTCTGGGCGAATTTCTGGAGCAGTGCCGCCTCGGCGGCGTAAGGCCCGTGATAGAGCTCAAATGGGGCACGGGAGTGAACAGCAACGACTGCTCGCTGGTGCCCGCGCTCATCGACACCCTCACAGCCTCCGGCATGCGCTCTCAGGCCGTGATTCTGACGTCCATGCGCCCATGTCTGCAGTACATTCGCGAAAATTACCCCGACATCGCCCTGCAGTTTCTCGGGGGTGCCACCTGGCGGCAGCATTTCGCCTGGGCCGACAGTCTGCGCCTCGACTTGGACATAGCACATACATATCTTGACAGCGCCGATGTGGCGCGCATCCATGCCGCAGGGCTGATGGTCAACACATGGACCGTCGACAACCCCGGACGTGCCGACACCCTGGTGAGCTACGGAGTGGACTTCATCACCACCAACCGCCTGCCCGCTGAACTTTGACAGCCCCTCCGCGTTTTGAAATTAGGCTCATTTCTTTTTAGAGCATATCATTATGGAAAGTACACGACAAGCTAAAATCAGCAGACTCCTGCAGAAGGAGCTAAGCGAAATATTCCGCCGCCAGACGGCAAAGACACATGGTGTCATCGTTTCGGTGAGCGGCGTCAGAGTGACGCCGGACCTCAGCATTGCAAAGGTTTATCTCTCGGTGTTCCCCTCCGAACACAGCGCCCAAGTGCTCGAAAACATCAAGGCCTCCGAGAAGACCGTGCGCTACGAGCTTGCTCAGATTGTGCGCTTTCAGCTGCGCAAAGTGCCTGAACTGCAGTTCTATCTCGACGACAGCCTCGACTATCTCGAGAATATCGACCGTCTGCTGGCCAAATAAACAGCCCGAGCGCCGACGATGCTGCCGCTACGCATTGCCCTGCGATATCTCTTCTCCAAAAAGTCGCACCGCGCCGTCAATGTCATCTCCGTCATCTCTCTGGCGGGCGTGGCAGTGGCCACAATGGCCATTGTCGTGGTGCTGTCGGTATTCAACGGTTTTACGGAGCTCAGCCGCAGCCAGTTGAGCCGTATCGACCCCGATCTTGCCGCCGTGCCTCGCACGGCCAAGACCTTCAGCAGTGCCGACAGCCTCGCTGCCGCCGCAGAGCGTCTCCCTCAGGTGCTCATAGCCATGCCCTCGCTCACAGAACGTGCATTGCTGGTGAGCGATGCCGGCCAGAAACCCGTGCGCGTCAAGGGCGTGGCGCCCGACCGCTACCGGGCCATCACAGGTTTCGACGATATTGTCATCGACGGTGTCTTTTCGCCGGCGATGCCCCCGGAATATGTGGACAGCGCCGTGACGACGGCTGCTGTGGCCGTAGGGCCTGCCGTAGAGTTGCAGTTGCGGCCTTCGTTCATACCGGACGGACGTATATATGTTCCGCGCCGTCTGGGGCGCATAAATCCGGCGAACCCCGCCGGAGCCTACCGCTCAATGCAACTGCGCACAACCGCAGTGTTCCGCGTCGATCAGCCCGACTATGACGCCGACATGATAATAATCCCTCTCGATGACCTGCGCTCGCTCCTGGAATACGACGGAGACCATGCCGGCGCGATTGAAATGCGCCTCACCGACGGCGCCGACCCCGACGATGCCGCCGAGGCCGTGAGTGCTCTGTTGGGCGAGAGCTTCGACGTGCTCACTCGCGACCGTCAGCAGGCCGACACTTTCCGTATGATTGCCGTCGAGAAGTGGATAACCTTCCTCATGCTCGTTTTCATCCTCATCGTGGCCTGCTTCAACATAGTATCCACCCTCTCGCTCATGGTGATTGAAAAACGCGACGATATGGCCACGCTGCGCGCCCTCGGTGCGTCGAAAAATACCGTTGGCGCCGTTTTCCGCTGGGAAGGTTGGCTGATAACGACTCTGGGAGGTGCTGTCGGCACCGTCATAGGCCTGGCGCTCGCATTGATTCAGCAGCATTTCGGCATTATCCGCCTCGGGGGCGACCCGGCGGCTATGACAATCGATGTCTATCCCGTGGCCGTCAGCGCGCGCGATATCCTCATTGTCCTTGTCACCGTCCTGATCACCGGCGCCCTCATAGGACAGATTGCCCGCCTTTTCACAAAAAACATTTCATGACAATGCAAAGAGTACTCTTTCACAGCACTATATTCGGCCCCATCCATTCACGGCGCCTGGGCTCCTCGCTCGGCATCAACCTTATGCCCTCCGACGGCAAGGTATGCTCGTTCGACTGCCTCTACTGCGAGGCCGGCTTCAACGCCCAGGGACCCGGCAAGGCCGGCATGCCGCCGCGAGCCGAAGTGGCGCGCCTTCTTGAGGAAAAACTCGCCGACCTCAAGGCCAAGGGCGAACCCCTCGATGTCATCACCTTTTCGGGCAACGGCGAGCCAACCCTGCACCCAGATTTCGAGGGCATCATCGACGATACCATAGCGCTGCGCGACCGCTGGTTTCCAGACGTGAAAATCAGCGTGCTCTCCAACGCCACGATGATACACAAGGAGAGCGTGTGCCTGGCCCTCGAGCGCGTAGACAACAATATCCTCAAGCTCGACAGCGCCATCGACAGCACCGTGCGGCTGCTCGACCGCCCGACCTCACCGGCATACACCGTCGCCGACACCGTAACGCGGCTGAAGCGTTTCGGCGGAAATGCAATCATCCAGACCATGCTCACCTCAGGCACGCACCTCGGCAAAACCGTCGACAACACCACCGACGCCGAAATAACGGCGTTGATCGATGCCTACAAGGCCATCAAACCGCGCGAAGTGATGCTCTACACCATCGATCGCCCCACGCCCGAAACCACCCTGCGCCACACCGCGCCGGAGGTCCTTCGCCACGCCGCCGCACGTATCGAAGCCGAGGCCGGCGTGCCTGTGCAGCTTACCCTCTGAACTTATTTCGGCCGTCGCGGGTTATAAGGGTAAAAAACATCACATACCCCTTACGAAATGAAAAAAATAATAATTGTCGGCGCATCGTCGGGCATCGGCATGCGGATAGCAACCGATTTCGCACGTCTGGGCTGGCGTGTGGGCATCGCCGCCCGACGCGGCGACCGTCTGAAGGAAATACAGGACCTTTACTCCGAAAATATAGTGACAAAAGTTATCGACGTCACCGCCGACGATGCCGTAGAGAGCTTCAACAACCTCATAGAGACCCTCGGCGGCATGGATTACCTGCTGTACGCCGCCGGCTGCGGATGGCAAAATCCCGAACTTGACCCCGCTTTGGACCGGCGCACTCTCATGACCAACGTGGTGGGCTTCACACGAATTGTCAATGCCGCTTATGCCTACTACAAGGCCACGGCCAACGACTCGCGAGGCCATATCGCCGCCATCACCTCCGTTGCCGGCACTAAAGGCATCGGCGTATCGGCAACATATTCAGCCTCCAAGCGCTACCAGTGGACTTATCTGCAGGCTCTCGACCAGCTCGCACACATTCAGGGCGTGGATGTGGCCATAACCGACATCCGTCCCGGCTTTGTGGACACTCCAATGCTCAAAAGTTCGAAAACCTATCCGCTGGAAATGAGCATAGCCTACGCCGCACCCCGCATAGAGTGCGCCATGCTTCGCGAACGCCGTGTGGCTGTGGTCGATGCCCGCTGGGCAGTGGTATCGGCGCTCTGGAAACTCATTCCTGACGCCTTGTGGCGCCGCCTCGCCGTCAGTCTCTGACGTATCGCGCCGTGCGCGCGTCGCGGATGGGACCGCTCCAGTTCAGGCCGTAGCCAAAACGGTAGGCATTGCCGTCAGCGTCGACATAGGGTTCTATGTCGTGCGGGCAGTCCTCGCTGTGGCCCTCCACGGCCTCCATGGATGCCGGCAGTTCGAAAGGCAGGAGCCCGGTTAGACATTGAAATAGCGACAATCACTGGTTTGTCGCCCATCAGACGGCGCGTCTCCTCAACAAGGTCGAGGTGGCACTCGTTCTGGGCGTGCGCCATCTTGCCGCGGTAGCTGCGGTCGGCGGGCGTCTCGGTGCTGTCACAGGCCAGACTGTGTTCGCGCGCCGTAGTCGCCGTATATGGCCGGTACTGCAGGCTGATGGGTATGTAGCCATTGCCGCCGGGCGCCTTGTCTGCGGGGTCGTAGCCCATGCGGTAACTCATGGGTGAATCGATGAACACTAAGGCCATATGTGTTCTTCAGTACCGGGTCAGCGTTTGTATGTCAAATTTTCAGCAAAAATAGATAAAAATCGGATTTTTCTTTCGCGTGCATAAAAAAGCATGGAAAGGGGTTTTAGATATATAATCCGCTTATTAATTATAGTTAAAAGGATGGAGGGTGAGGGGATATTTGTTAATTTTGCAGGTTGAAGACGCCGACACCGCTATAACGGCGCCATTCCCGCATTTCTGCATGATGAAAAAATACAACCTCATAAACAACATCGGCGGCTGGGCATGCTTTGTCATCGCCGCCGTCACCTATCTGCTCACGGTAGAGCCAACGGCAAGTTTCTGGGACTGCCCCGAGTTCATAGCGCAAGGCGCAAAACTGGAAGTGGGGCACCCGCCGGGCAACCCCATCTTCATGCTCACCGCCCGCTTCTTCGTCACCCTCTTCGGAGGAGCCATGAGCACGGCGGCTGTCGCCGTCAACGTCATGTCGGCGCTTCTCAGCGCCGCCACTATCCTGCTGCTGTTCTGGAGCATCACGCATCTGGCGCGGCGCCTGATGGTTCGCGACGGCGAGGCTGCAACTGTCTGGCAAACCATTGTCATCATGGCCGCCGGAGCCTGCGGTGCCCTGGCATACACATGGAGCGACACCTTCTGGTTCTCGGCCGTCGAGGGTGAGGTCTATGCCTTCTCGTCGTTCTGCACCGCCCTGGTGTTCTGGCTGATGCTCAAATGGGAAAATCGCGCCGATAACCCCGGCTCCGACAGGTATCTGATCCTCATAGCTTATGTCATCGGCGTGTCGATAGCCGTTCACCTGCTCAACCTGCTGTGCATACCCGCCCTGGGGCTTATCTACTACTACCGCAAGTCCAGGAACATCAACGTCCAAGGGTCGCTGATGGCCTTGCTGGTATCGTGCGTGATAGTCGGCGCCATTCTCTATGGCCTCGTGCCGGGCTTTGTGCAGGTTGCCCAGTGGTTCGAGCTTATGTTCGTCAACGGATCCCACATGGGCTACAACAGCGGTGTCATAGCCTATGCTCTTGTCCTCGTGGCAACGTTTATAACCACCATAGCGGTGATTTACCGCAGCAACGGCAGTAGCGGCGCCGCCCGCGCCCTTGCCGTGGTGTGCGTCATCCTCTCGGGCATGCCTTTCATCGGCCACTCGGTGCTGGTAGGCACGCTGGTCAGCATCGCCATGTTCATAGCCGTCTTTGCTGTGCGTAAAATCACGCGCCGTTTCCTTGCCGTGCTCGTCCTCAGCGTGTTTGTCATCTTCATCGGCTACAGTTCATATGCCCTGCTGCTCATCCGCGCTTCGGCAAACACTCCCATGAACCAGAATGCCCCGGACAACGTCTTTGCCCTGGCATCTTACCTCAGCCGCGAGCAGTATGGCGACCGTCCCCTCTTTGTAGGGCCGGTATTCGCCGAAGGACTCGACGAAATAGAGTACCCCGAAGGCAGCGGTACTTTCTATGTTGCCATCGACGAGAACGGCCTCCCCGCCCTCAAAAACATCGACGGCTACCTCCGCAACGAAAACGGCTCCGCAATCAACAATCCGCGAAAGATTTACACCAAAGTTGTGAAAACCGACGCCTCGGAGCCCGACCGTTATGTCGAGGAACTCGAGCGCCCCGACTACAGGACAATGCCCGACCTCAACATGCTCTTTACGCGCATATACTCCTCTGATCCGGCCCACGTGTCCGGATACAAGGGTTGGGCAGGATACACCACTCCCGATATCTACGCCATACCGGCGACAGTGCGTGCCACATGGGCACGCCAGGGCTTCGCTCCAAAGGCCGAAGTGCTGCGCTATCTGCCCCACATGACGGCTGTGACCACCAACGTCAACGCCCTCGGCACGCCGGCTCGCACTATCGGTGCCTTCAAGCCCGGCTTCGACGTCAATCTGAGCTATTTCATCAATTATCAGCTCAACCACATGTACTGGCGATATTTCATGTGGAATTTCGCCGGCCGACAGAACGACATGCAGGGCAACGGCGAGCCATTCCTCGGAAACTGGATTTCCGGAATTCCGTTTATCGACAACGCCCGTCTGGGCGACCAGAGCAAGCTCCCCTACGAATACGGCGAAGGCAACAAGGGCCACAACGTGTTCTATATGTTGCCGTTGCTCCTGGGTGTGATAGGTCTTCTCTTCCAGGCCCTCTACCGCCGCTGGGCCAACGACGGACGTGGTATCGAGCAGTTCTGGGTGGTGTTCTTCCTGTTCTTCATGACGGGCATCGCCATTGTGCTATACCTCAACCAGACGCCGGGACAGCCACGCGAACGCGACTATGCCTTTGCCGGCTCGTTCTATGCCTTTGCAATATGGATAGGCCTGGGCATTCCCGCCATCGCCTTGGTGCTCAAGAATTTCATCGACGGCAAGAAAGCCGCCGGCCGCGGCGCCGCCGTCGCATCGGCCGCCGTCGCCGTGGTGGTGGCTCTGGCAGTGCCCCTGCAGATGGTGAGCCAGACGTGGGATGATCACGACCGCTCCGGCCGATACACCACCCGCGACTTCGGCTTCAACTACCTCAGCTCGCTGGACCCCGACGCCATAATCTTCACCAACGGCGACAACGACACCTTCCCGCTGTGGTATGCCCAGGAGGTGGAAGGCTTCCGTACCGACGTGCGCGTGGTGAACCTCAGCTATCTCACCACCGACTGGTACGCGAACCAGATGGCCCACCCCAGCTACGAGGCCGCCGCAATACCCATGTATGCCACACCCGCCGACTGGGGTTACGAACGCCTGGCGTTCAGCCTCATAGCACCGCTCAACGACAGCCTCACCAACGCCGAGACATCGCTGCGCCAGCTCTATGCCTCGGACGATGCCCGCTACGGCGTGCCTATCCTTTCCAGCCCCAACGTGCGCATACCCGCAGACCGCGCCATAGCCATGGAGCGATACACCAGCGGCAATGCCGCCTTCGACAGCATATACCTCGCTCCCTACGTCCGCGATATCACCACCAACCTCACCTCGCAGGGCTCGGGACTGAGCCAGAGCCGCGTGCTCTCGCTCGACATGATAGCCAACAGCATAGCCGGCGGCATGAAGCGCCCCGTCTACTTCGCCACGACGGTGCCCAGCAGCTATTACTTAGGTCTTACGCCCTTCATGGGCGGCTCCGGCCTGGCTTACGAGGTCATGCCCGTGGCCGCAAACAGTCCTTACAAGCCCAACGCGCAGAAAACATACGTGAAAGTGCTAACCGACTACCGCTGGGGCGGTCTCGACGGCCCCGATGCCGACCGCCTCTATCTCGACGAGACGGTACGACGCATGGTATCGTCGCTGCGCTCCGGCATTTATACAGCCGTGGAAGACCTCATGGAACTGCCCGACGCTGCTGCCGGACAGGCCGCAAAGGATGCGGCCGCAGCCGCCGGCATGGAAGTGCCGCAGACGCAGGCCGATATGGCCCGCAACCTCCTCGACCTCCTGCAGGCCAAACTGCCGGCCCGCATATCGCCCTACGACGCCATGCTCGGTCTATACATAGCCCGCAGCTACCTCGACCTCTATCTCGCCACCGGCCGCGCCGCCGACCTCGAGGCATGCCGCACCCTCGCGGCATCCGAGGCAGAAAGGTATGCCGAACTCGTGCGCTACGGCGCCTCGCTCTCTCCCGAGCAGATGCGCGCCCTCGGCCGCAGCGAGAGCCTCGCCATGGGATATCTCGCCGAAGCGGTGTCGCTGGTTAACCGCGCCGACATTCTCGAGGCCGACCCTGAGATCGCCGACGAGCCCGATGCCGTGGCCCTCATCAGGAGCATGGGCATCGAGGACGACTGGATCATCGCTCCCATGCTCTATATCAACGGCTACGGCGCTGACACGCTCCTGTCGCAGATCGAGAGCTACCACCCCGACGACCGCGCCCTTATCGCCAAGGCCGTGGCAATGAGTCGTCTGCACAGCCGCGCCGGTGTGCCCGCAATGGATTTCAGCAACCAGCTGATGACGCAGTACGGTTTCACCGCCCCGCAGTGGTACAGCGTCCACACCGCCAACTGACCTGCCGCCACATGCTCATCGAACAGCCGCCGCTGCTCTACCGCCTGCTCTTCCCCGAGGCTATCTGGCGAATTAAGCGCAAGAAAAGCCGTCCCGTGGTATACCTCACATTCGACGACGGCCCCATTCCCGAAGAGACACCCTGGGTGCTCGACCTGCTCGACCGGTACGACATCAAGGCCACCTTCTTCATGGTCGGCGACAACGTGCGCCGTCATCCCGAACTTCTTGACGAGGTGCGCCGCCGCGGACACAGCTACGGCAACCACACCATGCACCACCTCCAGGGCATGAAGGTGAGGGCCCACCGATACCTCCACGACGTGGCCGAGGCCTCGCAGCTTATCGACAGCACCCTCTTCCGCCCTCCCCACGGCCTGCTGCGCTGGAAACAGGCAAAGGCCCTGAAGATGCACTTCAACATAGTGATGTACGACCTGGTGACGCGCGACTACTCGCGCAAGCTCACCGGCGAGGAGGTGCTTGCAAACGTGCGCCGATATGCCCGCAACGGCTCCATAATAGTATTTCACGACTCGCTGAAGGCCTCGGCGAACATGCGCTATGCCCTGCCGCGGGCAATAGAATGGCTCCGCGAGCAAGGCTATGACTTCGATGTCCTGCCGATGTAGCGCCGCCGCCCGCGCCGCCATCCTCGACGCCGCCCGCGCCGCCGGTGCCTGTGCCGCCGGGTTTACCGACGCCGCCGCCCCATCAGCCGACGACACCGCCATGTTCGCCCGCTGGCTCGCCCTCAACCACAATGCCGGAATGGCATACATGGAGGCCAACAGCGAGGCACGACGCAATCCACAGCTCGTTCTCGAGGGTGCACGCTCCATGCTGTGCGCGGCTTTCAGCTATGCCGCCGACAGCGACGACGACCGCTCGCCACTCATCGCCGACTATGCCCGAGGACTCGACTACCACACCGTGCTGCGCCGCCGCCTGACGCCTGTAGCAGCCGCTATGGAAGCCGCCGTGCCCGGCTCGCATACCCGGATATGCACCGACAGCGCCCCCGTGCGCGAGCGCTACCGCGCCGTGCGCGCCGGCCTGGGCCGATGCGGCGTCAACGGCCTGCTCGCCGTGCCCGGGGCCGGCAACGCCGTGTTCCTCGCCGAAATATTATGGACCGCCGACGTGGAGCCATCCTCTCCCCTGCCCCACAACCCCTGCACAGAATGCCGCCGCTGCGTCGATGCCTGTCCCGGCGGAGCCATCGTCGGCGACGGCACCGTCGACGCCCGGCGATGCCTCTCCTACCTCACCATCGAGCACGCCGGCGCCCTGCCCGACGGCCTCACCCTCCCCGGCCGCATCTACGGCTGCGATATATGCTCGCGCGTGTGCCCCCTGGCTGAACCGCACGCCCCCGCCTTGCCCGAATTCACCCTCCGTCCCGAACTGCGCACCCTCCGCCGCGATGACCTCACAGCCCTGGGCTCCTCCGCATACCGCCGCCTCACCGCCGGCAGCGCCATGCGCCGCGTCCCCGCCTCCCGCCTCGCCCGCAATGCCTCCACACCCGCCGTGCCCGTCGCACCGACAGCGCCAACCTCTGAAACCGACACATAAACTCGCCGAAAATTGCCAGATTTTTACCCGAACTGGCTTTTATGCATCATCGTTGTGCGGCGCGTACAGCGCCGTTAGCCTCCGGCCGCAATGCGGGATGGTTGGCGGTTTGCTTGGCAATAAGTGAAAAGGAGAGCCAGAAAGAAAGTTTTCGCGCTGTTTTTTGCCGAATTCTTTTCGGTTTGCCAAAGTTTTTGTAATTTTGTAGTCAGAACATAACAATAACAAAAACTACCGATGGAAAAAATCGACAATCTTGACCGCCACATTCTCAAAATAGTGATGCACAACGCCCGCATCCCGTCGAAGGATGTAGCCACCGAGTGCGGAGTATCGCGTGCGGCCATTCATCAGCGTCTGCAGCGCCTCATCGACCTCAAAGTGATAACCGGCTCCGGCTACCACGTCAACCCCAAAGTGCTGGGCTATGCCACCTGCACATACATAGGCGTCAACCTCGAACGCGGCGCCATGTATTCGTCGGTGGTTCCCGAGTTGGAGAAGATCCCCGAAATCGTTGAGTGCCACTTCACCACGGGTCCGTACACCATGCTCGTCAAGCTCTATGCCCGCGACAACGAGCACCTTATGGAGCTCCTCAACAAGAAGATACAGATGATACCCGGCGTGACGGGCACCGAAACGCTGATATCGCTCGACAAGAGCATCGACCGCGAAATCCCCGTAAGCTACAACTAAGCCATGAAACACCTCCTTACCATCCTCCTGAGCGGCCTGGCCATCCTCAGCGGCTGCTCCGGCGCCAAGAAAGCTGAAACCGCCGCCGCGCCCGCCGACAGCCTCGTGCATGCCGACTGGAGCCGCAACGCCGTTATCTACGAAGTGAACACACGCCAGTATACCGACAGCGGCACATTCCGCGCCTTCGGCCAACATCTCACCCGTCTCAAGGATCTGGGTGTGGATATCCTGTGGTTCATGCCAATCCACCCCATCTCCGAGCTCAACCGCAAGGGCGAACTCGGCAGCTACTACGCCGTGCGCGACTATCGCGCCGTGAACCCCGAATTCGGCACCTTCGACGACTTCAAGGCCGTGGTTGACAGCGCCCACGCCCTCGGCATGAAGGTTATAATCGACTGGGTGCCCAACCACACCGGCTGCGACAACGCCTGGGTGACAGAGCATCCCGAATACTACAAACTCAACGACGAAGGACAGATGTTCGGCCCCTTCGACTGGACCGACGTCTATGAGCTTGACTACAGCAAGCCCGAAACGCGCCGCGTCATGACCGACGCCATGAAGTTCTGGATCACCGAGGCCGGCATCGACGGCTTCCGCTGCGACGTTGCAGGCCGTGTGCCCGTCGACTACTGGAACGAGGCACGCCGGGAGCTCAACGCCGCCGCCGGCGACCGCTCCATCTTCATGCTCGCCGAGGCCACGGAACCCGAACTGGTGGAATATGCCTTCGACGCCGTCTACAACTGGCCCATGAAGGACCTCTTCAGCGAAATCGCCGCCACCGCCGGGCAGTACAGTTTCGTGAAAGAAGGCGAGCAGCCCCGCACCTTCCCCGTGAAGCACGCCGCAGCTATCGACTCGCTCCTTGCCGTCCAGGCCGAGCAGTATCCCGCCGACGCATACCTGATGAACATGACCTCCAACCATGACCTCAACTCGTGGGAAGGCACCGAATTCGAACGCCTCGGCAACCTCGCCCCCGCCTTCGCCGTGCTCAGCTACACCCTGCCCGGCATACCTCTGATCTACACCGGCCAGGAAACCGGCCTGGACCGCGCCCTGGAATTCTTTGTCAAGGACACCCCTCCGCAGTGGGAACCGCGCAGTGCCTCGTTCGAGTTCTACAAGACCCTCAACAACCTGCGCCACAACCGCCGCGAGCTGGCCTCAGGCACCGCCGGCGGCGCCCTCAACCGCGTGGCCACGGCTTCCGACGACGTCATAGCCTTTACCCGCAGCGACGCCGACGGCAACACCACCTTCGTGGCCGCCAACCTCGGCAACGCACCCGTCGCCCTGCTCCCCGAAGGCAGCACCTTCACCATCCCTGCCGACGCGGTGGATATCTTCACCGGCGCCGCCGCCGTGCTGCCCGCCGAGCTTGTTCCCGGCCAGTACGCAGTCTTTACCTACAGCGCCCGATAACCGATGGACAGCACCGCCGAACGCTGGACTGAAATAGAACGCCTGCCACAGTGGGACGAAGAGTTCTACCACATCTACACTGCCAAGAAATTCGGCAAGTGGGTGATGATCAAGACTCTTCGTCCCGAATATGCCGACAAGCCCGAATACCGCGAGATGATAGAGCGCGAGTTCGACGCGCGCTATAATCTGGCGCACCCGAACATAGTGATGATCAACGACTTCGAGGATATTCCCGGCATCGGCCGATGCATCGTCACCGACGACGTCTACGGCGACTCGCTGCGCAAACTCATCGACGAGGGGCGCGTCACCGCCCACCATCTCAGCCAGATGCGCCATCAGCTGGTGAGCGCCCTCGAATATATAGAGAACAACCACATAGCGCACCCGCCGCTCACCGCCGACAACATTATCTTCACCGAGAATATCGGCAACCTCAAGCTCATCGACGTAGGCTTCGAGCAGCGCAAATCGCTCACTCACCGCGAGGTATCGGACGACATCTTCAATTATGGCGTCGTTCTGGGTCAGGCGCTGGAGGCCACCGGCACCGACGATACCGTTCTCCGGCGCGTGGCGCGCCGCTGCACCGCCGAGCGCCCTCACCGCTACCGCGACATGACACAGGTGCACCTCGCCCTGGAAGGCCGCTCCCAGCGCTCTTTCTATTTACTGATCTTCACGCTTGTGGCTCTGGTGGCCATCATTGTAGGCCTTATTCTTGGAGTCACCGCCAAATAACCGCATACTACGCCAATGTCTGTCATCGTCCGACCCGTACATACCACCGACCAGCTCGAACAATACGTAAAGTTCGGCATCGACCTCTACCGCGACAACGATTGCTACGTTCCGCCGCTGGTGAGCGACGATGTGCACACGCTGTCGCCCCACGTCAATCCCGCCTTCGATTTCTGCGAGGCCCAGTCCTTCATGGCCTGGCGCAACGGCGAGCCCGTGGGTACCATCACCGCAATAATAAACCGTGCCGCCAACGAGAAATTCTGCCGCAATGACCTTCGCTTCGGCTTCATGGATTTCATTGACGACGCCGAGGTGGTCGACGCCCTTTTCGCCGCTGTCGAAGAGTGGGGACGCTCCCGCGGAATGACCGAAATGATAGGCCCCATGGGCTTTTCCGACATGGACCACGAGGGCATGCTCATCGATGGATTCGACGAGAAAGGCACCATGGCCACAATCTACAATTACCCCTACTACCCGGCGCACATGGAGCGCTTAGGGTTCAAAAAGGACGTGGACTGGGTGGAATACCGCATAAAAGTGCCGGAGCAGATTCCTGAAAAATATGCCCGCATAGCCGATATCGCCGCCCGCAAGTTCGGACTGCGGACAATCAAGTACAAATCGCGCAAGAAAATCAAAAAGGACTACGGGCGCGCCATATTCGAACTCATAAACCGGTCGTATTCCGACCTCTACGGCTACGTATCGCTCACCGACCGCCAGATTGATTATTATATCGACCAGTACATAGGCATCCTCCGCCTCGACGACGTTAGCCTGGTTGTGGACAGCGCCGACCGCCTGGTAGCCGTCGGCATTTCCATGCCGTCGATGAGCGACGCCCTTCGCCGCAGCCGCGGCCGCCTCTTCCCCTTCGGATGGTGGCACCTGCTGCGGGCTCTCCGCGGAGGCACCGACACCGTGGACCTCCTCCTCGTTGCCGTGGCGCCCGAATACCGCGCCAAAGGCGTCAACGCCATGCTGTTCGCCGACCTCATCCCGGCATTCAACGCCTCGGGATATACCGAAGCCGAGAGCAACGTGGAGCTCGAAGGCAACGAAAGCGTGCAGAAACAATGGGAATACTTCGAACGCCGTCAGCATCGGCGCCGCCGCGCCTTCCGCAGGTCCATACCACCAGAAACTCCCGTAACAGCATGACCGATACCCACCACGAACACCCCGAAAACGACCCCGCATACACAGGCCTTACCGTCAACAGCGGTGTGGCACAGCCGCCGTCGGTGAACCCCTACCTGAGCCTGCGTCCCCGCCGCAAGCCATTGCCGACGGCCTCGGAACTCGTCGACGGCATACTCAAAGGCGACGTCACAACCCTGAGCCGCGCCGTGACGCTGGTGGAGAGCCTCTCGCCGGCACACTACGCCATAGCCCAGGAGGTGATAGAGAAATGCCTGCCCTACTCCGGCAACTCCCGCCGAATAGGCATCACGGGCGTGCCGGGCGCCGGCAAGAGCACGAGTATCGATGTCTTCGGTCTCCACGTGCTGCGCGACGGCGGCAAGCTCGCCGTCCTGGCCATCGACCCCTCGAGCGAAAAGACAAAAGGCTCTATTTTAGGCGATAAAACACGCATGGAGAAACTCTCCACGCATCCCGGAGCATTTATCCGCCCCAGCCCGTCGGCCGGCTCTCTCGGCGGCGTGGCCCGCAAGACCCGCGAGACTATCGTGCTGTGCGAGGCCGCCGGATACAACAACATCTTCGTCGAGACCGTCGGCGTCGGCCAGAGCGAAACCGCCGTGCATTCCATGGTGGATTTCTTCCTGCTCATTCAGATAGCAGGTGCCGGCGACGAACTGCAGGGAATAAAGCGCGGTATCATGGAGATGGCCGACGCAATCATTATCAACAAGGCCGACGGCGACAACGTAGGCCCCGCACAGCTGGCGCAGGCGCAATATCGCTCGGCTCTTCACCTGTTTCCGCCCACGGCATCGGGCTGGAAACCCGAAGTCCTCACATATTCCGGATATTACGAACTCGGGATACCGGAAATATGGGAGATGATCGACCGCTATTTCGCTTTCGTCAAGGCCAACGGCTACTTCGATGCCAAGCGCCGTGAGCAGGCCCGATGGTGGATGTACGAAACCATCGACGAACAGCTCAAAAAGCATTTCTACGACAATCCCGAGATAGAGCGCGCCCTGGCCGACGCCGAGGCCGATGTACATGCAAACCGCCGCTCAAGCTTTGCCGCCGCGGCTGCGGTGCTCGACAAATATTTCGCAAAATGAAGTATATCCGACTTATGGCGGTGCTGGGTGTGGCAATCCTGGCCATAGGCGCTGCCGCGCGTACGCCCGGACAGAAAGTGGGCGTCACTTTTTCAGAACTGTGCTACGACTTCGGCACCGTCGCCACCGACGCCGAACCCGTGGTCCATACCTTCACCGTAACCAACAACGGCAGCGAGGCAGTGGCAATCCTGTCGGCGCGCGCATCGTGCGGCTGCACCGAACCCACATATCAGCGCCGTCCTATCATGCCCGGCGAGACAGGGCAGGTCACCGTCAGGTTCATTCCGCAGGGTCAGCGAGGCGAAGTGGATAAAAACGTAACCCTCAGGCTAAAGGCCGCAGATGGAAAGTCCGAAAAAGTGCATCTGCGGCTGGTAGGCACCGTGGTGCCTCCGGCAAGATGATATAAAACTAATGTGGCGACGCTGTCACAGTGTCGCCACATTAGATAATAAACCAATCATTATCACATTTCTTGCAATGGAAAAAGTAATTTTGCTATGTATTAGTAGAACACAGCCCGGGCGGGATGGTTCGGCAGGCAAAGTCGCTTTTAACATTCATTAATTGCGGCGGGCGCATTGTTCGCGCAGGCAGCGCCGTAACTTTGCAGCGTAATCACAGAACAAAAGGGCCCGAGGCCCGCGTTATCAAGAAAACAATCAAAAAACTCCTCTTAATATGAGCGCAAAAAAAGCAACCGAGAAGAAAGCAAGCCCCTCGAAAGAAAAAGACCCCCAGGCGGCGCGCCTCGACGCGCTGGCACAAGCCATGGGCAAAATAGAAAAAGCCTACGGCCGCGGCGCAATCATGAAAATGGGCGACGAAGTGGTGGAAAACGTAGAAGTGATACCCACCGGTTCGATAGGTCTCAACTACGCCCTCGGCGTGGGAGGCTATCCCCGCGGCCGTATAATCGAGATTTTCGGGCCCGAGTCCTCGGGTAAGACCACTCTCGCCATCCATGCCATTGCCGAAGCTCAGAAGCGCGGCGGCATTGCCGCCATAATCGATGCCGAGCATGCCTTCGACCGTTTCTATGCCCAGCAGCTCGGTGTGGACATCAACAATCTGCTCATTTCGCAGCCCGACAACGGCGAACAGGCCCTCGAAATAGCCGAACAGCTCATCCGCTCGTCAGCAATAGATATTCTGGTGATCGACTCTGTGGCGGCCCTCACCCCCAAGGCCGAAATAGAAGGCGAAATGGGCGACCGCAACATGGGCCTGCAGGCACGCCTGATGTCGCAGGCCATGCGCAAGCTCACCGGCGCCATTTCCCGCACAAACACCACCTGCATATTCATCAACCAGCTGCGCGAAAAGATAGGCGCCATGTTCGGTCCCACCGAGACCACCACCGGCGGCAACGCTCTCAAATTCTACGCCTCGGTGCGCATAGACATACGCTCGCGCGGCAACATCAAGGACGGTGACGACATCCTCGGCCGCCGTGCTTATGTGAAAGTTACCAAAAACAAAGTCGCACCTCCTTTCAAACGCGCCGAATTCGACATTCTTTTCGGACGCGGCATCTCCAAATCCGGCGAAATCCTGGACCTCGGCGTGGAGTACAACATCATAGCGAAGAGCGGCTCATGGTTCAGTTACGAGGGCTCCAAACTCGCCCAGGGCCGCGACAACGCCGTGGCCACCATCGAGGACAACCCCGAACTCGCCGAAGAGCTCGCCGGCAAAATTCTGGAGGCCATGCGCACCGCCGACCGCGACCCGCGCGCCAAAGCCGCCAGGGCGGCAGCCGCGGCAGAAGCCAAAACCGACGATAAAGACACCGAAAAAGCCGACATAGACACCGAAGGCGACGAACTCGACGACTTCGATGACCTCCCCGATGATTTCTCCATCGAGGAAGACCTCTGATCTTCAGCGAACCGAATAAGAGGGCGCCCTTCCGGGGGCGCCTTTTTTGGCGGTGTGCGGCCGCGATTTCTACCGATTTGGCTGATATGGCCACTGTTACTGGGGGCTTTTGCGAAATATGAGAGGTTTGTGGGGGATATTCAAAAAAATTTCCTAAATTTGCAGTTCGAACCAAAACAATAACGAATTGGACACAGATCCCCTCCCGGCCGTGGCAGCGCTGCTGCCCGCCTTTCAGAATATACTCGACTACATAACAGTATCCATAGCCCCACTGGACCCCACGGCCATAGTAGCGCTCGTCATCGCGGCGCTGTGCCTGGTTGCCTCCGGTTTTGTCAGCGGCAGCGAGATAGCTTTTTTCTCGCTCACCGACAGCCAACTCGAAGAACTGGACGAAAGCCCCCGCGGACCTGCCATCCGCAAGCTGCTGTCGCGGCCGCAGCGGCTCTTAGCCACCATCCTCATTGCCAACAATCTTGTGAACGTCACTATTGTGGTGCTCACAAACTTTGCCCTCGGACCGGTGTTCGCCGGCATGGGTACCGTGCTGAGTTTTGTGCTTCAGACGGTTATCCTCACTTTCCTCATCCTGCTCTTCGGCGAAATTCTGCCAAAGCTCTACGCCAACAACTTTCCTCTGCGGTGGGCGCCTATGGCCGTGACGGCGCTGTCGGCTACATCGCGCCTTCTGTCGCCGCTATCGTCCATGCTGGTAAAAAGCGGTTCGTTCATCAACAAAGTGGTAACCAAGCGCGCCCACGACATCAGCGCCTCCGAGCTGTCGCAGGCCCTCGAAATAACCGAGGGTGCCACCGGCGACGATAAGGAGATGCTCGAGGGCATCCTCGAGTTCGGCGACACCGCCGCCTCCGAGATAATGACGCCGCGCGTGGACATCACCTGGGTGGACTACGATATGACCTTCGACGCCCTGATGGAAATAGTGCTCACCAGCGGTTACTCGCGCATGCCCGTGGCCGGTGAGAATCAGGACGATGTAAAGGGCATACTCTACGCCCGCGACCTGCTGCCGTACATAGGGCGCAACCTGCCGGAAGGCTTCAGCTGGACGCAGCTGCTGCGCCCCGCCTATTTCGTACCCGAAAGCCGCATGATCGATGACCTGCTTGAGGATTTCCGGCGCCTTAAGATCCATATGGCCGTGGTGGTCGACGAATACGGAGGCACTCAGGGCGTGGTGACTCTCGAGGACGTCCTCGAGGAGATTGTGGGCGACATCGATGACGAATACGACGAGCCCGAACAGACATATCGGCGTCTGCGCGACGATACCTATGTTTTCGAAGGCCGCACGCCCCTAACCGACTTTTTCCGCATCACCGGCCTCGATGCCGACGACTACAAGGACATCACCGAGGACAGCGAGACCCTCGCCGGCATGCTTCTGTGCCTGAAAGGCGATTTTCCCAAGGACAAGGAGCCGCTGGTCTACGGCCGCTGCCGCTTCCTGGTGCTCGGCGTGGAGGACCACCGCATTGTCGACGTCCGGGTTAAAGTTATGCCTACCGACCAGGAGGCCGAACAACAATGAAAACTGTAGCCATGCTGCTGATGCTGCCGGCAATGGCCGGCATGACAGCCTGCAGCCACGACGCGGGGACAGCCCCTGTGCCGCGACCGCGCGCATACCCGCGCATTGAACTCACCGGCGGAGGCACGCGCACCATCGATGTGGCGGGCGTGAGCATCGCCATAGACAGCGCTGCCGAGGCCGCTGAGGGCGCCGGGGGCGCCCTGACGGTAAACTATGCCGCCGAGGGCGCCACGCTCTTCCTGAGCGTCCGCACAGGCCTGCACGACGGTGCTCTTGCTGATGCTCTCGCCAACCGCCGCGAGCGCATGGCCCTAAATCTTGGCGGAGCAGTGGGGCGAACCGACACTTTCCTCGACAGCGCCGGATACAATTGCCTGATAAATCGCGCCCTCGAGGCCGGCGTGCCAACGCCCGTGCAACTGCTGGCATGGAACGACAGTCTCGGTACCCTCGTCTGGGGTGCCTTCGTGTGGCATACGGCTCCTGAGAGCACTGACTCTGTAGCTCCCGTTGCCGATGCCCTCTATGCCAAAGCCTTTAAAATACTGGAAAGCCTATGAACGAGCCTATCGATAAACTGATATTCGGCGAAGTCGCCGTGTATCTGATGCCACTGGATATCGACAGCCATACAAAACGGCGCCGCGAGTGCAAAGCTGTGTCAACGCTGATAAAACACGTGTTCGGCAACCGCTACGTTCTGGGCCACGAACCTTCCGGAGCCCCCGTTCTGCGCTCCGGAAAAAATATTTTCAACAACATTTCCATAAGCCACAACCGCGAATACGCTGCTCTGGCAGTGTGTCCCCACGGCAAATTCGTAGGCATCGACATAGAGGAAAACCGTGTACAGCAGCTCCGCAACGTGGCACGCCGCATATTCACGCCCGGCGAACTGCGTGCTTATTCCGCAACGGAAATGGGTCTGCTGTCGGCATGGACGCTCAAGGAAGCTCTATATAAAGCATATCGCGAAGGCGCCCTCGATTTTCGCAACGACATACACCTGCCCATTCCTCCGGGCTCTAAAGCGGCGGTGATAAAATCGCAGGTATTCCATGTCCTTGCCGTGGAGCCCTACCGGGGCATGATGCTGACAGTGGTGCTCAATCAGTCTCCCGATAGCGGCGTTCATCAGGAATGAACAGTTCGGCCTGCGGTGCATGGCGCTCGCCCAGCGAAAGCATGAATCCGGCGCGAAGCAACTGCGCGGCCTGAGGCGCGCCGCCGCGAAATCCGTGGATTATCCATTCCACCGCGGGCTTGAGCTGGCGGCGCAGGGCCATGATGTCGTCCCATGCGCGCACACAATGGATAATCAGCGGCTTACCCACTTCCTCGGCAAGAATGGCCTGACAGCGGAACACTTCGCGCTGTGTATCGGCATCAGCGCCGCGCAGCCTGTCGATACCTGCTTCGCCCACAGCTACCACGCGCGGGTCGGAAGCCACGCGCCGCAGGTACTCCATATCCGGCATTGAACGGGCGGTGTCCCACGGATGAAAGCCAACGCTATACCACGCCTCGCCGGGAGCCGTGGTTATTTCTTCGCCATATGGCAGGTTGGTGACAACCGCCGGACCGCGCCGGCTGTGGCTGTGAATGTCGTCGAACCGTGCGAGCGCTTTCATGGCACGGGGTCATAGCCACTGCCTCCCCAGGGGTGACAGCGCAGTATTCTCTTGACGGCCAGCCACGTTCCGCGGAAAGGCCCGTGCCGGCGCAAGGCCTCAAGCGCATAGGCGCTGCACGTGGGTGTAAAGCGGCAGCATGGTGGAAACAGGGGCGAAACAGCCGCTCGGTAAAAAAGGATCGGCAACGACAGCAGCCACGTCAGCGCTTTCGAGAGGCTATTCATCGGCAGCGGGGGCACAGTAGTTGGCGTAAAAAGCGTCGAGACCTTCAAGGATGCGCCTCATGGCGCGCTCCACGGCGGAGTAGGGCAGTGGCTTATCGGCGACATATACAAATGCGACGTCGAGGCGCAGGGCACCCGGCGTGCGCTGCCGCAAGGGCGACAGGCGGTAAGCCTCGCGTATCCGGCGACGCATCGTCACGCGGTCCACGGCATGTCGCAGACGTTTTTTCGGAACGCTGATAAGAAAGGCCACGGGAGCGTCGGAGCTACGGCGAACGTTGTTCCGTGCTATGGCCCGCAGCGGGTAAGCCAGACGCGAAAATTCAGCGCCGCCGTTGCCGAAGAGCTGGTCTATGGCAACGACGGAGCACAGTTTTTCTTTCTTGTACAGGCCGTTTTTCACCGTCGGTGTTCAGGCTTCGGCGGTTTCGCACTCGTTTATGGCGTCTTCGCCCTCGGGAGCGTCGTCTTCACCGTCTGCATGCTCTATTTCGCCCTGATTTTCGGCAAGATAGTTGTCGATTGCGGCAGTCATGGAGGGAGCCTCGACGGTGGGAGCCTCGATGTCGAGACGCAGCCCGGCGTCGACAACAGCCTTGGCGGTAGCCGGACCGAAGGCGGCCACGCATATGTCGCCCTGAACAAAGTCCGGGAAATTCTTGAGCAGGCTCTCAATGCCCTGAGGGCTGAAGAACACCAGCATATCATAGTCAAACGCTTCGTCGGCGCCGAAATCGTTGCTGACGGTGCGGTACATCACTCCGCGGGTAAAGCGTATCTTGTTGTCGGTGAGCATCTGCGCATCGGAGCCGTTGTTGACGTCGCTCACGGCAAGCAGGAAATTTTCGCTCTTGTGCTTGATTATGGCTGGCAGCAGATCGACGAGTTTGCCGGTCTTTCCGGCAAAGATTTTGCGCTTGCGGTAAACGATATACTTCTGCAGATAGTTTGCAATAGTTTCGCTGGTGCAGAAATACTTGAGGGTTATGGGTATGGTTATGCGCATTTCCTCGCACAGATGGAAGAAATGATCGATGGCAGCCTTGGCAGTGAAGATAATGGCGGTAAAATCCGGTATATTCACTTTCTGGGCACGGAATTCCTTAGCGGAAAGGCCCTCAACCTTTATGAATGGGCGGAAAACAATATCCGTGCCGTACTTGCGGCTGATGTCGAAGTACGGCGATTTTTCGGAAGCTGGCTGCGGCTGGGATACTAATATTTTCTTAACTTTCACTCTACTAAAATCTTAACACGGCGAAGATGTCTGCACATCCGGCTATATATCCCGCCAGAAGATATACAACCGCCGCCGGTATTATTTCCAACGTGCAAAGGTACAAAATAAAATAAAGCAAAGAACGAATTTTGCTGTAAAAAATTTTAAAACCCTTGCAAATAAAAATTATTCTTCCGGTTAAATATACAGCGAGTGAAAAAATTTCAACATATTGCCACCATGCCGGTTCTGCCACCAGTACCATGGCGGGAGCTATGAGCAGCAGGCCGGTATAAGCCTGCGAGGCGTTGAGGCCAGCGAGCCACTGCCGCCGGTAGTCACCGGTGGTAAAGGCATAGCCCACCGCATTGTAAGCCGCGAGCTGGAAAATATAGTAAGCCGCCAGAAGCGCCACCGTGGCGACAATGCCGCCGAAGTTCATGGCCGGCGGCAACCCGTGGGAGTAGTAGAGGCAAACACCGCCGAAGACCACAAAAACCATGGCGAGCATAAGAGCGGCGGGCAGCGAGGCGCTGTGGACGTCGTCGAAGGCATTGTCTCGCCGACGTACTGTCAGCAGCGCCGTACGGTAGCGCTTCAGGGCGCGCCCTATCCCCGAGGCATTGACGCACACCACCGTGAGGACGCCCATCATCAGGGCCGTCACGCCCGTAGCGTTGTAGATATCGAAATATGTCTGCGGCACCAGCCCCGAGCCGGCATCGTCAGGCACCGTAGATATGGCCTTGACATGCTGTAGGCTGTCGCGCCGCATCTCGGCCCGTATAGCCCTGATCTGGCCGGCGTTGACATAGCGGGGCATTCGGCCGGCGGCGGTGTCGGCAGCGATGGAGTCCACGATAACGGTGCATATCTGCACCGGTGTGGCCGTAGTATCGCTCGGTTGCATGTATCTGTCGCTTAAAACTTGGGAGTGAACACAGCGGGAGAGCAGGGCGCGAGCGCCGCCTCGACGGCATCGGCGGCACTCTCGGCCACAGTGAACAGCGCCAGATGCTCATCCTTGAGGAAATGCTCGCGGCAGGCGTGGCGCAGCAGCGAGATATAGGGATCGTAATAGCCGTCGACGTTGTAGATCACCACATTTCCGGCGAAGAGGCCGAGCTGCCGCCAGGTGATGATTTCGGTGAGTTCGTCGAAGGTGCCTATTCCGCCGGGGAGGGCTATAACACCATGCGAGATCCCGGCCATCATGGCTTTGCGCTCATGCATGCTCTCAACCACACGCAGTTCGGTTAGCCCGGCATGGTTCCAGCCGCGGCGCACCATGAATTCGGGAATAATGCCTGTCACGGCGCCCCCGGAGGCAAGAGCGGCATCGGCGGCGGCTCCCATCAGGCCGGTGCGACCGGCGCCCGTGACGAGGGTGGCGCCCCGGCGTGCCAGTTCGCGGCCGGTGACGGCGGCGGCCGCCAGATATTTGTCCGGCGAAGTTGCCGACGAGCCGCAATATACTGTAATATATGTTGTTTCGTTCATAATCATTCGTTTTCCTGAAGGTTCTGCAGGCGCTCGATCTCGCGTTCGAGGTATTCGGACGGGGCCAGCGCCTCGGCGCGCCGGAGGTAGGGCAGGGCGGTGGCGGCATCGTCGAGCGACCCGTAGTAATTGCCCAAAGCAAGGAGCGCCTCGCGGTTATCGGGGTCGGAGGTCAGCGCGTCAGCAAAACAGCGCACAGCCCTCCCGATATCGCCGAGCATCATGTATGCCTTACCCATGGCGTTGAGGTACTGTGGATCGCCGGGCTGGCCGCGCAGCAACATGGTGGCATATTCTATTGTCTGCTCGGGATTGGCGCGGAAAATATAGAATTTCAGGAGCCTCAGCGCCAGCGGACGCCGCAGATAGGGCACCTCGCGGGTGAGGCGCAGCAGCAGGCTGCCGTACATATTAGCACGCCCCTGATTGTAGCATAATTCTTCCACATCGTCGAGCAGCGGCTCCAGTGGCGAACCCGTGCTCATATAGCGGTTGAGGGCAGTGGCGGCCACGGTGGTGTCGGCCCGCATCTCGGCGCTGACTATCATGTGCGCGGCGGCATCGGCCGACGTCGGCTCGGCATCGGCGGCAACGGTGTAGAGAGCCTGCGCCGACGCCCACTCACCGGCGGCATAGGCGCGGGCGGCACGCGCGCCGACGGCGTCGTTGCCGGCATGGGCGATCAACACCCCTGAAAGGGTTAATATCGTTAATATTACCTTAATCCTCAGCATATTGTCAATAATGGAAAGAACTGCCGCCTATGAACTCGCGGAGCAGACTTGTTGAGGGTAGCGCAGCACTGTCGATAGGCAGGAAATAGCTCAGGAACTTGCGCAGGCGGTATGCCTCGGCATATTCGGGTACGTCGTTGGGCACGGTGCGCAGCACATTCTCGGCGTAGTCCTTGATTACCCCCAGCTCGAAAATCAGCGATGAGTTGAACATGGCGTCGGCATTCTCCTGATAGGGGAAAATCCACTTTTCCTCCCCGCGGCGCACGCTCGGCCAGCGGCGTATGGTCTCGGCGGCCGACGTGCCGCGGTATTTGTGGTCGCGGATAATGCGTCGCAGCAGCCGGTTGTCGGTGGTCGGCACCCAGTTGTGGTTGTCGATGCTCAGCGTGGTGAGGGCGCTGACATATACCCTGTACTTGGCGCTGTCGTCGATGCCGGCGGTAAGCTCTGGGTTAAGGCCGTGGATGCCTTCTATAAGCAGAATGGAGCCTTCGCCAAGGCGCACGCGGTTGCCCTTGTACTGCCGGCGCCCGAGCTCGAAGTTATACGAGGGCAGTTCCACCTCCTCGCCGCGAAGTATGGCGTTGAGGTCGGCGTTGAACTGCTCCAGGTCCAGGGCGTAAAGGCTTTCGAAGTCATAATCGCCGTCGGGCTGACGGGGGGTGCGTTCACGGTCCACGAAATAATCGTCGAGCGATATCTGCAAGGGCCTCAGCAGGTTGGTCATAAGCTGTATGCCCAGACGCTTGGTGGCGGTGGTCTTTCCCGACGACGACGGTCCCGATATCAGCACTATGCGTGCACCGCCCGCGGCATAGCGCGCGGCGATGTCGGCGGCTATGGAGGCCAGGCTCTTTTCGTGGAGCGCCTCCGCCACATTTATGATTTCCGGGGCGGCGTGGCGCTCCACAACCTTGTTGAGCTGCCCCACGGTGCTCACACCCGTTATGGTATTGAACCGCAGATAGTCGGTGAACGCCCGGTACATCTTCTCCTGAGCGATGGGTTCCGCGGGTACTGCAGGATTTTCCGGGTCGAAGCCCAATAGGAGGAAGCCTTCCTTGTATGGCACGATGTTGTAGGTGTCGATATGCGCCGTTGTGGGCGCAAGGGCGCCGTAGTAGCTGTCGGCTATGCCGTCGAGAGTGTAGTAAGTGGTATATAGCGGGCGCGTAGTGTCGAGCAGGTCCATCTTGTCGTCGAGGCCCTGCTCGCGGAATATGGGAATAATGTCGCCGGTAAGGCGGTCGTGGCGTTCGAAGGGGAGGGCGGCGGCGGTGAGGGAGCGCATGCGCTGCAGCAGTGCCTCGGTGTGCGCCGCGTCGATCCGGGTGCGTCCCTCGATGCGGCAGTAATAGCCGTGCGATATGGAATGTTCGATTTTGAGGGTTTCGCCCGGAAAGACATCCGTCACGGCGCGGTATAGCATCATGCACAGCGAGCGGGTGTACACCCGCGGACCCGACGCGTCGCACCGTCCGTTGAATTCCACCACCTTCGGCTGGTAGGCGGCGTAGTCCAGTCCCTCGGTCTTGTTGTTGACGCGCGCGCAGATGGGTTCGAAGCCCAGATCGCCGGAAATGGCAGCGGCGATGTCAGCCAGGGTGTCGCCCCCGGCGATATCGACGTATTGTCGGGTATTAACGCAGAAAATGCTCAGCATGGTTTTTTGTCGGAATTATTGAGAATGCGGTCGGCGTCGCGCTCCACGTCGCTGCCGGCCTGCGTCCGCTGCTTCTCGGCGATTTTCGCCAGGGCGGCAAAGCGGTATATGCCGTCGTGGACGGCATGGATGAATCCGGGCCACCCTTCGCGGAAGCCGCCCTTGAGCACGTAGGTCTTGAAGAAGCGGAAGCCGGGCTCATAGAGCATCTTGAACGGACTGAAGCCCTTTTCGCGACGTATGGCCTCGTTGTCGGTGTAGCCGTTCATTTTTGTTAAGGTGCGCCCCACGCTCTCGTTGGCAAGATGCACAAACGCCAGGTCGGTCCGCGACGCCGGTATCACAATCTCGGGGCCGACGTGCGAGGGACGCGAGTGCACTGCATAGGGCCAGTGCGCCCCCACGCGGTTGAAGAAGCGCAGGATGTAGTCAGGGTAGTAGCACCGCATCCACTTGCCCATGAAGTAGTTCTTGATGGGAATGAGATATGCTCGCGGACTGTCGTCGCGCTCAAGCTCGCCGCGCAGGAACTTCCACAGTTCGGTGGGCACCAGCTCGTCGGCGTCGACCACCAGCACCCAGTCGTTGGCGGCCTCGTGGATGGCGAAGTCGCGGTATGCTTCGGGAAGCCGGTGTTCGCCGCGCTCCTTAACCACCACGCGCGCGCCGTGACGGCGGGCGATGGCCACGGTGTCGTCGGTACTCTCCATGTCCACAACCAGTATTTCGTCGGCTGGAGCGAGGGCGCGCAGGCACTCGTCGAGGTGCTCGGCGGCGTTGTAGGTGTGCACTATGGCGCTTATGGGTATGTGTTTGCTCATTTCTTTTTGCGTCGGAACAGATTTTTGATTTTGCGATTGCGCAGCAGACGCGCCGTGTGGCGGCGGTAGCGCTCCACCAGCTCTTCCTCAAGGTTTCCGAGTGAGTGATATACGTTGCTGCGCTCCAGCACCTTGGCATACTCGCGGCCCACGACGGCGACGCCCTCGGCGGTATCGAGCATGGCGCGGAAATTGTCGAGAAGCATGTTCCAGTCGTCCACATCGAACTCCATGCGGTTGATATCCACCAACATGAACAGGTATTTGCCGCCCTCGCGCCGGTACAGCACGTTGCCGGGCGTGAAATCGGCCATGTACACTCCGTGGGTGTGCAGATTGAAGATAAATTCGGCGAGGGCGCGCGCTATCTCCGGAAAATCAGGATTTTTCTCCACACCGCGTAGCTCGCTCCAGCCGTCGAGCGCCGCGCACGCATAGTACGACTGGCGCAACAGGCCCAGACCATCGCGCACCTCGCCGGCAAAATAAGGCTCGGGGGTGGGTATGCCCATGGCTCTCAGACGCAAGGCATTGGAGTATGCGCGCAGTGCCTTGGAGCGGCGCATGTACCCGTAGATTGCGCCTTTCACCATCCCCGGCATGCCGAAAGCCTTCACCACAATATTCTCGCCGCGCAGGCGCACAACAAGGTTGCGCCCCCGGTAGATGATATCGCTGGCATCGGGGATGCCATACTGCACCGTGGCGTGGGCAAGCGGGCCGACGGCGGTATGCGAAAATCGCGGATTTATCAATACTATATACTTCATGGAGCTATGGTTGCCCGGTAAATTTTGGTTATATTTTTATAAAAATCAGTGTAGTCAAAGCGGCTGCGCGCCGTTTGTGCGGCGGCGAGGCCAAGGCGGTGGCGCAGGGCGCTGTCGGCAATGAGGGGCGTCAGGGCGTCGGCAAGAGCCGCGGCGTCGCCGGCGGCGAAGACAGCACCGTCGACACCGTCGGTTACTATCTCGGGCTGGGCGCCGCTGTCGCTGGTGACGGGAACGCATCCCGAATGCATATACTCCAGAAGCGCGAGGCCGAACGCCTCGGGAGCGCGCGTGGGCAGCACGCCGATGTGTGCCGATGCCAGCAGTGCCGACGGGTCGGAAACAAATCCTTTCCAGTCTATCCGGCTGTCGATGCCGGCCTGGCGGCCAAGGCGCAGAAGGGGCATGACATCTCGCGCCGTGCCCGTGCCGGCAACGGTGAGGTGGCACTCCGGCAGGTCGGGAGGCAGTTTGGCGAGTGCGTCGATAAGGACGTCAAGTCCCTTTTCGGGGTCTATGCGCCCCAGATAAAGAATTTCTATAGGTGCGCCGCTGCTTTTTTCGGTCAACGGCGGCGGCGAGGCCAGCGCGTTGGGCACCACATGCACTTTCTCGGCATCGACGGTCGGCGACGTGCTTATGAATGTGCGCCGCGCATAGTCCGAAACAAAAATCAGGGCGTCGATGGCGCCGTAAAGCTCAGCGGCGCTCGCCGAGGTTGCCGCCGGTCGCGCAAGATGGCGCGTGACCACTATTTTCACGTTGCCGGCGCGTCGCGACAGTCGGCGCGCCCAAACCGCAGTGCGCGCCGTCTTGAAATTATGGCAATGCACCACCACGGGTCCGTCGATGCGGTTGAGCACCCTGGACAGCTGCAGCGGGCTGTAGAAATCGAGGACGCCGCCCAGCGGAAGATGCCCCGGCACGAAGCCGGCGGCGGCAAAAGGCTCGTCGACGGCAGCGCACCGCCGCGTGATCACCCCTACGGAATGGCCGTCGGCGGCGAGGGCGCGGCTCAGGTCGAGGGCATAGCGTTCGCCGCCGCCCCACACCTTGTTGGATATGAGCTGCAGTACGTTCATCGGCGCTTTTTGGATATGTGGCGGGCGGTGCGGTATGCCTCGAGGGTGGCGCGGAACCGCGTGAGGGCTATGCGCAGACCGCGGCTGCCGTCGAAAATGGCGCCGTCGGCAACACCGCAGCCCACAAATGCCGCCGTGGCGCGCAGATACTGTGCCGGCGGCGTGGCGCTGATGCCGGCGGCGGCCATGAGCCGGCCGCGCAACCGCGCATGGCGCAGTTCCTTGGCCTCGTACTCCTCGAAGGTGGCGCTGCGGTAGTGGTGTATGCTGCCGTCGAGGCGCATGGGGCGTATGTCGCCGGCGTAGGTGAGGTGCTCACCCACGTCCAGCAGGTTCCATGTGGCGTAGCGCTTGTCGAACAGGCGCGTTTCGCACACCGGCTCGAGACCGCCGTGGCGTACCGGCCGGCCGCATATGTAGTTCACCACCTCGCAGCAGTAGGCGCGGTGGCGGAACGGCTCGCGGCGCAGCTGCCGCAAGGCGGCGCGCAGCTCTTCGGTGAGAACTTCATCGGCATCGACGCTCAGCACGTAGCGGCCGTTGGCGAGGGTGCACGCATACTGGCGCTGCGGCCCGTAGCCCGCAAAGGGGCGCACCGTCACCTTGGCGCCATAGCGCCGGCATATGTCGGCGGTGCCGTCATCGGAGCACGAGTCCACGACGATAATCTCGTCGACCACGCCGATGAGGGAGTTGAGACACCGCTCGATGTTGCGGGCCTCGTTGCGGGTTATGATCACCGCCGATATGAAGTTGGCGTCCATGGCAGCCGGGAGTGTGCTCGTTGCGGCGGGTCAGTCCATCTCCAGGTCGCCCCCGACAACCTCGTGCCAGGGCAGCCCGTTTTCGGCGATGGCGGCGAGGAACGGATCGGGGTCGAATTCCTCGACGTTGCGCACGCCCTTGAGGTTCCACTTTCCGGTGAGGAACATCATGGCGCCGCACATGGCGGGAACGCCCGTGGTATAGCTCACGGCCTGCATGCCCGTTTCCCTGTATGCCTCCTCGTGGGAGCAGTTGTTATATATGTAGTACGTCAGGGGCTTGCCCTCCTTGTCCTTGCCGGATATGCGGCAGCCTATGGAGGTCTCGCCGTGGTAGTTCTCGCCCAGGTCCTGGGGGTTGGGCAGCACAGCCTTGAGGAACTGCAGGGGCACTATCTTGGTGCCGTTGTAGTCCACCTCGTCGATGCGCGCCATGCCTATGTCCTGGATAACGCGCAGATGGGTGAGGTATTCCTGACCGAAAGTCATCCAGAAGCGGGCCCGCTTGATGGTGGGGTAGTTCTTGACGAGGCTCTCCAGCTCCTCGTGGTAGAGGAGATAGCTCTCGCGCGGTCCTATGTTGGGGTAGGTGAGGCTGCGGTGGTATTCCAGCGGTTTTGTCACCACCCACCGTCCTTCCTCCCAGTATCGGCCGTTCTGCGTGATTTCGCGTATGTTGATTTCGGGGTTGAAGTTTGTGGCGAAAGCCTTGCCGTGGTCGCCGGCGTTGCAGTCCACGATATCGAGGGTCTCCATGGCCGAGAAGTAGTGCTTGGCGGCATAGGCGGTGAACACGCCGCTCACGCCCGGGTCGAAGCCGCAGCCCAGGATGGCCGTCAGCCCCGCTTTCTCGAAGCGCTCGGCATATGCCCACTGCCAGCTGTATTCGAAGTGGGCAACGTCGCGCGGCTCGTAGTTGGCGGTGTCGAGATAGTTCACGCCCGAGCGCAGACACGCCTCCATGATGGTGAGGTCCTGATAGGGCAGCGCCACGTTGATCACCATGTCGGGCTTATGGCGCCCGAAGAGTGCCACGAGCTGCTCCACATCGTCGGCGTCCACGCTGTCGGCGCTCACATTGGGGCGCCCGATGGCCTTAACTACTTTCTCGCACTTTGCCAGAGTGCGGCTCGCTATTACTATCTCGCCGAAAACCTCGGGGTGCTGCGCGCATTTGTGGGCCACTACCGTGCCCACGCCCCCGCAGCCTATTATTACGACTTTTGCCATTTGCTTTTGGATGTGATGTTAGTTGTTGTGGTTCTTATGTCGTTGAGTTTGTTCTTAACCGATTTTGCCGCCGCCAGCATCTTCTTGCGGTCCAGACTTATGGCCGCGAAGGTGAAGATACCTAATACGATGAGCATGAGCGTCTGCGTGCCTAACACCAGGTTGGCGAACGCCGCCGCCTCGCTGCGGCCGCAGCCGTAGATGCTCAGGGCGAAGATCACCGCCCACTGCCAGGGGCCTATGCCGCCGTTGGAGGGCACGCCCATCGACAGGCTGGCGAGCACAAAGGTCACCACGCCGGCTATCACGCCGTGCTCGGCGAGGATCTGGCGCGTGAACGGGAAGGCCTGGAAGCATATCAGCATCTGGGCGCTGAAACACCCCCATATGCCGAGGGTCCACAGCAGCCATTGCCCTTTGCGGGGCATGCGAACAATGACGGCGAAGCCGTCCCACAGCTCGCGTATTATCTGCTGCACGCGCACCACCCAGGGCGTGGTCGTGCGCCGGGTCATGAAGATCCATACGGCGGCGACGAGCACCATGGCCGTGCCCCATATCCACGGCGACGACAAAAAATTGCCTATCGCCGCATAGCTCTCTACGTTGGCGCGCAGAAAATCCAGGATGGCGTCGGAGGCCAGAAAGAACACTATAACGGCCATGATGGCCACGGTGAACGTGTCGGCAAGGCGGTCGGCAACCATCGAGCCGAACACGGTGGTGAACTGCGCGTGCTGGCGCTGGGCTATATAGCCGGTGCGCCACACCTCGCCCAGACGCGGAAATACCAGGTTGACCGAATATGTGCCGAAAATACTGTATATGAGCGCACGTATCGGCGGGTCGATGCCGAGGGCCCGGAGCTGTATGCGCCAGCGGAACGCACGGCACACGAAACTTACGATACTCACACCCATGGCAAGCGCTATCCACCGGAAATCGCACTGATTGCGGATAATGGACACCATCTCGCCGAAATCTATGCCCGTGAACAGAAGGTAACACAGCCCAACGCTTATGATGAGCGGTATCACATACTTGAGGAGTGCTCCCAAGCCTTTCTTCTTCTTGTTTTCGGATATCATTTCCTTTTGCGGTGAATGTGCCATTGTCGCGGGTGATGAATAGCGCGGCGCTTAGCGCTGCAAAGTTACAATTTTTTTGTGTATTTTTGCACCACGTATGAATGCAAGTGGCCATAATACCTTATATTTTGAACGCACGGCGATAGTCGCGGGTTCGCCGATGATGAATATTTTGCATCAGTGCCGCGTGGCGGTCTTCGGGCTGGGCGGCGTGGGCTCGTGGTGCGCCGAGGCGCTGGCGCGCACGGCCGTGGGACACATCACTCTGGTGGACCCCGACTCGGTGGCGCCGTCGAACATCAACCGGCAGCTGCCGGCCCTCGAACCTACCATAGGCCGACCCAAAGCCGAGGTGCTCGCCGAACGGTTCGCCGCAATCAATCCCGACGGCGTCTTCACCCCGCGCGTCGAGGCTTATTCTCCGGCCAATGCCGGTTCTTTCGACCTCGGCAGTTTCGATTATGTTGTCGATGCAATCGATTCGCTTTCCGACAAGGCCGACCTCATCCTGCGCTGTACCGATGCCGCCACGGCGCCGCGAGGCGCCTTCTTCTCGTCGATGGGCGCCGCCCGCAAGCTCGACCCCGGGCGCGTGGCCGCCGCCGAGTTCTGGAAGGTGGAAGGCTGCCCGCTGGCACGCGCCCTGCGCACCCGTTTCCGCCGCTCCGGCGTATTTCCCGCCCGAAAATTCACGTGCGTCTATTCCCCCGAGAGCATACCCCAGCAGGGCGATGCCCGCGCAAACGGTACCTTTGCCCATATTACCATGACCTTCGGCACGCGCCTGGCGGCGCTCGTGGTAGCCGAAATTTACCGCCGGACTCATTGAGAGGTCAGAGGTCAGGAGAAAATTATATTTGCGAAAGTTCGACTGTTAAATATTTAAAATTTTTATTACCGAATATTGTTTATTCGGTTTTTTGTCGTAATTTTGGCCAATTTCCATTAAAAATTCCTTTTATATCAACCTAATACCAACCCTAAAAATCAGTAACATGAATTTAACGTTACGCAAAGTGGCGCTGGGCCTCGCCGTCCTGGCGACAGCCGCCGCAGTAGCGCAGCAATCTGCTGTTGAACCTACTGTTACTCAAAAATGGATCTATTCCGGCTCCGATCTGAGCTATGCCGGCGGCGCCTGCCGCACAGGCAACGGCTGGGGCGGCAAAGTCTTCGTGGCAAACGGTGCAAAAATACAGAGCATCGATGCCAACGGCGTTACGGACGTCTACACCCACGGCTCAGCCCTCAACCGCGGCATCTCTATTGACGATGCCGGAAATATTCTCGCCATGGTAGGCTGGCCTCCCGGCGCCGGCAGCTGGGCAGGCGGAAAATGCGACAAATTCATCCTTCTCAAAAGCTCCGACAACTATGCCTCGGCTACAAAAGTGACAGTAACTGTTCCCACCACACCGGCATATACCGTGGGCGGCAGCTATGTATTCGCACGTTCCATCGGCGACTTCACGAGCGAGGCCGGCGGACTGTTCTATTACGTGGCAAACGTTGCCAAGAACCCCATGCCTATTGTCATAGCCAACAGCCAGGGCGTTCAGCTTCCTAAGGGCGTGACTGCAGAATTCTCCGCCGCCAACACCATGGCCACCGCCGTGCCTTCGGTAGAGAAGATGAGCGACCTCGCCGGTCTCGACGACGTGGCCAACACGTTCTATTACCGCACAGGCTCCGCCCACACTCAGATAGGTTATGTCGATGCCGAAGGCAAAGCCGCATATCTCAAGGTCCCCACATCACTGCCCGCCGGATGGTCTTTACAGACCCAGAACGGCTTCGACGTTTTCACCCTCGGCGCACACACATATCAGATCCGCATGGCAGGTCCTACCGTATGGACCAACCAGTTCGTGATCAGCGACGAAACCGGCAATGTGGTGTTCCACTCCGACTATACCGGCGAATATGCCATCAGCAACGCCAAAACGGGCAGCGGCTGCAACATCGTGGCCCGCAAAGTCAGTCCTTACAAGGTGGAAATCTACCAGGTATATCTCACCTCCGGCACCGACAAGTGCTTCGCCGCCATGTACGAGATGACCATCCCCGAACCAGAGAGACCGAGTACAAACGTCTACCTCGCCGGGCAGATTCAGGGCTGGAACCCCCAGAACGCCCTCGAATTCGACTATGCCGACGGCAAGTACACTCTCGCCTATGAGGGCGACTGGCCCCAGGGCTTCAAACTCTCCACCGCCAAGGGTGATTGGACGACCTTCGAGAACGCCGGTTTCCACATCGACGGAACGAGCATCATCTCCACCGGCAACACCTACAATCTTGCCGACGGCACCGGCCAGGGCGAGGATGCCAACATCAAGATTGCCAAGGGAACATATGTGTTCACCGTCGACCTGGCGGCCCGCACCCTCACCGTCACCGGCGAGGAATACCAGGAACCTTTCGAGGCGCCCGAACTCTACGTGCGCGGCAGCTTCAACGGCTGGGATCTCACGGCGCCGATGACCACCGACGGCGAGGTTGTCGACGGCTACGTGACATACACATGGCAGGCTCACGAGCTCAGCGGCGCATTCAAGATAGGCACCGCCGACTGGAACATCTCGCTGGGCAGCTATGCTGACGGCGGTCTCGCCGTCGACGGCGCCGGCGCTTACACCCTGCAGCCCACCACCACCGGCGGCGATATAACAGCCGACCTCTACAAACCCCAGTTCACCCTACGCTATCCCGCCAAGGTCGGCGATCCCGTCCTCACCGTGGCCTGCATGAGCCGTCCCGCTCCCATGGAAGGCCTCAACCCCTTTGCCTACGATGTCCGGGGCTCCCTCGGCGACAACAATACATTTAATGTAAACTTCAAGGCCACCGCTGCCGCCACCTCCGGAAGAATTTCTTTCTACGACAGCGAAGGCAACAATATTCTCAACCACACCCTCGGCTCCGTCGACGCCGGCGAGAACAGCGAGGTAGTGGACCTCACATATCTCCCCAACGGCGAATACACCTGGGCAGTGACTCTCAACAACAATACAGACCGCACAAATCCCGAGGTAATGTTCACCGCTCCCGCATCGTGGGCCAACGAGGGCGCCAAAAATTATAAGAGCACCGGCGCGGCGGTGGTAATCACCGACCCCGAGAGCGATGCATACGGCTACATCGTCGTGGGCCATGGCCACGCCCAGGGTTACGCCGTATTCGACCCCACCGGCACGCAGATTGCCAACCCCGATGACATCAACAATCTCTTCCACGTCGGTGAACGCAATGCCTCAAACGGCTCCTCCACCAGCCGCGGCGATGCCCTTGGCGGTCTTGCCGTATTCGCCGACTGGTCCGACGCCTACAGCGGCTACTGGATCATCGATCCCCTCGACCCCGCGGCACCCATGCGCAACATGCTCATGGTTGACGGCGCCACACAGGCCGCCAACGGCACTGTGACCGTCAACGGCATCGCCACCGGCTCAGGCTCACCGTGCGTGGCATTCCAGGGCAGCGGCGACGCAACCAAGATGTATGCCTTCGACGAAGACATATACGGCAACACCCTGGTGCGCTATCATCTCGGCCTGCAGACCTCAATCATGGAAGCTCCAGAACTGGTACTCTCCGCCTATAAAGGCAAGATGATCAACACAAACATTGAAATCGAACCCGTGGAGCAGGGATTCTTCGTATCGCAGAACCGTGCCAACGGCGCCGAAGCCTCTGTTCCCGGCCTGATGTTCTTCGACAACGACGGCACCCTGCTGTGGACCGGCGAAAACATGGGCATGCCCTCCTTCGCCGGCGGTGTGGCCGTGAGCTGCGACGGCAAACTGATGGCCAACGCCGGATACGACGGATATATCCGCATCAGCGAGCTTACCTTCACAGAAGAACCCGCCGAGAGCCCCGGCATGAGCCGTGCCGCCGCAAAGGTAACTCCCTCGTTCACCACAAAGTACGAAATCAACCTGCCGAACACCGGCGCTAATTCCAGCAGCTGGATGCAGCTGGCCTTCGACCCCGCCGGCAACCTCCACGCCTTCAGCCGAACCGGCACCGGATACACTGTGGTGGCTCTCCCCTCCTCCTCGGCAACCACGCCTGCCAAGGCAGCCTTCACCTTCCAGAACTCCACAGGGATTGAGGGTATCGAAGTCGGAGCCGACGGCGCTCCCGCCCGTTTCTTCAACCTTCAGGGTGTTGAAGTGCCCGCCGATCGCCTCGCTCCCGGCATCTACATCCGCCGCCAGGGCAGCAACTCCTCCAAAGTGGTCATCCGCTGAACACTCATCAGCTCATCAACAAAAAAAAGCATCCCGGCCGGGATGCTTTTTTTGTTAAATAAATCAAAAACTTATTGTTAAATCTTGTGAGGATTGATTTTTTGGGGTATCTTTGGCGCAAAATCTGATGTCCCCCGGGTTTTCAGATGACCCGCGTTTTAACTGCAATTTTATCAACTTTATTAATAAACACATTATTAACCTAAAAATCAGTAACATGAAATTATCGTTACGCAATCTGGCGCTCGGCGCAGCCATCATGGCCGTCGGCGCTATGTCCGCGCAGGAACCCACTGTTACTCAGAAGTGGATTTACTCCGGTGAAAACTTCGGCTATGCCGGCGGCGCTTGCCGCACAGGTAACGGCTGGGGTGGCGACGTTTTCGTTGCCAACGGCGCAGAAGTTCAGAAAGTGAACGCCGACGGCGTTACAACCGTCTACACCCACGATGCCGCCCTCAACCGCTGCCTCACCATCGATGACGCCGGCAACATCCTCGTCATGGCCGGCTGGCCCAGCGGCACGACCGGCACCTGGGGTGACGACCTCCGCACCTGCGACAAATTCCTCCTTCTCAAAAAAGCCGACAACTACGCCACCGCCACTCCCGTGACCGTGAACGTTCCCTCCGAATCGACATATCCCGTTAACCGTTTCGATGTTCTGGCCCGTGCCATCGGCGACTTCACCAGCGAAGACGGCGGTCTGTTCTACATCGTCAGCAGCGGTGCTGTAAATGCCATGCCCGTGGTTATCGCCAACAGCGAAGGCCAGGACCTGAGCTACACTACTACCGCTGAGTTCGGTGCCGCCAACTCCATGGCCTCCGCAGTGCCCAGCATCGAGACCATGGCCGACCTCGGCGAACTCGACGAAGCCATGAACACCTTCTACTACCGCACCGGCTCCGTCTGCGCTCAGATCGGTTACGTGAACGAAGACGGCGAAGCCGCTTTCCTCACCGCTCCTTCCGAAGATGACCTGAAGGCTCTTCCCGGTACCTGGGCACTCCAGAGCCAGAACGGTTTCGATGTGTTCACCCTCGGTGAACACACCTATCAGATCCGCATGGCAGGTCCCACCGTTTGGACCAACCAGTTCGTGATCTCCGATGAAACCGGCGCCATCGTTTACCACAGCAACTACGACGGTGAATATGCCATAAACAACCCCGGCACCGGCAACGGCTGCAACATCGTTGCACGCAAAGTCAGCCCCTACAAGGTTGAGATCTATCAGATCTACCTCACCTCCAAGACCGACAAGAACTTCGTTGCCATGTACGAGATGACCATCCCCGGCGAACCCGAACCCGCACCCCTCTACCTCGTAGGTCAGATCCAGGGTTGGGACATAGCAAACCCCATGCAGTTCGCTTACTCGGAAGGCAAGTACACCCTCACCTATGAGGGCGACCACCCCCAGGGCTTCAAGATTTCCACCGCCGCCACCGACTGGAACGCATTCGACGCAGCCGCCATGCACGTTGAAGGCATGAAACTCAAAACCGGCAACACCTACGATCTTCTCGACGGTGCCGGCAGCGGCAACATGACCATCCCCGCAGGCAACTACATCTTCACCGTGGACCTCACCGCCAAGACCATCACCGTTACCGGCGATGAAATTGCCGTTCCCTTCACCGCTCCCGATCTCTACATCCGCGGCGCATTCAACGAATGGGGCACCACAGCACAGATGACCACCGACGGTGTTGTTGTCGACGGCTACGTTACCTACACCTGGACAGCCGATGAACTCGACGGCGCATTCAAGATCGGTACCGCCGACTGGGGCAAATCTCTCGGCAGCTACGTTGAAGGTGGCCTCACCATCAGCGAAGCCGGCGAATATGCCCTCGAACTCACCGCCGAAGGTGGCGAAATCACTGCCGCCAACCTCTACAAGCCCACCTTCACCCTCCTCTATCCGGAAGAAGATGGCGCTGCTATCAAACTCACCGTTGCCGTTGAAAAACGTCCCGAACCCATGGTTGACCGCAACCCGTTCGCCTATGACGTTACCGGTGCTCCCGCCGACAACGACAACTACAACGTGACCTTCAAAGCCACCGGCGCCGCTGCCGAAGGTGAAATCGTCGTTACCGACGCCGAAGGCCAGACCGTCCTCACCCAGCCTCTCCAGAACGTAGTGGCCGGCGAAAACACCGCCACCGTCGATATCAGCAGCCTCCCCGAAGGTGCCTACACCTGGGCTGTCCGCCTCGTCAACATGTCCGAGCGCGAAAACCTCGCCTTGAGCTACGTAGCTCCCGCAGAATGGGCACAGGAAGAAGCTAAGGCTTACCGCACCACCGGCGCTGCCGTTGTGATCAACGATCCCGAAGCCGACGCTTACGGCTACACCGTAGTAGGCCACGGCTACGCTCTGGGTTATGCCGTATTCGATCCCGCCGGCAACCAGATCGCCAACCCCGACAATGCCAACGGTCTCTTCAATGTAGGCGTTACCAACAGCGGTAACGGCTCCTCCACCAGCCGCGGCGACAACCTCGGCGGCCTCGCTGTCTTCGCCGACTGGTCCGACAGCAACAGCGGCTACTGGGTATTCGATCCCCTGAACCCCACCACCGAAATCCGCAACATGCTCCTCGTTGAGGGCGCTACCCAGGCCGCCGACGGTACCGTTACCTACAACGGCGTGGCCACCGGTTCCGGTTCGCCTTGCGTAGCCTTCCAGGGCACCGGCGACGAAACCAAGATGTATGCTTTCGACGAAGATATCTACGGCAACGCTCTCGTGCGCTACAACATCGGCGCCAACACCAGCATCGTGGCAGCTCCCGAACTCGTCCTCTCCGACTATAAGGGCAAGATGGCCAACACCAACATCGAGGTTTGCCCCGTTGAAAAAGGCTTCTTCGTATCGCAGAACCGTGCCGACGGCGCCGACGTCAATGTTCCCGGCCTGATGTACTTCGACAACGCAGGTGCTCTGCTGTGGACCGGCGAAGCCATGGGCATGCCCTCCTTCGCAGGTGGCGTGGCTGTCAGCAACGACGGCTCCATGATCGCCAACGCCGGCTATGACGGCTACATCCGCGTCAGCGGCCTCACATACAACGAGTACGACGAACCCGAGTTCACCACTTTCTACGAATACACCATCCCCGGCACCGTAGGTCCCAACAACCGCAGCTGGATGCAGATCAACTTCGACCCCGCTAACAACCTGCACGTGTTCAACCGCGTAGGTACCGGCTACTGCGTGCTCACCATGCCCGCCGCCGTTGCCACCACTCCCGCCAAGGCTGAATACACCATCAACAAGACTTCCGGTATCGGCAACGTAAATGTTGAGAACCCCGAAGCTCCCGTGCGCTACTTCAACCTCCAGGGTGTTGAAGTTCCCGCCGAAAGCCTCGCTCCCGGCATGTACATCCGCCAGCAGGGCAACACCTCCGCCAAGGTCGTTATCCGCTAAGCGATACCCCCATAAACCTCAAAGCCCCCGGCACCCCGCCGGGGGCTTTGTTTTTTCCGGACTTTCGGACCTTTTCGGCAAAAAGATTTGTTGGTTTTGTAACTTTTCTGTAACTTTGCCGCACCCTATACAGAAAGGAGCCAATCATGACTATCAAGCACTTCGCGGCCTTGATGCTTGCCGCTGCGGCTATCGTGGCGGCTTCGTGCACCAAAACCGCCAAAACAACGCGCACTCCCGCACCGGCGGCCACGCCGATAGGCAGTTTCAGCGCCGACAGCGCCTACCGTTTCATCGAAGAGCAGGTGGCCTTCGGTCCGCGTGTGCCCGGCACAGGCGCCCACGACTCGTGCGCCAACTACATCATCGACAAGCTGCGCGCCTATGGGCTGGACACCATGCTGATACAGCACGGCACCGTCACCGCCTACGACGGCTCGCAGATGCCGATCACCAACATCATAGCCGGTAACAAACCGCATGTGCGGCGCCGCGTGGTGCTCGCCGCGCATTACGACACTCGCGCATGGGCCGACCGTGAACACGACGAGATCAAAAGCACGCAGCCTATCGTCGGCGCAAACGACGGCGGCAGCGGTGTGGCTGTCCTCCTCGAAATAGCCCGCAACATTCAGCTGCGCGACCCCGAAATCGGCGTGGACCTCATCTTCTTCGATGCCGAGGACCAGGGCGCTCCCGAAGAACTGCGCGGCGACAACCGGGGCTGGTGTCTCGGCTCCGAATACTGGGCACAGCACCGCGAACCGTACCGCAGCGACAACCTGCCGGCATACGGGATCCTCCTGGACATGGTGGGCGGACGCGACGCACGCTTCTACTATGACCTCTTCTCGCAGGAAAACGCTCCCACGGCATGCATAAAAGTATGGGGCGAGGCCGATGCCCTCGGCTATGGCCACATCTTCCGCCGGCAATTGGGCGGCACCATCATCGACGACCATGTCAACATGACCAACCGCGGCATTCCCACGGCCGACGTCATCGAGCTGTACAACGACGCCACCGGCTCTTTCCCCGCCTACTGGCACACTCATGCCGATGACATGAGCATAATATCCAAAAGCACCCTCCAGATGGTGGGAAACACCGTGCTGAACGTGCTGTATAAAGAACAACTCTGATGAATACTCCCGAAATAGAACAGGCACAGACCGAGATTATCGACCAGTTCGACGGTCTCGACGAATGGCTCGACCGATATGCCGTGATTATCGACATGGGAAACGAGCTGGAGCCGCTGCCCGACAACCTCAAGACACCCTCGCGACGCATAGAGGGGTGTCAGAGCAATGTGTGGATCGACTCCACCCTCAACGCCGACGGCACCGTGACCTTCCGCGCCGACTCGGACGCCCTGATAGTGAAAGGCATCATAGCCATGCTCCTGCACGTCCTCTCCGGGCGCCGTCCCGCCGATATCCTCGACGCCGACCTCCACTTCATCGGCGACCTCGGCATCGACACCCACCTATCGCCCACACGCAGCAACGGCCTGCTGGCCATGCTCAAAAACATCAAGGCGACGGCAGCGGCCTACGCCGGAGGTGCTAAATAACGCTAAATATCACTTAATAGCGTTAAATTTACACCCGCCCGGCACATCCAAGTCCGCGAAAGAGCCGTTTTTTTACTATCTTTGCACAAAATCTTCGCGAGAGGAGGGAGCAAGCCGCTTCCTCCTTTCTTTTAGAACCAATATGATAGACAAAACCAAACTGACAGAGACCGTCGAAGCCGCCCTTGCCGGCACCGACAACTTCATAGTAAGCTGCAGCGTAGGCGCCGACAACACCATCGCCGTGGAAATCGACAGCGACAGCGCCGTGGACATCGACACGTGCGCCGCCGTGAACCGCGCCATCGAGGCCGCCTTCGACCGCGATGCCGAGGACTACAGCGTGGAGGTCTGCTCCGCCGGAATCACCACGCCGCTGAAGCTGCGCCGCCAGTACGTCAAGAATATAGGCTCGCCTGTGGAAGTACTCACCGCCGACGGCCGCAAACTGCGCGGCACCCTCGTCGGCGTGGCCGAGGGCGAACCCCTGCGCTTCACCCTGCGCACCGAGCAGAAAGTGCGCCCCGAAGGCGCCAAGCGCCCCGTGCTCCAGAGCATCGACACCGAATATGCCGCCGACGACTGCAAATATGTCCGTCCCGAAATAATTTTCTGACAAATCGATATAAAACCCACACCCCACACATACAGAAATGGCAAAGAAAGAGGAAACTCCCAATATGGTTCAGCAGTTCGCCGAATTCAAGGAACTGAAGAACATCGACAAGACAACGATGATAAGCGTGCTCGAGGAATCGTTCCGCAACGTGCTGGCCAAAATGTTCGGCACCGACGAGAACCTCGACGTCATCCTCAACCCCGACAAAGGCGACGTTCAGATATTCCAGAACCTGAAGGTTGTTCCCGACGGCGAAGTGGAGAACCCCAACCTCCAGATATCGCTCAGCGACGCCCGCGCCGACGACGACCCCGAAGCGGAAGTCGGCGAGGAGCACTCCCGAGAGATTATCTTCGAGAAATTCGGCCGGCGTGCCATCCTCAATCTGCGCCAGACCCTCCAGAGCCGTATCCTCGACCTCCAGAAAGAGGCCATCTACTCCAAGTTCAAAGAACTCGAGGGCGAGCTGGTCACCGGCGAGGTGTACCAGACCTGGAGCCGCGAAACCCTGCTGCTCGACGACGAGAAAAACGAACTTCTGCTCCCCAAGAGCGAGAGCATACCCGGCGACTTCTTCCGCAAGGGCGAGACCGTGCGCGCCGTGGTGGCCAACGTAGACAACAAGAACAACAACCCCAAAATCACGGTGTCGCGCACGTCCAACGAGTTCCTGCGCCGCCTCTTCGAGCTTGAGGTGCCTGAAATCCACGAGGGTCTGATCAACATACGTGCCGTGGCACGCAAACCCGGCGAACGTGCCAAAATCGCCGTGGAGAGCTACGACGACCGCATCGACCCGGTAGGCGCATGTGTGGGTGTCAAAGGCTCACGCATCCACGGTATTGTCCGCGAGCTCCGCAACGAGAACATCGACGTGATAAACTACACCTCCAATCCGGCGCTATTCATAGAGCGAGCCCTCGCGCCGGCACACATCTCCACCATCCGCCTCGATGAAGAGAACAAGAAGGCCGAGGTATTCCTGCGCCCCGAGGAGGTATCGCTCGCCATCGGCCGCAACGGCCTGAACATCAACCTGGCCACCAAACTCACAGGCTACGAAATAGATGTATACCGCGACACCGACATGTACTACGAGGACGATATCTTCCTCGATGACTTCCGCGACGAGATAGAAGGCTGGATAATCGATACCTTCAAGGACAGCGGCTACCTCACCGCCAAGAGCGTGCTGAGCACTCCCCGCGAGACCCTTCTGGAGAAGGTGGACCTCGAAGAGAACACTATCGACGATGTTCTGGCCGTCCTCAAAAAAGAATACGAAGACGAGCCGGAAGCCGGCGACGCTCCCGAAGCCGACGCCGCAACAGACGGCGACGAAGCCTGAACCACGCCGCGCAACGTCTTTTTTCTCAACCTTAACCGCGAATATTCCACAATAATATATGCCCAAAACAAAAATCAGTAAAGTCGCAAAGGATCTCAACGTGTCGCTGCCGACCGTCATAGACTTTCTGCGCAAGCGCGATATCGACGTCGACGAAAATCCGAACACCAGACTGGAGGAGGATGTTGTCGATATGCTGATGTCGGCATTCAAGAGCGATGCGTCCCTTAAAAAGCGTTCAGCCGAAATGTCGTCGGAACGCAAGGAAAACCGTGTGCGCACAGCCGAAAAGGCACCTGCACCGGCGCCGGCACCTGCTCCCGCACCTGCCGCACCCGCACACACGGGTGTGCGCATCCTCGGCCACATAGACCTCGATGCCAAGGGCAACCCCGTACGCAAGCCCGAGCCTCCCAAACCTCAGACCCCCAAGCCCGAGCCTCCCAAACCTCAGACCCCCAAGCCCGAGACCCCCAAACCCGCAACTCCGAAACCCGAGGCTCCGAAACCCGAAGCTCCGAAACCCGAAACTCCGAAACCCGAAGCTCCGAAACCCGAAGCTCCGAAACCCGAAGCTTCCAAAGCCGAAGCTCCTAAACCTGAGGCCCCCAAACCCGAGGCCCCCAAACCCGAGACGCCCAAAACCGGGCCTGCCGCTGTCGCTGCTCCTCAGCAGCCGGCCGAAGCGCCCAAGGAGACCGACAAGGAGCCCGAAATATTCACCCTTGAACGCAAGCAGCCCGCTCCAGCACTCAAGATCATAGGCACCATCGACCTCGACGCCATCAACGACGCCACACGCCCCAAAAAGAAGAGCAAAGACGATCGTCGCGCCCCGCGTGCCGGCGCTGCCGACGGCGACAAGAAGAAACGTCGCCGCATTTCCGGCAAAGAGAAAGTGGATGTCGAGAAAGTGGGCCGTCAGACCACCGGCAACGAGGGCAACAACCGCAACCGCCGCGACGAGCGCGGCGCCGCAAACAACGGCCAGCGCCAGCAGCAACAAAAGCCCCAGAAGCCAAAGAACAACCGCCCGGCACCAGTGGCCGAGGTCAACGAGGAGGACGTTCAGCGTCAGGTGAAGGAAACCCTGGCCCGCCTCACCTCGAAGGACAAAAAAGCCAAGGCCGGCGCAAAATGGCGCAAGGAAAAACGCGAGGCAAACGCCAACCGCGAGCGCGAACTGCAGCGCGAGCATGATGCCGAAAGCAAAATTCTGAAAATCACGGAGTTTGTATCGGCCAACGAACTTGCCGCCATGATGGACGTGCCCGTGAACAACGTCATAGCAACGTGTATGAACCTTGGCGTGATGGTATCCATCAACCAGCGCCTCGACGCCGAGACTATCAATATAGTTGCCGATGAATTCGGCTTCCAGACCGAATATGTGTCGGCCGAAGTTGCCGAAGCAATACATCAGGAGGAGGACAACGAGGAAGACCTTGTGGCCCGTCCGCCCGTAGTCACCGTCATGGGCCACGTGGACCACGGCAAAACCTCGCTGCTCGACTATATACGCAATGCCAACGTCATTGCGGGCGAAGCCGGCGGCATCACCCAGCACATAGGCTCCTACAGCGTGCGCCTGGCCGACGGCCGCAACATCACCTTCCTGGATACCCCGGGCCACGAGGCTTTCACGGCCATGCGTGCCCGTGGTGCCAAGGTGACCGACATCTGTATCATCATCGTCGCTGCCGACGACTCCGTGATGCCGCAGACCGTCGAGGCCATCAACCACGCCTCGGCAGCCGGCGTGCCCATTGTCTTTGCCATCAATAAAATCGACAAGCCCCACGCTAATCCTGAAAAAATCAAGGAAGAACTCGCCGCCATGAACTATCTGGTGGAGGAATGGGGCGGCAAGTACCAGAGCCAGGACATTTCCGCAAAGAAAGGCATCGGTGTGGACGAACTCATGGAGAAAGTACTTCTCGAAGCCGAGATGCTGGACCTCAAGGCCAACCCGCACCGCCGGGCCACCGGCACAATCATTGAATCGTCGCTCGACAAGGGCCGCGGTTACGTTGCCAACGTGCTGGTGCAGAACGGCACCCTCCGCATCGGCGACGTCGTTCTGGCCGGCAACCACTTCGGCAAGGTCAAGGCCATGTTCAACGAGCGCAACCAGCGCATACAGGAGGCCGGCCCCGCCACACCGGCGCTCATTCTGGGCCTCAACGGCGCTCCCACCGCCGGCGATATCTTCAACGTTCTCGAAACCGAACAGGAAGCCCGCGAAATCGCCAACAAACGCGAACAGCTGGCGCGCGAGCAGGGTCTGCGTACCACCAAGATCCTCACCCTCGACGATATAGCGCGCCGTCGAGCCATCGGCAACTTCAAGGAGCTCAACATCATAGTGAAAGGCGACGTCGACGGCTCCATCGAAGCCCTCTCCGACTCGCTCATCAAACTCTCGACCGACGAAGTGCAGGTCAACGTACTTCACAAGGCCGTGGGCGAGATTTCCGAGAGCGATGTCACCCTTGCCGCCGCCTCGGATGCCGTGATCATAGGCTTCCAGGTTCGCCCCAGCGTCGCCGCCCGCCGAGCCGCCGAGCGCGACGGTGTGGAAATCCGCCTCTACTCGGTAATCTATCAGGCTATCGAGGAAGTGAAGGACGCCATGGCCGGCATGCTCGCCCCCGAAATCAAGGAGGAAATCATCGGCACCGCCGAAATTCTGGAAACCTTCCACGTATCGAAGGTCGGCACCATCGCCGGCGCCATTGTCCGCGAAGGCAAAATCAAACGCAACTGCAAGGTGCGCCTCATCCGCGACGGCATAGTGCGTTATACCGGCGACCTCGGCAGCCTCAAACGCTTCAAGGACGATGCCAAGGAGGTTCTCTCCGGATTTGAATGCGGTCTGTCGATTTCAGGGTACAACGACCTCAAGATCGGCGACCTCATCGAGGGCTTCGAGGAAAAGGAAGTGGCACGTACGTCGATAGACTAATGTAGACTAATTCTCTTATAGACTAAATCTCTCCCACTGCAATGTTTACATCCTGTATCTATCTGAGTCTGGGCTCGAACAGCGGCGACCGGCACGCCATGATCGGCAAGGCCACCTCGGCCCTTGCCGACCTATATGGCCGCTACAACGGCAATATACGCATCGCCGAGCCGTACACCAGCATGCCCGAGGGCTTCGACAGCCCCAATCCGTTTGTGAATGTGGGTGCGCTGGTGACAATCGACAAGACACACCCGTGGACTGACGACGAGCTTCACCTCCTCCTCGACAGTCTGCGTGCCATCGAGGGGCGTCTCTCCAACATGCCGCACCGCAACGCCGACGGCTCCTATCGCGACCGTGAAATCGATATCGATATCATTGCCGTCGACGATCTGGCGGTGGATTTTCCGGACTTGAAAATACCGCATCCGTCTATGGATCACCGCGCTTTCGTCCTGGTGCCCATGACCAAACTCATGCCCGGGTGGCGTCATCCTCTGCTGGGCCTCACACCCGCGCAGATGCTCGAAAACCTCAAAAAAAACACCGATACTCTCTCGAAATGAATATAGAATACCGATTAGCTGCCGCCGTGGTAGCTCTGATGACCGTCGCCGTGACCTTCGCCACCGACATAGCCTGCACGCCGGGCACGCTGGCCGCGCGTCTGGGCGATGCCGCCGCCACCACCGCCACCCTGCGGCTCAACGGCAGTGTCGATGCCTCCGATCTCTTCTTCATCGACGACAACATGCCGGCACTGCGCACCCTCGATCTCTCGGAGGTGACAGTGGCAGCCTATGTGGGTGCACCCCTGCGTGGAAACAGCCGATACGCGGCCGCTACCATCCCCACGGGTGCTCTCGCCGGCGCTCCTCTCACCGCGCTTACGCTGCCCGCCACGCCTGTGACTCTCGGCGACATGTGCTTTTCCGGCACGAAACTCACCACGCTGACAGTACCGCAGAGCGTTACCTTCGGTCAAGGTGCCTTCGCCGGCTGCCCCGCCCTGCAGTCGGTGACTCTCTACACCGCCGGCACCGGCGACTATACTTTTGCCGAATGCTCGGCCCTGCGCACCGTCGCGCTGCGCGGCACCACCAACGCCGGCGCGCACAGCTTCGCCGGCTGCACGGCGCTGTCGACCATTGCCGGCAGCGATGCCCTCACGGCCATCGGCGCCGGCGCTTTCGCCGGGTGCACCTCACTGCAGGTATTCAACTTCGGCACCTCGCTCGCCACTATCGGCGACCGCGCCTTTACCGGCAGCGGCCTGCAGTACGCCGACCTCGCCGCCAACCGGACGCTGCGCAGCGTCGGCGCCCATGCCTTTGCCGACTGCGCTGACCTTGCCGAGGCTACCTTCGGCTCGTCGCCGGCTTTCGGCGAGGGTGCATTCATGGGCTGCCGCTCCCTCCGGACCATCGACATGGGCGGCGACGTCACCATCGTTCCCGACTATGCCTTTGCCTCGTCGGGCATTGCCGACGACACGGGCATGCTGCCGCCATCGACAACGGCAGTAGGCGACTACGCATACAGCGGCAGCCGCGCCGAAAGCGTCGCTCTGCCGTCGACGCTCACCAGCCTGGGCAACGGCGCCATGGAGAACATGACGGAACTTACGCTCATCGACGGCTCGATGCTCACAGACGTGCCCGCCCTGGGCAACGACGTATGGCAGGGTGTGGACCAGCCACATGTGGAGCTGAGCGTGAATCCGGATATGACCGACGCCTTCCGCACCGCCGACCAGTGGCAGAACTTCAACATTCAGGGAATGTCGACGGCAAATCCGGCAATCACCATAACCACAGGGCTGCGTGGCCGTATCGCCGACAACATCCTTTATATTGAAAGTTCCGATAAGGATATATCCACGGTGACTGTCTACGACATCGACGGCGCAATCCTTGCGGCGCGCACCGTCGACGGCACCGCAGCATCAATCGATCTGTCGGCTGTCAGCGCACCCGCTCTGATTGTGCACTGCGTGCTGGCCGACAACACCGCTGCAACCCTCAAGCTGCTGCGCTGATGGGCAAAAACAAACTCGCCAAATTCGCACGTATGGAAGAACTCCCCAACGTGCTTCAGTATCCTTACGGGCGGCTGCGCGACGAAGGGTTTCCCTACCGCGGCCGCTGGCACGAGTTTTTCGGCAACACCAACCCCATAGTTCTGGAGCTTGGATGCGGAAAAGGCGAGTACACCGTCGGCATGGCGCGCCTGATGCCCGACCGCAACTTTGTCGGCGTGGACATCAAGGGCGCGCGCATGTACACCGGCGCCACCGAAGCCCACGACACCGGCATAGGCAACGCGGCCTTTCTGCGCACGTCCATAGAACTGCTCGACCGCTTCTTTGCTCCGGGCGAGGTGTCGGAAATATGGATAACCTTCCCTGACCCGCAGATGCGCAAGGTGAACAAGCGGCTCACCGGCACACGTCTCACAGCACTATACCGAAGCATCGCCGGCGCCGACGCCACCGTCAACCTCAAGACCGACAGCCCCTTCCTCTATGCTTATACCCGGATGATGGCGCAAAGCAACGGCCTGACCATAGAAGCCGATACCGATGACCTTCACGGTGCCGGCAGCACCGCCATGGCCGACAGCCTCCGCAACATCCTCACGCACTACGAGCGCCAGTGGCTGGCACGCGGTCTGACCATCAAATATCTCCGCTACCGGCTGGGCGACGGCGTCCTGGAAGAACCCGAGGATGCCGACAGCATAGCCGATGATACTTACCGGAGTTATTCCCGCGGATACATACAGATGCCCGCAATGCTCGAAAACAACAGAAAATGACACAGATTCAATTATATCCGGCACTAATAACCGACGCCCTCCGTTCCGTCCGCTATCCCGGCAGCGGAAAGGATATCGTCGCCTTAGGCATGCTCGCCGACGATATCCGCATCGACGGCGACAAAGTGAGCTTCACCCTCCTGTTCGACAAACCCACCGACCCCTTCCGGGCCTCGCTGCTGAAAACCGCCGAGGCAGCCATAAAACTGCAGGCTCCCAACGCCCGCGTGACAATAAATACTGCCACTCGAGTGCCTGAACCGCAGAAAACGGCACCGGCTCCCGTGCTCCCCGGCGTAAAGAACATAATCGCCGTCAGCTCCGGCAAAGGCGGCGTCGGCAAGAGCACAGTCGCCGCCAACCTGGCGGTGGCCCTCGCCGCCGAGGGATATAAGGTAGGCCTGCTCGACGCCGATATTTTCGGACCCTCAGTACCCAAGATGTTCGGACTGGAAAACACCGAGCTGTATATGCACGAGGTCGACGGCCGAAACCTTATAATCCCCGCCGAAAACTATGGCGTGAAGGTGCTCTCCATCGGTTTTGTCATCGACCCGGCCAGCGCGGCGGTATGGCGCGGCGCCATGGCCTCCAACGCTCTCAAGCAACTCATCGAGCAGGCCGACTGGGGTGAACTCGACTATTTCCTCATCGATATGCCGCCGGGAACATCTGACATACACCTCACTCTTGTGCAGACTCTCGGGCTGACGGGCACCGTGGTTGTCACCACGCCTCAGCAGGTAGCCCTCGCCGACGCTCGCAAGGGCATAGCAATGTTCCGCGACCCGAAAATCAACGTTCCCGTGCTCGGTCTGGTCGACAATATGTCGTGGTTTACGCCCGAAGCGCACCCCGATGAGAAATATTACCTTTTCGGGCGCGACGGCGCCGTCGACGAGCTCGCCGCCGAGTTCAAGGTTCCGGTACTTGCCCGCATACCTCTGGTCGCCGCCGTGGGCGAACACGCCGACAGCGGCAAGCCCATCGTTCTGGAGCCTACCATGAGCGCTGCGGCGTTCTTCCACCTTGCCCACGAACTTATCGACGCCGTGAACCGCCGCAACAGCCAGTTGCCTCCCACTGAAAAAGTACATACCCACTGATGCGCCGCATTCTCATTGTCAACGGCCCCAACATGGGGCATCTGGGTCGTCGACAGCCCGAAATCTACGGCGACGCCACCCTCGACAGTCTTATATCGGCCGTAAAAACGGCATTTGCCGCCGATGATATAGCCATCGATCATTTTCAGAGCGACATCGAAGGCGAAATAGTGCACCGCCTCCTTCAGGCCGACGACGAGGCCGACATTGCCGGCATTGTTCTCAACGCGGCGGCATACACCCACACCTCCGTGGCCATCGCCGACGCCGTGGCGGCCATCGCCAAACCCGTTGTGGAAGTGCACATGAGCAACGTGGCGGCACGCGAGCAGGTGCGCCAGCGCTCGCTCATTGCACCTTACTGCGCCGGTACCATAACGGGTTTCGGTGCCCTTTCATACTTTCTTGCCGTAAAGGCCCTTATCTCTTAGGAAAAGTTCATAAATGGCAAAAAAGAGAGCATATGCCATGACAGTAGGCATGGATGCCAAGCGTGCAGTCGAAAACTACACGGGACTGGGCAACTACAGCCGCTACGCCGTAAATATACTGTCGGCGGCATATCCCTCGACCTCTTTCCGGCTCTATGCTCCCCGCAACAAGGAAAACGACCGGCTGCGCCCTCTGCTGGGGCGCGACAATATAGAGCTTATAACATCCAACCCTGCAATAAATTGCGGATTGACACGGGCAATATGGCGCACCATCGATCTGCCCGCGCAACTCAAAGCCGACGACGTTGCGGTGTACCACGGCCTCAGCAACGAACTTCCTCTCACAATCAAAGGCGTATGCCCCGCCGTGGTGACTATCCACGATATCATCTACCGCCGCTATCCGGCCGACTATAACGCCATCGACCGCAAAATCTATGACTTCAAGTACGGACGCTCGGCTCGCAACGCCACGCGCGTGATAGCCATAAGCGAGTGCACGCGCCGCGACATCATAGCGGACTACGACATCGACCCCGCGAAAATAGACGTAATCTATCAGGGCATCGACCCCGTTTTCAGCCTTGATATCAGCACCGTCAGACGGCAGCAGGTGCGCGAGCGCTACAAGCTGCCACAGACATTCATTCTCTCGGTAGGCACGGTGTCGCCCCGCAAGAACCAGCTGTTGGCCGTAGAGGCCCTCGCCCGGCTGCCCAAAACGGTCTGCCTTGTGATTGTCGGCGGCGCAAACCGCCAATACCTCGGCGAGATTGAGCGTCGCGCCGCCGCATTAGCCGTCGCCGACAGAATAATTCGTCTCGAAGGAGTGCCGCTGGCCGACCTGCCGGCGCTCTACAGCCTGGCGGCGGTGAGTTCCTACACCTCGCGCTACGAGGGCTTCGGTCTGCCGGTGGTGGAGTCGCTCACGGCCGGCACGCCCGTGATAGCGTGCACGGGCTCATGTCTGGAAGAGGCCGGCGGCGATGGCGCAGTATATATAAATTCCGACGATGTCGCCGCTTACTCCCTTGCAGCAGAGCATATTATCGACGATACCATCTTCCACGACCAGCTGGCGCGGCGCGGCCGCGCACACGTGCGCCGCTTCAGCGCCGAAGCCTTTGCAAAATCCACCATGGCCTCGTACAATAAGGCCATTCTCGATTTCATGCTCTGAGCACTCTGATTTTGCAAATATAGTAAACTTTGGTTCTGAAATCAATTATTAACGCTGAGAATTTATTAACTTTGCGGCGTATAAGGGCATGGCTGTACGACGTGTGCGGTTGTGCCTGAAGTAAGCAATGAAAGCAAGTTATGAGTGATAAAAAAACACTGCTGGTAGTAGGTGCGGGCGGATTTATCGGCGGTTTCATAGCTGCCGAGGGCCTTCGCCGCGGCTACGATGTCTATGCCGCCGTGCGCGCCACCACCTCGCGCCGCTATCTCACCGACAAGCGTCTGCACTTCGTGGAACTCGACTACGACGATCCCGAAGCCATGGAGACCATTCTGGAGGGTGCCCGTCCGGTGTCGGGACGCTGGGATTACATTATCTATAATCTCGGTGCCACAAAATGCGCCAACTTCCGCGATTTCAACCATATAAACTACGAATATCTGCGTGATTTCGTGGAGACTATCCATGAAATAGACTGCCTGCCGGAGCGCTTTCTGTTCATGAGTTCGCTGAGTGCCCTCGGCCCCGGCGACGAGAAGAACTACACGCCGCTCGACAGCGACACCGTGCCGGAGCCAAACACCCGCTACGGCCTTTCCAAAATCAAGGCCGAGACCTTCTTAGGTACCTGCACATGGCTGAACTGGATAATTTTCCGTCCCACGGGCGTGTACGGTCCTCATGAAAAGGACTATCTGATGATGATAAAGAGCATCGATTCCCACTTCGATTTCGGTGTGGGCTTGCGCAGGCAGATGCTCACCTTCATATACGTCGAAGACCTTGTGTGCGCCATGTTCGACGCCATAGCCTCGCCAAATACAGTGCACAAAAAATACATCATCAGCGAGCCGAGGGCGTACTCCCAGAAAGAATTCCGCGCCATCGTCGCCAAGGCTTTGGGAGGACGTATGGTGGTGCCGCTGCGCCTGCCTATGTGGACGGTGTACCTTGCTTCCGTGATTGCCGAAAAATGGGGTGTGCTCACCCTCAAGCCCAGCACCCTGAACCGCGACAAATTCAAAATCATGCGTCAGCGCAACTGGACGTGCAGCGTTGCCGACGCCGAGCGCGATTTCGGTTTCACGTGCCGTTTTCCCCTTGAAGAGGGCGTGCGTCTCACCGTCGAGGCTTATCTGGAAGAGAAAAACAAAAAGAAATGAGCGAGGACTATCTGCCCGAAAACCCTATTCCTACGGGATTTAAAATCGCCGATATCGTCAGCGCCCTGCCGGTGCTGATGTTCCCGTGGCTGCTCACGGGCACTCCCCCCGGTGGAGAATACCGTACGTTGCTGTGGCTGTATCCATTCTATGTGCTGCTCAGCGCCTGGTGTGCATGGAAATGCTATCCCACCCGCGCGGCACTGGCATGGATACTGCTGACTCTGATGTGGTTGACCCACGCCGCAGTGGCCTACATGTGCTTTGTACTGTGATGGAACTCGACGACTACATATCCGCCCACATCGACGCCGAGCCTCCGGAACTCGCCGCACTTTACCGGCACACACACCTCACGCGCCTGTACCCGCGCATGTGCAGCGACCACGCCCAGGGTCGTCTGCTGGCCATGCTCACACGCATGATAGCCCCCAAACGCATTGTGGAACTGGGTACATTCACCGGCTACTCCACCCTGAGCATGGCCGGAGCCATGCCCTGCGGCTGTCATATAGATACCATAGAGGTCGACGGCGACTATGCCGACGAGCTGTCGGCCACCCTGGCCGCCTCGCCACGCGGGAGCGACATCACGCTGCATATCGGCGATGCCGAAGAGGTGCTTCCGACGTTGCTGAGCGGGGGTGCTCCTTTCGACATGGCATTTATCGACGCCAACAAACGCCGATACTGCCGGTACTACCGCCTGCTCGTCGACGCTATGCCCTCCGGAAGCTACATAATAGCCGACAACACGCTCTGGAGCGACAAAGTGCTGGCAGATACCGCCGCCGACGCCCAGACGGAAGGCATCCGCCAATTCAACGACCTCGTCGCTGCCGACACCCGCGTGGAAAAGGTTATCATACCGGTGCGCGACGGCCTCACAATTATCCGCAAACGCTGAAACTGCCGCCGTATCCTGTCGGAAAGTGGGCTTTTAAGGTGTTTTAGCACGTGTTGAGTTGCAGTTAGGTTATTTTTTTGTACTTTTGTAGAAACGCACAAAATCATCACCATTATGAGCGACTTATTCAGCATCACCGAACCCGACGAACCCACAGCGGCGCCAGCACCCGAATATACCGAAGAGGACATCGAAAGTCTGGACTGGCGAGAGCATATCCGTCTTCGCCCCGGCATGTATATCGGTAAACTCGGCAACGGCGACGATGCCGACGACGGTATTTATGTGCTTCTCAAAGAGGTGATGGACAATTCGCTCGATGAATTCATCATGGGTCACGGCCACCAGATTGATGTCACTGTCGATACCGATATCGTCGGGGGCAATGTCACCGTGCGCGACTATGGACGCGGCATCCCTCTTGGCAGCGTTGTCGATGTGGCGTCCAAAATCAATACCGGCGGCAAATACCGCGAAGGCGCTTTTGCCAAGACCGTGGGTCTCAACGGCGTGGGCATCAAGGCCGTCAACGCCCTGTCGTCGGCTATGGAGATAATATCCTATCGCGGCGGTCGCTCTCGGCGCGCTCTCTTCAGCGAAGGCATTCTTGTGGAAGATGATGATATAAAGGATACCGATGCTCCGGACGGCACCCTTGTGCGCTTCACCCCCGATGCATCGCTTTTCAAAGGCTATCGTTTCCTCGACGACCACATATTGCCGCTTATTAAGAACTATACCTACCTCCACACCGGTCTTGCCATCGTTCTCAACGGAGTGCGCCATATCAGCCGCAACGGCCTGAAGGATCTGCTGGCACAACGTATGTCGTCGAAACCGCTCTACGACATCATCCATCTCAAAGGTAAGGATATAGAGATGGCCCTGACGCACACCGACCAGTACGGCGAGGAATTCTATTCGTTTGTCAACGGCCAGTACACTCCTCAGGGCGGTACTCACCAGAGCGCCTTCAAGGAAGCGGTGTCGCGTACCATCAAGGAGTATTTCGGTCGCAATTTCGAGTTTTCGGACATTCGCAACGGTATGGTGGGGGCTGTGTCAATATCAGTTTCCAACCCCGTTTTCGACAGTCAGACAAAGACAAAGCTCAATTCGCGCGACATGGGCGACGACGGACCATCGATAGCTAAATACATCGGTGACTTCGTCAAGAAAGAACTCGACAACTACCTGCACCGCGATCTGCCGCTGGCCGACGTGATGCTCCAGAAGATACAGAAAAGCGAGCGCGACCGCCGCGAAGTGGCCGGCGTTGCAAAAAAAGCCCGCGAAACGGCTAAAAAGGTCAGCCTTTATAACCGCAAGCTCAACGACTGCCGCGTGCACCTCAATGATACCCGCGGCAACGAGGAGAAAAAACTTGCTTCGAGCATCTTTATCGTCGAGGGCGACTCCGCCGGCGGCTCTATCGAAAAAGCACGCGACGTTGAGACGCAGGCAGTATTCAAACTGCGCGGCAAGCCCCTCAACAGTTACGGTGCCTCGAAAAAAGAACTCTACACCAACGAGGAATTCTCGCTGCTGCAGGCCGCCCTCAACATCGAGGACAGTATCGACGGGTTGCGGTACAACAACGTTATCATCGCCACCGATGCCGATGTGGACGGAATGCACATACGCCTGCTCATGCTCACCTTCTTCCTTCAGTACTTCCCGGATCTGATAAAGAAGGGCCACGTCTACGTGCTTCAGACACCTCTATTCCGCGTTCGCAACGGCAAGACCATGCGTCGCGGCAAGGGCAAGGCACCGGCCGACGATACCGTTTATTGCTATAATGATGAGGAACGAGTGGCGGCCATCCACCGCTTCGGCGACCATGCCGAGATTACACGTTTCAAAGGTCTGGGTGAAATTTCGCATGATGAATTCCGCGCTTTCATAGGCCCGGAGATGAGAGTGGACCGCGTGAGCCTCCGCAAAGACGACGGCGTAGACGAGGTCCTCGAATTCTACATGGGCAAAAACACCATGGAGCGCCAGAACTTTATCATAGATAATCTTGTAATAGAAGATGACAGGGAAATCGACCGCGGCTGAGTGTCGCATTGCTGTCTATGCCGGCAGCTTCGACCCCTTCACCGTCGGCCATGCCGACATAGTGAGCCGGGGTCTTGCGCTGTTCGACAGAATAATCGTCGCCGTGGGCGTCAACGCCGAAAAAGCCGACCGGCACCGTAGCGGCAGCGCCGTAGCCGCCATAGAACAACTCTATGCCGACGAGCCCCGCGTGAGTGTCGCCGCATACACCGGTCTCACTGTTGATTTCGCACGTGCCGCCGGCGCCATGGCGCTGCTGCGCGGCGTGCGCTCGGTCCGCGACTTCGAATATGAGCGCGATATGGCCGACGTGAACATGCGTCTGGCAGGTATCGATACCGTGATACTCTTCAGCCGCCCAGACCTTGCCGCCGTCTCGGCGTCGCTGGTGCGCGAACTGCAGAGATACGGCGCCGATGTATCGGCATTCCTGCCTCACAAAGTATAAAAAACTGTACATTATATAGAAATGAAGAAACACCTGCTGACAATACTTATCGGCGCCACTGTCTTAGGAAGCGTGGCTTTCAATGCCGATGCGCGCCGCAGCGGTTCGAATGCCTCGACAGCCAACAACGGCATAACGTCGTCGACAGAAACCGGTGCCATCAGCCCCGACCGAAAACTGCGCACCGCCGCCGCAATTATCGACAACTACTATGTTGAGACTGTCGATAACGACACTCTTGTCGACGAGGCCATACGCGCCATGTTGCGCACCCTCGACCCCCATTCGGCATACACAACATCCACCGAAACCGCCGAATTTACAGAGCCTCTCGACGGCAAATTCAGCGGCATAGGCATTCAGTTCAATATGCTCGAGGATACCGTCTATGTAATACAGCCCACAGCCGGCGGTCCTTCCGAGCGCGTGGGCATTCTGCCCGGCGACCGCATTCTCAGTGCCAACGACACTGTGATAGCCGGCGTGCGCATGCCCACTAACAATGTCAAGAAAGTTCTGCGCGGCCCCAAAGGATCGTCGGTAGACCTGAAGGTAAAACGTGGCGACGAAATAATAGACTTCACCGTCGTGCGCGACGATATTCCCGTCTATAGTGTCGATGAGATTTTCATGGCCGACTCCGTGACGGGCTACATCCGCATTACCCGCTTCGCCGAGGAAACAGCCCGCGAAGCCGCCGATGCCATAGCCTCGCTCAAACAACAGGGCATGCGCAATCTTATCATAGACCTCAGCGATAACGGCGGCGGATATCTTGGCTCAGCTTTCGAACTGGCATCTGAATTTCTGCCTGCCGGCACTCCTGTGGTAAGCACGGCAGGACGGCGCGTACAGCCCCAGCAGTACGTCACTCCCACCGAGGGCGATTTCACCGGCAGGATAGTGGTGATAGCAAACCAGTACTCGGCCTCCGCCGCCGAGATTTTCGCCGGCGCCATTCAGGATAACGACCGCGGCCTCATCGTCGGACGCCGTACCTTCGGCAAGGGCCTCGTGCAACGGCCCTTCCCCTTCCCGGACGGCTCGATGATACGTCTCACAGTATCGCGATACTACACACCCTCGGGCCGCTGCATTCAGAAACACTACGACCGCGGCCACTCCGAAGACTATCAGCGCGAAGTGTACCAACGCTACACTGCCGGCGAGCTGTGGAGCGCCGATTCGATAGCACGCCCCGATTCGCTGCTTTATCACACCCTCAACAATCACCGCCCCGTCTATGGTGGCGGAGGTATCATCCCCGATGTATTTGTTCCGGCCGACACCTCCTATTATTCCACCTACTACCGCGACATCGTGGCAAAAGGACTCATCAACCGCACTGTCATAAACTATGTGGATGCAAACCGCGCGGCACTTCTGGCGCAATATCCCGATGCCGATGCCTTCCTTGCCGATTTCGAACCTGACACGGCACTGACGCAGCAGCTTATCGACAACGCCACTGAAAAAGGCATAGAATTCAACCAGCAGATGTGGGATCGGTCTGCTCCATTGATAAAAGGCGCCATAAAAGGCCTGATGAGCCGCGACCTATATGAAAAAGGCTCATATTTCCGTGCCCTCAGCCCCCTGAACAAAGACTACGGCGAGGCCCTGCGCCTTATCAACGACACCGACCGATACAACAACCTCCTGCGAGGGCGTTGAAAAAATACTCTTTCGGCGGTATTGCCCGAACCTGCACCTTTCTGTAATTTTGCAACAGAAAATTTAAGCGGCCGCGACGGCCCCGAAAGATATACGGAATTGTTTGTAACCTCGGCATGCCTCAACGGGCCGCCGAGGTTTTTTATGAACTTTTCCGGCGGTTTATCAACACTCTTTATTTTTATGGGTTTTAGTTTTAAAAAAAAATTTAATCACATAAAGAATTTAAGAGTAATAATAATGGGTGTAGATAATATCGATAAGTTTCTTCCAAAATACTTGACTTTTTGGTTATTGAATTGAGATATTCGGCTATCTACACTTTATCTACATTGTATGCTATTGAAAATTAATATAATATCTCGGTTATCTACATTGTGTTGATAATGTTTATTGTCGATATTTTAATAACTTTGAGGTGTTGATAACACCGTTGACAATGTAGGTTACACCGATTATAACCGGCCGATAACTTTGACGGGCAAAACCTTGCATTTATGGAAGCGGTGGTTGTATAATGCAATTGGTAGCTCTTTCCAAATTTAGTTTTCAAATTCTTTTGTGAGGAATATCGACGGTTATCAACATGTTTTCTACATCAATGTAGATACTAAAAAACTCCGCCACGGCGCGGTGACGGAGTTGTACCAAATGATGGTTGATTTATCGGATTGCTATCTTGAATGCATTGTTGCCGGCGCGGGCAATGTATATGCCGGGAGCGATGCTGCCGAGGTCGGTGGCGGAAGCGGTGCCATAGGCGGCGGCAGTTCCCGTGAGAGAGTAGACAGTGACTGGAACAGTGGTGTCCACGCCGCTGATCCGGAGGGTTGTGCCTTCAATCCGGCATGAGGGGGCGGCTCCGACGCTGACATTGGTAACACCGGCAAGACGGTTATAGAGCCGGTAGGCTGCCATGCCGTTGGCAGGGCAATATTGATAGATGGTGAATTCCTGTGGTGCCGTCTCCTCGGCGATAAGCCAGTTAAAGGTGGAATAGTTGCCTCCTGTCTCGTAGCCGAGGGCGCCGATAGGCTCCACGTTGGCAATAACGGCGTCGGTGGAGATATTGCGCACGGTGAAGCCGCCCATATAGTTGGCTCCCGAATTATGGATGAATATGCGGTTGTCGTTGATGGTGAAGAAGGCGGCGCCACCGGTGCTGTTGCGTGCCGGTGCCGTTGTCGACGAATTGCCGACAGAAAAATCATCGCTCACGGCGCCCCGGTAGAAATAGATTCCCTTGTTGCGCACCTGATAATACCAGTCGGTGGCCTTGTTGGCTGTAGGAATGACATATCCGGCGGCGGAACCCATGATTTCCAGTTCGGCCGACTGATTTACGCTTTCAATTGCGCCGCCGGCGAGGTGGATGAGGTTTACCAGGCGTTTGTCGCGGGGATAAAGATAGATATAGCCGCCCTCGGAGCCTAAAACATTGCCGGCGGCACTGATAAAGTTGGTCTGACCGGCAACGGGCACCTCTACGGTGAGACGCACGGGTTCGCCGGGCTGGGCGGCGGTGGCTCCGGAAGGATAGATTATGAATGAGTGCTCGGTGCCGGAGAGTTTGTCGTCGCGCACAATGATGTTGCCGGCATCGTCGCGGCAGCAACCCCATCCGGCGCCGCCGGGCATGCTGCCTGTGCATATACCGTCGGTAAATGTGTAGATGAGTCTGTCGGCGCAGTCGTTGACATAGAAAATGCCGTTCACTGCCGTGCCCTGCTGGGCGTTGGTGCCGTCTATATGTTCCGGAGCGTCGCCTGTGGTGGTAGATTTAATCCACAGCCGTTCGAACACGATGTCTACCTCGCCTGGCTCGGGGTAGGTTGGCGGCGGTACTATTTCAGGCAGGTTGTTGGCGTCCAGACGGTCGGTGGTGATGAAGTCGCATCCCCATCCTGCATATTTGCGGTAGCCCGAGAGGTCGTTGGTGGTCCACATGTTGACTTTCAGACCCGCATTATGAAAGCGTTCCACGGTACTCTGCTCAAAATATCCGGCCTGTATGTCGGCGTCGATACCGTGGGTCACGCACCAGTCGAAGTGGTTGCTCCAGTACTGGCCGGTGAGGAATTGCAGCTCGATATCGGGGTAATTGGTGCGGATATATTCCAGGCACTTTTTCATGGACGTCATGATTATGCATTTGTCGCGGTATCCGGCCTGTTCGATGGTGCTGATCAGCAGAGGTATGTTGGAGCAGTCGTTGTTGTTCACCCCTGTGGCCCATTTAAGTTCAATGAGCGGTTTCTGGCCGAGTTCGTCGCAGAGAGCCAGCCATTCGGGCAGCGACATCAGTTTGCCGGTGTATGTCACGCCGCTACGTTTCTGCGTAAGTGTTTCGGCCTGCAGCTGTGCCAGCGTGGAGGTGGCGATGGTCAGAGTGCCTCCAAGGCGCTTGGTATCGTCGTCGTGACTCAGAACAAACTGTTTGTCGCCGGTGACCTTAAGGTCCGATTCTACCCATACGTATCCCAGTTCGGCACCGCGGCGGAAGGCCTCTTCGGTGCTCTCCACGCCATAGCCGCTGCCGCGATGACCTACCAGCTGTGGCTGTGCAAGGGCACCGAGCGCTGTCAGAAGCGCAAGTGTTGTAAGATAAATGTGTTTCATGGTGATTTCAGGGTCTTCTTGTGAGATAAAAAGGATTTGTGCACAAAGTTAAGAAAAACTTCTTGAAAAATAACATATCGTGGGGCTCAGCGATATCAGAAATTATAGGTATCTTTGTGGAAAAATAGAGCATTGCGTATGAGTCTTAAGAAAACCATATGGGAAATGGATCGCGTCAGCGTGGAGGAATTCCGCCGTCGGCGCAAAATTCCCCTTGTCGTCGTGCTGGACAATATACGTTCGCTGAACAATATAGGTTCCATATTCCGCAGCGCCGACGGTTTTGCCGTCGAGCGGCTGGTGCTGTGCGGCATAACGGCCTGCCCGCCGTCGCCTGAAATACACAAAACGGCACTTGGCGCCGAAGACAGCGTGGCATGGTCGTATTGTACGGACGCTCTCACCGCCGTGGAAGAATTAAAGGCCGGAGGATATACCGTCGCGGCCCTCGAACTGGTACACGACAGCACGCCGCTCGACTGCTACGAAATTCATCCTGATGGCCGGTATGCCATAGTTGTCGGCAACGAGGTCGACGGTGTGGACCAGCGTGTGGTCGACGCCTGTCCCCAGGCCATCGAAATACCCCAGAGCGGAACAAAACATTCGCTCAATGTGGCGGTATCGGCTGCCGTGGCAATGTGGACGTTTTACAGTAAACTTAGAAACAATGGATAGAGAAATACTTTACCCGCGCGCGCTGGTGCAGGGCGACAAAATAAGCATAGTGTCGCCCGCCGGCCCCGTAGATGCCGAAAAGGTGGAAGGCGCCCGCGCCGTCCTCGAGAATCTGGGTTATCGCGTGGAGGTCATGCCCCACGTGCTCGGACGCAACGGCCATTTCAGCGGTACTGCCGCCGAGCGCTACGATGATATGGCTGCGGCACTCACAGACCCTGATACCCGCGCAATCCTCTGCTCGCGCGGCGGATATGGCGCCGTGCACATCCTCGACCGCCTCGCCCAGCTGCCCTTGCGCGACGACCCCAAATGGGTGATAGGTTTCTCGGATATATCGGCTCTCCATGCCCTGATGGCGGCCAACGATATCGCCAGCATCCATTCGCCCATGGCAGCACAGATCATGCTCGGCACCGACGACCCCGACACTGCATCACTGATAGATATACTCGGAGGAGATACACCATGCTATACCTTCCCGGCGCATACCTACGACCGCCACGGCATAGCCGCCGGGAGACTTCTCGGCGGAAATCTCGCCGTACTCGCCGAGCTCATTAGCACGCCTTACGATATTATCCGTCCCGGCACAATTCTGTTTATCGAAGATGTGGCGGAACCTATATATAAGGTGGAGCGGATACTCTATCAGCTCAAACTCAGCGGTGTGCTGCCTGCTTTGGGCGGTCTTGTGGTGGGTCAGTTCACCGAATATCACCCCGACGAGAATTATGCCGATATGGAAACGATGATACGCGATGCCGTGGCGCCATACAAGTTCCCGGTAGCATTCAATGCTCCGGTAGGTCATGTGCCTCACAACATTCCGCTCATAGAGTCCGCGACGGTGACCCTCAAGGTCAGCCCCTCCGGCACAAACTCGCTCATTTTTCACCGCCATGCAAACGGAAACCGTTAAAAAGGGCAGGCTGTTTCTTTTCCCGTCGCTCCTTGCCGATACTCCGGCATGGCAGGTGCTTCCACGATATAATATCGAGCTGATAGCAAAGGTGAAATACTTCGTGGTCGAGGAGCTGCGCACCGCCCGCCGTTTTCTCAAGAGCTGCGACAGGAACATCGACATCGACAGCCTCAGCTTCGAAGTACTCAACGAACACAGCGGCGCCGACGACGTCGACCGCATGCTCATGCCCGCACGCAGCGGTTTCGACATCGGCGTCATCAGCGAAGCCGGCTGCCCGGCAGTAGCAGATCCCGGTGCCGATATCGTGTCCGCCGCCCACCGAGCCGGCATTGAGGTGGTGCCGTTGGTAGGCCCCTCTTCGATAATGCTGGCGCTCATGGCTTCAGGTTTCAACGGCCAGCAATTCACCTTTCTGGGCTATCTGCCCATCGACGGTGCAGCGCGCGCCGCTGTATTCCGGGATATGGAACGCGACATACGGCGCCGGCGCGCCACACAGATTTTCATAGAGACTCCGTACCGCAACGACCGTATGGTGGCCGATATATGCCGCAATTTCCCCGGCGACTTCAAACTGTGCGTGGCCTCCGGTCTGACCGGCTCCGACCAGCGCGTGCGCACCATGGACGTGGCGCAGTGGAAGGCTGCAGATATTAATATCGGCAAAATACCGGCAATTTTCTTACTTTTCGCATGAGCATGATGAGCCGACGGCGCCGGCGAACCCGCCAAGATTACATGAGCGACCATCCCGGGCTCTTCGATATCACCGATGCCGACGAGGCACCGCTGACGCCTCCTGCCGATGCCTCCCGTCCCGAGCGACTCGCCTTCATGAGTTTCGGTTCCGGAAGTTCCGGAAACTGTGCGTATGTGGGCACTCCTTCTGGCGGAGTTCTCATCGACGCCGGCGTCGACAGCAAGTATGTGCTTGAACAGCTGGCACGTAACTCCATAAAAATCTCAACCATAAGCGGCATCATCCTAACCCACGACCATGGCGATCATGTGAAATATGCATATGCCATCCTCCGATATAACAAGCATATGCGGCTGTTCGCCACGCCGCGTACTCTCGAGGGCATACTTCGCCGCCACAGTATCAGCCGACGCATTGCCGACTATCATCAGCCTATCTTCAAGGAATTTACTTTCAAGACCGCCGGCCTCGAAATCACTCCCTTTGAAACCAGCCACGACGGCACCGACAATGTTGGTTTCTTCATCGCCGGCGCCGGGACGTCGTTCGTTGTGAATACCGATACCGGCACAATAACCACGCGTGCCGACCACTATATCCGTCAGTGCCGGCATCTGATGATAGAGTCTAACTACGATGCGGAAATGCTCCGCAAAGGCCCCTACACCGAGCGCCTCAAAGCTCGCATAGCCTCGACATCCGGACACCTCGACAATGCAGATACCGCGCGCTATGTGGCCGCCGTGGCAAAGAACGGTTTGCTCCAACGTATATTCCTGTGCCATCTCAGCGACGAGAACAATACCCCCTCTACCGCACTCACCGCCGTGCGCGACGCCCTCGCCGACGCCGACGTCAGGGTTACAGCAGACATTGTCGCCGCCGACGACCCCCGTATCGCAATCCAGGTGCTTCCGCGCCGCGAGGCATCTCCTTTGACGGTCCTGATATAACAATAGCACTCAAACTTACGTTGTAAATACAAATCCCTATCGACAATGAAAGTACATAACTTTGCAACAACACCCTCGCTGGTGAGCCAATATCTGGCAGAGATGCGCTCCGTAACAATACAGAACGACCGTCTGCGGTTCCGCCGTAATCTTGAGCGCGTAGGCGAGATTATGGCCTATGAACTGAGCAAAACTCTCAAATACAAGGACGAAAAGGTGCGCACACCTCTCGGTGTCGACGCCTCATGCCCCGTTATCGACGAAAAACTTGTTCTCGCCACCATTTTCCGTGCCGGCGTACCCTTCCACCAGGGTTTTCTCCGCTATTTTGACAATGCCGAGAATGCTTTTGTGTCGGCATACCGTAAATATAAGGAAAAGGAAAATTTCGACATCTGCATAGAGTACCTGGCCTCGCCCCGCCTTGACGGCAAGACTCTTGTGCTTTGCGACCCAATGCTCGCTACAGGCGCAAGCATGGAACTCAGCTACAAGGCACTCCTCACCAAGGGCAAACCCGCCAAGGTACACATAGCTTCAGTGATAGCGTCACGCCATGCCGTCGACTATATGGCGGGCGTCCTGCCTGACGATGCCGAGCTGTGGGTGGGCGTTATTGACGATAAAATCAACGCTCACAGCTACATCGTTCCCGGTCTTGGCGATGCCGGCGACCTCGCTTACGGCACAAAAGAATAACCGGAAGAACTCTTTTGTTCAATAAAGCGCGTTTGTTCATTGGAATTGAACAAAGACGTTTTATTGAACATCAGTCATGGTTTGCGGCGCCGGGCAAGGATTTTGTGGCCTATGCGGCAGTACAGGCACTTGCGGGGCTCGCAGTAGTTGCGCCTCAGCTCTATCAGAGCCTGGCTGGTGAAGGCATCGCGGCATTTCACACCGGCACGTTCGAACAGGCGCGTTATACTGTTGTCCTCGGGCGGCAATGACTGCAGCAACTCGAAGGCGCGGCAGTTTTCGCCGCGAAGATAGAGATTGTCGTAGGCATACTGTGCGGGGGCCGCTACGTTTATCAGCAGCGTGTTTATAGAGCCGTCGCTCAGCGCCCGCGGGCTGCGGGCCGTTGGTTTGTCGAAGGTGTAGCGGCGGCTCCAGAAACCCATGATGTCGAATTGGAATATTTTGCGGGCTTCCTCGGCGTTGGCGGCACTCAGCAGCCGGTGGCCGGCGGGGAAGCCGTCGCATATCATTGCGGCGAGGGTGGCTATGCGCCGGTATGGCATGTTGGTGGGTCGTGTGCCGAAGCGCCACCCCGCGTTGCGGAGCTCGTCGATTCCGTATTTCTTGCTGAAAAACTGGTATTCCTCTATCATCCTGTCGATATAGGGGTCTTTGTGGACAAGAGCGGGGTCACTGAGAAAACCCGCCGTGCCGAACAGCAACCCCTCGATGGTTGGAGGGCTGTCGGTGTGGCGCCGCAGGCAGCGCAGCGGCACCGCCTGCGCCAGACGTTCGAACGGCTCGGCATTGACGCCGAAACCCAGGGCGCGGGCAAGAACAACATAGATTGCGCTGCTCCAGTCGCTGTACGATTTTCCGGCGAGGGTGGCAACCTGCATGGCCTTGCGTTGCAGCCGCCCGATGCCGAGGGTTTCCAGCCAGTCGGCCAGATAGATGCCGTCCATCAGCGCCAGTTCAGCGCCGCATTTGAGTTCGGCAAGGGGGTTGTCGACAAGGTCGCGGTAGCGGATATTGAAATCATGGGCGCACGGCAGTTCTATCTGCGGTATTTTTTCGCCGTTGGTGCGGAAAACATCGGCGTCCGACCGGTGAACTACATGGAGCACCACACTGTCGTAGCTGCTGTCGCTCTCATGGTTGTGGCGGTACCAGTCCGAGGCGCGCACGTGGATCTCAACGTCGCCTGCCCACATCTTGTCGCCGATTTTCACCTTGGCGTTGAAGAAATCGGGACCGCTGACGCTATTGAGCGTCCCCTGATCGATGATGTCGACATGCTCACCGTCGGTGGTGCGCATTTCCGACGGCGCCCACAGACGGTGTGCCCATACATACTGAAGCAGTTTCTCCATCGTCAGCCGGGAACCACGCCGAGCCCTTATCTGCCGTTGAACTCGGCGATGCGGGCTATGTATTTGCCCAGTATGTCGAATTCGATGTTCACTTTGGTGCCCACCTTAAATGTGTGGAAATTGGTGTGCTCCATCGTGTAGGGGATGATGGCCACGCGGAAGCTGTCGGCAGTGCTGTCGCATACTGTCAGGCTCACGCCGTTGACCGTGACCGACCCTTTTTCCACCGTCATGTAACCTTTTCGGGCAAGGTCGACAGGAACATCGTAGCGGAAGGTGAAGTATTTGCTGCCGTCGGCATCGCTGATGGCCGTGCATTCGGCAACGGTGTCGACGTGTCCTTGCACGATGTGGCCGTCCAGACGTTCGTCCAGACGCAGACTCCGCTCAAGATTTACAACATCGCCGGCCTGCAACAGCCCCAGATTAGAGCGGTCGAGGGTTTCGCGTATTGCCGTCACGCGGTATGTGCCGTCGCCGTAGTTCTCCACCACGGTGAGGCATACGCCATTGTGCGCCACGCTTTGGTCGATGGCCAGTTCCGCGCCGAAACTGCTGCGGATTATCAGGTCTATGTTGGAGTCGTGGCGCCGTACGTCGACTACTTGTGCCGCCTCTTCTACTATTCCGGAAAACATGGTCAGTATTCTATCTTTATGTTCGTTCTGTAATCGTTGGATTTATGGAGGATAACCTCGAAGGTATTACAGCCGGTGGCGGCGTCGTAGCTATGGCTTACGTTGGTGCCGTCCACACTCACCGTCCGCGCCGCACGGTTGCTGTACTCATTGAATGTCAAGGTCATGGTCTGCGGACCCCATGCCACGTCGCCGCCCGTGCGGCTCACCGTGGTGACGGTTGTCGCACCATCGTTGTTGCCGGTGAATTCAAGAGTCACATAGTGACCCGTCGACAGCGAGCGCGGGGTGTAGTCGTCGGTGTAGAGCAATCCAGTCCCTATGGCGTTGCCGTGGTTATAGTGATGAACGGTAAAGAGGTCGTTGCGGTAGTCGGCTGTGCTGCTCATGGAATAGTCGGCAAGGGCTATGTAGGAACCGTTGCGCGCGAAGTGCGGTATCTTGCTCAGGGGTGCAGGGTAGTCGGCACGCTCGCTGCCGCCGCTGTACATGGTTGTGGGTGCGTACATATCCACCCAGTCGGAACCGGCAGGGAACACTATGTTGCGCGTCACGGCGCTCTCGGCCATCACCGGCGCGACAAGCACCGACGGCCCCCACAGGTATTCGTCGCTGATATTGTCGTAGTCGCCGCGGCCGGCACGGTCAAAGTCCAGCGGCCGGACCAGTGGTGCTCCCTCGGTAGCGTTGAGATACGCCAGGGTGTAGTTGTACGGCAGCCACCGGTAGCGCTCCTTCACCAGGGCAAGGAGGATGTCCTCGTACTGAGGATAGTGGTAGGGTTCGGCATACTGCTGGGCATGCGTGCGGAACACCGGGCTGAACAGTCCCATCTCCACCCAGCGCACATACAGCTCGGGCATGTAGGGATTGGCCTCGTCGACGGCGAAGCCGCCAAGATCGCTGCTCATGTAGCCAAGACCGCTCAGACCCGAATTGAGCATGATGCGCACCTGCGGTTCCAGACCGCCCCATGAACGCGATACGTCGGTGCTCCACGGGAATACGCTGTGACGCTGCAGACCGGTGGTGCCTCCGCGCATGAGGGTCATCAACCGCCGGTCGGGGTACTGCTCGGCGTAAAGTTCCGATATTATGCTGCTCCAGTCATTGCCGTAGCGGTTGTGGTATTGCCGTGCCGTCAGTCCGTTGGCGTGGTAGCCGCTCTCGGGGTGTACTTCGGGTTCGCCAAGATCGCCCCACCAGCCTTCCACACCGGTATCGGTGAGCTGTTTGTAGCGGTTGCGCAGCCATTGGCGGGTGGCCGGGTTGCTCACGTCGAACATGCCGCCTTCGCCAACCCATATCGTCACGTCGTGGGTGTTGCCGGTGCTGTCGTTGACGAACATGCCGGCGGCCGACAGCGTGTTGAAGTTGTCGAGTGCCAGTCCGTTGCGCAGCACATAAGGCTCGCTGACTGTTATCATGTTGATATTACGCTCCTTGAGGGCTGCAAGCATGGCGGCGGGATCCGGCCAGTTGGTGCGGTCCCACTCCAGACGACCCATGTCCTGCTCGCGGCCGAACCAGTAGAGATCCAGCACCATGCCGTCGAGAGGATAGCCTTTGGTGGCGAAGGTGTCGGCAACGGCCATGACTTCGTCGGCTGTCTTATAGCCGTATTTCGATGTGATATAGCCCATTGCCCAAAGCGGCGGCAGGGGTTGGCGCCCTGTCAGCTTGGTGACTTCGCGAGTGAGCTCCGCAAGAGTGGTGACGCCCCCGATATAATAGTAGCTTACCGCCACCGGTGCCTCGGTGATATAGCTTATGGTGTCGCCGGCAATGGTGGTCGACGCCGCAAAGTCATCGAACAGTATGGCAAAGCCTTGAGGACTGAGTATCAGCGGCATGGTGATGTTCATCTGGCTGATGCGCGGGTCGTTGCCGGTGTAGCCGTAGTTCTGGCGGTTGTAGTTCACGAGGGTATCGCCGCGAAGATTGAGTTTGTGGCCTCGCTCACCGCCGCCATAGTACGACGTCCGGTTATTGGTAATCAGGTCGATACGGTATTTGCCGTCGGCAGTGGGGCGTTCACCGTTATCGCGGAGTACCGTGCCGTTGGCGCTGTCGAAGATGCTGAGAATGCCGCCGTCGAGATGCACTCGCAGAGGACTGCCGGCCACGCTCTCGCTGTAGTCTGTCACCACCTGAGGCGCCGGGATGTCGACAGGGGTCGGCGCGTTGCTGACTTTTATGATATTGGGGCTTATGTATTCGGTTTGAACGTAGCGTCCGGCCATGGTGGTGCCGGTAGCGCCGGTGCCGTAGGCAGTGCCCCACAAGGTGAGCACTACGCCGAGGAGGACAATGTTTCGGTTTTGCATGGTTTATGTTCTATGTTTTATGCTTTATATTTTGGTAATAGTAAATACTTTAAGGATCGATCCAGTATGTGTATCCGCGCCAGTTTATGGCCGTGTCGCCCTCGTGGTTGTATGTGGGCGTATGGTTGCCGGTGCGAGGGTCGCGCTTGGTGCTCGAGCCGCGGACGGCAGCCGTCAGGGCGTCGAAACTGCGCGAACCGCTCAGTCGCTCGTTCCAGTAGCCCGTTATCCTTTCGAAATTATAGTTGTTCATATCGTCGAAAAGGCCTTCCAACCCTGATATTTCCGCCATTTCGCTGCGGCGCCAGACCTGATGGCTGTCGAGATAGGTTTTTGCGGCCGTGGCGTCGAAATCTGTCGGCGCGTCGGCTGCCGACGGCGTTGCCGGCGCAGGGGCTTCGGCCAATGTCGGCTGTTCGGCAACTTCTGCTGCCGCCTCGGCGGCGGGTGCCGCAGCGCTCACTTCTGCCACAAGTTCGCCGTCGTTTTCGCTAACTTCTTCGCGGAACGAAAGCCAACCGGTGAAAAATCCGATGAGTACGCCCGCCACAAAGGTACACAGGGCTATTATCATGCTCTTGCGGCTCTGCCCGCCAACATAAACCAGCATATTCGAGCGGTTGGCGCCCTCGGTTATGGCACCGTCGCTGGTTGTATAGCCCTCGATTGGCGAACTGTCGAGGCGTCGCTTGCTGTGGATGGTGAAATGGAGCGCGTCGATGGGGTCCGGAGTATGGGCCGGCAGGTCGAAACGGTATACTTTGTATAATTCCCGCATCTGCACAAGCGCCTGTGTGGTGCTCGCCAGATCCAGACGCCCCGAATAAGGGAAATAGCCAGGGGCCGTGATCTCAACCTGTGCGTTCGACAGTTCTTTGAACGCGAAATTCACCGGTTTGTCGATAGGCACGCCGTTGACGGTGATGCTCACTCCCTCAGGCACCTCCTGATTGCCCTGCGCCGTGACGTAGAACGATACCGGCGATATGCTTTTTGTAGAGCCGCTCACATCGATGTCAGGTATCGTGTAGTCCGGACCGTCAACCGTTATCTTCTGAACGATATTCTCGAATCCTGAACGGCGCCATACTATGCTGATTTCCTTATCTTTGGGAACTACAAACGGCACATTGAACAGATGCCGGAAAATATGGGGCGTAAAACCTTGAGGCACCTCGGCGGGAGGCTCCACGACGGTGAGAGCCGGCAGTTCGTTCACGCTCATGTCCGTGCCGTGGTAACCTGTTATCCCCTCGTCGTCCTCCTCAACGAACAGGATGCCTGCATATTGCGCAAACTCAGGAAGATAGAAACCAAGATCGGCATAGGCCTTCAACGTAGGATAATGCGAGCCGCCGTATTTCACATATCCGTAGTTGTGACCCTCCGACGGGGCACGCATGCCGTAGCTGTCGTCTTCGGCATAAGTGTGCGAGAAGATATCGCGGAGGCTGTCAAGACTTTCGCTGTCCAGTTTGCCGCCGCGAAGTATTTCGGCGGCAGATACCAGCATGTCGTGAAGCTCGTCGCCAGCAATGATAATGTCATAAGGAATATATACACTCGCCGAAAGATGGTTGCTGTCGCTGCCCGATATCGTCGCCACAATGGCAAGAAGATAGCCGGCGTTGAGATAGCTCACGTAGAAAAACGTGTGGCTCTGCTCTTTGTCGTATTCCACCAGATCGAGCGCACGGCGATAGTCGCCGATGTACCGTTTGATCTCTACACTCGGATTCACGTTCAGAACATCCTTGTATGCCGGCAGGCTTTCGCCGATATATAGTTGCAGTTTGCTCATTTTTTTTGTAATTTTGCATCGACGGGTGTGGGTCGGCGTATGTTAATGCGCCTATATTCTGCAAAAATAGAAAAAATTTTTCATATACAACCCCTCCCGGCGCCTTTTTGCCACGCAACAATTACATTATTATTATTGTTTGTTCCGGCTATGTTAAAATTCTGTTAAAGTCGCGAAAATATTTGCGCAGGTGGATTTTGTGGTGTAACTTTGCACTCGCTTTCGGGGAAAGCAAATCCGGAAGCAGCCATAAAGAGAACATTGAAACGATTACAATAGACTGAGAGTAGTACAAGAGCACTGCTTGTCCGGGCGGCCCTGCGGGGCTGCGAGGACAACGGACGACTCAAGTCAATTTCGACAGAAAGCTCAATAAGCGAGCCTGGCAGGACACAGCCACTTCGGAGCCGGCGCGCGCACCGCAGGGTGCGGCGGCGCAAAAGGCAATAAAAACAAAGAA
>JAGATX010000028.1 GCA_017621055.1 Muribaculaceae bacterium | reverse complement strand
GCAAGATCGCCGTATTCGACCTCGGCGGCGGTACTTTCGATATCTCCATCCTCGAACTTGGCGACGGGGTCTTCGAAGTGAAGAGCACCAACGGCGACACCCATCTGGGCGGCGATGACTTCGACCACGTGATCATCGACTGGCTCGCCGACGAATTCCTCAAAGAGGAAGGCGTGGATCTCCGTCAGGACGCCATGGCTCTCCAGCGCCTCAAAGAAGCCGCCGAGAAAGCAAAAATCGAGCTCTCCAGCGCTCAGAAAGCTGAAATCAACCTGCCTTACATCACAGCCACCGCTACCGGTCCCAAACATCTGGTAAAGGAACTGACACGCGCCAAATTCGAGGCACTTGCCGACAAACTCATCCAGGCAACCATCAAGCCGTGCGAAGACGCCCTGCGCGACGCCGGCATGAAAGCATCCGATATCGACGAGGTTATCCTCGTTGGCGGTTCCACCCGTATCCCCGCCGTTCAGGCCGTGGTAGAGAAATTCTTCGGCAAAGCCCCCTCCAAAGGCGTGAACCCCGACGAAGTGGTAGCCATCGGCGCCGCTATTCAGGGCGGTGTCCTCGCCGGCGACGTCAAGGACGTGCTCCTGCTCGACGTAGTGCCCCTGAGCGTAGGTATCGAAACCCTCGGCGGCGTGATGACGACCCTCATCGCCGCTAACACAACCATACCTACCACAAAGAGCGAGGTATTCTCCACCGCCGCCGACAACCAGCCCTCCGTGGAAATCAACGTGCTGCAGGGCGAACGTCCTCTCGCCAAAGACGACAAGCTTCTGGGCAAGTTCCACCTCGACGGCATAGCTCCCGCACCCCGCGGAATACCTCAGATCGAAGTCACCTTCATGATCGACGCCAACGGCATACTCAACGTATCCGCTAAAGACAAGGCCACCGGCAAGGAACAGAGCATCCGCATCGAAGCCTCCAGCGGTCTTACCGACGCTGAAATCAAACGAATGAAGGACGAAGCAGCCGCCAACGCTGCCGCCGACGCCAAAGAAAAAGAGCGCATCGAAAAGATGAATCAGGCCGAAGCCATCATCCACCAGACCGAGAAACAGCTCGGCGAGTTCGGCGACAAGATACCCGCCGACAAGCGTGCCGCCATCGAAGCTGCCGTGGCCAAACTCAAAGAAGCCCACAAAGCCGGCGACATCAGCGCCATCGACGCCGCCGTCAAGGAAATAGAAACCACCTTCGGCGCCGCCCAGCAGGACATCCTCAACGCCCAGGCTCAGGCCCAGGCAGGTGCTCAGGCAGGTGCAGGATTCAACCCCGGTGCAGGTGCAGGCGCTCCGAACAACGGCGGCGATGACCACGTCACCGACGTAGACTTCGAAGAAGTGAAGTAATTATCCCTATCCATATATCAAGAGACGCGACCTCACAGCCGCGTCTCTTTTTTTGTGCTTTTGCCGGTGTGGGAAAGTTTTTGTAATTTTGGGGGCATGAAGAATACACGAAGTTGGCGACGTGCGGCGGCTGTGCTGCTGGCGGCGGTTGTGGTGCTGGCGACAATGAGCGCGCGGCGTGCGCCGCGCGTGACCTACGGTGAACTCCGGACGGGCACATACACCTATACGGGCGGCGTTACCGACGGACGCCAGAACGGTTTCGGCATCTGCCGTTACCGCAACGGCAACGTATACGCCGGCAACTGGGACATGAGTTACAAACACGGCATCGGCCGCATGGAGTTTGCCGACGGCACCATGCAGTTCGGGCGCTGGGAGCGCGGCATCTTCAAGGAGCAGCGCGGCAGCCGCTTCGAGGCCGGCGAGGTGGTTATGGGCATCGATATTTCGCGATATCAGGAGAACATCGACTGGGACGACCTCTACCTCAAGGCCGACGCCGCCGGCAAGAGCAAGGGCAACGGGCGTTACATGCAGCCTGTGCTTTTCGTCTTTGTCAAGTCCACGCAGGGCAACAGTCGCCTCAACCCGCAGTTCGACCGCCAGTTCCGCGAGGCGAAGAAGCACGGGATAGTGCGCGGCGCATACCATTACATCACCGAGAACGCCACCGGGAGGCAGCAGGCCGAGTATTTCATCCGCCACACGCCCCTGGAAGCCGGCGACCTGCCGCCGGTGCTCGATCTGGAAATACGCCGCGAGGTGATGCGCCGCGACCATACCCGGATAATGGCCATCGTGCGCGAGTGGCTCGATGTGGTGGAGGAGCACTATGGCTGCAAGCCTATTATCTACACTTACGATTACTTTTACCGCGACTATCTGCACGGTCACGGCTACGACGACTATGATTTCTGGATTGCCAACTACCGGCAGAGGCCCCGTTTCCGCCACTGCGAGTTCTGGCAGTTTACCGACGGCGGACGTGCCGCCGGCATTGCCCACGACGTGGATATAAACCTCTTTTTAGGGGGCGATTACGGCGATTTCCGCAATTACGTGCGCCGTAACGGCATTCCTAATCGGTAGCGTCGAGGCGCTTGCGGTAGAACACGAAATCGCGACCGAGGTATTTTTCGCGCACTATCGGATTTTCTGCAAGCTCTTCCGAGGTGCCCTGGAAGAGTATGCGTCCTTCGAACAGGAGGTACGCACGGTCAGTGATACGGAGCGTCTCCTGGGCGTTATGGTCGGTGATGAGGATGCCTATATTCTTGTCCTTGAGCTTATAGACAATGGTCTGTATGTCCTCCACGGCTATGGGGTCCACGCCGGCGAAGGGTTCGTCGAGCATTATGAACTTGGGGTCGATTGCCAGACAACGGGCTATCTCGGTGCGGCGGCGTTCGCCGCCGGAGAGCTGGTCACCCAGATTTTTGCGCACTTTCTGCAGACGGAATTCGGCGATGAGGCTCTCGAGCTTGTCGCGCTGTTCCTCCTTTGTCAGTTTGGTCATCTGGAGTACGGCGCGGATGTTGTCCTCAACGCTGAGTTTACGGAATACCGAGGCTTCCTGGGCAAGGTAACCGATGCCGTTCTGGGCGCGTTTGTACACGGGGTATTTGGTGATATCGAGCGAGTCGAGGAAAATGCGGCCCTCGTTGGGCTGTATCAGCCCGACGGTCATATAGAATGTGGTGGTCTTTCCTGCGCCGTTGGGGCCGAGGAGGCCCACTATCTCGCCCTGTCGCACATTGATTGTCACGTGGTTGGCCACGGTGCGCTTGCCGTATTTCTTGACGAGATTGTCGGTGCGCAGCTCGATGGTGCCGTTCTTCTCGGGTGCCCTCTGTTCGGCCGTCTGCTCGAGCGCCGCTTCCTTGGGCTGTTCGTTGTCCATCAGCTGCATATCGTTCCGGGCATTGCCACGCAGCGGCCGGCGCCGCGGTGCAGACGGCTCTCTATATAATCGGTGAGGAGATTGATTGCCACGGTATTGCTGCCACCCTGCGGCACTATAAGGTCGGCATATCGCTTGGAAGGCTCTATATACTGGCAATGCATGGGTTTGAGCACATCCTGATAGCGGTTGATTACAATCTCGGGGGTTCGGCCGCGTTCTATGCAGTCACGGGCGATGACGCGGATAAGGCGGTCGTCGGGGTCGGCGTCGACAAATACCTTGATATCGAGCATACTGCGCAGTGTAGGGTCGGTGAGCACAAGGATGCCCTCCACGATAACCACATCGGAGGGGCGGACGGTCACCGTCTCGGGCTGGCGCGTGCAGGTAAGGTATGAGTATGTGGGCATCTCGATAGTCTCGCCCCTGCGCAGCCGCTCCAGGTGATCCACCAGCAGTGGCCACTCTATGGCTGCCGGCTCATCGAAATTGATTTTCGAACGGTCCTCCGGCGGTATGTGGCTGGAATCCTTATAATAGGAGTCCTGGGGCATGACGGCAACTTCGCCGGCAGGCAGACTGTTGATAATCTTGTTTACCACGGTAGTCTTGCCGGAGCCTGTGCCGCCGGCTATGCCTATTACTAACATCGGATGCTGTGTTTTTTGGGTTATCGACGGCGAAATTACTAATTTTTTTTCATCCCCGCAAAAGAATGACGTGCAATCGCCCGAAGTTCGCAAAAAGTGGCCTTGTGGGGAAATAGGGTTGGCGGTAAACGAAAAAAACGCTAAATTTGCAACGTGGCGGGCGCACACCGGCGCCCCGCCCTCTTCCTTTGCAAATTTTTGTCATGATAATAACAACATCCTTAGCCACTTTCGGGCGTTACTGCCTGTTTATGCGCAATGTTTTCAGCGTTCCGGACCGCTGGGGCGTATACCTTCGGCGCACCGTCACCGAAATCGTGAAACTCGGCATGGACTCCATTCCTCTGGTGCTCATCATTTCGGTGTTTATCGGCGCGGTGATCACCATACAGATGCAGCTCAACATCAACTCGCCGCTGATACCGGCCTACTCCGTGGGCCTGGCCACCCGCGACATTGTGCTGCTCGAATTTTCCAACTCCATACTATGCCTCATCCTGGCGGGCAAGGTAGGCTCCAATATAGCCTCGGAAATAGGCACCATGCGAGTCACCGAGCAGATCGACGCCCTCGACATCATGGGCATAAACTCGGCCAACTATCTGGTTCTCCCCAAGATAACGGGCTTTGTTCTGTTCATGCCTGTGCTGGTGGTACTGTGCATAGGCACTGCCTTTATCGGCGGCTACGGCGTGGCGGCGTTCACCGACCTCATACCGGTGAGCCGCTATCTCTACGGCCTGCAGGCTCTCTTTACCGAGTGGTACGTATGGTACGGCCTCATCAAGAGCCTCGTCTTTGCCTTCATCATCACCTCCACGGCCAGTTTCTACGGATATTACGTTCACGGCGGCGCCCTCGAGGTCGGCAAAGCGAGCACCGACGGTGTGGTGAGCAGCAGCATTTTCATTCTTCTTTTCGACGTTATCCTCACCAAGCTCCTGCTACAATGATAGAAGTCAAGAATTTAATAAAGTCGTTCGACGGCCGTACGGTACTCCACGACCTCTCGGCTACGTTCTACACCGGCAAGACCAATCTCATCATCGGGCAGAGCGGCTCCGGCAAAACGGTGCTCATGAAGAGCCTTGTGGGCCTGCTGCGCCCCGACTCGGGAGAGATACTCTTCGACGGGCGCAACCTTCCCGACATGGGGCGCACCGAAATCCGCAATCTGCGCAAGGAAATAGGCATGCTTTTCCAGGGGTCGGCGCTCTTCGACTCGGAGACGGTGCTCGGCAACGTGATGTTCCCTCTCACCATGTTCACCAATCAGCGCTACGCCGACATGAAGAAGCGCGCCATGTTCTGCCTGGAGAGGGTGAACCTCACCGGCGCCGAAAGCAAATACCCGTCGGAGATTTCGGGCGGCATGCAGAAACGCGTGGCCATCGCCCGCGCCATAGCCCTCAACCCCAAGTATCTGTTCTGCGACGAACCCAACTCGGGTCTTGACCCGCGCACATCAATACTCATCGACGAATTGCTCAGCGACATCACCCACGAGTACGGCATAACCACAGTGATAAACACCCACGATATGAACAGCGTGCTCGGCATCGGCGAGAACATTATCTTCATCAACAAAGGATACCGCGAGTGGGTGGGCGACATGAGCAAAATCTACAACACCGGCAACAAGGCCCTCAACGACTTTGTCTTCGCCACGCGCCTGTTCCAGCAGGTGCGCGAGTATGTGGCCTCGCACGAAACGACAGTACCACCCCGCGACGCCCGATGAAATTCTCCGACATCCCCGGCCACGACGACGCAAAGCGCCGCCTGCGCGAAATGGCCGACAGCGGCCGCATACCCCACGCCCTGCTTCTGGAGGGTCCCGCGGGCGCCGGCAAGTTCATGCTCGCCCGCGCCTTCGCATCGTATATCCACTGCGCCGACCGCCACGACGGCGACAGCTGCGGATGCTGCCCGGCGTGCCGACAGGCCGACTCGTTCGGACACCTTGATACCATCTACAGTTTTCCGGTGCTCAAACGCAGCGGAAAACCGGCGCTGAGCGACGACTATCTCGACGATTTCAAGGACTTCATCACCAAATACCCATACATGGACTTCGACCGATGGCTCGAAGCCATGGACAACATCAACGGTCAGCCACTGATATATGTCGAGGAGGGCAACGAGCTGCTGCGGCGCCTCACCTTCAAGACCCGCGGCTCGAAGTTCAAGACCGTGCTGATGTGGTTGCCCGAACGCCTGCAGGAAGCCACGGCAAACAAACTCCTCAAACTCGTGGAGGAAGCTTTCGCCGACACAGTGTTCATCATGGTGAGCAACTCTCCCCGGCGGATACTCCCCACCATCTACTCGCGCGTGCAGCGCGTGACGGTAAGCCGCTACAGCGACACCGAGACCGCCGCCATCCTCACCGCCGGGGGCATCGACGCCACGACGGCCGCCGATGCCGCGCGCATAGCCGCCGGCAACGTAAACGAGGCATTGCGTCTGGCAATGTGCACCGACGAGCGCCTGCGTCTGCTCGACCTTTTCACCACCCTGATGCGCAACGCCTACGGACGGCGCGTGGCAGACCTGAGAAAATGGAGCCTTGCCGTGGCCGACCTCGGCCGCGAGCCCGCCATGGGGTTCATCGACTATGCCACACGCCTGCTGCGCGAGAGTTTCCTGATGCACCTCGCCGACGAGCGGCTGCTCACCCTCAACAGCGCCGAGCGTGCTTTCCTTATCCGCTTCTTCCCGTTCATCAACGAAAAGAACGTCGAGGATCTCATCGCCCTCTTCGACGCCGCCCGCATCGACATCGCCGGCAACGCAAACGCCAAAATAGTATTCTTCGACCTTGCCGTGCGCACCATCATCCTGCTCCGTAGAAATGGCTGAGGACAACTTTCTGCAGAGCGTGGCCCGCTACTATGCCGAGGGCGGCGCGGGGCGCCCCGCGCACCACAATGTGGTGTATGTCACGCCCAACAAGCGCAGCGCCGTTTTCCTCAAGCGATATGTCACGCGCCTGATGACACGCACCGGACGCCTGCCGCGGCTGATGACCCTCCGCTCACTCACCGACCGCATGGCCGGCCGCCCGCAGGCACCGCACATACGGCTGATTTTCATGCTTTACGACGCCTACCGCACCGTCATGACCGCACGCGGGCGCCGCAAGGCCATCCGGGAGTTCGACTCCTTCGTGTTCTGGGGCGACATGATGCTTGCCGACTTCGACGAAATCGACCGTTCGCTGGTCGATGCCGAAAAACTGTTCAAGAACCTCCGCGACGTCAAGGACATACAGTCCGACTATCTCGAGCCGGAAGTCAAGGAACTCGTTCACAGAGTATTCGGCGAGTCGCGCCTCACCGCCGACTACGGCGAGGACAGTTTCTGGCTTCATCTTGCCGATGCCGGCGCCCCTGAAGGCCTGAAGGGACGGTTCGTGTTCCTGTGGCAGATTCTGGGCGATATCTACAAGGCATTCCACACATCGCTTGCTGCCGCCGAGTGCAGCAGCGAGGGTTCGGCACTGCGTAGCGCCGCCGCTGTGAGCGCCGACGAGATTTTCTATACCGACGACCCCGACGCCCACTATGTCTTTGTAGGCTTCAACGATCTGTGCGCCGCCGAACTGGCGGTGTTCCACAGCGTCAGGCGCCGGGGCCGCGCCTCCTTCTTCTGGGACATTCCCGCCGGCTACGTTGCCTCCGGCGCCGACAGCGACGCCGCCGTGGCACGCCTGCGCAAACTCGCCCGCGAGTTCCCCATGCCCGACGATTACGACTATCCCGGCGCCGACACCCTCATTCAGGCTCCGGTGGAGGTATATGCCGTCCCCTCGAACGTCGGTCAGGCAAAATTTGCCGGCAGCATCCTCGAAAAATGGATAACCGAGGGCAAAATCATCGACCCCTCGGCAATGAACACCGCCGTGGTGGTGCCCGATGCCGGCCTGCTGTTGCCGCTGATGTTCTCGCTTCCCGAATGGTTCGATAAAATCAATGTTTCCACCGGTCTTCCTTTCCGCGCCACAAATTTTGCCGGTTTTCTGCAGGCCATAGTGAGCATGCAGCTACGGTCGCGCCGTCTGCGGGGTAAACTGCATTTCTTTTACGAGGATGTGGCCGCCGTGCTCAACCACCCTTATATGCGTGCAATCGACAACGCCGCCGCAGAGGCCGTGCTCGACCGCATTGCCGACAAAAAACTGTACAACATAGATGCCGACGAGATAACGGAGTTCAGCGCCGGCCTCGCCAACGTGTTCCGGAGCACCGGCGGCGGAAGCGGCACTGTAGCGCAGACCCGCGACTATCTGCTCGGGCTCATCGACTGGCTCAGCGCCGGCATAACAGCCGTGGCGCACGCCGATGCGGCACCGGGCGCAAGGCATCAGGAGGTTTTCGAGGCAAGGTTACTGGAAAACTTCCGCCGCCAGACAAACGCCATCGCCGACTGCGCCTCCGACCTCGGTATATCGTTCACTGACCGCACGTTCCTGATGATGTTCCAGCGTGTGCTCTCACGCGAGACCATTCCTGTGGAGGGCAATCCTCTCTACGGCCTTCAGGTGCTCGGTGTGCTGGAAACGCGCGCCCTCGACTTCGACAACGTCATCATCCTGTCGATGAACGAAGGCACATATCCCCGCCGCCAATACTCGCGCACCATGATTCCCGCAAGCCTGCGGGCCGCTTACGAGCTGCCGGACCTCGACAGCATAGAGGCCACGTATGCCTACTGCTTTTTCCGCCTGCTGTCGCGCGCAAAGAACATTGCCCTGCTCTACGACTCGCGCGTGGTGGGTCTTGGTGGCGGCGAGATGTCGCGCTACATCTCCCGGTTGCAGTACCTCTCGGAGGGTGTGGAGGTGCGGCGCATAAACGTGGCGATGAACGGCAGCTCGCCATCAATGCGCGAGATATGCGTCAGCAAGACCCCCGAGGTGATACGACACCTCGACAAGTTCCGTCGAGGCGAGGCGTTCCTGTCGGCCACGGCGCTGAAGGAATACAAGAAGTGCCCGCTGGCGTTCTACCTCAAATACGTCCACGGCATGCGCGGAAACGACGAGATGGTGGATTACCTCACTGCCGCCGAGCAGGGTACGCTCATCCACGAGTCGATACAGCGTCTGTTCGAGAGCCTGCGCGGCAAAACAATCACGGCGCCTATGCTCGCCGCCTTCCTCGACCCCGACAACACGGCGGTGGAGGATACCGTACTCGATGTGCTTCTGGATGAGAACGGTCGTTACCAAAGTTACCGCGATGACCGCTCGCGCCTACCCAAGGAGGCCGTTTTTGCATGGAAGACATATTCCGACCTGGTGCGCGCCGACCTGCGGGCCGAAGCCGCCGCATATTGTGCCGACGGCGCCGGCTTCTCTTTCCTGCACAACGAGATGAAGGTGCGCAAACCTTGGAAAGTTTCCGAGAATCTGACAGTATACTGGACAATGAGCATCGATCGGGTGGACCGCACCTGCGACGGCAGACTTCGCTTCATCGATTTCAAAAGCGGCACCGACGAGATCGCAGCTCCAAACTACGACACCCTTTTCAGCGCTGACTACCGCACAAACGGCATGTTCCAGCTGCTTGCCTATTGCCAGACCTATCTTGACATCGAGAACGCCGACGCAAAGATAGTGCCGTATATCCACCGCTCGGCGCGCCTGCTGGCCGACCCGACGATTGAACCGCTGAAGATCGGCGGCAGCCCCATCGGTTGCTACGATGACGCTGTCGCCGCCGAATTCGGTCCTAAGTTGCGCGCACTCGTCGAAGAGATTTTCGACCCCGCCGAACCGTTTAACCAGCCGGCCTCGGACAAGGAGTGCACATTCTGCAAATTCAAGCAGATGTGCGGCCGCATGCCGGCATCCGACTTCTGAGCTATGGCCGGCATATATGTTCACGTTCCGTTCTGCCGCTGCAAATGCGCTTACTGCGATTTCTACTCGCTGGCACGTCCTGACAAATCAGGCGATTACGCCGCCGCTTTGCGAAGTGAATATGCTCAGCGGCGCCATGAACTCGCCGACCTGCCGGTAGAGACCGTTTACTTCGGCGGCGGCACGCCGTCGATGCTCCCGCCCGACATGCTGACAGCTCTGGCGGCCATGACTATCACCGCCGACACCGTCGAGGCCACAATAGAAGTCAACCCCGAGGACGTGACGGCCGCAAACGCCCGCGCCTGGCGCCGTGCCGGCTTCAACAGGGTGAGCATGGGCGTGCAGAGCCTTGACGACGACGCCCTGCGCTATCTGCGGCGGCGCCATAGTGCCGCCGATGCCCTCGCCGCCCTTGCCACGCTGCGCCGCGCCGGCTTCGACAACATTTCGGCCGACCTCATATACGGCCTCCCCGCCCAGACACCGGCGGCCTTCGCCGACAGCCTGTGCAGCCTGCTGGATGCCGGCATCGAGCACCTCTCGGCCTACATTCTCAGCTACGAACCCGGTACGCTCATGGACCTGCGCCGTAAAAGGGGCGAGTGCGCCGAAGCCGACGACGACACCATAACACAGATGTACGCCGACCTATGCCGCACCGCCGCCGACGCCGCAATGGAACACTATGAGATCTCGAATTTCGCCCTCCCCGGGCGGCGCTCGCGCCATAACTCCGCCTACTGGACCGGCACACCATATCTGGGCCTGGGGCCGGGAGCTCACAGCCTCGGTGCCGATGGCCGACGCCGCTATCAGGAGCCGGACCTGAGGGGATACATAGCATCGCCGGCCGACACCCTCACCGACGACCCCGAGACAGCCGACGAGATGCTCGACGACATCATAATGGTGTCGCTGCGCCGTACCGAAGGACTCGACCTGACGGTTCTGGCGCCTGCCGACGCTGCTGCCCTGGAAAGCCGTGCCCTGCCACGCCTCGCCGACGGCTCGCTGTGCCGCGCCGGTTCGCGGCTGTTCATTCCAGAAAACAAATGGCTCCTGACCGACAGCGTGATACGCGACCTAATGACATGATACCTATACATATAACCGACATCACCGACCCACGGGTCGCCATCTTCGCCTCTCTCACCGAGCGCCAGCTCCGCAACCGGCGCACGCCGGCCGACGCCCTCTTCATCGCCGAAAGCCCGAAGGTAATCGATGTGGCGCTCACCGCCGGTTACGAACCCGTGGCCTACCTCGTTACCGACAAACATCTTCACGGCGACGCCGCTCCTCTGATAGAACGCAGCCCCGGCGCCACCGTCTACACCGGCACTGTCGAAACCCTCAGCGCCCTCACCGGATACACCATGAGCCGGGGTGTGCTCTGTGCCATGCGGCGCCCCTTGCCGCCCGACGCAGCCGCGGTCTTTGAGGGCGCACGCCGCGTGGCGGTGTTCGACGGCGTGGTCGACAACACCAACATCGGAGCAATGTTCCGCAGCGCCGCCGCGCTCGGCATTGACGCCGTGGCACTGACACACACATGCTGCGACCCTCTCAACCGCCGCTCCGTGCGGGTGTCGATGGGCTCCGTCTTCCTGGTGCCATGGACATGGATACCCGCCGTGCAAACCATGCACGAGTACGGCTTCAAAACCGTCGCAATGGCACTCACCGACCGCTCCGTAGCCCTCGACGACCCCATCCTTGCCGCGCAGCAGCGCCTCGCCATCGTGCTCGGCAACGAGGGCGACGGCCTGCCTCCGGAGACTATCGCCGCCGCTGACTTCACCGTGAAAATACCCATGGCCCACGGCGTGGACTCCCTGAACGTCGGTGCGGCGGCAGCCGTGGCATTCTGGCAACTGCGAATTCACAATTTTTAGGGCTGACGCAACCCCGCGCATGCGGTTTTGTGAAAAAAAATTGCTAACTTTGCGCCAAAATAGGCGCACAGGCGCCTCCCGGTTTTGTAAACATCATTCTAATATATCACCAAAATGGTAAGTTACAAAGAATTAGGCCTCGTCAACACCCGCGAGATGTTCAAAAAGGCCATTGCCGGCGGATATGCAATCCCCGCTTTCAACTTCAACAATATGGAGCAGCTCCAGGCCATCATCAAGGCCGCTGCCGGCGAAAAATCGCCCGTAATCCTTCAGGTTTCGAAAGGCGCCCGCAACTATGCCAACGCCACCCTGCTGCGCTACATGGCCCAGGGCGCTGTGGAATACGCCAAAGAACTCGGCTGGGAGCATCCCCAGATTGTTCTGCACCTCGACCATGGCGACAGCTTCGAACTCTGCAAGAGCTGCATCGACCTGGGCTTCTCGTCGGTGATGATCGACGGCTCGCACCTCCCCTACGAGGAGAACAAGGCTCTCACGAAGAAGGTTGTGGACTACGCTCACCAGTACGACGTTACCGTTGAAGGTGAACTCGGCGTCCTCGCCGGCGTGGAAGATGAAGTATCGGCCGACCACCACACCTACACCGACCCCGAAGAAGTAATTGATTTCGCCACCAGCACCGGCTGCGACTCCCTTGCCATCTCCATCGGCACCAGCCACGGCGCCTACAAGTTCACCCCCGAACAGTGCACCCGCAATGCCGAGGGCAAACTCGTTCCGCCGCCCCTGGCATTCGACGTTCTCGACGCCGTTATGGCCAAACTCCCCGGTTTCCCCATCGTTCTGCATGGCTCCTCGTCGGTTCCCCAGGATGAGGTCGACACCATCAACATGTTCGGCGGCAAACTCCCCGACGCCATCGGCATCCCCGAAGAGCAGCTCCGCAAAGCCGCCAAGAGCGCCGTATGCAAAATAAACCTCGACTCCGACAGCCGCCTGGCCATGACCGCCGCCGTGCGTCGCGTATTCGCCGAAAAACCCGGTGAATTCGACCCCCGCAAATACCTCGGCCCCGCCCGCGACAACATGGAGAAACTCTACCGCCACAAAATCATCAACGTACTCGGCAGCGCCGGCAAAGCTGAATAAGCCTGCACCCTCATTGCGTCGGCTATTGCCATCAAGCATTGCCGATACATAACCCCATTTACGACAGCGACCCGCCCACGGGCCGCTGTCGCTGTTTTTTCGACAATCACAAATCTTCCATAAGCATTCAGAATGCGCTTTTGGCGTTATATTTCTAAATATTTGTAACCAAATATTAAATATCATTTATTTGCTTGTTTTTTTGCCCTAAAAGTTTTTCACTATCGGCCAAAAAACCTTACCTTTGTGCTTATACCACAAATACGATGAAAAACCTAACAATCGCATCTTTCATTTTAGCGAGCGTCCTCGGAGCCAACGCTGCCGTTTACGACAGCAACACCCCCCAGGCTACCGCCATAGCCTCCTGCATCGGCCAGTATCTGCCCGGCGTCACAGGATTCGGCACAGTACGAATCAACAACATTACCACCGACGACCGCGCACGAACCGTCACGGTAAACCTCAACGAGGCGGCAAAATACATACCCTTTACCGCCGAGAGCTACGAGGCCTTCCGACACGACCTGCTCCAGACCCTGGGCCGCAACTACTCGGGTTATGACGTCGTTGTGAAAGGCGACGGCACCGACCTCGCCACACTCGTACTCTTCGCCGGCACCTCTCCCGCCGGGCCTACCGAGCGCGAACCTTTCATCGTCCACCACGAGGCTATTCCGGCCCCCGAAGGCCTCGACAATACCAACATAACCGTCTGGCAGAGCCACGGATGGTACTTCGAACCCAAGCTCAACCGCTGGGAATGGCAGCGCGCCCGCATCTTCCAGACCGTGGAAGACCTCTACACGCAGAGCTACGTCATGCCCTTCCTGATGCCCATGCTCGAAAACGCCGGTGCCTACGTGATGAGCCCGCGCGAACGCGATACCAGCCGAATGGAGATTATCGTCGACAACGACGGACACCTCGCCACCGGCACTTACACCGAGACCGGCGGCTGGGGCGATGCCGGAACAGGCTTCGCATATCTTACCCCTCAGCTCATAAACAACCAGAACCCCTTCCGCGAAGGCACCGGCCGCAAGTCGCCCCTCTCGGGCAGCGACAACGCCACGGCAACGGCGCAGTGGAAGGCCGACATTCCCGCCGCCGGCACTTATGCCGTGTACGTAAGCTATCCCACAGTGGAAAACAGCACCTCTGCAGCGCATTACCGCGTGAATGCCGCCGACGGCACCCACCACTTCGACATCAACCAGCGCATGGGCGGCGGAACATGGCTCTATCTCGGCCACTTCCCCTTTGCCGCCGGCGAGAATGTGGTTGTCGAACTCGATAACAGCGGCAACGACCGCCGTCGCGTAGTTACCGCCGACGCCGTGAAGATCGGCGGCGGCATGGGTAACGTGGCGCGCATCGTCAAGAACCCCATCGACAGCATTGACTACCACTACACCCTCAGCGGTTATCCCCGCTTCGTGGAAGGCGCACGCTACTTCCTGCAGTGGGCCGGTGTTCCGGACAGCGTATACACCCCCACCGAAAACGTCAACGACTATACCGACGACTACCGCTGCCGCGGAAGCTGGGTGAACTGGCTGGCCGGCGGCTCGTCGATGCTCCCCGACGAACAGGGCCTCAACATACCCGTAGACCTCAGCTTCGCCTTCCACAGCGACGCCGGCACCACGATGAACGACTCCATCATCGGCACCCTCGGCATCTATTCCACCATGGGCGAGACCTTCGGCAACGGCAGCAGTCGCCACGCCTCGCGCGACTACGTCGACCTGGTTATGACCAACATCGTCAACGATGTTCGGGCACAGTTCGAACCCAACTGGACCCGCCGTGGAATGTGGGACAAAACATATTTCGAAGCCCGCGCACCCCAGGTACCCGCCATGCTGCTCGAGCTCCTCTCCCACCAGAACCTCGCCGACATGAGCTACGGCCTCGACCCCGCTTTCCGCTTCGTGGTGTCGCGCGCCATCTATAAAGGTATGCTCGAGTTCATAGCTCACCGCGACGGCCGCCCCTACGTGGTGCAGCCTCTGCCCGTGCGCTCCTTCGCCATCGCCGCCAACGGCACAAACAGCTATCGCCTGTCGTGGAAAGAGACCGTCGACAGCCTCGAGGAAACGGCCAACCCTACATATTATATAGTAGAAGAACGGGTGGCCGGCGGCGCCTTCCATCCCGTGGCCCGCGTTGAGCGTCCCGAGTACACCGTCACCGTCACCGACAGCGACATCCACTCTTACCGCATCGTCGCCGCTAACGCCGGAGGTGCATCGTTCCCCTCTGAAGTCCTCGCTCTTTGCAACAAACCCGGCGACCCCGTGATGATTGTCAACGGCTTTACCCGCGTGAGCGCGCCCGACCGCTTCGACAGCGGCGACATCGCCGGCTTCTACGACGTGCGCGACCACGGCGTGCCTTATATCAACGATATCTCGTTCATAGGCAGCCAGTTCGAGTTCCGCCGCAACATACCCTGGATGGACGACGACGCCGCCGGGTTCGGCGCCTCGCGCAGCAACTACGAGGATAAGGTCATCGCCGGCAACACCTTCGATTACGTTGCCGTTCACGGCGCCGCCATCGCCGCCGCCGGCCGTGGCTTCATATCGTCGAGCGTCGAGGCCTTCATGGAGGACAACAACATGAACTACAAGACCGTCGACCTCATCCTCGGCAAACAGAAAGAGATAGCCCGCGGTCGCGGCGTCTTCGGCACCGTCTACAAGGCCTTCCCCGGCGAACTGCAGGCACGCATGCGGGCCCTCGCCGCCAACGGCACCGCTTTCTTCGTCACCGGCTCCTATGTTGCCACCGATATCTGGGACAACCCCCACAGCAGCGAGGAAGTGGCCGAAGCCGACAAGGCTTTTGCCCGCGAAGTGCTCGGCTTCAACTGGCGTGTGGGCCAGGCTTCAGTCACCGGCCAGGCATACCAGGTGGACAACCGCTTCAAGGATTTCACCGGCGGCGACTATACCTTCAGCAATGAGCTCAACGCCGACCTATATGCCGTGGAGAGCCCCGACTCGTTCTATGCCGCCGACCCCGAGCAGGGATGCACCATCATGCGCTATACCGAGAACAACCTCGTTGCCGGCACAGCAATGAACGCACCCTCGCACCGCGCCGTGGTGATAGGCTTCCCCTTCGAGACCATTGTCGACAGCGCGCAGCGCAACAACCTGATGAAACAGGTGCTCGATTTCTTTGCCGACCCCAATCCCCGTCGCGCGCACTCCTCGCGTGCCGACCGTCCGTAATCTGAAACAACAATAGAAACCAATACTTAACACCCTATAAACTGCATGAAAGCAACCGTTCACTGCTTCCTCCCCTATGCCGACGAAGCTCAAGTACGCGAAAGCGTGGAAAACCTCAAACAGCTGCCTCTGGTAAGCAAAATCACCCTGTTGACCACCAACGCCGACGCCGAGGGCTGCCTGGGCTGCGACGTTCTCCACGTCGACACCCTAACCTCGTCGGCTGCCATGCGCGCCATCGCCGAGCATGCAAATGCAGAGTATGTCCTGCTCTACACCAAGTACAACCAGCTCTTCATGGGCTATAACGCCCTGGAGCGCTTCGTAGGCATCGCCAAGGACAGCAACGCTGCCATGCTCTATTCCGACTACTACACCGTGGTGGAGGGCAAGCGCACCAACGCGCCCGTCATCGACTGGCAGTTCGGCGCCCTGCGCGATGACTTCAACTTCGGCTCGGTGCTGTTCTTCAACGCCGCCGACTTCAAGAAAGCCGCTGCCGGCATCGACGCAAACTATACCGCCGCCGGTCTCTACGACCTGCGTCTGCGCATAAGCCGCATCAGCGCTCCCGTGCATATCAACGAATATCTCTACACCGACATCACCGTCGACAACCGCGCCAGCGGCGAAAAGATTTTCGACTATGTAGACCCCCGCAACCGCGCCTCCCAGATAGAAATGGAAGCCGCCTGCACCGAGCACCTCAAAGCCATCGGCGGATACCTCGAACCCAAATTCGACGCCATAGACCTCAGCGCCGGCGACTTCGCCAACGAGGCTTCCGTAATCATCCCCGTGCGTAACCGCGTGCGCACCATCGCCGACGCCATGGAGAGCGTGCTGATGCAGAAAACCGACTTCCCCTTCAACCTCATCGTCATCGACAACCACTCAACCGACGGCACCACCGAGGCCATCGAGAAAATCGCCGCCCGCGACCCGCGCGTGATCCACATCATCCCCGACCGCGAAGACCTCGGAATCGGCGGTTGCTGGAACATGGGCGTGGCACACCCCGACTGCGGCAAATTCGCCATCCAGCTCGACTCCGACGACGTATACTTCGACGAGAACACCCTTGCCAAGATGGTCAAGGCTTTCTATGACAACGATTCCGGCATGGTGGTAGGCTCATATATGCTCACCGACATCAACAAGAACATGCTTCCTCCCGGCGTGATAGACCACAAGGAATGGACGCCCGACAACGGCCGCAACAACGCCCTGCGCATCAACGGTCTGGGTGCTCCCCGCGCATTCTACACTCCCCTGCTCCGCGAAATCAAGCTGCCTAACACAAGCTATGGCGAAGACTATGCCGTAGGCCTGGCAATCAGTCGCAACTATCAGATAGGCCGCGTATACGACGTGGTGTATCTGTGCCGCCGCTGGGAGGACAACAGCGATGCCGCCCTCGACATCAACAAGATGAACGCAAACAACCTCTACAAGGACCGCATTCGCACCTGGGAACTCCAGGCCCGCATTGCCAAGAACAAAAAATAATATGGACGTCCACGCTTTTATCGACAGGCAACTGCAGGCGTGGCCTATGGCCAAAGGTAACTTCGACGCCCTCGCCGGCGTCGAAGTTAAATCCTTCGACGTCGACGGCATGCCTTTCAAGGTGCAGTTCAACCCCGCCAGAATAGTATCGTCCGGCGCAAAGGTCGACGCCGCCTCGCTCAAAGCCCGCAAGTGCTTCCTGTGCGGCGAAAACCGTCCCGCCGAGCAGTTCGGCATGGAATGGAAGGACCGCTACACCGTGCTCATCAACCCCTTCCCCATTTTCCGGCGCCATCTCACCATCCCCGACAACAGCCACACCGACCAGCTCATCGCCGGACGTATCAAGGACATGATGGACCTTGCCGCCGACCTCGACGGCTTCACCGTGTTCTATAACGGCCCGCGCTGCGGAGCATCGGCACCCGATCACATGCACTTTCAGGCCGGAAGCAGCGATTTTCTCACCATTGCCGAGGCCCTCGACGGCGTCGACCTCAAGACTGTGGCCACCGACGGCGACGCCACACTCTCGATGGTGGACAGCCTGCCCGTCAAGGTCTTCGTCATCGACGCCGCCGACCATGCCGCCGGCGAGCGCCTTTTCGGGCGCCTGCTGGAAGCCATGCCAGTCCCCGAAGGCGAGCGTGAGCCAATGATGAACATTCTGTGTTACAGCACTCCCGCCGGCGAACGCCTGGTGGTCATTCCCCGCAAACGGCACCGCCCCAGCTTCTACGGCACCGAGGGCACCGACTGCATGCTCATCAGCCCGGCCAGCGTAGATGTCGGCGGTGTGTTCATCACTCCCCGTCCCGAAGACTTCGCCCGCATGGACGCCGACGCCATCCGCCGTGTTCTCAATGAAGTGTGTCTCAATTCCGAAGAACTTGCCGACATTGCCGCAAATGTGCACTGATAATAAAAAAGCGGCCACGCTGCGCGTGGGCATCCTCGCCGCCCCGGAGATAAATTTCAGTCTTCACGGCAGTTATGTTGATGCTCACGGCAACGCAGTGGCGCCCGGGCGCCATACGGCCACTGTCGCCGCCGACGGCTCAATAACCGTCGACGGCGCTCCCGCCTCTAAATACCGCGCCACCGTCCCCGGCGACTTCATAGAGCTGGAAGACGTGGTGATAGGCGTCGATTTCCACTGGCAACGACGTGAAAACCAGCGCTTTTCCGGCAACCTTGAATTTGTGGTCGAGAAAGGCACTCTCACGGCTGTCAATGTCGTAGATGTCGAAGAATACCTCAAATCGGTGATATCCAGCGAGATGAGCGCATCGGCATCGCCGGCATTGCTGCGTGCCCACGCCGTGATTTCCCGTTCGTGGCTCCTGGCGCAGATTGAGAAGCACCACAAGCTCACCGGCAGCGGCGTAGACCAGAAAACCATGATGGTGATTACAGACAGTGAAATCAACCGCTGGCAGGACCGCGAGGACCATGTGCTCTTCGACGTTTGTGCCGACGACCACTGCCAGCGCTATCAGGGTATAACGCGCCAGACAAACCCCGACGTCGCAGCCGCCGTCGACGATACACGCGGCATGGTGCTCACCGACAGCGCCGGCAACCTCGCCGACGCCCGTTTCAGCAAATGCTGCGGGGGTGTTTTCGAAGAATTCGAGAACTGCTGGGAACCCGAACACCACGACTACCTCGAGGCGGCACGCGACAGCGCCGACAGCACCGATTTCCCCGACCTAACCATCGAGGAGAACGCCCGAAAGTGGATACTCGGCAGCCCCGAAGCCTTCTGCAACACCACGGACGCCACCATCCTCGGCCAGGTGCTCAATAACTACGACCTGGAAACACCCGACTTCTACCGCTGGACCGTGCGCTATAGCCGCGAGGTCCTCAGCGAGCTGATAGCACGGCGCACGGGCATCGATTTCGGCACCATCGAGGCTCTGGAGCCCCTGGAGCGCGGTACATCGGGCCGCATAACCCGTCTGCGCGTTGTAGGCAGCCGCCGCACTATGGTTCTGGGCAAGGAACTCGAAATACGCCACGCCCTCAGCGAGAGCCACCTGTACAGCTCTGCCTTCGTGGTTGAGAGCGATGCCGACGGTTTCACCCTCCGAGGCGCCGGCTGGGGTCATGGCGTAGGGCTCTGCCAGATAGGCGCCGCCGTTATGGGCGCCCGAGGCTATGACTACCGCGCCATCCTCGCCCATTACTTTCACAACACAACCTTAGCAACTATTTATTGACCTTAATACCAATGGAAAAAGTAAAAAAACGCAATCCATGGGCCTGGATACCCACCCTTTACTTCGCACAGGGCTTGCCGTACGTTGCCGTCAACGTCATCACGGTGATAATGTACAAGCGTCTGGGTATTTCCAACACCGACATTGCCCTCTACACCGGCTGGCTCTACCTCCCCTGGGTCATCAAGCCCTTCTGGAGCCCCTTTGTTGACATCATCAAGACAAAACGCTGGTGGACGCTGCTGATGCAGTGGATCATAGGCTTCGGCCTCGCCGCTGTGGCATTCTCCATACCCACGCCGGTGTTCTTCCAGCTCACACTGGCCATATTCTGGCTCGTGGGCTTTGCCTCGGCCACTCACGACATAGCCTCCGACGGTTTCTACATGATAGCGCTGGAGGAACACCAGCAGGCTGCTTATGTGGGCATCCGTTCCACGTTCTACCGCGTGGCCACCATCGTGGGCCAGGGTCTGCTGGTGATTATCGCCGGCATGATTGAGTCCAACACGGGTCTCGATCCGGCGTTCACGCGCGTGGAGGCCAATCCGGCAATTGAGGTCAATGCGTTGCAGGGATATCATCAGATACCTCCGGCAATAACCCTCACTGCCGACCAGACAGCCGCCGAGCAGTTCGTGTTCACCACCGACCTCGTCGAGATGGGCACCGTGGCTCCCGAAACGGTAGATGCCGCCAGCGGAACCATGCCGTTCGACGCATACTCGGCAATGATGATGGACAGCATCCGCACCCTCAACGCCGCCAACGGCTTCGTCGCTGAAGAACGTGCCGAAGTGGCTGAGAGCGGCGAGGCCGTAACGCCTGAACAGGGTCTCAACGGCTTCGAGCAGTGGATAAAGGATACTTTCGGCGAAGAACGCGCCGAAGCCCGCGCCCTCCACAACAATTTCGCCATCGTCGGCGTCACCCTCAGCCGCCAGCCCGCCCCCGGCGAGGACCGCATCCTCATTGTAACCTATAAAAACGGCGACCAGAGCATCAAGCTCGAGCAGAACAAGCTCTCCACACGCTTTGTGTTCAACAGCGAGAACTGGAACAAGACGGCTTATCTCTATTTCGAGGCCGACAGCAAGATTCAGAGCCGCACGGAAGCCCAGTTCCAGGGCACATCCGGCAACATTCCGCTGGCATGGACTATCGTGTTTATCGTCCTGTCTGTGTTCTTCCTCAGCGTGGCCATCTACCACAGCTTCGTGCTGCCCCGCTCGGCCAACGACCACAGCATACAGCAGGGCGACAAGACCTCAGCCCGCGAAATCGCCACCGGATTTATCGATACCTTCAAGACCTTCTTCCAGAAGAAGCAGATATGGGTTGCCATGGCGTTCATGCTCCTCTACCGCCTGCCCGAGGCTCAGCTCATAAAGATCATCAACCCGTTCTTCCTCGACCCCGTGGACAAAGGCGGTCTGGGTCTCACCACAGGCCAGGTAGGTCTGGTCTACGGCACCATAGGCATCATAGCACTCACCATCGGCGGCATCATAGGCGGTATCTGCGCCTCGCGCGGCGGTCTGCGCAAATGGCTGTGGCCCATGGCCCTCAGCATATCTCTCAACTCGCTGGTATACATCCTCCTGAGCGCTTTCCAGCCCGACCCGTCGACCATCACAGGCATGGTATCGATCTGTGCCGGCATGTTCGTGGATCAGTTCGGCTACGGTTTCGGCTTCACAGCCTTCATGCTGTATATGATGTACTTCGCCGACGGACCCTACAAAACCTCGCACTATGCCATCTGCACGGCCTTCATGGCACTGGGCATGATGATACCCGGCATGTGGTCCGGCTGGCTCCAGGAACTGGTGGGCTATAACCACTTCTTCATCTGGACGCTGCTGTGCTGCGTGGCAACATGGCTTGTGACCTCGCTGATCAAGGTGAACCCCAACTACGGCAAGAAACAGACCACCGAGCAGAAGGTCGCCGAAGAAAGTATAACCGAAGACAACCAGGTAGAATGAAAAAGACAATAATAGCGGCCATCGCCGCACTCACGGCCACGGCAGCCCTCGCCCAGGTGAAGCCCGGCATCGAGGTTCTGCGCGACCGCAATTTCGAGGGCCTGCGCGGCATGCGCGTGGGTCTGATCACCAACCCCACGGGCGTGGACAACAACCTCAAGAGCACAATCGACATCCTTGCCGAAGCTCCCGAGGTAGAACTCAAGGGGCTCTACTCGCCCGAACACGGCGTGCGCGGCGACGTCCACGCCGGCGACCATGTGAGCACGTACGTCGACCCGGCCACGGGCGTGACCGTATATTCCATCTACGGCGCCACACGCAAGCCCACCCCCGAAATGCTCGATTCCATCGACGTGCTTGTCTACGACATTCAGGACAACGGCTGCCGCTCGTTCACCTTCATCTCCACCATGGGTGTGGCAATGGAGGCCTGCGCCGAGCAGGGCAAGAAGTTCATGGTTCTCGACCGCCCCAACCCCATCGGTGGCGATATCGTTGAAGGCAACCTGGTGGAGGACAGCTGCGTATCGTTCGTCAGCCAGTTCCCCATCCCTTACCTCTACGGCCTGACGCCCGGCGAGCTCGCCCGCTACCTCAACGAGGAAGGCCTGCTCGAGAACGGCGTGAAATGCGACCTCACCGTAGTGCCGATGGAGGGCTACAACCGCAGCATGGACTTCCGCGCCACCGGCATGCCGTGGGTTCTCCCCTCACCCCACATGCCCGTGCCCGAAACGAGTATATACTACCCCATGAGCGGCATCCTTGGCGAACTGGACTATATGAACATAGGCGTGGGCTACACCGAACCGTTCAAACTCTTCTGTGCCAGCTGGGTTGACGGCGAGGATCTTGCCCGCCGCCTCAACGCCCGCAATATTCCCGGCCTCATGTTCCGGCCCATCCACATCAAGCCGTTCTATGCCTTCGGCAAGGGCGAGGACCTCGCCGGCGTGGAGTTCTATGTAACGGACAAGAATGTTGCGCCGCTGTCGCTGACTCAGTTCTATGTCATGGAGGAACTGGCGCAGATGTACCCCGACCACAAAGCCTTTGATGTAGCGCCGGCAGCACGCCTCAAGATGTTCGACAAAGTCACCGGCAGCCGCGAGATACGCCGCCGCTTCGGTGAGAACTACCGTGTGGCCGACATCATCGACTACTGGAACAAGGACGCCGACAACTTCCGCGCCGCTTCAGCACCCTATCATCTCTACGAATAACCACCATGGCCGGCGACAGCCGCACGGCATGTCGCCGGCCATATCTTTTTGTCAGATAAATGAGCAATACCGCGCTTGACCCTAAATACCGCCGGTTCATCGACGACATCAGCCGCACCGTGGACCGCAAGAGGATATACACCGACGCTTTGCGGTGCCTGGCATGGGGCACCGACGCCGGTTTTTACCGTCTTTTGCCCAAAGTGGTGGTGCGCGCCGCCAACGAAGAGGAAATTGTGGCGATACTGCGTGCCGCCTCGCGGCTGCAGCTGCCCGTCACTTTCCGAGCCGCCGGCACGTCGCTCTCCGGACAGGCCATCTCCGATTCCATCCTCGTGGTAGCCGGGAAATACTGGGAAAAATACCGTCTGCTCGACCCTCACGCCCACGGCATTGCCGTCCAGCCCGGTATCATAGGAGCTCGCATCGGCGAAATTCTGGAGCCTTTCGGGCGTGTGTTCCCTCCCGATCCCGCATCCAAGAAAAGCGCCATGGTCGGCGGCATTGTCGCCAATAACGCCTCCGGCATGAAGTGCGGCACGCACGCCAACAGCGACCGCGTGCTGCGCTCCATCCGCATAGTGCTCGCCGACGGCACCGTACTCGATACCGGCGATGACAAATCGTGCGCCGCTTTCCGACAGAGCCATCCCGAGTTTGTCAGCGCCATAGAGACCCTCCGTCAGGAAATCAACGACGACACCGAACTCACCGAACTCATTTATCACAAATACTCCATCAAGAACGTGACGGGGCTGAACCTGCTGCCTTTCGTGCTGTTCGAAAATCCGTTCGACATCATCGCCCACTGCATGGTTGGCAGCGAGGGCACCTTGGCGTTCATCAGCGAGATAAGCTTCAACACCGCCGAGGCAAAGCCCTACACTGCCTCGGCAATGGTGTACTTCGACGATATGGCCGAGGCGTGCCGCGCAGTGGTGGCACTGCGCAAGGAGGCTCCCGTAGCCGCCTGCGAGATGCTCGACAAAAAATCGCTGGCATCCGTCCACGACACCACCGGCGAAGGGCTCACCGCTCTGCTCCTTCAGGTCGAGGCATTCAGTGCCGCCGATATGGAAGCCCAGGAAAAGGCCACGCTGACCGTGCTGAACCGCTACCACCTGTTCCGCCCCGCCGTGTTCTCGTCGGATCCCGAGACCGTTGCCGCCTGGTGGCTGATGCGCTCGGGTGTGTTCCCCGCTGTCGGCGGAACCCGCCCCTTGGGCACCACAGCGCTCATCGAGGACATAGCATTCCACATCGACGACCTTCCCAGCGCCACCGTCGAGCTCTCCAGACTGCTGGAGGACTGCGGCTACGACGATGCATGCATCTACGGTCACGCTCTGGCCGGAAACTATCACTTCGTCATTTCCCAGGGTTTCGAAACTCAGGCCGACATCGACAAATACCGCAATCTCATGCTCAAAATCGACGAGCTGGTGGTCGGCAAATACAACGGCTCGCTCAAGGCCGAACACGGCACCGGCCGCAATATGGCGCCGTTCGTCGAAGCCGAATGGGGTCCGAAGGCCTGGAACATGATGAAGCGCATAAAGTCGATTTTCGACCCCGGCAACATCCTCAATCCGGGTGTTATCTTCAACGATGACCCCGAGTGCTTTATCCGCGGGATGAAACCGCTGCCACTGTGCGACCCGCACGTAGACCGCTGCATAGAGTGCGGCTTCTGCGAGGTGAACTGCGTGAGCTGTGGCCTGACCATGTCGGCACGCCAGCGCATTGTGGCAAGCCGCGAGATAGCGCGTCTGCAGCGCTCCGGCGAAGATTCCGACCGCCTTGCCGAGCTCATACGCGAATTCCGGTACTACGGCAACGAGACATGCGCCGGCGACGGTCTGTGCAGCACCTCGTGCCCCATGAAAATCAATACCGCCGACCTTATCCACAATGTGCGCGAACGCGAAATGGGCAAGACCGGCCACAAAATCGGCAACTGGACGGCTCATCACCTTTCGACCGTCAGCAAGGGGCTGCGCGTAGCGCTCGGCTGCGCCAATGTAGCCCACAAAGTGCTGGGCGACAAGGGCGTGACCGTCGTAGGCAAAGGGCTTCACAAAGTAGGCTTGCCGCTGTGGACGCCCTCGCTGCCAAAACCTTTCAATCCGTCGCATCTTCACGCAATTCCTGAACCCCAAGGGCCGCGCAGAGTGGTATACTTCCCTTCGTGCCTCAACCGCACTATGGGCGTCTCCGAGGAAGACGGCAAAAAAGTCGAACCTCTTGCAGATGTCTTTGTCCGCCTTTGCCAGAAAGCCGGCTACGAAGTGATTTTTCCCGCCGGAATGGAAAATCTGTGCTGCGGCATGATATGGGAGAGCAAGGGCATGCCCGACATTGCCGACGCCAAGACCGCCGAACTCGAGGCGGCGCTCGCAGTGGCCTCCGAAGGCGGAAAAATTCCTATCGTCTGCGACCAGAGTCCATGTCTGCACCGTATGCGCGACCATATAAAGAAGCTCACGCTCCACGAGCCGGCGGAATTTATCCTCGACTACCTGGTTCCGTATCTCAACATCACGCGATGCGACAAGCCCATAGCCGTGCACATCACCTGCTCGAGCCGACGTATGGGGCTGGCCTCCAAAATAGTGCGGCTGGCATCGTTATGCTCGTCGCATGTCACCGTGCCCGCCGAGGTCGGCTGTTGCGGCTTTGCCGGCGACAAGGGTTTTACCCATCCCGAACTCAACGCGTGGGGACTGCGCAAACTCAGACCGGCCCTCGAGGCCGCCGGCGCTGTCGAAGGCTATTCCAACTCGCGCACATGCGAGATAGGCCTGACAACCAACGGCGGCATACCCTACAAGTCGATAGCCTATCTCGTGGACGAGTGCTCCACGGCAAAGCCGGAAACCGGCAAACCACAATAAACTCTATAAATCAACCTTTCGAAACACATTTTCCCGCTGATGACCGAACACACCACACTTGCTGAGAAACCGCGCCCAAAGCGCCTGCTGGCGCTCGACATACTGCGCGGCATCACCATCGCCGGCATGATCCTGGTGAACAATCCCGGTTCATGGGGGCACATCTACGCCCCGCTGGAGCATGCCGCCTGGAACGGCCTCACTCCCACCGACCTGGTATTTCCTTTCTTCATGTTCATAATGGGTGTCTCCACCTATTTTTCGCTCCGCAAATACAACTACGAATTCAGCGGGCGCGCCATTGCCAAAATATGCGTGCGCACCCTCGTTATTTTCGCCATCGGTCTTGCCATCGCCTGGTTCGGTCTGTTCATGCGGGGCATCCTCAGCGACGCCACCTTCTCGGAGGCCGTCTTTAACTTCGACCATATACGCATCCTCGGCGTAATGCCGCGCCTGGCCCTCTGCTACGGCATAGGCTCGCTGCTGGCGCTGACGTTCAGCACGCGCGCGCTGCCGTGGGTGATTGCCGCAATGCTGGTGATCTACACCGTCATTCTCCTGTTAGGCAACGGTTTTGCCTTCTCTGACACCAACGTCATCAGCATCGTGGACCACAAGGTGCTCGGCGCAGACCACATGTACCGCGACACTATCGACGGCGTATCGCTCAAATTCGACCCGGAAGGCCTGCTGAGCACGTTGCCATCCATTGCCCATATGCTCATCGGCTATATGTGCGGCATGCTCCTGCTCGGAACCAAGGACAACACCGTGCGCATCGCCCGTCTATTCATTGTCGGCACCATCCTCACCTTCGCCGGCTTCCTCCTCGACTTCGGGCTGCCTATAAACAAAAAGATATGGTCGCCCACCTTCGTGCTCACCACCTGCGGCCTGGCCTCGAGTTTCCTGGCTCTCCTGATATGGATTATCGATATCCGCGGCCATCGCCGCTGGTGCCGTTTCTTCGAGGTGTTCGGCATCAATCCGCTGTTCCTCTACTGCCTCGGCGCTGTGCTTTCCATAGTGATAGGCACTGTCAAGATCGGAGGCACCTCCATCAAGGGGCTGGTGTACACCGACGCTCTTATGCCTCTGTGCGGCGGCGACGCTACCCTCGCTTCTCTCCTCTTTGCAATTCTTTTTGTAGCAATCAACTGGCTTGTGGGCCTCATTCTATATAAAAACAAAATATACATTAAGATATGATACTGATAGCAGATTGCGGGAGCACCAAAATCGACTGGTGCGTACTCGATAAAAACAAAGTGGAAAAGCAGGTGTTCACCCTCGGCATGAACGCCGTGATGCTTACCGAAGAAGAAATGCGAGGCCGCATTCACGAAGAACTAATACCCGAGCTGGGCTCCCTGGCCGGCAACATCGACGCCGTTTACTTTTATGGTGCCGGATGCATATCGGCCGAAGTGTGCGGCAACGTAGCCTCCGCTATTAAGGCCAACATCCCCGCAGCAACAAAGGTGGAAGTCTACAGCGACCTCCTCGCTGCCGCCCGCGCCCTGTGCGGCCGCAATGCCGGCATAGCCTGCATCATGGGCACCGGCTCCAACTCCTGCCTCTACGACGGCAAAGGAATAGTTGCCAACGTATCGCCGCTGGGATACATCCTCGGCGACGAGGGCAGCGGCGCCGTTCTCGGCAAGCTCTTCCTCGGCGACGTCCTCAAAAAACAGATACCCGCCGAAGTGGCCGCCGAATTCCTCACCGAATACGACCTGTCGCTGCTCGACATCATACGCCGCGTATACCGCGAGCCGCAGGCAAACCGCTTCCTGGCATCGGTCACGCCGTTCATCAACAAGCACATCGACGTGCCCGAAATCCACGATATGGTGCTCGGCTCTTTCAAGGCCTTCTTCAAGCGCAACATCCTGCAGTACGAGGGCGCCCGTAACCACAAGATAAACTTCGTAGGCTCCATCGCCCACTTCTTCCGCCCCGTCCTCGAAGAAGCCGCCGCTGCAAACGGCCTTGAAATAGGCACCATTCTGAAGAGCCCCATGGACGGTCTCCTCAAGTTCCATTCCGAAAACTAACAAACCGAAATCATATGGCATTCGTGAAAATCAGCGAGCAATCCTCGCTCTACAATGACCTGGAGAAAAAAAGCGTGAGCGAAATTCTCCACGACATCAATACCGAAGACAAAAAGGTGGCTTTCGCCGTTGAAAAAGCCATTCCCGCTATCGAAAAACTCGTCACCGAAATAGTGGGCCGCATGAAACGCGGCGGCCGCATCTTCTATATCGGCGCCGGCACCTCCGGACGTCTGGGCGTGCTCGATGCCTCAGAAATACCCCCCACATTCGGCATGGATCCCTCGTGGGTGATAGGGCTTATCGCCGGAGGCGACACCGCCCTGCGCAACCCCGTGGAAAATGCCGAAGATAACACCGAACAGGGCTGGAAAGACCTTCAGGTCTTCGGCATCAACGACAAAGACACCGTCATAGGCATTGCGGCATCCGGAACCACGCCCTATGTCATCGGCGCCCTCGAGACCTGCCGCAAGAACGGCATTCTCACGGCCGCAATAACCTCCAACCCCGACGCCCCCGTGAGCAAAGCCGCCGACATCGCCATAGAAATGATAGTAGGACCGGAATACGTCACCGGCAGCTCGCGAATGAAGAGCGGCACAGGCCAGAAAATGATATGCAACATGATCACCACTTCGGTTATGATCAAGATGGGCCGCGTGAAAGGCAACAAGATGGTAAACATGCAGCTCTCCAATGCCAAACTCGTGGATCGCGGCACGCGCATGCTCGTCGAAGAGCTGTCGCTGCCTTACGACGAGGCCAAACGCCTGCTGCTGATGCACGGTTCGGTGAAAAAAGCCTCCGATGCATACCGTGGTATCGAAAATGCCGAAGAATAACATGCGCAAGTTCTTTCTCACCCTCGTGGTCGCCCTGCTCGCCTGGCCGTCGCTCATGGCCGAACAGCGCAGCGAACTGTACGGCCAGCGTGCCTCGCTCTTCGACATGCTCGGCACCGACAGCACCGACATTGTTTTCCTGGGCAACAGCCTCATCCACGGCGGAAACTGGGCCGAACTTCTCGGCAACCCCAACGTGGTGAACCGTGGCATCAACGGCGATACTGCCGACGGTATCAACGACCGTCTCGAAAGCGTGCTGCGCGGGCGTCCCGCCAAGATTTTCCTGATCTGCGGCGCCAACGATGTAAGTCACGACCTCGAGGCCGACTCGATAGCCACCGCCGTAATCGGCCTGGCCGACCGCATCACCGCCGAATCGCCCTCGACGAAGCTCTATGTAATGTCGCTGCTGCCAATCAACAACAGTTTCAACCGCTACCGCCGCCTTGCCGGCAAGGAACAGGTTATCCGCGATACAAACACCGCCCTGGAATCCCTCTGCGCCGCCCGAGGCCTGACATGGATAAACCTCTACCCCTCTTTTGCCGATGCCGACGGCAACCTGCGCACCGACCTCACAAACGACGGTCTCCACCTTCTCGGTCCAGGATACGCCATATGGACTGAAATCGTGAAGCCATACGTCGAGGAATGATATGACCGACGACGACCAAAGGGCCATCATAGCCTTGCGGGAGCCGTCGGCTCTTGTTCTTGCCGGGCCGGGATGTGGCAAAACCCACATCCTGGCCCGGCGCATTGCCTATGCCCACTCTCATGGCGTGCCATTCGCCCAAATGGCATGCCTGACATTCACAAACAGGGCGGCGCGACACATGCTCGAGCAGACAGGCACTGTGGCCGATGCCGCCGGCGCCACCCCCGACGGCCTCTTTGTGGGCAATCTCCACCGCTTCTGCCTGCGGCTCCTCTTCGAAAACGAACTCATACACCCGGACACCACCATCCTCGACGATAAATCCTTCGAGGACTACTGCGCGCGCACCTTCGGCTACACTCGGACCTCGCAGTGCGAGGCGCTGGCAAAGGCAGCCCGTGCCGTTTACCAGAACAAGCACCATCATCCGCCGGCCACATGCCTGCCGGACGGATATGTGACGCAAGACATCATTCCGAATGTGGTGAGGTATGTGGAATTCAAGGAGGAATGCAACCTCATAGATTTCGACGACATCCTTCTGCAAGCTTTCACGGCCCTGCGCGCCGACAAGGGACGCCAGCTGGCCAAGACCTACTATTCATGGCTGCAAATAGATGAGGTTCAAGACCTTACATCGCTTCATCTGGCCATTATCGACGAAATAGCCACACCCGATGCCGTGCGGCTGTATCTCGGCGACGAGCAACAAGCCATTTTCTCGTTCCTCGGTGCCGGAGGCGCCGCTCTGGAAACCCTCAAAAGTCGTTGCCGGGGCGCCATATATCACATGACTAACAATTACCGCTCGTGCCCGCGCCTGCTTGACCTCACCAACACTCTGGCCACGCGCTTTTTAGGCATCTCACCCGAATTTCTGCCCGTTTGCCGGTCATCGCAGACCGACAAGGGCGAGGCCATGCTATATGTCACCGAGCGCGACTGTCTTGCCGGCATCTGCTCGGCATGGGTGCAGAATATGTCGCGGCGACAGGGAATAAATTCCGTAATGGTGCTGGTGCGCACAAACCGTCAAGGCGAAGAAATCTCTCAAGCGCTGACCGACAAGGGTATAGACCATATATTTCCCGGTCGTGCCGATGTTTTCCGGTCGGCGATGTTCCGCACCATATGGAGTCACCTGGCAGTGGTACTGAACGGCGGCCATTTTCAACAATGGGCCGAGATAATCTACCGTTGCCGCGCCGTGAAAAACCTCGCGACGGCACGTCGACTTGTCGCAGAACTTAAACGCGTGGCACTCAGCCCGGCTTGCCTGCTGGACCTCTTTTCGCCCACCGACTGCGAACGGCTGTGCGATGCTGTTGCCGGTGACCGTCCCATTGTCGTAATCGATACCGAGACGACGGGGCTCGACATCGAAAACGACGATATCGTTCAGCTCGCCGCCGTGAGAATTCGAGACGGCAAAGTCAGCAGCGACCGCTTCAATGTATTTATCGACAGCGCATTGCCATTGCCTTCTCAGATCAATGGCGCTGCAAATCCGGTGCATGAACGCTATGACAAGGCGGAGCGGTGCACCGCCGACTCTGCCTTTGCCGCCTTGATAGCCTTTGTAGGGTCAGATGCCGTGATAGCCGGCCACAATGTGGAATTCGACCTTGCCATGCTCCGCAACAACCTGCGGCGTCGCACCGGCATGGCCGTGCCGCAGTGGATGGCTTATGGGGCACCCGTGCTGGACAGTCTGCGGCTGGCGCGCCTGCTGCTTCCTACCGAACGGTCGTATCGTCTCGAGGCCCTCTGCCGCCATTTCGGCATAGGCTGCGAGGAGACGCACACCGCCGATGCCGACGCCGCCGTCACCGCCGCCCTGCTGCTGAAACTTTATCCTCATGCCGAATGCGTGCTGCCCCTCCATGCCGCCGCAAGGCGCAACGAAGCTGTGCTTAAGGTTTCGCGCAAGTTCGCCGAGCACTACAAAGACTTTTACGCCGCTGCGCGGCGCCGTGTTTTCGACGGTAGGACCATGCCTTCTACCCTGACAACGGAAATAATGCTCGCCGATACTTTCTTTGCCGGCCTTCGCACGGCGGTGGACCTGCGCCATGCCGAATATGTGTGCCGGCTCATAGATTTGACGGTCGTCAATCCGCTGACGCAACGCAATCTGTACACCCAGCTCAGCACGAACCTTAACACGCTGCTGACATTCAACGAGGGCGACTTTTTCGCCAACGATATAGTTGACGAGCGCGTCCGCGTGATGACCGTCCACAAGGCCAAGGGGCTCGAAGCCGATGCGGTGATAATATACGACGTGTGCCGCGGCCCCGGACGCTTCGAAGACTACCTCCGCCTGCTCTATGTGGCTTTTTCGCGGGCACGCAAGGTGCTGGTGGCCGGAGCCGGCGACTGGCCCGGCACTCCTGTAGACGAGCTGGAACCGATGTTTCACCGACTGACGGCTACCGAAATACGCAGCCTTGTCAGAGGCTGTCGCACATGAGCAGCCATTCACGCGCCGACGCGTCGGACGGCATTCGCCAGTCGCCGCGCGGCGACAGACACACGCTGCCGACCTTAGGGCCGTCGGGCATGCACGACCGCTTGAACTGCTGACTGAAAAAGCGACGGAAAAAGACCTTGAGCCATTTTTTAATCGTATCGTCCGAATAAACGTCCTGAAAAGCGTCCTTTGCCATATGGTAGATACGGCGCGGCGTAAAGCCGTAGCGGAGTGTGTAATAGAGGAAGAAATCGTGGAGCTCGTAGGGGCCTACAAGGTCCTCGGTTTTCTGCGCTATCGTGCCGTCTGCATTGGCGGGCGTCAGTTCGGGGCTGATGGGTGTGTCCACGATATCGAGGAGCACTCGACGCTCGTCGTCTGTGGCCTGTGTGGCGAAATATTTCACGAGATGCCGGACAAGGGTTTTGGGCACGCCGGCATTGACGGCGTACATGCTCATGTGGTCGCCGTTGTATGTTGCCCACCCCAACGCCAGCTCTGAAAGATCGCCGGTGCCTAATACAATACCGTTCTCCTTGTTGGCCAGGTCCATAAGTATCTGCGTGCGCTCGCGGGCCTGACTGTTTTCGTATGTCACGTCCGTAACTGCCGGATCTTGGCCGATATCCTCGAAATGCTGCATAACGGCCTTGCCGATGGATATCTCGCGCGAAGTCACGCCGAGGGCCTCCATGAGCGCCAGCGAGTTGGAGTGTGTTCGGCCCGTGGTTCCGAAACCGGGCATGGTCACGCCGACAATACCCTTGCGGTCGAGGCCGAGACGATCGAAGGAACGTGTGGCGACGAGGAGGGCCAGCGTCGAATCGAGACCGCCCGATATGCCGACAACCAGTTTTCCGCAATGAATAGCGCTCAATCGTGTGGCAAGAGCATGCGCCTGGATATTGACAATCTCCTCGCAGCGCTCCTGCAGCCGGTCGGGATCGGAGGGTACAAACGGATACGGGTCGTAATTACGCATAAAAACCGCACTCTTATTGAGAGGATTTCCATTGCTGCACGCCACTCTGACGAACGACGGCGCCTGCTCCCGCCGTCGACAAGCCCCGAACGAGTTGAGGTGCATGCGGTCGCGCCGCAGGGCTGCTATGTCTATTTCAGCATATATTAGCTGATTGCCGGCAGCCCAGCGCCGGTTGGAGGCCAACAGTCTGCCATTTTCGTAAACCATCAGTTTGGCATCGAACACCAGGTCGGTGCTGCTCTCGCCGAAACCGGCCGAGGCATAGACGTATCCGCACAGGCACCGTGCTGACTGCTGCGACAGAAGTTGCCGCAGATAGTCGTACTTGCCTATGAGATCGTCACTTGCACTTAGGTTGAGTATAACATCGGCCCCGGCTAAAGCGGCATGGCAGCTTGGAGGCACGGGAACCCATAAATCCTCGCAAATCTCGATTGCCAGCCTGACGCCTCCGATATCGAGAAGAATACCCGTGCCGAAAGGCACGCCCTCGGGGGTGTCCGTCGTCACACCCGAGGGAGCGCTCTCAAACCAGCGCCGCTCGTAAAATTCATTGTAGTTCGGAAGGAAAGTCTTGGGCACTATTGCCTTTATGGCACCGTCGGCAAGCACAAAAGCGCAGTTGTAGAGATTGCCGCCATGCTCATAAGGAGCACCCACTACGGCAACGACTCCCTTTCCGGCGGTGACTCGGGCAAGCCTGTGAACAGCGGCAGCGGCAGCGTCGAGCAGCGTGCGGTTATGGAACAGATCGCCGCAGGTATAACCCGTCACACACAGTTCCGGAAACACCACCGCCTCGGCGCCGTTACTGTTCGCCCGTTCAATAAGCTGTTCTATGGCAGCGGTATTGCCCTCCACATCGGCAGGGCGCACTTCGGGCGAAGCGCACGCCGCATAAAAATAACCTTCGTTCATATCGTCATGCCTTTGTATTTTGTGCAAAGTTAGCAATTTATTCAAGAGTTTGCCAAAAAAAACATTAACCTCCCGCCGTTTGTTCTATATCTGAAAGAAGCAAAATCCATGAGTATAAAGAAAACATTGATACTGGCAGTGGCCTTCCTCGGCGTGTTGCTCTGCTCGGTGGGATATAGCGACTCCCGCCATCGCACAGCCGTGGGCAAGGTCGCCCCCGCAATATCTCTCACACACAACGACAAGACCGTGAGTCTGGAAGACCTCAAGGGCGAATATGTGGTACTCACGTTCTGGTCGGCCACCGACGCTCCCTCGCGTCGCGCCGTAAATATCTACACAGCCTGGAAACGAAGCCATCCGCGCGCCGATTTCAAGGTCATAGGCGTCAATTTCGACGACTCGCGCACGCTCTTCGACGAAATCGTTCGCCGCGACGGTCTCAACACCTCGGAACAGTACTTTATCAGCGGCGACGAGGCCCGCGCCATAAGCGACAGCTACGGACTCGACGGCGGTTTCGGCTCGGTACTCATCGGGCCCGACGGCAAAATAGTGGCACACAATCCCACGGAGGCTCAGCTGACGGCCTTGGTCAGACAGGGTCCACTTCGTAGTATATCGAAAGCCCTTTCATGATAGGCGATGCCTGCAGGGCTATGTACTCCTCGCGCAGCGTGCGCCGCACATCGGCCATGTGCGCGCCCGGGGCGATACGCAGCATTATTTTACGGATATACAGATTCTGTATGCGCGCAATATGCGGTTCCTGAGGGCCTAATACACCGTTGCCGAAGTGTCGGCGCAGTTTGCCGGCAAACAGGCGCGCACACTCGGCGGCGGTATTGCGGTCGCGGTGCTTGACCATGATATTGATTATCCGCGAAAACGGCGGAAAACCGAAATTGCGTCGTTCCTCAAGTTCGGCGGCATAAAAACCGGCGTAATCGTGGGCGGCGGCATAGGCCAGCAGCGGCTGGTCGGGCTTGAAGGTCTGCAACAGCACCTTGCCGCGCACATCGCGGCGACCGGCACGACCCGCTACCTGCTCTATCATGTTGAACGCCCGCTCGCCAGCCCGGAAATCGGGAAAATTGATCAGCGAGTCGGCGCTGACCACGCCGACAGTCTGCACACCGCCGAAATCCAAACCCTTGGTCACCATCTGTGTGCCCACCAGAATGTCGGCGCGCCCCTGCGAGAACTCGTCGATAATCTTTGAGTAGCCGTCCTTCACTCTTGTTGTGTCAAGGTCCATTCTCAGCACCCTGAACCCCTCGAACTTCGCAGCCAACTCCTCCTCGAGGCGTTCGGTGCCGAAGCCTACAACCTCAATCGCCGGCTCGCCGCACTGAGGGCATACCGTCGGCACGGCATAGTCGGCCCCGCAATAATGGCACTGCAGGCGGTCGACGTGGCGGTGATAGGTGAGAGATACATCGCAGAAATCGCATTTCGGCACAAAACCGCATGCCGAGCACCGCGCCATCGGAGCATAGCCCCTGCGATTGTGGAAAATAATTGACTGTCGGCCTTTATCCTTGGCGGCCTTGGCGGCCTCCACCAGTTCCGGCGAGAAAATGAGGTCTTCGCCGCGGGGCACACGGTGGCGGCGCATGTCCACAATCTCTATTTCGGGTAACGCCATGCCTTCGTAGCGCTCGGTGAGGCTTACAAGCCCGAAACGACCGCTCTGTGCCTTGTAGTATGTGTCGATGGCAGGTGTGGCGCTTCCGTAGAGGGTCTTGGCGCCGTGCATGCGTGCAAGTACCGACGCGGCATCGCGTCCGTTGTAACGTGGCGCAGGGTCGGCCTGCTTGTAGCTGGCCTCGTGTTCCTCATCTACGATAACGAGTCCCAGCGAGCTGAACGGCAGGAACACGGCCGAACGGGCGCCGACGGCCACCACCGGTTCGCCGCCGGCAAGCACGCGCCGCCACATCTCAACCCGCTCGTTATCGCTGAATTTACTGTGGTATATCACCACCTTGTCGCCGAACACACTCTGCAGGCGCGCCGTCAGCTGAGTGGTGAGGGCTATTTCCGGCACAAGGAGGAGGGCCTGGCGCCCTTGGCGCAGTACCTTGTCGATCAAATGAATATATATCTCCGTTTTTCCGGATGATGTCACACCGTGAAGGAGGGTGATATCGTTGGTTTCCCAACTTTGCTCAATCTGCTTCATGGCGCGGTCCTGGGCAGGGCTTAATGTGGGTAGCGCCTTGGCGGGAGTGCCGTCGTAACTGAAGCGCGAAATCTCCTTGGCATAAATTCTGGCAAAACCACGCTCGGCGAGGGCGCGCACGTGGGTGCGTGTGCAGCCGGTGCGGTCGAGGAGTACATCGAGGGGCACCTCAACCAACGGGGAGTCCGGTCTGTTGAACTCGCTGAGGGCCAGCAGACCCACCAACGCGGCTTGCTGACGCGGCGACCGGTTCAGGGCGCTGAGGGCTGCCTCGACAGCGGCACCGTCGCCGCGCTCAAAGGCCGGGGAGACGTAGGGTTTGCGCACTGCCCGGAAGCGCTCGGCAAGTTTCTCGCTTACTCCGAGCAACCCCTTGTCTACCAGGGCGCTGACGGTGGCGCCGGCGCGCTTGAGTTCCAGTTCCTTCTCTATCGCCCCTACCGAAGCCTGGCCCTGACGGCGCACGAAGTCGAGCACGCGCACCTCATCGGGTGCCATGGTGGCAAGTGCCTGTTCGTCAGGCTCCGGGAGCACTTGAAGACGGGTGTCGCTCTCAATTTTCAGGCCAGCGGGCAACGCTGCCTTGTACACCTCTCCGACAGTACACAGATAGTACGAGGCTATCCACCGCCAGAAACGTATAGCCGGCTCGCGCACTACGGGAGCATCGTCAAGAGCGAGAGCTATTTCGCGCACGCGCAGACCTTTGGGCTCCTCGGGCGATACACTCTCCACCAGCCCGGTATAGAACCGGCGCTGGCCGAACGGCACAATCACGCGGCGTCCCGGCCCGACTCTCTGTTCCATTCCCTCAGGCACGGCATAAGTGAAATTCCCCTCCACCGCGAGGGGCAATATCACCGAAGCATAGAGACGGGCAGACATAGTGTGTCAATCTTCGGGCATTGCGGACTGGGACGGCACAATGACGTTGTTCTGCACCAGCACACTCTCGGCGGCGGCGATATATACGTCGGCGGCAGCATCGTAGCCGGCACGCCGCAGCCGTGTTTCGCGGGCGCGGATGGCAAAAAGCGTGTTCTCCCGTTCCATAGTGCCGCGGGCGGCGCGGGCGGCAACGGCGGCATCGCGGCGCCCGGCGCTGTCGGCGGCGGCACGGTCGGCCGACGCGAGAATGTCATTTCCTCCACCGCTGCAGGCAGCAAATAATGCCATACTTCCTAATAATAACAATGCCGTGTATTTCATAGCAATATAATGCCGAGTTTGGCGCAGGCCTCGGCGTCGTCGAGTGCGTTATGATGATGTTTGAGGGGTATGCCGAAAAATTCGCACAGCATATCGAGCGATTTGGAGGGGCACATACCCCGCGGCACTGCCTTGCGGGCAGCTTCGAGGGTACACATAAATGGCTCGTCGGGTTCGTCCATACCATAAACCCGGCAGGCGGCGCGCACACATCCGGCATCGAAGCGCGCGTTGTGCGCCACCAGCGTGTATCCCTTCAGCCAGGGCTGCCACTCGGCCCACACTTTGCCGAAGACGGGAGCGTTCCACGTATCGTCATCGGTTAGTCCGTGCACTGCCGTGCAAAAGCGTGAGTACCAGTTCGGTTCGGGCTGCACGAGGGTGTACCTCCGGTCGGTGATCACACCTCCGTCGACTTTCACGGCGCCGATGGCACAGATACTGGAGCGCTCGTTGTTTGCGGTCTCCACGTCGATGGCTATGAACTTATCCATTGGCTATGAGGCGCTCCACTGCGTCGCGAACACGTTCCATCAGCCAGCGGGGTGTGGAAGTAGCGCCGCAGACGCCTATTGTTCCTGCACCGGCGAGCCACGACGGGTCGACCTCGCTCTCGTTGGCTATGAGGTGGGTATTGGGGTTTACGGCCCGGCAGTTGTCGTAGAGTATCTTGCCGTTGCTGCTTTTTGTTCCGGCTACGAAGAGCACCACGTCCTTGCCCCCTGCAAAGGTGCGCAGATGCTCGGTGCGGTTAGATACCTGACGGCAGATGGTGTCGAAGTATTCGAAGCTCGTATCCGGTGACTTGCGCCGCTCTATCTCGGCGATAATTGCGCGGAAACCTTCCAGACTCTTGGTGGTCTGGGAATACAGGGCGATGTCGCGGCTGAAGTCGAGGGCATCAAGGCCGTCGATATCCTCTATCACTATTGCGGAGCCTTCGGTCTGACCCACAAGGCCGTTCACCTCGGCATGGCCGTGCTTGCCGTATATCACAATCTGGGGCTTGGGGCCAGGGGCGTCGAAGCGCTCCTTGATGCGGCGCTGCAGGCGGAGCACCACCGGGCAGGTGGCGTCGATGATTTCGATGCCGTTATCGTGCGCGGTGGCATATGTTGCCGGCGGTTCGCCGTGGGCGCGCAGCAGAACCTTGGTGTTGCGCAACTTGGCGAGGTCGGCGTGAGTTATCGTCGTCAAGCCTTTGTTGCGCAGGCGGTCTACCTCGTCGGAGTTATGGACAATGTCGCCCAGACAATAGAGTTCGGCGCCACGCGCAAGTTCCTCCTCGGCCTTGCGTATGGCCGTGACAACGCCGAAGCAGAAACCGCTCTCGCGGTCTATTTCCACCGTGACGGCGCTCATCGGGCGTTTGTTCTCTGCAGGAAGCGGTCGTAGAGCCAACTGTCCTGCTCATCGATGGTCATATCGGAATTATCGAGCACTATTGCGTCGGCAGCGCGACGCAGCGGACTTTCGGCGCGCGTGGAGTCGATATTGTCGCGGTGCACCACGTTGGCCAGGACGTCCTCATAGCTCACGGCGTTGCCTTTTTCCACCATCTCGCGAAAACGGCGGCGTGCACGAGTCTCGGCCGATGCGTCGACGAAAATCTTGAGTTCGGCGCCGGGGAACACCGTTGTGCCTATGTCGCGGCCGTCCATGACAATACCTTTGCGGAGCCCCATTTCCTGCTGCATGGCGGTGAGAGCGCGGCGCACGGCGGGAATAGCCGATACGGGCGACACGGCGTTCGACACTCGCAGACGGCGTATGTCGCGCTCGACATCCACGCCGTTGAGCATGGTGCTCTGGGTGCCGTCGGGCTGCGGCGCGAAGTCTATGCGGATATTGGGCAGTGCCGCTGTGATGGCATCGACGTCAGGGGTGCCGTCGGCTGCTATCATGTTGTGGTCGAGGGCGTAGAGCGTCACGGCGCGATACATGGCGCCCGAGTCGATATAGCGGTAGCCTATGCGTGCGGCAAGGCGCCGGGCCATGGTGCTCTTGCCCGATGACGAAAATCCGTCGATAGCTATTATTATAGGGGTTGTGTTCATTGTCGGTTAAGCAAATCGGATAGATTGTACGATATATTGAACATCAGCGAGGTGCCGCCCTTGTGGGGCTGCGCGAATGCCAGGCCGAGCTTGAGGGAGCGCACGTTGAGTCCGGCGCCAAGGCTGAAGCCCGACAGGAAGCTGCGCGAGTAGGTAGCCATGTCGGTACGTGTCTTGTAGTTGTAGCCCAGCGAGATATAATAATTGGGGCTGCTCACCAGATCCAGACCGAACACGAGGTGCCTGAACAGGTTCGAGCCGAACGAGTCCTTGACTTCGGGGTTATCGGTGCCGGAGCCGTCGCCGGTTTCAAGATACGGCAGCTTCCATTTGGTGAGATTCCACGCCGTGATGGAAAAACGCACGGGAAAACTGCCGAAGGTCTGCGACCAGCCCAGACGTACGTCGACGGGCAGGCGGTCGTAGTGCTCGGCAAAGCGTTTGACCTGGCCGCCGAGATTGGCGACGACAACGCTGAGCGAGAGGTCGCGGTCCGGATCGTAGTAGTTTATGCCGAGGTCGGTTGCCAGCGCGAACGCCGAGAAGTCGGCGTAACCGCTATATATTGCCTTGAGGGCAATGCCGCCGCGCAGACGCGAGGTGATGTCGTGAGAATACATTCCACTGAAGCTCACATCTTTGGGAGAGAACGTGCCGGTGACTATACCGTCCGGACCGGCCTCCTTCATGGAACCGTAGCCGAAGTACTGCACGGCCGCCGACCAGGCACCGCGCTCTCCTACGCTGTGGCCGTAGCGTACGCCCGCAAAGTTGGAGCCGCCGAGATAGCGCATGTAGTTCAGCGATATGGTTCCGCTCATCTCGGCGCCGAGGAGCGCTGGATTCTGGTCGACAACGGTGATATCGTCGTCAACAAGGCTGATATTCACGCCGCCAAGACCGTAAATACGTGCCGACGATGTGATATTCAGGAAGTTGTAGGCCGTGCTGCCGTCCTGGCCGCATACCGTCAGGACCGTCGCAATCATCGCCGTCGCCAATATATAGAGCTTTCTTTTCATTTAAATTAACCGGGGCACATAGAACCCTATTATATTAACGCTAAAAAACGCCGCCTATTGTACTGGCAAGTGCAATGATTGCCGCCGTTATGCCGCCCACAAGCATCATCATATGGCATGGGTTGAGCATCAATGCGTTGATATTGACCGTGCTGCCTATATTCACGCGCAAGGGCACGATGATGATGGGGCGCTCGGCGGCAAGGGCGCGTTCGCGGGCATCGCCGCCACACAGTCTGCATACCGTCAGAAAGCATAGTCCCGCAATCAGGGCGCCGGCCACGGCGCCGGCAAAGAGATCGCCGGGATAATGAACGCCCAGATACAGCCGCGAATAGCTGTTGAGCAAAGCCCAGCCTATGATGAAGGCCACAAAGCCGCGGCGTCGCACCGTCAGCGACAGAAAAGTGGCCAATGCAAAGGAGTTGGCGGCATGACAGCTCGGAAAACCATAGCTGCCGCCGCGGTACCCGCCGACTATCTGTGTCAGCGCCGACAGCGGATTTTCGAGGTTCGAGGGCCGCAGCCGCTCGACGGCCGGTCGGATGAGCGACGCGCATGTCTGGTCGGTGATGGCTATGGCCGCAACAAGGGCAAGAATGTAGAACACTGCCGTGCGAGGCCGAAGCGCCCGTATCATTATCACGAAGATGACCGCATACATGGGTATCCATATGAACCGGCCGGTGAACAGGGTCATGAACCGATCGAGAAACAGCGTGTGGTGGCCGTTGAAAAAGAGAAATATCTCAGTGTCGATATTGTTTAGAAAATCTATCATATCAGGAAGAGAGAAGGTGTGAATAGGTCGTGTCAGAGTTCGGAAAGTCTGTTATAAAGAACTTGTAGATAAGCTTTTGCCTCCACCGCCAGACTATCAGCACCGGCACCGCCGCGGTAATTCACGGCATCGGCGTCGACAGAGATATATACGGTGTCGGAGGCCGTCAGCATACCTGCCTGGCCCGGCTCGCAGAAATACGCATATGCGCCGGGGGCTTCCGCGGCAAGATCGTGGGAATAGAGGAACGCAGAGGCGTCGATGCCCATGGCGCCAAGCAAAGTGGCTGCTATGTCGGACTGAGTGCCGACGGTATTCACCGTTGTGGCCGGCAGGGCCACGGCATCGCCGTAGAAAACGAGCGGCACATGGTGCCGGGCCGACATATCGTCGAGATTTTCAGGATATACGCCGTAATGGTCGGGCACGATGACGAACAGACGGCTCCGGGATGACGGCAGTGCCATCACGCGCCGTACAAAGGCTTCCATGCAGCTGTCGGCATAGGCAAAGGCGTTGAGTCGGTCATCGGTGTGGCCGCCCACACGCGCCGGAACCTCGAAGGGCTCATGGCTGCTGGAGGTCTGGATGGTGACGAAACGAGGTTGAGATGCCTCGGCGGCCGATGCGTCGGCATACGCGCGGTCGAAAACATCGCCGTCGTGCACGCCCCACTTGCCGGTGCGCTGAAGCAGCGGAAAATCGCGGTCACATATAATCTCGTCGTAGCCGGAACTTACCAGCAAGGCCTTCATATTGGTGAAATTGACGTCGCCGCCGTAATAGTAGGCCGTGGAATAGCCGGCACTGTCGGCCAACGTGGAGGCTATCGCCGGCAACGCCTCGATTTTATCGACATACTTGAGCAGACTTCCCGAGGGTTGCGCCGGTACGCCGTTGAGTATTGCAGGAAGTGCCCTGTCGGTGCGGAACCCCGAGGCGTAGATGCTCGTAAAGCTGAGGCCCCCGGCGGCGAGGCTGTCGAGACGGACTGCTATCGGCTCGCCGCCAAGCGAAGGCAGCAGATGTGCCGAAAAACTTTCCATTATAATAAGGTATATGTCGGGTCTGGTTTCTCCGAGCCAATTTAGGCGCAGGCTGTCGCCGCATACAGCGCCGGCTTCGAGGGCGGCGGCAAGGCGCGAAGCCTCGGCGTCGGTATAAAAGCGGTATGTGCCGGAATAGTTGTCGGCGTGTGTGGCCGAATATAGCAGATTGAACGCCGGATTGATGGCCGCATGGTTAAGCCGCTGGTTGACGCTGAAATAGGCACGCGACGGGTTCATGGTCGACACCGTGAAGCCACCGCGTATGGGCACGAACAGCAGGGCCGTGAACAACGTCATCGCGGCTGCCGATGCTGCACGCCGTCGCGGCAGTTGCCGCGGCTGCCACGCTGCTATTCGGCAGGCTCCATACCATATGGCCGCCGACAGGACGCAAACAGCGGCCACTCCGCCGATGAGCTCGGCCGCTGTGGCCGACGCAAAGGCCAGGCGCGGCGACGATGTCAGGTAGAACAGCGGCGTGGAATCCAGCCGGAAGCCCCAGTGGGAGTAAAGCGCCATGTCGGCCACGGCCACGAGGCCGCATAAAGCAGCCTCGACACCCAGCACCACCTTCATGACCGTGCGTAGATGCCGGTTGCCAACAAACATGGCCGCGGCGAGAAGAAAACCGGGCACCGCCGTGAGATAACCGGCCACGCAGGCATCCATCGCCAGACCATGGCTCATGGCTGCTGCATAATCAGATGTTCTGCCGCCTATCATGCCGGAATAAAGACCGACAAACAGCAGGCGGAGCACCTCCCACACGGCAATAAAGTACACCCACAGCCCCGCGAGGCGCAGGACGGCGGCGAGAAAAGGACGGCCGGGGATCGGGTTGTTCTGATTGGTCATTTTCTCTGCAAAATTAGCCATTTTTTCTCATACTCCGCAAATTGACACACCATTTAACAATAGAACCCACCCGGCGCACCACAAATGTTAATTTGTCGATTTTTATTTAAGTTAATTGTGTTAAATAACGCGCTTTTCCCTATAAATTTCACATCGTATATTTAAAATATCGAAATTTTGTGCTTTCTTTGCATCGGCTTATGCGGCTGTAGCTCATAACCAACCCGCACGAGCCACAAAAAATAGAGAAGATTATATCGACATACTTCGGATCAATGCAAGACCCCCCGAGCACCCGGCGCAAATCTAATACCTTGCAGACTGCGCCTTCGCTAATCCCTCTTTCCGACCGGCACCCATAGTCGCGTCGGTCTCTTCGTGTATTCTCTCCATAAAACACGTAATATCATCTAACTTCCATAAAATCAACTAACAGTCAACAAAAAACTCCTTGCATGAAGAACATTTGTTTACAAATGACCCGGAAAGCAATGCTGGCGTTCACCATGATGCTGGTATGCGCTCTCCCGGCTTTGGCGCAGAAGATCACGGTGACAGGCACCGTGTATGAGCCCGAAGGCGAACCCGCCATCGGCGCCAGCGTCGAAGTCAAAGGCGTGGCAAACTATGGCGTAGCTACCGATTTCGACGGTAATTTCACCATCGAAGTCAATCCCGACGCCACTCTCGTGATTTCGTATGTGGGCTGCAACACTCAGGATGTTCCCGTCCAGGGTCGCACCAACATCGATGTTCATCTCACAACCAACACCGTGGCCATGAACGAACTCGTGGTCGTAGGTTACGGTACAGTCAAGAAATCGGATGCCACCGGCGCCGTAGGCGTGGTGAAGCCCTCCGAAATCGAGGCCGGTCTTGCCACCACCGCACAGGACCTCCTGGTCGGCGCAAGCCCCGGTGTCGTTGTATCGACCGCCGGCGGTAACCCCGCAGGCAACGCCAGCATCCAGATCCGCGGCGGCGCCTCGCTGTCGGCTTCCAACGAGCCCCTTATCGTTATCGACGGTGTGCCCATGGACGGCAACACCGTGAAAGGTTCGTCGAATGCCCTGTCGATGGTATCTCCCGAGAACATCGAGAACATGACCATCCTCAAATCGGCCTCCGCGACGGCCATCTACGGTAGCCGCGCATCGAACGGCGTGATCATAATCACCACAAAGAAAGGTAAAGCCGGCAAGCCCCAGGTGAACTTCGCCGCCAACTTCTATGTTGCCACCCCCCGCAACTACCTCAACATGATGAATGCCGACCAGTACCGCAACTTCATCAACTCCCGCTATGCCGCCGACAGCCCCCAGGCCGCTCAGCTCGGTGCCGCAAACACCAACTGGCAGAAAGAAGTGCTCCGCACCACCTTCAGCCATGACTACAGCCTCTCCGTAGGCGGTACGGCAGGTTTCCTCCCCTATCGCGTGGGCGTGAACTACACCGGCACAAACGGCGTTGAACGCGGCACCGACAACAAACGTCTGGGCGCAAGCATCAACCTCACCCCCACCTTCTTCAACGACCTGCTCAGCGTAAACGCCAACGCGAAGGGCGCATACATCAACAACAACTACGGCAGCGGCGCTCTCGGCGCAGCCGTGGGCTTCAACCCCACCCTCCCCGTATACTCCGACCTCGACGGCATGTTCGGCAACTACACCACCTACATCCAGGGCGGTTACCTCGCCGAAAAAGGCGTACAGGGCAACCAGATCTCCAACCTCTACTCCAAGAACCCCGTATCGCTGTGGCGTTCGCACCACAGCACCTCCAAGGTTTACCAGAGCGTGGGCAACCTGCAGCTCGACCTCAAGATGCCGTTCCTGCGCGAACTGCGCGCAAACCTCAACCTGGGCTATGACTACAGCCACGGCGAGGTGAACAACTACGAAGACGCCGGCTCGCCCGCCGCCTGGGACAGCAACTTCGCAGTCCACGGCGACAACGGCAGCACCGTATATATCAAGGAAGGCTACGGCTCCCGCAACAAGGAGAACCAGGAGCGCTACACCCTGATGCTCGAATTCTACCTCAACTACGCAAAGACTTTCGAGGCCATACACTCCGACCTCGACGTCACCGCCGGTTACTCCTGGCAGCGTTTCAACAACAGCGGCCACAACTTCGGCGTTGTCAACGAACAGATCGCAAACAGCGACGTTGTGTTCACCGACCCCAACCTCAACAACGGCCAGCCCGTCAACATCCGCGACTTCGCCGGCTATCAGTACAGCGACACCTACTACTACAAGAGCCGCTATCAGCTGGTATCGTTCTTCGGCCGCGTGAACTATACCTTCATGGACCGCTACCTCCTCACCGCCACTATACGCCGCGACGGTACCTCGCGCTTCGGCAAGGATCACCGCTGGGGCAACTTCCCCTCGGTGGCTCTCGGCTGGAAAATCCTCGACGAGAGCTTCATGAGCTGGGCTAAACCCGCCATGAACGAACTGAAGATCCGCTTCGACTACGGTATCACCGGCCAGCAGAACCTCGGCGACGACCTCTTCCCCTACCTCCCCGTCTACAGCGTGCTCACCGGCGACAACAACACATACCCCATCAACGGTCAGTATGTGCAGATCGCTTACCCCAACAAGTACAACGCCAACCTCAAATGGGAGGAGACCACAACCTACAACGTAGGTCTTGACTTCGGCTTCCTCAACAACCGCATCAACGGCAGCATCGAATGGTATAAACGCAAAACCACCGACCTGCTCGTGTATGCCAACTACCCCGCCGGCTCCAACCTCTCCAACACCGGTAACATCAACCTCGGTGACCTCGAGAACACCGGTATCGAATTCAATATCAACACCCGTCCTATCGTCACCCGCGACTTTGTCTGGAATTCCAACCTCAACCTGGCGTGGAACAAGAACAAAATCACCCGTCTGGCTGAAGGCGCCGACTCCACCACCGGTAACATCGGCACTGCCGGCAACGTCCAGAAACACGAAGTGGGCTATGCCGCATATACCTTCTGGGTATACGAACAGGCTTTCGATGCAAACGGCAATCCTCTCGAGGGTGTATACGTGGATCAGAATGCCGACGGCGTGATCAACAACGACGACCGCATCATGTACCACCACGTACACCCCGACATCACCGCAACCTGGACCAACACCTTCAACTATAAGAACTGGGACTTCGGCTTCACCCTCCGCGGCGCTTGGGGCAACTGGGCTTACAACAAGAACCAGACCGACAACAGCTTCATCTCCGCCACCGACAACCTGCCCATCAGCAACCTGCTCAACAACACCTACCTGTGGAGCTCCACAAAGACCGACGCCCTGCAGCTGAGCAGCTACTTCGTGCAGAACGCCTCGTTCGTACGCTGCGACAACATCACTCTGGGCTATACCTTCGAGAACCTGCTGGCAAACCGTCTGCGTCTGCGTCTGTTCGGCGCCGTCCAGAACCCCTTCGTCATCACCAAGTACAAGGGCCTCGACCCCGAACTCATCATCAACCAGGGTATCGACAGCAGCGCATATCCCCGTCCTATCACCTTCACCCTCGGTCTGGTGGCCAATTTCTGATAAATGCATAACGCAACTTTTAGAAAGCTTAAAAACATGAAATTCAACAAATATATCGCTGCAGGGCTCGTAGCGCTGATGGCCGCCACCACATCGTGCACCGGCGACCTCGACCTCACCCCCAACGACCCCAACCTCAAGCTCGAACTCACCTCACAGGCTGAGTGGGACGGCTTCCTGGCCCGTCTCTACGGCAACCTCTACCGCGACGACATCATCTCGACGTCCGACGGTGGCGCCGGCACCTTTACCCGCGCCCACTTCAACCTCCAGGAAGTCACCTCCGACGAGTGCTTTATCTCCGAAGTATGGAACGACCCCGGCTATCAGCCCCTCAACAAGAACACTTGGGGTTCCAACAACGAATGGGTCTACGCCGCCTTTGCCCGTGAGTTCTTCAACGCCAAAATGGGCGCCGAATTCATGGCACAGATGCGCGCAAATGGCTCCGCATACTTCGACGAAGCCGAAGTTACCGCACGCATAGCCGAGGCTTCCGCTCTCCGCGGCCTCGCTTACTATATGATGATCGACCTCTTCGGCCGCGGCCCCTGGATCGACGAGACCTCCGTCACCGGCGCCATTCCTCCCACATATGACCGCAAGCAGCTCTTCGAGGCTATCGTCGCCGAGCTCGAGACTCAGGTTCCCAACCTCAAGCCCGCCGCACAGCAGGCCTACGGCCGCGTGAGCCGCGAAGCCGGCTACACCCTTCTGGCCAAACTCTACCTCAACGCCGAGGTATATACCGGCACAGCGATGTGGGACAAGTGCGCCGCCGCCTGCCGTCAGGTAGTGGCCTCCGGCATTCAGCTCGCCCCCGAATACAAATACCTCTTCTGCGCCACAAACGACAAATATGTGGGCAACGGCGAAATCCTCTGGGCCGTTCCTCAGGAACAGGGCCGCATGGAGACATGGGGCGGCACAACCTACCTCACCGCCGGCTGCTGGATGGCAAAACCTGCAAACCCCGAAATCCTCACCCAGCTCAACTATAGCGGCGACGCCTGGGAAGGCCTCCGCTGCCGTCCCGAGCTGTCGCAGGCTCTTCAGGGCGACCCCCGCCGCATGATCTACGAGGGCACATACAGCGAAGCTATCCCCACCCTTCAGGGCAACGACCCCGAATCCTGCGGCTACATGTTCATCAAATACTCCAACTCCCCCGAGACCGACTACCTCAACACAGCAGGCAACAAAAACAACAACGTCGCTATGTCCAACACCGACTATCCGCTGTTCCGCCTCGCCGACGTTTACCTGATGCTCGCCGAATGCCAGCTCAACGGCGTTGAGTGCGACGGCCTCTCCTACCTCAATAAAGTGCGCGAGCGCGTAGGCCTCGAACCCCTGGCAGCCCTCACCGCAACCAACGTACTACACGAACGCCAGTGCGAGCTCTACCTCGAAGGCCACCGTCGCTCCGACCTCATCCGCTTCGGCCGCTACACCGGCAACACCTACGTATGGAGCTGGAAAAACGGCGTGTATGAAGGCGCCTCCATCCCCGAATTCCGCGCTCTCTTCCCCATACCCTACCAGTACGTGGGCACAGTGGGCCAGAACCCCGGCTATTAATCGTCCAACTTAATCATTCGACTCACAAACGATATGAAAATCGCAAAAATATTTCCGATGATTGCCGTTGCGGCACTTCTGGCCGGCGCCACCGCCTGCTCCGATGTGACCGATCCCGTATATCACGAGCCCGACGCGGCCAATTTCACCCTCAACACCCCGCCGCTGCAGGACCAGTACTTCGAGCTTACGCCCAACGGCACCTTCGAGATAGTGTGCAACGGTCAGCCCGACTACGGCTTCTCCGCCATCACAAACTATCAGGTCGAAGTATCGCTCACGTCTGACTTCGCCGAGTACAAGACCCTGACACCCACCGGCACCGGCACACTCTCGCGCATGACCCTCAAATGCTCGGACCTCGCCATCGCCATGTGCCAGCTCCACGGCACCACCTCCGACGAGGACTACGTGGACCATGGCATCGAGCCCGTATACTTCCGCGGCGTGGCTTTCATCAACGGTATCGAGAGCAGCTATGTGACCACCTCCAACGTTGTCAGCCTCAACAAGGTTCAGGGCTACTTCGCACTGCCCGTGCCCGGCTATATCTTCTGCATCGGTAACTACGCCGGCAGCTGGATCGGCCCGGAAGCCGGCAACGCCGAGGCTCTCCGTCCCTACCGCGTGACCGAGAAAGCCGACGAAATCGGTTCGAAGGTTTACTATGCCACCATTGACTTCAACAGCACCGATGTCGATGACAACGGCTGCATATTCCGCTTCTACACCGAGCTCTCGGGCTGGGACAACACCGCCGACAAAACCGTATCGTACGGCCCCGCCGGTGGCACCGACTCCGACACTCCCGTGGAATTCCCCGACTTCGTAGCCGGCTCCTCCCTCACCCACAACCTCGTAGGCACCAAGGACTCCTTCAAGTTCAACAACTACAAGGGCGTGCTCAACATGGTGGTGGACTTCAGCGGTTCCAACCCCAAGGTAACCTTCACCACCGGCGAGTGATACTCCCCGTTACAAACCCATTCATTAACAAGCAAAGAATCAAACAGCAGATATGAACAAAATATCTATCATAGCCTTTGCGGCAGCGGCAATGCTGGGTCTGAGCGCCTGCGACGAGTACACTCTGCCCAACCCGCCGGCACAGAGCAACCCCGCCGAGCCCGTCTTCAAGGCCGAAGGGCTGACGGTGACTAACATGGCTACATCGGCTGTAAACCTCGCCGACCTTCTGGCCGCCAGCGAGCAGCCCGTGCTCGCCACGGCCGAGACCGTCGATTTCCCCAGCAACAGCACCCTCAAGCTCGTTCTCGAGATCAGCGCCGACGAAACTTTCGAGAAACTGGCCACAGTAAATACCAATATCGACACCGACGGTATTGTCCGTGCCAGTGTATATGACTTCCAGGCAGCCATAAACACCGCCATCACCCGCAACCTCGAGCCGATCACCATCCATACCCGTTACGCAGCATATGCCGTCAACGAGCAGGAGAACGTTCGCATCGGCGGTCCCGACGTCTACTATGCCCCCGGCACTATGGACGTCGTGCCCGTACTCATCGGTCATGAAATTGCCGAGAGCTACATTCTCGTCGGCAACTTCTGCGACTGGGATCTCACCAAGGGCATTACTTTCACCAAAGTTAAGGAAGGCAACCAGTACGACGAACCCGAATTCATGGTCAAGGTGGAAGTCAGCGCCGAACAGGCCGCCGACGGTTTCCTCTGGAAAATTGTTCCCGCCACCGCCGCCACAACCGGCAGCTGGGAAGGTGCTTACGGCGCCACTCCCGCCACCGACGGTGCTACAAACGGCACTCTCACAGCCACTGCTGAGGGCGCTGACGGTGCCGGTGCCATCAATGCTCCCGGTTCGTACCTGATCAACGTGAACATGTACGCCCTCACCTATACTACCGGCTATGCTTACGATCAGCTCTACATCAACGCCACCGGCTGGTACACCGACGCTGCCCGCATGCTTCTGCTCACCACCAAGGACTACATCAACTATAGCGGTGTGGCACGTGTGAACCACTCCTTCGCCATCTTCTGCCAGCCCAGCATCAGCAAGGGTCTCGGCTACGGCCTTGCCGAAGGCACCACCGTGGAAGTCGGTCCCGAGGGCAATGCTTCCGGCCAGATGCAGCTCTTCACAGACCTCACCAAGGTGGCACGTTTCGACATCGGTGGCAACGGCCTCTACTGGATGAAGGCCAACATTGTCGACCTCACCTGGTCGGCAGCTCCCATCAACGTCATCAGCATTGTCGGCGCATTCAATGAATGGAACGTCGAGGACGCCAACGCCGCGATGACCCCCGATGCCCGCATGCGCAACACCATCTGGACCATCAGCAACGTCGAGATGCCCGCCGGCGAATTCAAGTTCTGTGTCAACCATGCATGGGACATCAGCTTCGGCGGTGCTATGGATAATATCGTGGAGAACGGCGGCAATCTCAACCTTGCCGAAGCCGGTACCTACGACATTACCCTCGACTTCACCACACGTCCCTACACTGCAAAGGCAGTAAAGCATTAATCTTCACGCAAGGTTAACCGCGGTGTCCCGGCACCGTTCCCTCCAGTCTCCCGACGCACGCCACGGCGCCGGGAGACTTTTTTTTGTCCTTTCTCCGGGTAATCGCAGCCTTTGCGGCCCGTGAATGAATTTTTTTGAATTTTGCCTAAAATTAGGAGCGTAAAAGTTTGTTGTCCACAGATTTTTTGAGTAACTTTGCCCCGTTAACCCCAATCAAGGTTATATCAACTTACATTTTTATCCACTAATTCATTTTATTGCATGAAAAAGTTTTACACACTTGCAGCAGCAGCAATGATGTGCATGGGCATGAGCGCCCAGACACTCTACGTGTGCGGCCAGGGCGACGGCCTCGCCTGGACTCCCGAAGCTCCCTATGAAGTAAACCCCACCAACGGCAGCTACACCTTCGAGATCACCAACCTCGCACAGTTCAAAGTATCCACCGCTTTCGGCGACTGGGACACCTTCAACGCCGCAGCCATCGGTTGCAACTTCACCGAGGCCGACCTGGGCAAACCCGTGGCCCTCGTTCCCTTCCAGAACAACATCATGTGCCCCTGGATCGGCGACTACAAGGTAGTTATCGCCGGTGACCTCAGCACCATAACCCTCACCACCGACACCCCCAAACCCATCGGCTTCACCGCTATATATATTCGCGGCACCATCAACGAATGGGGTTCTCCCGCAGAATGGCAGATGGAGACCAGCGACGGCGTGACTTACTGGTTCGACTGCACCGGCGCCACCATAATACCCACCGGCGCAAACTTCAAGATTGCCGATGCAGGATGGGCTGCCATCAACTATGGCGCTGCAGGCGTGATTATCCCCGATGACTTCTCCCCGGCTGAATGGCTCTACAACGCCAACGACGGCACAATGAGTGAGGACTATGAGGGCACCATCGAAGCTGTTTTGCCCAGCGTTGTCGGCGAGGGCAGTGTCCTCACCGTTACCATTCACGAGACTCTCGTTGAGCACAACGCCGGCGTCAAAGACGTTGTTGTCGACGCCAACGCTCCCAAGGTTTACTACAACCTCCAGGGCGTGGAAGTTGCCAACCCCACCAGCGGTCTCTACATCGTTCGTCAGGGCGACAAAGTCAGCAAAGTTCTTGTGAAATAAGGATTTTTCTCCTCCTTTCATAAACACACATTAAGTTCGAGAGGCTGCACCGGCGGGTGCAGCCTCTCTTTATTTTCTGACCTCTGATTTCTGACTTCTGACTTCAAGTTTATAAACTTGAGAATATGTCCATACCGCATCGTCGGCAGTCGAAGGCCAGGCGGTAGCGACGCCCGGCATCGTCGCGAAGAAACAGCTCGGGCGGTAATGCCGCGCCTTGCGGCGTTTTAAGACAAGCGCCCAGCTCGCGCCGTATACAGTATCGGGTCTGCATCACGCGCTTCTCGCCATCAGGTCTTGCGCCGGCCTCGAGGGCGCGTTCCCTCACGTCAGCGCCGTGCGCAGTATAAAATTCTGCGGCAAGAGCGTTGGCCACATTGTCGTGATAGGTCAGCTCTATGCCCGAAAACGCATCGGCTGCAAGGCGGCGCGGCGCCGGAACCTCACGGCGGTGAGCGGCAATGAGCGCATCGTCAAGACCGGCAAGCACACGCCGTCGAAGGTCGGCGAGAGCCGACGCCGGCACAAAAGCGCTGTCATCGAGCTTATCGTCGACCATCCCGAGCTCGTAACCGGAACCACCGAGGCGCCCGAGCAGGCGGCGGCGGCCTTCCTTCTGTGGTGTGCGCGCCGTATCGGTGGTCATCACCACCGTTTCGGAATATTCAGCGCAGCAGCAGCGTGCCGCAAGCCGCACAGTGCCCTCCCCTGCCCTCTCCAATATGAAATCCACACGGAGAAAGCGCTCCGGCACGGCTTTGGCGAGGGTGTCGGCGAACTCCTTGTCGGAATTACGGTAAATTTCCATGCCGGGTGCGAGACCTTCCACGGCACCGGCCGGGAATGCCTCGCCGGCTGCTGCCCTGTTGAGGCGAAAGCCTGTAAAAGTACCGTCGGCAGCGAAAAAGCCAAGACCGTCGCCGTTGGCGAGCGCCTCGCCGGCATAGCGGAACGAGCGGCGCCGTGCGTTGAAGGGCGCCGTGACTTTACCAATCGGGCGGCCGATGTCCTTTGGCGAACCGAGCGTGGCCTCACGTCCGCCGCCGTTGGGCCGACGGAAAAAGGCCTTGTCGATGTCAGGGACAAAACCGGGGACAGCACGGCCATATGAGGCGCGGCACCAGCGCGAGGGCTCGGACGCGACAAGGGCGTCGAGGCGTGCGGAATACCACGCCACGGCGTTGGCAACATATCTGGCATCCTTGAGCCGGCCCTCAATTTTGAACGATGTTGCGCCGGCATGCGCCAAAGCGGCGATATCCGGCGTGGACATGTCGCTCAGCGACAAGTAATGGCGCCGCGGCGCCAGCGTGCGGCCGCGTGCGTCGACAAGTTCGAAGGGCAGACGGCACATCTGCGGGCACTCCCCGCGATTTGCCGAGCGGCCCGTGGCGACATATCCCATCTGGCAGTCGCCGCTGTAGCTCACGCAGCGGGCTCCGTGAATGAACACCTCGACGGGCACACCCGTGGCGGCGACTTCGGCGATCTGCGCGGGTGTGAGCTCGCGGGCGAGCACCACGCGTCCCATACCGGCGGTGGCGAGAGCCGCCGCCTTCTGCGGTGTGCGGATATCGCACTGTGTGGAGGCGTGAAGGGCTATCGGCGGAAGATCCATCATCAGGTAGGCCATGTCCTGCACTATCAGTGCATCGGCACCGGCATCGTAGAGTTCCCACACCGTCCGGCGCGCGTCCTCCAGCTCGTTGTCGAGCAGCAGGGTGTTCATCGTCACATATATGCGGGCGCCATAGCGGTGGGCATATCCTGCCAGAGAAGCGATGTCGGAAATGGAATTGGTAGCGGCGGCACGGGCGCCGAATGCCGGTGCGCCGATATATACGGCGTCGGCTCCGCAGTCTATGGCGGTGCGGCCTATTGCGGCGTCGCGCGCCGGTGCGAGCAGTTCGAGCGGTGTCATCGGCGCAGACGGTCGAGCATGGCAAAGCCCTCGGCGCGCGAGGCGTCGATTCTGGCAGGCTCGTGAGCGTCGGAGTTCACAACAAAAGGCACGCCGGCGGCTACCAGACGCGGCAGGTAGCGCTCGCCGGGGAACATGCGGCCATGGGCCACATAAGCCTTGGTGTTGAGTTCGACAGTTACTCCCGAAGAGATGATTGAATCAATGAGGGCGTCGACACAGGCGCGGTAGTGGCTGCCGTCCTCGATACCGGGGGCATAATAGGCGGCATTCTGTCCTACCTTGTCGAAATGACCCATGATGTCGAAACCGCCGGCGGCGAGCATGGCCTGCGACTGCCGATAGAACGTATCCACAACATAATCGATGTCGCTGCGGAAACGGTCGGTCATCTTGCGGCGGAAATTCTCGAACTTGCCGTCGATATCCACCGGCTCGCCCTCGAAATCGGTAATGAAATGCACCGAACCTATGGTGAAGTCCAGCGCGAGGTTCCTGAAATAAGCCGACGAGGGGCCCCAGTCGGCGTCGATATAGTCCACTTCCATGCCGGTGAGGAAGTTGCAGCGGCCGGCATACCGGCGCCGTATTTCTCCCGCCCGCTCTATATACTCGGCGGTATCCGCCGCCCTCATGTTGCAGGGGCTGACGAAGGGTATGGGGCTATGGGGGCTGAAGCCGTAATGCCGGAAGTCGGCGGCGACGGCCGCGGCGGCCATTTCTTCCATGGTGGTGTGGCCGTCGCAGAACTGGGTGTGGCTGTGAAAGGTGTATCGTCGTTCTCCCTGAAGGAGTTTGTCGAAATCAATCATGCAGGGTCGTTTTCGATTACCCGCCGCACTATGCGGTAACGGGCGAAGAGAGCGGTCAGGACCGTCATTACGGTCAGACCGGTGATCAAGGCGGGTCCGGCGGGCAGCGACAGCCCCTCGGGAGCCACCATTATATATGAAGTCACTACTACGGTCATGAACATTGCCGGCACCAGACAGATGGCGTATGCTTTGCCGCGACGCATAAGGTATGCGGCACAAGCCCACAGTGTTATGGTAGCCAGCAGCTGGTTTGTCCAGCCGAAGTACTGCCAGAGCACCTGGAAGTCGATCATCATGAAGCCGGCGGTGACGGCAAAGAGGGGCACCGACACTGCCAGACGCCGCCATATGCTGCGCTGGCTCATGCCAAGCATATCGGCCACAATGAGGCGGGCGCTGCGCAGGGCGGTATCACCCGTGGTGATTGGCGCCGCCACCACACCGAGTATGGCGAGGGCGCCCCCCACGACACCGAGCCAGCCAACCGATATGTCGTGCACAAGATCGCCGGCGGTGTGCCCGTCGGCCATATAGCTGTTGAGTTCGGCATATCCGCCGGTAAAGGCTATGGCGGCGGCGGCCCATATGAGCGCCACGATACCCTCGGCCACCATGGCGCCGTAGAAAATGGGGCGTGCCATCCGTTCGCTGCCCATGCACCGGGCCATCATGGGGCTCTGCGTGGCATGAAAGCCAGAAATGGCTCCGCACGCTATGGTGACGAAGAGGACGGGGAACAGCGGTGTGCTCTCGGCATCGCTGTGGCGGTTGTACAGGCCGTCGGCAAAGCCGTCGGGTATGGGATAGCTGCCCGACAGAAGCACAACCATCAGGGCGCCGGCCATGAAAAGGAGGGCGAGACCGAATACGGGATATATTCGGCCTATTAGTTTGTCGATAGGCAGGAGTGTGGCAAGAAGATAGTAGGCGAAGATGGCCACCATCCAAACCGTGGCCGTGGCCCACTCGGGAGTCATGGCCGCCAGCAACCCCGCCGGCGTGCGGATAAACACCGCTCCCACAAGAATGAGCAGGAGTATCGACACCCCGCGCATGAACATTTTGACGGCGCCGCCAAGCTGACGCCCCACAATCTCGGGCAGCGAGATGCCGCCGCTGCGCAGACTGATCATGCCGGATACAAAATCGTGGACGGCGCCAGCGAAGATGCTGCCTAATGCTATCCAGAGAAATGCCGCCGGTCCGAACATCACGCCCATGATGGCGCCGAAAATCGGCCCTAAGCCCGCTATATTGAGAAACTGGATGAGAAAAACCCTCCAGGCAGGCATTTCAATAAAGTCTATGCCGTCGGCCATGGTTTTGGCGGGCGTGGGGCGAGCGGCATCTGTGCCGAAAATCTTCTCGACAATCATGCCGTAGGCAAAATAGCCGCCCACAAGCACTGCAAGACCTATGAGGAGAGATATCACGGGAGGTTTAAATAATTGAAAATTGAAAATTGAAAATTATGCATTAATCTGATCGTCAGAGGCCGGGACCTGACCAAAACTGTCGCGCATATTGGTGTCGGCCTCGATGTTCTTGAGTTTGTAATAGTCCATCACGCCGAGATTGCCCGAAGCGAGGGCCTGCGCCATGGCCTTGGGGAGCTCTGCCTCGGCCTCGATGACCTTTGCGCGTGCCTCCTGCGCCAGTGCCTTCATTTCCTGCTCGCGAGCAATTGCCATTGCGCGGCGTTCCTCGGCCTTGGCCTGGGCGATGTTCTTGTCGGCCTGTGCCTGATCGATCTGCAGGGCGGCGCCGATGTTGCGGCCTATGTCGATGTCGGCGATGTCTATACTCAGTATTTCGAATGCCGTGCCCGAGTCGAGACCCTTGCGAAGCACAAGTTTGGATATGGAATCGGGATTTTCGAGCACCTGCTTGTGGCTTTCCGACGAACCGATGCTGGAGACAATACCCTCGCCTACGCGGGCAAGCACGGTGTCCTCACCGGCACCGCCCACGAGCTGGCGAATATTCGCGCGCACAGTCACGCGGGCTTTGGCAATGAGCTGTATGCCGTCCTTGGCAACGGCGGTGACCGGCGGTGTGTCTATGACCTTGGGATTTACGCTCATCTGCACAGCCTGGAACACGTCGCGCCCGGCAAGGTCAATGGCCGTGGCCATCTTGAAGCCCAGGTCGATGTTGGCTTTCGATGCAGACACAAGGGCGTGGACCACGCGCTCCACATTGCCGCCGGCAAGATAGTGGGCCTCGAGGTCGTCGCGCGTAACATCCTTAAGACCGGCCTTGTGGGCCTCGATGAGGGCGCGGACAATGACGCCAGGAGGCACCTGGCGTATGCGCATGAGCACGAGTTGCAGCAGCGATACACGCACACCGCTCACCCGCGCCGAGAACCACAGGAAAAACGGACAATAATAGAAAAACAGTATCAGCAGAAGCAGAGCCACGCCGACTATAACGATGATAAGGATTTGAGATTGGTCCATTTGCAGGTTTTGGGGATAATGATGATGTATTCAAGATGATGGAGGGATTTTCAGGATGCGGTCCTAATGGCTGCGTTCGAGGCGGATGGCGTTGTTGCGCTGGGCGAGGGCGGCGGCGCGCAGCCGTGAGGTTTCGGCTTCGCTGTCGGAGATAGCGGCGGCGACAGAGCGGTCGCCGCGGCGGTAGCGGTTGCGCAGGGCTTCTTCGGCGGCAAGGTGTGAGCGCAACCGCCCTTCGGTGCCGAGATATTCGGTCATAGCGGAGCGGGCGGCGCTGTTGCTGAAGTCGGAGAGCGATGTAAGCACGCGGCCGTCGCCGAGGTCAAGGGTGAAGAGGGCGCAGGAACGAGGAGCATCGTCTGCGTCGTCATGGACAAGTGCCAGCCGGCGGTCAAGCTCGGCGCGGGCGTCGGTGCCCTCGCGAAGAGTGAGTCCTATGTCGGCGAGGCGTGCCAGCGGCGCTATGTCGGGGGAGTCGGGGTCGACATTGACACGCACGGCCGACGGGATGAAGACATACACCGTCAGCGAGTCGCCGAGATTGTTTCGGTCGGTGGCCCACCAGCCCAGGCCGCTGATTTCGTCGATGGCAAGCATGTAGTCGTCGGCGGGCGAGTTATAGGGCATGCCTATGTTCTGCGGCTGCATATATGAGCCGTCGTCATCGCGCCGCGTCATGAAGATATCATATCCGCCGAGCGATCCTTCGCCGCACGAGGCGAAGTAGAGGGTCTGACCGTCGGCCATAAGAAAGGGATAGTCGCAGCTTTCGCCCGTGCCGTCGAGCCCTGCCAGCGGCGCAGGATGGTCGGGTGAGCCATCATCGAGGATGCCGGCGCCGTAGAGTGTGAGTGTGCCGGCGCTGTCGGCCTCGGCCCACAGCATCTCTGTACGGCTCTGCGGCATGAATGCCACCGATGCAGCCTCGGTGTCGCGGCCCAGGGCACGACCTACCGCCGCCGGCGGCAATATTCTGCCGCTCTCGGCCGACAGCCTGTAGACTTCGAAGAAACGCGAACGGTCGACGGCTATGCTGTCGATGACCTCGATGGCTTCTACGCGCTCCAGCATGTTGCGCATCCTCACGGCACGGCTGCTGAGCTCTTCGAGAGCGTCGGGTTCGGGTTTGCGGTTGCGGCGCAGGCGTTCGCGCCAGCCGTCGATGTGCTCCACTGCGGCGGATGGGTCGTAATTGTCGAGGGCGATGGTGGCAAGGAGGCCGTAGGCATCGGTAACGCCGCGTGCACGAGCCTTCTCGAGGGGCGCGGCAGCCTCGTCGCTGCGTCCCAGCGCCATGAGGGTTGCGCCGAGATAGTAGTTGGCGGTGCCGTCGCGCGGCGTGCGGCGCACTATGCCTTCCAGCACATCGAGCGCCTCGGTATAGGCGCCTTCGTCGTAGAGACGGCGCGCCTCGTCGATGGGCGCTGCAGTGGCAGCCACCGAAAGAGCTGTGGCTATGGCGATTGCTATATTGCGGAGCGTAGTTCTCATTTCACTGTCTGTTTGCAACGCAAAGATAGCGAATTTGCCGCACTCACGCAAAAAAAAGCCAAAGCATATCGGGTTAAAGCATTGCCGCTATGTTGCGGATTGCTGAAAGGCGTTGCATAAACGAAACATCAGATTTTGCAACCTGCTTGTTGTATGCGTTCTGCAGATTCAGCAACATATCGGCAGGCAAATCAATTGCAGCCTCGAGCAGAAGTGCCATTTCGGTACCGATGCCCCTCTTCCCTCTGATAATTTCATTGACAAGCGACGCACTGACCCCTATGCTCTCGGCAAGTCGGGCTTGTGTGATTTGTCGCGCCTCAAGTTCATCTTTGATAATCTCACCGGGATGTGTAGGTTCGAACGGCGCGAGATTGTTTGCTATCATATCGGGGGAAACGTCAGGCAATGTAATCATATCAATCATAATGATCACCTTACAACGCTTCAGAATTCAATGAATTTAAGCGAAAGAGGTCCTCCTTGCGGGAGGCCCATTTTAAATAATCTACCGCCCTTTTATATCGCTTGATTACGTCGAGCATATAGCGATGTTTCTTATCACTACTCTCACCATGAACATAAAGTTCTTTAAGATAATCCTCACCGAATTCGACAACCATATTAATTATATTACTCCGCAATGATACAAAAAGTTTTGCGAACTTCACAATTTTGTGAAATCGATTTGTTGCAGCCCTATCTCGCATTGCGCATCGCGCATTACTCATTATGCATTATGCATTATATAATAAAGGAGGGTGTTGCAGCGTTACTAATACGGTGTCCACCCCAAGGGCGCCTGCACATGGAAAAAGCCTACGAGCTGACAATACGCACGTTACGATTGGCAGCGGCAGTGATTATCGCTGTCGTGGCTTTCTGTGTACCCGCCGTCGCGCAATATCGCACGCCGGAAATAACACGTCCGGCACCCTCGGGGTACCCTGCGCCACCCGCTCCCGCCGACAGCACGCCGCTGCCCATGCCCATAGGGCCGACAGTACCCACAAACTATCAGGAACTGCTGGCGTCGGAGCTTGCCTACGACCTTGCCACCCCCGGCAACATCACCACCGTGGCCGACTACGACCCTGCCACGGGCATGTATATAGTCCACACGCGCCTGGGCGACACCGACATAGCCACACCCTTCATGCTCACGCCCTCGCAGTACGAAAACTGGCAGCTGCGCCGCTCCATGCAGCAGTACTACCGCGAGCGAAACATGGAGCTTGTGGAAGGCCGCGACAAAAAGCCTTTCAATATCTTCGACATGAATTTTGCCCTGGGCCCGCTGGAGAAAATCTTCGGCCCGGGCGGCGTATCGCTGCGCACACAAGGTTCCGTGCAGGTGTCGATGGGTATCAAGAGCAACAAGACCGACAATCCGGCACTGTCGCTGAGCGCGCGCCGCAAGACATACTTCGACTTCGACCAAAAGATACAGGCCACAATAGCTGCGAGCGTGGGCGACCGCATGCACTTCAACATGACCTATAACACGGACGCCACCTTCGATTTTGACTCCAAGAACCTCAAACTCAGTTACGAAGGCAAGGAGGACGATATCGTCCAGCTCATAGAGGCCGGCAACGTGTCGCTCACCACCGGTTCGTCGCTCATCCGCGGCGCCGCCGCCCTGTTCGGCATAAAAACCAAACTGCAGTTCGGGCGTCTGACGGCCACGGCCATAGTGTCGCAGCAAAATTCGGAGTCGCGCAGCGTCAACACGCGGGGCGGCGCTCAGACCACCGATTTTACGGTGAATGTCGACGAATACGATGCCAACCGCCACTATTTCCTATCGCAGTTCTTCTATAACAATTACGACCAGTTCTGTTCCCGGCTGCCATATGTATCGTCGGGCGTGAACATCACCCGTATCGAGGTGTGGGTCACAAACAAAAGCGGGCGCTACGAGCAAAGCCGCAATCTTGTGGCATTCATGGATCTGGGCGAGAATACCGACCTGGGCAACGACTACTGGCAGCCCAACGCGTCGCTGCCAAATCCGGCCAATGCCTCGAACAACTTGCTGGCGACAATCAAGGCCGACTATCCCGGCGCTCGATACATCAACGAAGTCACGCAGGCGCTGGCGCCTCTGGGCGCCTACGGCATCGAGGGTGGCCGCGACTATGAGAAAGTGGAAAGCGCACGCCTGCTCAGCTCTTCGGAATATACTCTCAACGCCACGCTCGGATACATATCGCTGCGCAGCACCCTCAACAGCGACGAGGTGCTGGCCGTTGCCTACGAGTACACCTACAACGGCCAGGTCTATCAGGTCGGCGAATTCTCGGGCGACATCACCTCCACTGATCAGAACCTCTACGTCAAGATGCTGAAAGGCACCACGGTGTCGCCGTCGCTGCCGATGTGGCACCTGATGATGAAAAACGTGTACTCCCTCGGCGGCTATCAGATTCAGAAAGCCAAGTTCAAACTCAACATCAAATATCTGTCCGACACCACCGGCACGCAGATAAACTACCTTCCGGTTCCGGGCCTCAACAACCAGAGCCTGCTGCAGGTCATGAACCTGGACCGCATAGACTCCAACGAGCAGGGCAACCCGGACGGTTTCTTCGACTATATCGAGGGCTACACCATCCAGAGCGCCACCGGCAAGGTCATCTTTCCGGTCGTGGAGCCCTTCGGCCGTCATCTGGCACAAAAAATAGGCAATGAAGCCCTTGCGCGGCAGTATGTCTATCAGGAACTCTACGACTCCACTCTGGTCGTCGCGCGCCAGTATGCCGACAAGAACAAATTCATCCTCACGGGCGAATATCAGGCGTCGTCGGGCTCGCAGATACGTCTCAACGCCATGAACGTGCCGCGCGGCTCCGTGATAGTCATGGCCGGCGGCGTGCGTCTCACCGAAAACAGCGACTACACCGTGGACTATGCCATGGGTATCGTCACCATCACCAACCAGAGCATCATAGACTCGGGACAGAGCATCAGCGTAACCCTCGAGAACCAGAGCATGTTCTCCACCCAGCGCAAAACCCTGCTTGGCCTCGACCTGCAGTATAAACTCAACAAACGCCTCAACTTCGGCGCCACAATCCTGCATTTCTCCGAAAAAGCGCTGATAGAGAAGGTGAATATCGGCGACGAGACCGTCAACAACTCCATGCTGGGCTTCAACCTGAGCTACAACGGCGAGTTCATGTGGCTCACCAACCTGCTCAACCGCATACCGACAGTCAACGCCACGGCACCCTCGCGCCTGTCGTTCACCGCCGAAGTGGCACGCCTGCTGCCCCACGCCCAGAAAAGCGGCTCCAACAAAGGTTCCAGTTATGTCGACGACTTCGAGAGCACACAGACCGGCATCGACCTGCGCTCGCCATACTCGTGGTTCCTGGCCTCCACACCCTATGAATCCGGACCAAACGCTCTCTTCCCCGAGGCGGCGCTGAGCAACAACGTGGCCTACGGCAAAAACCGCGCACTCCTCAACTGGTACTACATCGACCGCCTGTTCACCCAGCGCAACTCGTCGATGTGCCCCGGCTACATCAAGGGTGACCTCAAACAGCTCTCCAACCCCTACGTGCGCGAAGTGACCTCGCGCGAGATTTTCCCCGGTCGCGAGATCGGCTACGGCGAGACGCCGAACATACAGACGCTCAACCTGAGCTACTACCCCAACGAACGCGGCCCCTACAACCTCGACGCCGACGGTATCGACGCCGACGGCACGCTGCTCAACCCCGAAAAACGATGGGGCGGCATCATGCGGCGCCTCGACAACACCAACTTCGAGCAAAGCAACATAGAATACATCCAGTTCTGGCTCCTGAACCCCTTCCTCGATCCCGAAAACCCCAATTACGAGGGCGGCGACCTATACATCAACCTCGGCGAGATCAGCGAGGACATCCTCAAGGACGGACTGAAGAGCTACGAGAACGGCATACCCTACGACGGCAACGACCAGTACCTCACCGAGACCGAATGGGGCCGGGTGTCCACGCAGAATTCGCTGACTTATTCCTTCGACAACGCCACCGGCGCCCGCAAGGTGCAGGACGTAGGTCTGGATGGTCTGCCTAACGCCGACGAATTCGTTTTCCCCTCATATCAGAACTTTCTGGAGGGGTTGCGCCGCCGGCTTTCGCCCGAAACCATAGCGGCCATGGAGGCCGACCCCTTCTCGCCGCTCAACGACCCGGCCGGCGACAACTATCACTTCTACCGCGGCTACGACTACGACGACCAGCGTCTCGGCATTCTCGAGCGTTACAAGCGCTACAACGGTGTGGAAGGCAACAGTCTTTCGCCCGAAGACGCCGACGACCCTCTCTATCAGAGCAGCCGCGCCGTGCCCGACGTCGAGGACATAAACCAGGACAACACCCTCAACGAATACGAACGTTACTTCCAGTACAAGGTGTCCATCCGTCCCGAGGACCTTGTGGTCGGGCGTAACTATATCACCGACAAGCAGGTGAGCCTCGTGCCCACGCGCGACGGCAATAATCTCGAAGTGGAGTGGTACCAGTTCAAGATACCACTCAACGACCCCGAGCGCGTGGTAGGCTCCATCAGCGATTTCTCCACCATACGCTTTGCGCGCATGTTCCTGACGGGTTTCAGGCACACCACCCACCTGCGCTTCGCCACCCTCGAACTTGTTCGCGGTGAATGGCGCACATACGATTTCAACCTCAACAACCGCGGCGACGCACCCGCCGAAGGTACTCTCGACGTATCGGTGGTGAACATCGAGGAGAATGCCGACCGCGAACCGGTGAACTACGTGCTGCCCCCCGGCGTGACGCGCATCACCGACCCCGGCCAAAGCCAGATCACCCAGCTCAACGAGCAGTCGATGTCGCTGAAAGTCCTGGACCTCAACGCAGGCGATGCCCGCGCAGTATATCGCAACACTCAGCTGGACCTCCGCAACTACAAACGCATGCAGATGTGGGTCCACGCCGAAAGCCTCATCGAGAACAATACGGCGCTGCGCTCCGGCGACCTGTCGGTGTTCATTCGTCTCGGCTCCGACGTCAAGGCTAACTTCTACGAATATGAAGTGCCCCTCACCCTGACGCCTCACGACCACTATGACCGCTATAACGAAGCGGCACGCCGAGCCGTATGGCCCGAGAGCAACTATCTGAACTTCGACCTGCAGTCGCTGGTGGCCCTAAAGCAGGAACGCAACCGCGCCAAGCGCGACGGCGCCGACGGCGTGGGATTCGGCACTCTTTTCACCGGCCGCGACCCCGACAACGAGCGCAACCGCATGGCAGTGATGGGCAACCCGTCGCTGAGCGATGTGCGCGTGGTGCTCATCGGCGTGCGCAACAACAGCGCCACGGTGAAAGATGGCATCGTGTGGGTCAACGAGCTCAAGGTCACCGACTTCAACGAGAGCGGCGGCTGGGCCGCAAAGGCCAATGCCACCCTCTCCATGAGCGATGTGGCGACCCTCAACTTAGGCGCACATATCGAAACTGCAGGCTTCGGCGGCGTGGACCAGAGTCTCAACGAGCGACGCCTCGACGACTATCAGCAGTTCAACGTAGCCGTACAGGCCGATCTGGGCCGCTTCCTGCCCGAAGGCGCTAAACTACGCGCGCCCATCTACTACTCCCGCACCGAAGAGAAGACATCGCCCAAATACAATCCCCTCGACCAGGACGTGCTGCTGCACGACGCCCTCGACGACTGCGGCACCGACGCCGAGCGCGACTCCATCCGCGCCTATGCCGAAGAACACTCGCGGATTGAGAACTTCTCCATTTCGGGTCTTAAATTCGACGTCCGCAGCCGCCGCCCCATGCCGTGGGACCCCGCCAACTTCACCTTCAACTTCTCGTTCACCCGCCAGCACCGCACAAACCCCACCACCGAATACGAGAACAACAACGACTACCGCGGCTCGCTGGGCTACTCATACACGCCGTACATCAAGCCTTTCAAGCCCTTCAAGAGCCTGAAGAGCAAGAATAAGAACGCCCGCTTCCTCAAGGACTGGGAGCTGCAGTGGCTGCCCAACAACATATCGTTCCTCACCACCATGCACCGCACATACTATGAGGAACAGACACGCTCGGAGACCGACGTCATGTTCCAGCTCCCCGTATCGGTGAGCAAGAACTGGACATGGGACCGCCAGCTCTCCATCAACTGGAACCTCACCAAAAGCCTGTCGCTGAGTTTCAACTCCAACACCGCCGCACGAATCGAGGAGACCGTAGGCGCCGTCAACCGCCGCCTCTTCCCCGACGAATACCGCGAGTGGAAGGATACCGTGTGGTCCAGCATCCTCTCCATGGGCACACCATGGAACTACAACCAGACCTTCACGGCGCAGTACAAGGCACCCTTCTCCAAGCTGGCCTTCGCCGACTGGCTCACTGCCAACCTTAGCTACAACGCCACCTACCGCTGGGACCGCGGAGCCACTGTCGACGGTGTGAGCATGGGCAACTCCATCGCCAGCCAGAGCACGTGGAACGGCGACGCACGCATTAACTTCGAAACCATCTACAATAAGGTTCCTCTGTTTAAAAACGTCACCAAACGCTTTGCCAACACACGCCCGACAAACACGCCACCAAAGAAAGCCAAGAAATTCGAACGCACGCTGCGACTCAACGCCGACTCGTCGCTGGTAATACGCCACAACCTGCGCAACAAGAAGGTGAAAGTCACAGCCAAGAAACCCGACGGCACGCCTTTCGCCATCCGCTTCAGGCCCATCGATGCAAACAGCGTGGAAGTCACCACCCGGGGCGACGACAACCTCAAATTCACCGTCATCGAAGTGCTCAAGGACGAGCGCACACTCTGGCAGAACGTGGGCGAGTATGCCCTGCGCCTTGTGCTCAGCCCTCGCAACGTGTCGGTGCGCTACCGTCGCAACAACTCGCTGTCGCTACCCCTGTTCCAGCCCGAAATCGGCAATATTTTCGGACAGAGCAAGAGCTACGGCCCCATGGCGCCCGGCCTCGACTTCGCATTCGGTTTCGCCGGCGAAAGTTACATCAACAAGGCCCTCGAACGCGGATGGCTCATCACCGACGACGGTCAGACATCGCCCGCCATCTTCAGCCGAGGAACCGAGCTGAACATCGAGTGCAATTTCGAGCTCTTCAAGGGTTTCAAGGTGCAGCTCACCTTCAACCGCACCGATAACCGCAACCGCCAGATTCAGTTCATGTATGCCGACATGCCCACGGCATACTCCGGAACATATACCAAGACTCACTGCGCCATCGCCACGGCATTGCGCGGCTCCAGCGCCGACAACGGCTATAACTCCGAGGCCTTCAACCAATTCCTGGCCAACATCCCCGAGGTTCGCGACCGCGTGGAGGCACAGTACCACGGCCTTTCCTATCCAACCACGGGCTTCCTCGGCAGCCTGCCCCAGGCCGGCCGACCCTACGACCCTGCCGTCGGCACCATCCCCGAGACCTCGTCGGACGTCCTCATCCCGGCCTTCGTGGCTGCTTATACAGGCCGCTCGGCAGCTGCGCAGACCCTCTCGCCATTCCCCGATTTCAGCGATGTCCTCCCCAACTGGCGAATTACCTACGACGGCTTCATCAACCTGGGCAACATGCGCAACATTTTCAAGACCTTCACCGTCAACCACGCATACCAGTGCACCTACACCGTAGGCTCTTACTCCAGCTACCTCAACTGGGTGAGCGCGTCGGGTGACCTGGGCTTCACCCTCGACGAAGCCACCGGTACCCCCGTGCCGTCGTCGCCGTTCAACATCTCGTCGGTGGCCATCACCGAGCGCTTCGCACCCCTAATCGGCGTGAACGTCACCCTCAAGAACGACCTCAAAATCACCACCGAGTACCGCGACCAGCGCACCCTCACCCTCAATTCGGCTGCCGGACAGGTGGTGGAGGCACAGCAGAAGGGTATAACCGTGGGGCTCGGATATAAAATCATAGGCTTCAACACTGTGCTGAAAATGCGCGGCTCGCAGCAGGGCATCAGCAACGACCTCACCCTCAACGGCAACTTCAGTTTCGCCCACAACCAGGCGCTGATCCGCCGCATCGAGGGCAACTATACACAGCCCACGAGCGGCACAAACACCATCAACTTCAATTTCACGGCATCGTATATTCTCTCCAAGGCCCTGACAATGAGCGTGTACTTCGACCATCAGGTCAACAGCCCCATCGTCACCACCAGTTCCTATCCCACCACCAGCACAAGCTACGGCGTATCGTTCAACCTCAACCTCGCCCGATAAACCCCGCAGGTCCCGGCAATTATTTTTCCGGCGGGAAGGTATATGTCGCAAATATTGCTTATATTTGCAACACCAAAATCAATAACTAACGAAGAATGGCTAACGAAATAGACTGGAGCAACCTTCCTTTCGGCTATGTCAAAACCGATTATAACGTCCGCTGCCTCTACCGCGATGGCAAGTGGGGCGAAATCGAGGTTTCCGATTCCGAGAATATCAACATCCACATGGCCGCTACGGCCCTGCACTACGGTCAGGAAATCTTCGAAGGTCTGAAGGCCTTCCGTGGCGTCGACGGCAAAATCCGCATATTCCGCATGGAGGAGAACGCCCGGCGCTTCCGCAGCAGCGCCGAAGGCCTGCTGATGGAACCCGTGCCTGAAGATCTCTTCTGCCGCATGTGCATCCAAGCCGTGAAACTCAACGAACGATTTATCCCGCCCTACGGTACGGGCGCAAGTCTCTATATACGCCCGCTGGAAATAGGCATGACACCTCGCGTAGGCGTCAAGGAAGCCGACGAATATCTGTTCATCGTTCTGGTAACACCCGTCGGCCCTTACTTCAAAGGCGGTTTCCGCAACACCAACCTGTGCATCACCCGCGAATACGACCGCGCCGCACCCCGCGGCACCGGCCGATTCAAATGCGGCGGCAACTATGCCGCATCGCTCACCGCCGGCAAGATGGCGCACGACAAAGGCTATTCCGCCGTGCTCTATCTCGACCCCAAGGAGAAGAAATACCTCGACGAATGCGGCCCCGCCAACTTCTATGCCATCAAGGACGGCAAGTACATCACCCCGGCGAGCGACTCCATCCTGCCCAGCATCACCAACATGAGCCTTATGACCCTGGCCGAAGATATGGGCATTCCCGTGGAACGACGCCACATCACCATCGACGAGCTGCGCGACGTCAGCGAGGCGGCAGCCTGCGGCACCGCCGCCGTGTGCAGCCCCGTGGGCGAAATCGACGACCTCGATACCGGCGAGAAATACATAATCTCCCGCGACGGCAAACCGGGTCCCGTGACCACCGAATTCTACAACCGCCTCAGCGCTATCCGCAGCGGCGAAATGGAAGACACCCACGGATGGATAACGATAGTGGAATGAACCGCCCTTTCGACATCGACGGATTAATCGACAAGTATTATCCCGCGGACCGCAAAGTCCGGGGGATTTTACTTAAACACAGCGCCGACGTATGCGCCCTGGCCGTGGAGATAGCACACAGCCGCCGGCTGCCCCTGAGCGACGCCGATATACGCACTGCCGCATATGCCCACGATATCGGCATAATAGCCACCGACGCCCCCGGCATCGACTGCCACGGCACCATGCCCTACCTCGCCCATGGCGCCGTCGGCGCCGATATGCTGCGCACTGCCGGCGCTCCCCAGTGGCTGGCACGCATAGCCGAGCGCCACACAGGCGCCGGACTGACGGAAGCCGAGATCGCCAACGCCGGGCTGCCCATGCCGCCCGGCAGGAGCTATATGCCGGTCACCTTGTTGGAGAGGCTGATATGCTTTGCCGATTGTTTCTACTCCAAGAGCGGGAAAATGGAACGCAAGAGCACGGAAAGGGTTCGCGCCGGCCTCGAGCGCTTCGGAGCGGGCGTGGTGGCGCGCTTCGACGATATGTTCAGAGAGTTTGGGCCGTTGCCGTCGGCTTGACCTCGCGGTCGGCCGGCGAGAAGCCCAGCCCCGAGCGGTTGGCCAATATCACCACGGCGAAGGCAAAGCCGGCCATATGCTGGCCCTGGAAGGCCGCAAGAGATGCAAAGCCGCTCAGGCCCATGATGCCCACGCAGATAAGGATGCTCAGAAAATACGACGAATAGCGCATGCGGGCAACGATAAGGTACATCGACAGGAAAAAGAGGAAATGTGCAGTCAGACCTATCCAGCCGGCATCGATGTAGGTCTGTATGGGGCCAATTTCCACGCCCGTGGCCACTTCCTCATTGTCGCTCACGTCGATATAGTACTCGTTGACGATGGTGAATCGGTTCGAATTGGATAATTCGGGATGGAGAAAGCCCAGTCCGGTGGCCTGTTTGCCATAGAAATCCACAAGGTCGAGTTTGGGGATGGCCTGTGCTATGCGTCCCGAGCCGAATTCTGCAAGATCCTCGTCGTCGACAGCCTCGAAAAGGCTCGTGAACTGGTCTACCGACGATTTAATACGCAAGGCGCTCTGCGAGGAGTTGCCCCAGTCGTCGACATTCTCCGGCAGCAGTGAATCCACGAAATATAATGCCCAGAAAACCGCCACGGCACCTATGGTGATGACCACAAAGCGCTTCAACGAGCCCTGGAACAACAGAAGCACGATAACCAGCGTGGCCATATAGGTGAATGTCATGGTAGAGAACGCAGCAAGCGCTATCAGCCCCCATTCCCACCATTTGAGGCGGAACATGCGCATGGCCGGCAACAGGACGAAAAACACGATATACAGGCCGTAGGGGTATTTGCGGTGAGGGCTAAGGCTGAAAATATTGAGAATCGGATGATAGAACGTTGTGGTCTGGCCGTCCCAGCGGAAATTGCCAGGCGCGAAGATATCCGATTTGAGAATGAACGCGTCGACGATATATGCTCCGCACATGAGGAACACATATGGCATGAGCTTACGGAAAAAGACCTTGATATCGAAGGCCCTGTCGGCGAAAACGGCAAGCGGAATGAAGAACGTTATGAACGAGAAGTAATAACGCAGCCTGCGGATCTGTATGCCCATGGTTTCGGTGCTTTGCGTGGCGCAATAGAACAGCGCAAGCCCGTAGAGAACAAAAATAAAGAGTACCAGTTTTATGACCGGCGGTTTGCGCAGCAACATCATGCATATCACGCCGCCGATGAGGCCGATATCGAAAGCCGGCACGCCCGGCAGCAGCTTTGAACGGAGAACACCGTAGGCGCCGACGGAGAGAAATATCATTATGGCGCAGTCATAGCGGTCGTGGCGCCATCGGTTGAGGATGATTGCAAAAATGCCGAGTATGGCGGGGTAGAAATTCAGACCCAGCAGAGCCGCCGTGAGCATGAAAATCAGGGGCCAGCGGTAGTCGGCCTTGGTGAGGTTCAGCTCCTCGCGTTTGGCGGCCCACAGCGGCGCCGCTGATGTGTATGTCATAAAGTGCGGCATGTGTGTCGGCGGAATTTATCAATAACTTTTGTCATGGTAGCCGTGGTGAAACTGCGCACGCCGGCATCTATGGCATAAGCCAGCGAGAACATCACCACCATCGACACGGCGCTGAGCACCACCAACCGCCCGAACGACTCGGACATGAGGCAGCGCACGGCCAGACAGGCGCCCATGGTCACCATGGTGAGTATGGACGGCAGCAGGGCCGCCTCGATCCAGAACCGGCGGACGTTGAAGGCCGGCATCTGCCGGCGCAGTATCATGGTATTGGAGAATACCACACCCAGAACCACCACAAGGTGCACGGCGTAGACAATGGGCGGAAAAGCGCTCTGACGCAACGCAAGCCATGCCATACCTGTTTCGGCGAGCCACAGTGTGCCGGCTATAAGGCTCATGGTCTTCACATTGCCGGTGGCGTGGATGCCGGAATAAGAAGTGCCGAGGAGGGTCTCGAAGCAGGCCGTTATCAGACACAGACGGCAGAAATCGGCCGTCCATGCCGGCACGTCGCCGGCGAGCCACAGTTCAAGAACATAATCTATCTCGCAATAGAGAGGCACCATCAGCATACCCACCAGCAGCGAGGCATATTTGCCGCACGAATTCATCAGCGCGCACGAACGCCCATAGTTCCCCGCGGCATATTCCTTGACGATCTGCGGTTTGAAAGCCAGAAGAATTGTGCCGGAAAAGCTCTGCAGCGCAGAGTTGACCTGAAAGGCCACTGAGGCTGCCGCATTGAGAACTGTCGAACCGAACCGGTTGAGTATTACGGCAATACCCTGCTGACGAACAGCCGAGCAGAAAGTGCCATAGGTGTCGAAACCGAAAAAGGTGAGCACCGACCGCCCTATGCCTTTGTCGAAGCGCGGACGGCAGCGACATTCGGCAAAACGCAGAGCGTAGCCGCCGTAAATAAGGAATATGGCGAGAGATACCGCGGCATAAAGAATGCCGTAAAGCACCAGGCGTCCCGACGGCGCTATCATTATCAGATATGCAATTCCCAGACGCAGCACAGCCTGAAGCACCATGACGATGGCATATGCATCCAGACGTTCGCGCGCCATGATGGCACTTGTGTACGGCACCTGAATGATGGAAAACACCACCGACACAATGGCCGCCTGATACACCACATTGGCTGCAAGCTGCTGTCCGGCGGGTATATCTATGAAACTGTTCACAATCCACAGGCCGACGGTCTCGGCGAGCACAATGCTGATAAGCGCGAGGCCACCGTGGAGGGCCAGCGAAGTGGCGAAGGTGCGCCGTAGACGGTCGGTATCGCCAGCGCCGAGCTCATAGGTGAGATAGCGCAGGGTGGCCGACATCATGGAGCCCTGAAGGAACGAGAAGACCGTTACGATGCCGGCAACGAGGTTGAAAAGGCCGAACGATGATACTCCGAGTGCGTCCATGAGCACACGGGTGGTGAACAGGCTTATAAACAAGGTGAGCACCGTCCTCATCGAGAGGAAGACGGTGTTCACTGCAAGTCGTTTGTTGCTGCTGCCTGCCAAATCGTTTCGATTAATAATGGTTATGGTTTAACGGGAAAGCCAACCACCGGCATCAGCCCTTTTTCTTCTTACCGTATCCGTAGGTTTTCTTTGCGGCGGTACCGTTGACCACGATACTGAGCTTCTTGAGGCGACGTTTCTCGTAGATTTCGTTTACCAGAGCGAGGTCGCCGAGCGATGTATAGTTGGCGCGGCATACATAGATTGCGGCGTCGGAAATACGGTCGAGCGTAAAGGTATCGCTCACCAGCCCGATGGGCGCCGTGTCGACGATGATATAGTCGTAGCGGTCGCGCAAGGTCCGGAACATGGTGTCGACTTTCTCGGAGAGCAGCATCTCGGCGGGGTTGGGAGGTACTGGGCCGGCCACGATGACATCGAGCCCCTTTATGCCGGAGATATCGGTGGTCACCAGCTGGTCGAGCTGTATGTCGGCCGACGACAGATACTGCGTCAGGCCGTAACGCGGAGCGATGCCCAGATAATTGGATAGCTGCGGATTGCGGATATCCATGCCCACCAGGAGCACCTTCTTGCCCAGGAGTGCCAGTGAGGCAGCCAGGTTGATGGAGATGAAGCTCTTTCCTTCGCCGGAGGAACTGGAGGTCATCAGCACCACTTTGTCGTTGGGCGCGGTGAGGATAAACAGCAGGTTTGAACGCATGAGCCTGAACAGCTCGGTGGTAGAAGTGGTATCGTCGCTGCTCACCACCATGGAGCGGCCGGAGCGGTCTACGCACATCTCGCCGAGAATGGGCACATCCGTGATGCGCTCGACATCGGCACGCGTTTCGAAGCGGTTGTTGATGAGCTTGCGGATATAAATCAACGCCGGCGGTATGCAGAGGCCAAGAACAAGGGCGAACAGCAGTATTAGTTTCTTGCTCATGCCGAGGGGCTCGCTCATGGTGTATGCCTCGTCGATGATCTGTCCCTTGGGTATGGCGTTGGCAAGAAGAAGGGCATTCTCCTCGTTGCGCCGCAGAAGGAAGTAATAGAGCTGGCTCTTGACGGACTGCTGGCGGCGCAGGTCGTAGAACTCACGTTCCTCGCGAGGAATGTCGCCCATACGCGAGTTGTTGTTGCCCATTTCGGCGCGTATCTCGGCCACAGCCACATCGGCCTGTTCGGTGGCGCGCGCGGTACTTTGATAGAGGTTGTGGCGCATCTGGTCGATGCGTCGTTCCAGACGAACTATCTCTATGTTGTCGGGGCTGGCGGTATGCGAGAGTTCCACGCGGCGCATCAGCGCGCCGTTGTAGTTGCTGATCGCCTCCTGCAGACCCTCGTTCTCTACGTTGAGGGGAACCAGCGAGAACCGGTTTGCCGTATCGGCCAGGAACTGCGAGGTCAGGCGGAGCATCTCGGCCTGGGTCTGAGCTTCCAGATATGCTTCCTCGAGGCGTCCGCGTTTTTCTGTCTGGTATTTCGCCTCGACGCCAACATCGATAATGCCATGTTCCTGCTTATACTGCTGTATCTGCATCTCGCTCTGCGACAGATCGTTGGCGAGAATAGCCAGACGCTCGTCGAGGAAGGTGCCTGTGAGTTCGCCCTGCATGTTCTTCTGAGCTATGCCGCGGGCGTTATACTGCGCCATTATCTCGTTGAGGATAGCCTCGCCGTACTTCGGCGTGGGGGTCTCTATGCACAGGGTTATGACGTTGGAGCGCTTGGAGGCTATCTCGTTGTGCACGGCCAGGTCAAGGGCCTCGGCGGCGGCATCATAGCCCATGAGATAGATTTTGCTCTTGAAGCCTTGGTCGACGGGGCACGAGGGCGTGCCGGCAACGGTGTAGCTGCCCAGAGGAGTCTCCATCAGATAGGGAAGAGTCACGTTTTTGACTTCTATCTCTGTGTCCTCCAGCATTTCGGCCTTGATGTCGGCAGTATTGTCGTCGTGGACCTTAATGGTAAAGTCGATGTTGTAGCTCAGGGTATCGAGCACGGCCGGGCTGACGATGATATCCACCGGATAGTCCTGATAGATGAATTCATAGCCCTTTATGCCGTTCTTGACATAGTGCTCCACATTGAGACGCAGAGTCTTGGCCACATCGCGATATACAGAATGCGACGAAATGATGAAAATCTCGTCCTCAACATAGGCGTCGCTGCCGAGCAAATCGCTGAGGCCGCCCATGGCCTCGGCGATGGCATCTTTCTGCTGGGTGATGAGCACGTTGGCACGCACGGCATAATCCTGCTTGCGGATAATCACAAAAAGCGCGGCGCAGGCCACGCAGACGAATACACTGATAGCGAAAAGATACCATTTCGACAGGTATGTTTTCAGCAGTGCCTTGATGTCGATAAAATCGGAGGTAGATTTCTTTGCCATAACTTGATGAGTGGTCGTTACTTCACCGTCAAGGCTATTACGAGCGATGCGATGACCGAAGCGGCGCTCACAACAGTGGAGATAATCGACAGCTTGAAGCCGTTGTTCTGGTTATATTTCGAGTTCTCCTGCCGCACTTTGTTGGGCGCTACGTATACATAGTCGTTGGGCTGGAGGTAGTAGTACTCGGAGTTGAGCACTTCCGAGTCGTTGAGGTTCAGGTGGGCGTACTTTCGCTGTCCGTCCTCCTCGCGGATAATGAGTATGTTGGAGCGCTCGCCGAATTCCGTGAGGTCGCCGGCCTCCGAGAGCGCTTCCAGTATGGTGAAACGGTTTTTGGTGACATTGATTTTGGCAGGCTGGCGCACCTCGCCGGCCACGGTGACGTTGAAGCCCACCATGGCTACGTTGACTATAGGATCCGTGACCCAACGCGATATCCGCTCGGTAAGCAGGCTCTTGACCTGCTCGATGGTGAGTCCCGCCACGTGAACAGCACCCAACTGCGGAAAGTCTATATCGCCGGCCGTATTCACCACATAGGTCATGGTGCGGGGCGACGACGTCATGGTGAGAGTCTGGCGTGTTGCCGGATTGATTTCGGGGGTGTTGAAAATCTGCGACGCCGACGGGTCGGATGACGTCACGGAGATGCGCAGCTCATCGTCGGGAGCTATCACTGGCATATAGTTCATGGGCTCGAGGGTACCTGCCTGCTGCTCGATGATATCGACAAAATACGGAAGGACCGTCTTGTTGGACGAACACGACGACACTGCCATTGCGCACAAGGCAAGTGCCGGTATAAGTATACTCTTTATTTTCATTGCGCGATAATACCGGTTAATTATTAATTTAACGCACCTTTGTGCCGTTTTATTATATATGGTGCAATTTTTCACAGCTACGACGCTGACGGCCGCCGCCTCGGCATAAAAAAAAGAGTTGGAGAAGCTTGGAACCTCTTCAACTCTTGGCTTTTGTCGGGGTGACTAGACTCGAACTAGCGACCTCACGCCCCCCAGACGCGTACTCTAACCAACTGAGCTACACCCCGTTCTTTTCAAAAGCGATGCAAAGTTACGCTCTTTTTTTCAATCGTGCAAATTTTTTCGCAAGAATTTTTCAAAAAAATTTCATTGCTTTTTATAGCGCGCTGAAATGCTGTTATTTATAGAGAAACCGACGAATGGAGCGTTTGGGTGTCTTTTCGAACTCCTCGGGCATGATCTCAATTTTTTCCACATGTTCGTAGGGTGCCACAAGGTGATTGAGGTTGACGCGGTTTTCCTCCATTATTCGCCGGAGGTGCTCGTCGTCGATACCGGCGGCCGCCACAGCCTCGGTGTCGGGATGGCAGAGCGCCACCAGATGACCGCTACGCTCGATCACAAGGCATTCGTTGACGTAAGGCATGTTGCTGAGCTTGCTTTCTATCTCCTCGGGGTAGATATTCTGGCCGGTAGCGGTAAGGATCATGGTTTTATATCGCCCGCGGATAAAAACCGTGCGGTTGTCGGGGTCTCCGAGGAAGCCCATGTCTCCGGTATGGAGCCAACCGTCCTCCTCGAGGGCGGCTTCGGTGGCTTCCGGGTTCTTGTAGTATCCTTTCATCACATTGAGGCCGCGAACCATGATTTCGCCCTGGCCGTTTTTGCCCAGGCTTTCGTCGACAAGGATTTTTGCCTGCATCAGGCCCTTGAGGGTGCGTCCCGACGACCCCGGCACAAAGCGGCGCCACGGCGTATAGCTTATCAGGGGCCCGCATTCGGTCATGCCGTAGCCCACGGTGAAGGGGAATTTGATTTTGTACAGAAAATCCTCGACCTCACGGTTGAGGGGCGCTCCGCCGACGATCACTTCCTCGAAAGCGCCGCCGAAGGCCTCTACGAGTTTGGTGCGTATGATTGCATATACGGCTTTGTCCATCATCGGAACGGCAAGCACCCAACGCATGGGCTTGCGCGTGATCATCGGAACCACCACCTTGCGGTAGATCTTCTCCAGGATGAGAGGCACGCAGATAATGAGGTTGGGGCGTACGTGTTTGAGAGCCTTAAGCAGCAAAGCAGGGGTGGGCACCTTGCCCAGCAGGGTTATGTGCGAGCCGACGGCAAGGGGGACAAGCATGTCGAAGGCGCAGCCGTAGGCATGGGCCAGCGGAAGGAACGACAGGGCGCGCGAGCCCGCGAAGTGCAGACGCGAGCGGATGCCGAATGCAACGTTGCCGCGCAGGTTGTCGAGAGTCAGCATCACGCCTTTGGAGTATCCGGTGGTGCCCGACGTATAGTTTATCAGCGCCGTTTCGCTGCCTGCGACCTTAGGGTACAATATGTCGGCGGCAGAGAAGCCGCCGGGATATTTCTTGCGGAAGCGGCGCGTGAGGTTGCGCACTATGCTGGCATGGCTGCTGCCGGTGCCGGGAACGGTACGCTCGGCAACGACGGTGCGCGTATCGAGCGACACTACGGCACGCACCAGCGGGAACGCCTCGTAGTCGAGGTTGTGGAAAATGCCGTCGCTCACAAAGAGCATCACCGCATCCGAGTGGTTGATGATATGGGTGGCATCAGTAGGCGAAAAATCATGGAGCACCGGCACGATGACCGCTCCGTATGTCACCGCGGCCATGAAGGTTATCACCCAGTTCGGGGTGTTCTTGCCCAGTAGCGCTACCTTGTCGCCGCGACGCACGCCGGCAAGCTCGAAGAACAGATGCAGGCGGGCTATACGGCGCGCCATGTCGCCATAGGTTATGGTTTTGCCGCTTATATAGTCTGTGAGGGCCGGCAGTGAGAAATTGTCGGCAAACGACTGCTGAAAAATCTTCAGCAGATCGTCATATGGCGGCTGCTGGTAAAGTTCGTCGATGCCTTCCATAGCTGTTTGTTCATGATTTAAGGTGTTGATGAGAAGAGGAGTGGATGAGGGGATGAGTGGCAGGTCAGCGCGTGGCTCCGTCGTCGATGGCCTTGGCGATGTCGGCGAAGATGGTGTCGATTGCGCCGTTGCCGTTGATGGCGTGGTACTGACCGCCTTTGAGATAGTATTCCCTCAGTGGCGCCGTCTGCTTGTGGTATACTTCCAGACGTTTTTTGATGGTATCGATATTGTCGTCGGAGCGTCCCGATTCCTTACCGCGCTGGAGCATGCGGTCCACCAGTTCGTTTTCGTCCACCTCCAGACCCACCACGGCATGGATTTCCGTACCCATCTTGGCAAGCATGCCCTTGAGGGCCTCGGCCTGAGCCACCGTGCGGGGGAAACCGTCGAAAATAATGCCTTTCTTGAGGCATTCGGGGTTGCGGAGGATAGTGTCCTCGAGGACATCGATCATCAGCTCGTCGGGGATGAGCAGTCCTTTGGAGATATAGATATCGGCCACTTTGCCGAGTTTGGTGCCGCGGGCTATGTTGTCGCGCAAAAGCTCGCCGGTAGATATGTGGTGCAGACCGTAGCGGTCTATCAGTTTTTCGCTCTGCGTGCCTTTGCCGCTGCCGGGGGCGCCGAAGATAACGAGATTCATATTCTTATCAGTGTTGTATGTAGTTGTGTCGCAGTACAAAAAATCGCACGTGGGGCGGTGTCGCCGTGTGCGGTTCAGTCTTCCTTGAGTACGTAAATATCGTTGAGGTTTCGGGCAAGGCCGTTGAGGTCCAGGCCATAGCCGATGATAAACTTGGTGGGGATATTGAAGCCCACATAGTCGGGTTTTACGGGGCGCACCAAGGCATCGGGTTTGAACAGCAGGGTGGCTATGCGGATGTCGGCGGGGCGGTGCTGCCGCAGGGTGTTCATCAGATTGTAGATGGTATTGCCCGTGTCGACGATATCCTCGACTATTATCACCGTACGGTTCTCTATATCGTCGTGCAGCCCCAGAACCTCCTTGACGTGACCGGTGGATGATGTGCCCTCATAGCTCTGCAGGCGGATGAAGCTTATTTCGGCATCGATATCCTCGCAAGCCCGGAAAAGATCGCTCGCAAAAGCGAAAGCTCCGTTGAGCACTACCAGAAAGAGCGGTTTTTTGTCGGCGCAGTCGCGCGAAATCTCCTTGCCGAGCTCCGCTATGCGGGCGTCGATCTCGGATTTGGGAATATAGGGTTCGAAAGTGAGACCCTCGTATGTCACTTGTTTCATCGTCGATTGGTGCGAAAAAATAATTGTGCAAAGTTACGCTTTTTTTTCGATGCATGAAAATGAAAACGGGCTGACGGCTCTTTTTTTTGCAAAAAAGTCGCCGACGCATCATGCGCCGGCGACCCGTTTTCGGCTATACCCGCTTATTTTTTGAAGTAGCGGTTGTAGAGACCCTGGAAGCCCTGACCGTGGCGTGCTTCGTCCTTGGCCATTTCATGAACGGTGTCGTGGATGGCGTCGAGATTAAGCTCTTTGGCACGGCGTGCTATGCGCATCTTGTCGGCATTGGCACCGGCTTCGGCGGCCATGCGCTTTTCGAGGTTGGTCTTGGTGTCCCATACGCATTCGCCCAGAAGTTCGGCGAACTTGGCGGCATGTTCGGCTTCTTCGAAAGCGTAGCGCTTGAAGGCTTCGGCCACTTCGGGGTATCCTTCGCGGTCAGCCTGGCGCGACATTGCCAGATACATGCCCACTTCGCTGCATTCGCCGTTGAAGTGTGCTGTCAGGTCATTTATCATTTCTTCGTCGCAGCCTTTGGCGATACCTATTTCGTGCTCGGTAACGAACTGGAGAGCTACGCTTTCGTCGAGTTCTTTGAATTTGCTGCGGGGAGCGCCACAGATGGGGCACTTCTCGGGTGCTTCGTCACCTTCGTGAACGTAACCGCACACCATGCAGATAAATTTCTTTTTCATTTGGGTCGGAATCAGTTTGTTTTATGCAGTTGATAGAAACTATTTCGTAAATTGCGCTCAGGGAATGAGCTCGTGGGCGCGGAATACTTTGCGTATCTTGTCGAGGGCTTCCTGCACCTGCTCGGGAGTGTGCGTGGCCATAAGGCTGAAGCGTATCAGCGTGTCCTGCGGCGCCACTGCCGGCGATACCACCGGGTTGACGAAAATTCCCTCGTTGAAGAGATCCGTGGTGATCTGGAAGGTCTTGAAGTTGTCGCGGATATACAGGGGTATGATCGGCGTTGTGGTGTTGCCGATTTCGCAGCCCATTTCGCGGAAGCCCTCCAGGGCCATGCGTGTGTTGCGCCACAGCGCCTCCTGCAGCTGCGGCTCGGTCTTCATTATCTCGAGAGCCTTGAGAGCTGCGGCGGTAGATGCCGGCGTGATGGACGCCGTGAAGATGTAGGAGCGCGAGTGGTGGCGCAGGAAGTTGGTGATTTCCTTGTCGGTGGCTATGAAACCGCCCAGCGAGGCAAAACTCTTTGAGAATGTGCCCATTATCAGGTCTACGTCGTCGGCAACGCCGTAGTGGTGGCATATGCCGCGGCCTCCCTCGCCGAAAACGCCGATGGAGTGGGCCTCGTCGACCATCACGGCGGCGTTGTACTGCTTGGCCAGTTCAACTATGCGGGGCACGTTGGCAACATCGCCCTCCATGGAAAAAACACCGTCGGTGACTATGAGTTTGAGCTTGTCCGGTTCGCAGCGCTGCAGCTGTTTCTCCAGGCTCTGCATGTCGTTGTGGCGGTATTTGTACTGGCGCGAGAACGACAGACGGCGACCTTCGATGATCGAGGCATGGTCCTGCTCGTCCCACAATATATAATCCTCGCGACCCGTCAGGGCAGATACCACGCCAAGATTGACACCGAAGCCGGTACTGTAGATCATGGCGTCCTCTTTACCCATATAGTCGGCGATGGCAGCCTCCAGTTTCTTGTGGAGGTCGAGGGTCCCGTTGAGGAAGGGTGAGCCGGCACACCCGGTGCCGTATTTCTTGATGGCTTCTATGGCGGCCTCCTTGATGCGGGGATCGTTGACAAGGCCTGTGTAGCAGTTGGAACCGAACATCAGTACGCGGCGCCCGTTGATGAGCACTTCAGGATCCTGTTCCGACGATATGGCGCGGAAGTACGGATAAATTCCTGCTGCCTTGGCTTCCTGGGGAGCGGTGTATTTCGATAGCTTTTCTTGTAAAGACTTCATTGCACTATATTGATAGACATATGCCAGGGGCGCGGTGTCGGCGCCTCCACGGTTGGATATTGGCTGCAAAGTTAGCAAAAATTCTTTAATTAATAAATTTTAGCTCACTTTTTCTGCATTTTTTCTTCGATTGTCTGCTGTTGTCGGCGTTCGCCGCCGGCGGCTGAAGATGATGGCGGCGGCCACACAAACGGTGAGCGCCCACGGGTAATAGAGGTAGGGAAAGGGCGCCGCCGGCGAGATGCCGGCCAGCGAGGCGGCAAGGAGGGTCTGTGCGCCGTAAGGGATGAGGCACTGAACCACACACGAGCATGTATCCAGAAGCGAAGCGCACGTGCGCGGCGCTATACCGTACTTGCCGCCTATCTCGCGGGTGAGCGACCCTACGGTGATGATTGCCACGGTGTTGTTGGCCGTGCACAGGTTCACCAGCCCTACCAGGAGGGCCACGCACGCCTCGGCGCCGCGTATGCCGCCGATGTGTCGGGTGAGGGCGCCCAGCAGCCACTCAATTCCGCCGCAGGCTTTGACAAGGCCGAGCATGCCGGCCGACATAAGGGTGATGACAATAAGACCACCCATGCCGTCGATGCCCCCGCCCATGAAACCACATAGCTGCAACGGACCGAAGCCTTGCCACAGTCCCATGACGAATGCCGTGAGAGTGCCGGTGGCAAGAACAAGGGTGACGTTGAACCGGAGCAGGGCCATGGCCACGACCACGGCATAGGGCACCGCCAGCCACGCCGACACGCCGCCGACAGCATTATGGGTTTGGGTAGCCAGGCCATAGGACATTGCCACATAGATGCCTAAGGTCACCAGCGCTGCCGGAAGCACTATGGCGATGTTGGCCTTGAACTTGTCGGCCATGTCGCACCCCTGCGAGCGCGTGGCCGCTATGGTGGTGTCCGAGATGAACGACAGATTGTCGCCGAAGAAGGCACCGCCCAGAACGACGGCCGTCATGAAAGGCACGCCCACACCGGCGCCGCGTGCTATCTCCACGGCCAGAGGCGCCAGTGCCACGACGGTGCCCACCGACGTGCCCACGGCCAGCGAGATGAAGCATGCGGCCACGAACATGCCCGGCACCAGCAGCTGCGGCGGAAGCAGGCGCAAAGTAAGGTCCACGGTGGCATCGACGGCGCCGATTTCCTTGGCCAGCGCCGCAAAAGCGCCGGCAAGGATAAACACCCATATCATATATATAATGTTTGCGTGGCCGGCGGCACGCGAAAACACCTCGAGGCGTTCGGCCAGGGTGCCGCGCGATATGATAACCGCCCACACCGAGGCCACCAGCAGCGCCACCGCGAAGGGCATGGCGTAAAAGTCGCCGGCGGCGACGGATACGGCCACATACAGCAACAGGAACACTGCCACGGGCGACAGGCCCAGCAGCCCGCGGCGCCGGCGCGTTATCTCGGTGTCCATCACATCATCGAAAGAGCTTTTTTAATGGCGGCCTCCACCTTAAGGGCGGGATCGTCGGCAAAAAGTGCCGTCAGGGTCTTGTGGCTGAGTTTCTTGTCGAAGCCCAGCATAATGAGCGCCGCAAGCGCCTCGTCGAAGGCCGCGTTCGCGGCGCCACCGCCGGCGAGGGCTGTCGCCGGCAGCACGGCAGCCTCGATTTTATCGCGCAAATCAACGATTATGCGCTCTGCCGTCTTTGCGCCGATGCCCTTGATGGCCTTGAGGCGCCGCACATCGCCGCCGGCGATGGCGGCGGCAAGCTCGTCGCCCTGCAGCGCCGACAGTATGAGCATGGCCGTGGCGGCGCCCACACCGCTCACACCCGTGAGAAGCCGGAAATGCTCGCGTTCGCTCTCGCCGGAAAAACCATAGAGGGTCCATGCGTCCTCGCGTATGTTCTCATGCACATAAAGAAGACACTCGGCGCGGCCTTCAAGGCGGCTGTAGGTGAGCAGGCTGATGTTCACACGCCAGCCTATGCCGCCGGCGCTCTCTATCACGGCGTAGGCCGGCGTGAGCACCGATATTTTTCCTTTTATATATTCGATCATAGCCAATTTTTATGCAAATTTAGCTATTTCGCATGGTTTGGACAAAGAAAAAGGCAACGCGAGCGTCCGCATTCCGAAGTTTTTCGCTAATTTTGTGCCTTATCAAAAAAACACGCCGCAAAGCGGCGCCTTTCATCACTCATCTATGACCAAACAGAAAGAAATAGTACTCAGTGGCATCCGTTCCACCGGCAATCTTCATCTGGGCAACTACTACGGCGCCCTTCGCAAATTCGTGGCCATTCAGGACGACTACGACTGCAATTTCTTCATCGCCGACCTGCACGCCCTCACCACAAACCCTGATCCGGAGCAGCTCCACGCCAATGTGAAGAACATCCTGGCGGAATACCTCGCCTCCGGTCTCGACCCCGAAAAAAGCACTATCTTCATACAGAGCGACATCCCCGAAATCGCCGAAATGTACCTGCTGCTCAACATGCACGTTGGCATCGGCGAGCTTATGCGCACCACCTCGTTCAAGGACAAGGCCCGCAAATGCCTCGGCCTCAAAGCGCCGGCCGACGGCGACTCCGACGAGGCCTTCGAAAAGGAAATCATCGGCGCCGACACCAACAAGCGCGTCAACGCCGGCCTCCTCACCTACCCCACTCTCATGGCCGTGGACATACTGATCCAGAAGGCCACAAAAGTGCCCGTGGGCAAGGACCAGCTCCAGCATCTGGAACTGACGCGCCGCTTTGCCCGCCGATTCAACTCGTTCTACGGCGTGGACTTCTTCCCCGAGCCTACCGATTTCGACTTCGGGGGCGCCCCCGTGAAAGTGCCCGGCCTCGACGGCTCCGGCAAAATGGGCAAGAGCGAGGGTAACTGCATATATCTTGTGGACGAGCCCAAGGTGCTCCGCAAAAAAGTGATGCGTGCCGTTACCGACGAAGGGCCCAAGGAACCCAATTCGCCCATGAGAGAGCCCGTGGCAAACCTGTTCACCCTCCTGGAGCTGACATCCACACCGGAGGTGGTGAAACACTTCCGCGACGCCTACGCCGACTGCTCCATCCGCTACGGCGACCTCAAGAAACAGCTCGCCGAGGATATCATAGCCGTTACGGAGCCTATCCGTCAGCGAATAGGCGACATCATGGCCGACGAGGACTTCCTGCGCCGCGTGGTGGCACAGGGCGCCGAACGCGCACGCGCACGCGCCGCCGATACCCTGGCCGAAATGCGGCAGATCATGGGTATCCGCAAGTTCTGACCAGCACTGACTCGACATGCACAAGGAGGCTCTCAGGCTCGAGCAGCAGCTGCGCCTGCAGCAAAGAATAAATCCGCGGAGCGTGGCTCTGGGGAGGGTGCTCGAAATGCCTGCCGCCGAATTCGACGATGAAGTGCGCCGGCAGCTCGACGACAACCCTGCCTTAGGTATTGCCGACGGTGCCGACGCCCACGGGAGTATCGACGGTGATGACGGCGAGCCTTTCGCCGAGAGCGCCGACCAGCTGCAGCGTGCCGATTATGCCGATGACGACGATGCCCCGGACTTTGGCCGCCGGCGCTACGCCGAGGAACCACGCGCCGAGGCTGCCTCATACACCGCCGACGACGATGCCGGCCTCTTCGACACCCTGATGGGACGCCTCGCCGCCGAGAACAGCCTCAGCGGCGCCGACACCGCCATAGCCCGTCACATCGTCGGTAACATAGACTCCAACGGCTACCTCACCCGCTCACTCGCCGCTATTGCCGACGAGATAGCCCTCACCGAGGGGTTCGACCCTGCCGAGGCAGACGTCCGCCGCATCTTCGACGCCGTGCGCGCCCTCGAACCTGCCGGAATATGCGCCCTCGACCTGCGCGACTGCCTGCTGCTGCAGCTCGACCGCCGCGCGCCGGACGCCGCGACCCTCACCGCCCGCGCGATTATCGCCGACCACTACCCTCTCTTTGCCAAGATGCACTTCGACCGCATAATGGCTGCCCTCGAGATTGACCGCGGCGCAATGGACCGCGCCCTCGCCGTGATCCGCACCCTCAACCCGCGGCCGGCGTCGACGCTGGCAACGGGGCGCTCCGGCGCCGCACGTCACATCGTGCCCGATTTCATTGTGGACTACGACGTCAACACGGGCCGTTTCAGCGTGCAGCCCGCAGCTTCCGAGCCCGATCTGGTAGTCGAAAAGAGTTTCGATATCGCCGACAGCGACACCACACCCGCAGCCCTGCGCAAGGAAATGGCGTTCATACGGCGGCGGCGCGACGACGCACGCTCGTTCATAGAGCTGGCACGTCTCCGCTCTCAGACTCTTGCCGTGGTAATCGAAGCCATAGTCAGAATTCAGCACAGTTTTTTTGCAAGCGGCGACCCTGCCGACATTGTACCGATGATTCTGAAGGATGTGGCGCAGGCCACCGACCTCGACGTCTCAGTGGTGTCGCGTGCAACCGCCGGCAAATATGTCCTCGCCCCGTCGGGCATTTATCCGCTGAAAATGTTCTTCAACGAGCGGCCGAACGAAGCCACCGATGCCTCGACCTTGCGCATCCTCGAGGAACTGCGCGACATCCTGGAGCATGAGGACAAGAAAACGCCGCTGAGCGACCGCCTGCTCACCGACACCCTCGCCGCACGAGGCTACGACATAGCGCGGCGCACGGTGGCCAAATACCGCGAGCGGCTGGGCTTCCCCGTGGCAAGGCTCCGTAAACTTTTCTGACTCCGTCAGTGTTCTGTAAAATATGAGCAATCAACTACATAAAGCATTAAAAATCACGGCAGTCGCCGTCAGCGACGTGTTCTCGCCGCTGCTCATGGCGACATACGCAATGATTGTTGCGCTGTGGCTCACGCCCATGCGCCTGCTGCCGACGGACGTGCGCGCCTGGAGCACCGTCGGCGTATTCCTCATCACCGGTGTTATCCCCGCCGCTCTCGTGGCTCTGCTAATGCGCATGGGGCATGTGAGCGACGCTTCCATTTCGGACCGCCGCCAGCGCGCCGTGCCCTTCGCCTTCACCGTGTTCTGCTATCTCGGCGCCGCATTCTTCATCGGCGCCCTCCATGCTCCGGCGTGGATGGTGCGTTTCCTCGGTGGCGCCGCCGTGGTGGCCGCCGTGGAACTTTTCGTATCCTTCGCCTGGAAAATCAGCGCTCACACCGCCGGCGTCGGCGGTCTGGCAGCGCTGGTGTTCTGGCTTGCCAACCGCGGCGCCCTCGTAGCCGACGGCATGACCCTCATCAGCGTGGCCGTAATGCTCACCGGCATCGTGGCATGGGCGCGTCTGTTCCTGCATCGCCACACCGTGCTTCAGACCCTCGCCGGCGCCTGCCTCGGCTTCGGCGTCATCCTTAGCGCACTCGCTTTGTAAACTTAACGTCATCATCAGCAATGGTAAGTATCATAATGGGGAGCACATCCGACCTCCCCGTGGCCCGCAAGGCCGCCGATTTTCTGGAAAACATGGGCATAGACTTTGAGTTGCACGCTCTCAGCGCCCACCGCACCCCCGAAGCCGTGGCACTCTATGCCGCCACCGCCGCCGGTCGGGGTGTCAAGGTAATAATAGCCATCGCCGGCATGGCCGCCGCCCTCCCGGGCGTGATAGCCGCCGCCACGCCCCTGCCGGTGATAGGCGTGCCCGCACCGTCGACCCTCGACGGTGTTGACGCCCTGCTCTCCATCGTGCAGATGCCGCCGGCAATACCCGTTGCCACCGTGGGCATAGGCGCCGGACTCAACGCCGCCGTCCTTGCCGCCCGCATCCTTGCCATCTCGGACAACGCCCTGGCCGAAAAGCTGGCGCAGTACACAGCCTCGCTGGCGCTCAAGGTGGAGAAGGCCGATGCCGACCTCGCCGATGTTGCCCGCGAATACAAACATGCAGTAATCGCCGAAAAATGAGCACATCAGCATCAATGCCCCAGCGCCGACGCACACGCGCCGTGCACATAGGCGCCGTCACCGTGGGCGCCGACAGCCCCATAGTGGTGCAGAGCATGACCACCACACCCACCCTCGATGTCGAGGCGTCGGTGTGCCAGGCACGCCGTCTGGCCGACGCCGGCGCCCGCCTTGTGCGGCTCACCGCCCAGGGCGTGAGCCATGCCGCATCGCTTGGCGAGATCCGCGCCGCCCTCCGCGCGCAGGGCGTGGAGGTCCCTCTGGTGGCCGACATCCATTTCAACCCTGCTGCGGCCTTCGAGGCCGCCCGCCATGTGGAGAAAGTGCGCATAAATCCCGGCAATTTCTTCGACCCCGGCCGCACGTTCCGCAAGATGGACTTCACCGATGAGGAATATGCCGCCGAACTCACAGAAATCCGCCGCAAATTCGTGCCCTTCCTTGAACTGTGCCGGCAGAACGGCACGGCTATCCGCATAGGAGTGAACCATGGCTCGCTCTCGGATCGCATCATGAGCCGCTACGGCGACGGCGCCGAGGGGATGGTGGAGAGCGCCCTCGAATACCTGCGAATATGCCGCGACGAGAAGTTCGGCAATGTGGTTGTCTCCATCAAGGCCTCCGATGTGCCCCTGATGACTGCCACGGTGCGCCGCCTCGCCGAGGCTATGGATGCCGAGGGCCTCGACTACCCTCTCCATCTGGGCGTAACCGAGGCCGGAAACGCAACGGAAGGACGTGTGAAAAGCGCCGTGGGAATCGGCAGTCTCCTTGTCGACGGTCTGGGCGACACCATCCGCGTCTCGCTCAGCGAGGACCCCTGCGCCGAAATTCCTGTGGCCGAGGCTATAATATCGCACGTCGACAGCGCCAGGCGCAACATGACAGCGGCGGCGCCGCGCAGGGCCGTACCCGCAACCATGCCCGTGCTCGCCGCCGACGCCAAGGCCGACGTCGAGACCGAAGGCTGCCGCGCTATAGCCGATGTTCTCGCGGCCGGACGTCCTGTATCGGTTCGGGTGAGCTATCCCGCCGCGATGAGTGCCGACGATATCACCGTGGCCGCCGCAGTAGACCTCGGCTACCTCATCCTTGCCGGCGCCGTCACCGCCGTGGGCATATCCTCACCGGCGCTCACCGCCGCCGAGGCCGATGCTCTTGCCCGCGACATCGTGCAGGCCACCGGTATTGAGCGTTTCAAGGCCGAAATCGTGGCATGTCCCGGCTGCGGCCGTACGCTCTTCGACCTGCCGGCGGCTCTCGACGCCGTGAAAAAGGCGTGCTCACACCTGCGTCACCTCAAAATCGCAGTAATGGGCTGCATTGTCAACGGTCCCGGCGAGATGGCCGGCGCAGACTATGGCTATGTCGGCGCCGCCGCCGGCAACGTGTCCATCTACCGCGGCATCGAGCCGGTGCGACGCAACGTGCCGCAGGCCGACGCCCTCGCTGCTCTAATCGACATCATCAAGGCCGACGGCCAATGGCGCGAGACCGCCGAAAAATGAAGAAAAACAGAAAACCCGTCCTCGCTGACGCTCTGCCCGGGCTGCCGCTGGTGCACAAGCACCTGCCGGGTGCCGCGTCGGCCATCTTCGGCGTGGCCGTGCGTGCCGGCAGCGCCGACGAGCCCGAGCGCACCCACGGACTGGCGCACTTTGTGGAGCACACAATATTCAAAGGCACGGCGCGGCGCTCCGCATGGCACATAATCAACCGCATGGAGGCCGTCGGCGGCGAGCTTAACGCCTATACCACCAAGGAGGCCACGGTGATCTACACCATTTTCCCGGCGCAATATGCCGCTCGGGCCGTGGAGCTGGTGGCCGACCTGGCCCTGAACTCGCGGTTTCCGGCGGCGCAGCTCGAAAAGGAACGCGAGGTGGTGGTAGATGAGATCAAATCGTATCTCGACAGCCCTGCCGACGCTATTTTCGACGATTTCGACGACCTTATCTTTGCCGGCAATCCCCTGGGGCACAATATCCTGGGCGATGCAGCGTCGGTGCGGCGCCTCGGCAGCGACGACTGCCGCCGTTTTCTGGAACGTCACTACCGCCGCGGCAATATGACCGCTTTCTACAGCGGGCCGCGGCCGGCGCAGGCCATGGCGGCACTGGTGGCGCGGTATTTCGAGGCATTGCCGGAGGCCGACAACGCCGGCCGCACACTCCTGCCGGCGCCTCTGCCGCCCCGGCCTTTCGATGTGGTGCGCAAGTTGCCGCTGCATCAGTGCCATACGCTCACGGGCGCTGTCTGCCCCGGGCTGGGCGACCCGGCGCGCGTGCCATGGAGCCTTTTCGCCAACATCATAGGCGGTCCCGGCATGAATTCGGTGCTGAACGTCGAACTGCGCGAGCGCCGCGGGCTGGTATACACCGTCGAGGCTTCGCCCGCGTTCTATTCCACCTGCGGTTTGCTGTCCGTTTACTTCGGCTGCGACGCCGATGACTACGAGCTGTGCCGACGGCTTTGCCGCGACACTTTTTTGCGTCTGGCCGACAGCGGCCTGTCGCCCCGCGCCCTCGCCGCTGCAAAGAAGCAGTATCTCGGCCAGTGCGCCATAGCTCGCGAAAACAACGAGAACCACATCCTCGCCGCCGCACGCAGCGTGCTTTTCCGTGGCAGGTTGACTGATGACGATGACGTCACCACGGCCGTGCAGGCCGTCTCTCCCGACGATATCAGCGCCATAGCCGCCACCATGCTCTCCGCCTCGACGCTCACGTTCAGACGGTAGAAAACCGCCTTTCCATCGGCCCTCCCTGTTATAAAAAAGTCAAGCGTTGCCATCTTCTCACGAAGGGAGCAACGCTCTGTGTTCTAAATTTACACACAAACCAATTTTTCACATTTGATATCGGACCCTTTGCGCAGGTCAACTGCATAGGAGCCCAATGGATTCGCAATACGTAGAAAAAAGGCGTGAAATTGTTGCCGTTTTTTCCACAGCACAAAGTTAAGCAAATATTCTTAACAAAGTGTCACATTTACATTTTTTAACTACGAATTTACCCATTTTGCCGCTTTCTACGTACAATCTGTTAGTCGTACCGGGGCTTATGGGCCATATACGGGGGAGTATCGCCGAATTTACGCCCGGCAATGAAGCTAAGGGCGTCATAGCCGCCGCGCACAATGTTCTTTATCGGGAAAAGCGAGCGCTTCACCAGTGAGTACGGTATGGCCATGGCGATGTCGAAGGCCTTTGAGGCGGCGAAAGCCGCCACTGCCGCCAGACGGCCGGCTGCCGATGGCGCCGCCGTATAGATGCTGCGGTACCACAGAAGGGTGCGCACGAACTCCGACACATAGTGGTTTCGTGCGGGGTCGCGGCGTGTGCCCGACCCGGCGTCGAGGTGAACTATTCCGCTGTCGTACACCACGCAGGGGTTGAAGCCGTAGCGGTATGCCTTGTATGCAAAGAGCTGGTCGTCGCCCAGGGCATAGGGCATATGGTCGAGCCACCGCTCGTCGGCGAAGTGAATGGCGTCGTAGGCGCGCCGGCTTATCATCATGCACGCGCCGGCGCAGCTCTGGCTGGGGAGGCTCGCCGCCGTCGGCCGGTTGTTGTAGGAGTAATGGCCGCTGCGGCGAATCTTGTAGGCAAACCGGCTGTCGCGGTGCGGGAGGGTCTGCATCAGCACCGCCCACTTGATTTTCTGCTTCAGCGAGCCTTTCTCGTTTTCGTAGATGGCCGGCGAGGCCAGCTGCGAGCCGTGGCGCTCCATGGCGTCGAAGAGGCGCTCGGCGAGGTCGGCGGGGAAGTCAAGGTCATCGTCGAGAAAAAGGATGAAATCGGTGTCGATTTCATCGAAGGGCAGCGACCGCTGCGCTATCATGCCCTTCTCGCACCGCACATATTCCTCGCAGCCTATTGTCTGCGCGGGCAGTGCATAGCCGTGGGGTATGTACACAAGGATACGGCGGGGCTGCACCGTCTGGGCGGCGCAGGCCTGCAGTGTGCGCAGATATTTTTCGCCGGCAGTGCCGAGGGTGCGGATAGCTACGCTATAACATGGATATTGCGGTGCGGACATACTGTAAAAAAAAAGCAGGGCCGGACGGCTCTGCTTGTAACGTTAGGTGCCGGGGCATCTTGGACTCAGTCCTCCTTCTTTGCGAAGGAACGACGCTCTTTGATGCGGGCTTTTTTGCCGGTGAGTTTGCGCAGATAGTAGAGTTTTGCGCGGCGAACCTTACCTTTTTTGTTGACTACGATAGAGTCGATAAACGGGCTATTGATGGGGAAGATACGCTCCACACCTACGTTGTCGCTCATCTTGCGCACGGTGAAGCGCTTTTTGTCGCCTTCGCCCGAGATGCGGATAACCACACCACGGTACTGCTGGATACGCTCCTTGTTACCCTCTTTGATTCGATAAGCCACGGTGATGGTGTCGCCGGGCACGAATTCGTAGTCTGTTGCCTTCTTACCGGTGGCAAAAGCCTCTTCGGCTACTTTAATCAGATCCATTGTCGGTTGATATTGATTAAGTTAGTATTAGTCGCAACATTCGCAGGCCGCTTGTCCGTGCCAGAGGTTACGAAATCGGTTGCAAAGTTAAAGATTTTTTTCGAACCATGCAAGCGCCGTGGCGACACGTGCATAAAAAAAGCGACCCGGCGGGTCGCTTTTTTAGTATGGTTTGATTTTTCTGTGGCTTAGCGCAGGAAGATCTTGTAAGCCTGATTGCCTCTCTTGACAATGTAGAGACCGTTGGCCGGGTTGTTCACGCGCACACCCTGGAGGTTGTAGTACTCGGCGGGAGCGTTGACGTCATCGCTGACAACAACATCGTTAACACCGGCATCCTCGGGGAGGGTGATCTGGGACGCGAGATCGTCGCCGTCCTCATTGGCCAGACCGCTGCCGAAGATCGAAGTTTCATGACCGGTCCATTCGGGGAACATGAAGCCTAATGCATTGGGGGCGATTTTGAGAACGTTGTTCTCAAGGGTGATGAAGGCCGTGCGAATCCATGCATTCTGCTGCTGGCTCTGCTCTTCGCGTGTGCTGCAACCGGTGGCGTTGCCGCTGAAACTCATAATATGCCAAGGACCTTCGCTCTGGGTGCGGATACCGGTTTCCTGCTCGGGAACGATTACGAAGTCTGCAATCTCGGCATTGAATACCATCGGGTAGCTCGATTCGAGCGACTGGAACCAGGGATCGGTGATGTTATAGATGGCAGGCAGGAAGTTGTGACGCGATACGTTAACGTCAGAAGTAAAGGTCGAGAACCAGTAGTCTTTCTTACCCTCGGCGTTGATGTACTCATGAGCGCATATATCCAGAAACTGGGGAGCGAAGAAACCGTCGACAAACTCACCCTGACCAAGTTCGCGCCATACGGGTTTGAACTCCGTACCAGGCATGGTTATGGTAAAGGTGGCATATGAGTTAGTGGAAGTAAACTTCGTGTCCTCTTCCTCAATCGTCCAAAACGACTCCATGGGGAATACTACCACACCATTCTCGAATTTGCCGTATTTCTTATTAGCTTCGAGATATGCTTTGCCGGTATCGTTGAGAAAATTGCCGAGCGTGCTTTCGGGGCAGAACTGGAAAGCATTGTACGTGCCTGCGATGAGGAAACGGTCGGAATATACCTTGTTGGGATCTGCCACATTGAAGTAGAAGTATGCTTCATCGGGTTCGCCGAGCACTTCCACCACGGGAGAGTTGGCGTTGTAGAGCTGTGTGCGGTACCAGTTGGCATCGTTGACGCTCTGCTCGATGGTTATTGCCCACGACTGGCCTGCAGTGCAGTCCTCAGGGAGAAGGGTGGACAGGATACCGGCGGTAACATAGCCGTCGCCAACCACATTGTATTTGCCGCCGGGAGCTGCCTTGAGGGGAGCGTCGGCTGCGTGTGCCACATATTCGGTGGAGAGGATACGCTGGGCGCTGACTTCGGAAAGTCCGTTGGCAACCAGAGTGACCTCGGCGTTGGCGGCCAGCATGGTGGCTGCTGTTGCAACAAGCAAGGTGTAGAATTTCTTCATTCTGTGATGCTTTTAAATTAGTAAAATTTGGAATTAATATCTATACACTATTGGACTGCGCGGGCAAACGAAAACCGCGCATATCGGCCGGGAAAAGGCGCCGTCGGCGCTTTTATTCCTTGCGACGCGGCAAAGTTAAGAGTCTTTTTTGAAAACGCCAAACTTTTTGACATATTTTTCGCAAAACTTTTGCGAGAAAGTGTAACAATCGGGCGCTGTCCGTGTCTAATGGATGTATGGAACAGGAAGAGAACTTCGAAACCATGGCGTCGCGGCTGCGCGGCCGGCTGGTGCGCCAGGCGGCCGCCATCACGGGCAGCGACGCTGAGGGCAGCGACATAGCGCAGGACACGCTGCTGACGCTGTGGGAGCACCGCGCCACGCTGCACCGCTACCGCAGTGTCGACGCCCTTGCATATGTGGTATGCCGTCGGCTGGCAATCAACGCGCTGCGGCGCCGGCGCCCGCAGGTGAGCCTGGAGGTGTTCGATGCCGGCGCCACCGAGAGCATACCCTCGCCCGAGGACCTCTATATCAGCGCCGAAACCGCCGGCGAGACGCACCGCATACTCTCGCTGCTGCCGGCGCCGCAGGCCGCCCTGGTGCGCATGCGCCACATCGACGGCTACGACAACGCCACCATAGCAGCCCTGACAGGCTCCACTGAGGGGGCTGTTCGCACGGCGCTGTCGCGTGCACGCCACCGCATCGCCGAGATTTTCCTCTCCTCGCAGAATAATTATAGAAATAACAACTCTCCACTATATAATATATGAATAGCACACCACGGACACCGGGTTTTGGCAGCGACGAACTGTTGAGACACCTTGTCGGCCGATTCTTTGCCGGCGAGACCACACCCGCCGACGAGCGCCGTATCTACGACTATTACCGCACTCATTCTCTTCTCCCTCCCGATCTCGAACAATACCGCGCCATGTTCGGATGGTACGACAATGCCGGCATTGGAAACAATGCGGCGCCGGCGGCTCCCCCGCGGCAGCGGCGCCGCGGCCTCACCGTGCTGTTAGTAGCGGCCGCCGTAGCCGCCATGCTCACCATCGGCGGCCTCGGCGGGTGGATGGCCGTGAAAATGGGCGTGGGCGACCGCGCCGACCATATAGGAGGTAGCGTGACGGTGAGCAAACGTGCCGCCACGGACACGATGGTTATCTACATGCCGGCCGACAGCCTCGAGATGGCCGCCGAATAACCTCATAACCTTCAAGGTCCAAAGTTTCTTCGAACCTTGGACCTTGAGTTACCATGAAAAGCAGAAGCCTGCTTTCTCCATGTGCGAGGGGATGGGCGGATGGAGCTTGAAAACCTCTATATCGCCGCCGACAATCTGCGGATACCGCCACGTGATGGCGCGATATATTCGGCAGGCAAGGTTTTCGAGGAGCTTGGAGGGGAATTCCATCTCACGGCGCACCAGCTCGACCACTTCGGCATAGTTCACCGTGGTGTCGAGACGGTCGGTCAGCATAGGCTGCGAGGCTTCGAAGCGCAGGCGCACGGTTATCTCGAACATATTGCCGACCGCGAGCTCCTGGGGCGATACGCCGTGGCGCCCGAATAGCTGCAGTCTGTCGATGACTATGGTACCTATAAAATTTGCGGGCATAGGCGTCAGCGGCGTCGTTTGCCGCGGGCGTTGCGGCTGTGTTTACCGGGTTTGTCGGGGCGCTTGCCGCTGTTGGGCTTGCTGCCGAGGGTGTCGAGGCTCCGCGGCGGGTTCTTGGCGTCGACAACCACGAAGTCGAGCTGTTTCTTGGCCAGGTCGGCGCGCGCAACCTGCACCTTTATCTTGTCGCCGAGGCGGTATCGGCCGCCGGAGCGCCGGCCCGTGAGGGTATAGTTCTTGGGGTCGAAGTCATAGAAATCGTCGGCGAGGTCGCGCACGGGCACCAGACCCTCGCACTTGTTCTCGTCGAGTTCCACATAGAGTCCCCACTCGGTGACACCGGAAATGACGCCGTCGAAGACCTGACCGAGCCGGTCGGCCATATATTCCACCTGTTTGTACTTTATTGATGCGCGTTCGGCGCCGGCTGCGAGCTGCTCCATGTCGGACGAGTGCTTGCACTCTTCCTCGAGTTTTTCGAGGCTCACGGAGCGGCCGCCGGCGAGGTAGCGCTCGAGCAGGCGGTGCACCATCATGTCCGGGTATCGGCGTATGGGCGAGGTGAAATGGGTATAATAATCGAACCCGAGACCGTAGTGACCGATGTTTTTGGTGGTGTAGATGGCCTTTGCCATGGAGCGTATGGCCAGCGTGGATATAAAATTCTCCTCAGGACTGCCCTTGATGTCGGCGAGCATGCGGTTTATGGAGCGGTTCACTTCGGCGGGCGTGCCGGTGGTGCGGATGCGGTGGCCGAAAGTGCGGCATATCTCGGCGAGGTTGGCCAGGCGTTCGGCGTCGGGCACATCGTGCACGCGGTAGACAAATGCCTTGGCCTTACGGTTCCTGGCGGGCTGACCTATGGCTGCGGCCACGGTGCGGTTTGCCAGAAGCATGAATTCCTCGATGAGCTTGTTGGCGTCCTTGCTCTCCTTGAAGAACACGCCTACGGGATGTCCGTTCTCGTCGATGTCGAAGCGCACTTCGGCGCGGTCGAAGTCCATGGAGCCGTTCTCATAGCGCTTTTTGCGCAGTATCTTGGCGAGGCGGTCGAGGGTAAGGATTTCTTCGGCGAAGTCGCCCTTTCCGGTTTCTATCACTTCCTGCGCCTCCTCGTAGGTGAAGCGGCGGTTGCTGCGGATGACAGTGCGGGCAATGCGCGAGTCGAGGACTTTGCCGTCGGGGCTGATGGTGAATATGGTGGAGAAGGTTAGTTTGTCCTCGTCGGGGCGCAGGGAGCATATGCCGTTGCTGAGGTGCTCGGGAAGCATGGGCACCACGCGGTCCACGAGGTATACGCTGGTGGCGCGTTCGGAAGCCTCGCGGTCGATGGTGGTGTCGGGGCGCACGTAGTGGGTGACGTCGGCGATGTGAACGCCCACCTCGTAGTTGCCGTCAGGCAGTTTCCTTATGGACAGGGCGTCGTCGAAGTCCTTGGCGTCGCGCGGGTCGATGGTGAAGGTCGTCACGGATCTCATGTCCACGCGCTGCGCCACCACTTCGGGAGTTATTCCGGCGTCGATTTTCTCGGCGGCGCGCGTCACTGCCTCGGGGTAGCGGTACGGCAGGCCGAACTCGGCGAGGATGGCATGGATTTCGGCATTGTTCTCGCCGGTGACGCCAAGAATGTCCACCACCTCTCCGCGGGGGTTCTTCTCGTCGTCGGGCCAGTCGGTGATGCGCACAATGGCCTTGTCGCCGTTGTGACCTCCGCGCAGACGGGCACGCGGTATTATAATGTCGTTGGCCAGAAACTTGGAGTCGGTCTGGAGGTATGCCATGCGCTTGTCCACGCGCAGAGTGCCGATAAAAGTCTGATCCTTCTTCTCAACTATCTCCGTCACCTGAGCCTCCGGTTCCTTGCCGCGCATGGCGGCGGCCACGGCTATGCGCACGCGGTCGCCGTTGAGGGCATGCATGCTGTTTCGCTCGGCAACGAAGATTTCCTCGCCGTCGGCGTCGGTGACCACGCTGTTCTTGCCGTTGGAACGGCGAACGAACACGCCCTCGGCGCTGACGCTGCGCTGCGGGCTTTTGTACTTTCCGGGCGACACCTCTATAATACGGCCGTCGAAGGCCAGTTCGGCAAGATACATGGCCACGGCTTTCTGCGCCGGGGCGCTGCCGTAGCCCAACGCGAAGGCTACCTGCCTGAAATTATAGGTTGCGGTGCTGTGTTCCGCCGTATATGTGTCGACAAGAGTCTTGAGTTTGCCCAGCTCTTTTTTTGTCAGTGTGTTCCTGGCCATACCGTTTGTGTTAGTGATGAAAAAGTGGCGTCGTCGTGCGCGGCGCCTGCCATATTATAACAAGCGAGGGGTGCCAAACGTTTGCGCCGGCACTGCGAAAAGGTGCCGGCGCAAAGGCTGTATATTATCAGGCGTCGATGTTGGCGTATGTGGCGTTGGCCTCGATGAAGTCGCGGCGTTGTGCCACATCCTCGCCCATGAGCATAGAGAACACACGGTCGGCCTCGGCGGCGTCGCTGATGTGCACCTGCTTGAGCAGACGGTGCTCGGGGCTCATGGTGGTGACGTGGAGCTCTTCGGCGCTCATCTCGCCAAGACCTTTATAGCGCTGCACAAGAGTTTTCTCGCCGAAACGGCCCACGAAGTTCTGCACCTGTGCCTCGGTCCAGCAGTACTCCTCGTTCTGTCCGCATTTGCATTTGAACAGCGGGGGGGTGGCCAGATAGAGGTAGCCTTGCTCTATGACGGGGCGCATGCGCCGGAAGAAGAACGTCATCAGCAGGGTGGCTATGTGGGCGCCGTCGACGTCGGCATCGGTCATTATTATAATCTTGTGGTATGCTATCTTGGAGATGTTTGGAGCCTTGGGATCCTCCTCGGTGCCGATGGTGACGCGCAGGGCGCGGAAAAGGTTGGTGATTTCCTGGTTGTCGAGGATGCGGTGGGGAGCCGCTTTCTCGACATTGAGGATTTTGCCTCGCAGCGGCAGGATGGCCTGGAACTGGCGGTCGCGGGCCTGTTTGGCGGTGCCGCCGGCGGAGTCACCCTCGACAAGGAAGATTTCGCAGTCTTCGGCGGTGCGGCTGCTGCAGTCGGTGAGCTTACCGGGGAGACCGCCGCCGATGAGGGGCGTTTTGCGCAGCACTTTCTGGCGCGCCTCCATTGCGGCGTGTCGCGCCTGAGCGGCGAGAACCACTTTTTCTACAATAATCTTTGCTTCGGCGGGATGTTCCTCCAGATAGTAGCCGAGAGCCTCGCTCAGTGCGCTGCTCACGGCGCCGGCAACCTCGCTGTTGCCTAATTTGGTCTTTGTCTGACCCTCGAACTGGGGTTCCATGACCTTGACGGAGATCACGGCGGTGAGGCCGTCGCGGAAATCGTCGCCCGAGATCTCAACCTTGGCGTTTTTGAGCAGGTTGTTGTCATCGGCATATTTCTTGAGGGTGGTGGTGAGGCCGCGGCGGAAGCCGGTGAGGTGGGTACCGCCCTCGATGGTGTTGATGTTGTTGACGAACGAGTAGATATTCTCGTTCGAGGTGGTGTTGTATGTGAATGCCACCTCCACGGGAATGCCCTGGCGCTCGGTCTTGAGGTCGATGACGTCGTTGATGAGCGATTCCTTGTTGGAGTCGATATAAGCCACGAACTCGCGGAGGCCCTTGCTGCTGTAGAAGGTCTCGGAGCGGGGGTTGCCGTCGGCGTCGACCTCGCGCATGTCGGTGAGTTTCAGCGTTATGCCGGCATTGAGGAATGCCAGGTCACGCAGGCGGTTGGCAAGCGTGGAGTAATCGTAGACCGTGACGGTGAATATGCTGGCGTCGGGCAGGAAGGTGACGAGAGTGCCGGTGGTGTCGCTCTCGCCAACGACCATAAGATCGGTGGTAGGCTTGCCGCAGGAGTATTCCTGGGCATATATCTTTCCGTTTCGGCGCACTTCGGCGCGCAGATAGGTGCTCAGGGCGTTCACGCAGCTGACGCCCACACCATGGAGGCCGCCCGACACCTTGTATGTTCCTTTGTCGAACTTGCCGCCGGCATGGAGCACGGTGAGCACAACCTCGAGGGCGCTCTTGTGCTCTTTCTCGTGCATGTCCACGGGAATGCCGCGGCCGTTGTCCACAACGGTGATGGAGTTGTCGGCATTGATGGTGACTTCTATATGAGTGGCATATCCGGCGAGAGCCTCGTCGATGGAGTTGTCGACCACCTCGTAGACAAGATGATGGAGGCCTTTTTCCGAAATGTCGCCGATATACATAGCGGGACGTTTGCGCACAGCCTCAAGGCCTTCGAGCACTTGAATATTACTGGCGCTGTATTCCTCTTTTTCTTCTGACATTTTTAGATTATTCTTAGTACGTTTTCAGGTTACAAAGGTACGAAATTTTTGCGACATGGGCAAATTTCGCGATTTTTTCCGATTTTTCGCAATAATGTGCTAACTTTGCAGTGCCGGTGGCGACCCTACCGGCATTATCACATTTTTTTACCGCACAGCAATGAAGACAAAACCCCTTGGCAGCCCGGAGCTGCCGCCGGCCGACGTCGATCCGGTCGACCTTCCCGAAAACGCCTTCCGCGAGCTCGCCGACGACGAGGTGTACCGGCCCGTGATGAACCCGGCGCACGATTATCCCGAAACCACCGTCTACTCCGTGGGCGTGGGTCTGGTGCTGGCAGTGGTGTTCAGCGCCGCCGCCGCTTATCTGGGCCTGAAAGTGGGCCAGGTGTTCGAGGCCGCAATTCCCATAGCCATCATAGCCGTGGGTCTCTCCGGAGCCCTCGGTAAAAAGAACGCCTTAGGGCAGAATGTCATCATACAGAGTATCGGCGCATGCTCCGGCGTGATTGTGGCAGGCGCCATTTTCACACTGCCCGCCCTGTTCATCCTTCAGGCCACCTACGGCGAGGCCATAACGGTGAACTTCCTTCAGATTTTCCTGAGCTCGCTGCTGGGCGGCGTGCTCGGCATCCTCTTCTTCATTCCTTTCCGTAAATATTTCGTAAAGGACATGCACGGCAAATACCCCTTCCCGGAAGCCACAGCCACCACACAGGTGCTCATCAGCGGCGAAAGCGCAAAGACGGGCAGCAAGGCCCAGGCCGTGCTGCTGGTGACGTCGTCGCTCATCGGCGGTATCTACGATTATATCGTGGCTACCTTCGGCTGGTGGGCCGACACGGTGACCACCACCGCCTATGCATGGGGCGCCGAGCTGGCCGCACGCTTCAAATTCGTGCTCTCGTGCAACACAGGTGCCGCCGTCCTCGGCCTCGGTTATATTGTCGGCCTTAAATATGCCTTCGTCATCTTCGCCGGCTCGGCATTCGTATGGTGGGTGATTGTTCCTCTTATGGGCGCCTACGGCACCCCGGACATCGCCGCCATGGAGCCGGCGCGCATCTTCGGCGACTATGCGCGCATGATCGGCATCGGCGGCATAGCCATGGCCGGCATAATCGGCATCATAAAGAGCAGCGGAATAATCGGTGGCGCAGCCAAACTGGCCGCCCGCGAGCTGCGCGGCGACAAGAGCGCCGCCGCACGCCCCGTGCGCTGGCAGCTCGATATCTCGATGAAGCACCTGGCGGTGTTCTCGCTCATCGCCGTGGCTGCCGTCTTCCTGTTCTTCTGGCTGGGCGTGATCCACAATCTGTGGCAGGCTGCCATTGCATGGGTGGTTGTGGTGCTGATATCGTTCCTGTTCACCACCGTTGCCGCCAACGCCATAGCCATCGTGGGCAGCAACCCCGTGAGCGGTATGACGCTGATGACTCTCATCATAGCCTCCGGCGTGTTCGTGGCCATCGGCCTTGAAGGACCTTCGGGCATCGTGGCCGCCATGGTGCTCGGCGGCGTGGTTTGCACGGCCCTGGCAATGGCCGGCGGCTTTGTCACCGACCTGAAGATAGGCTACTGGCTGGGCTCCACACCCCGCAAGCAGGAAACGTGGAAATTCGTGGGCACGCTGGCATCGGCGGCCACCGTCGGCGGCGTGATGCTCATGCTCAACGAGGTCTACGGATTTACCGGCGACACCGCCATGGCCGCCCCGCAGGCCAACGCCATGGCAAAGGTGATAGAGCCCATGATGATGGGAAGCTCCACGCCCTGGATTCTCTATATTGTAGGCGCCATCCTCGCCCTGCTCCTCAACTGGCTTGGCGTGCCCGCCCTGGCTTTCTGCCTCGGCATGTTCCTGCCCCTGCAGCTCAACACCCCCATGCTCGTGGGCGGTCTCATCTCGTGGGCCGTGGGACGCAGCACATCCGACAAGGCACTCTCCAAGGCACGCACCGACCGCGGCACTCTCATAGCCTCCGGACTCATTGCCGGCGGCGCGCTCTTCGGCGTGTTCAGCGCGATCACCATTTTCTGCGGCGTGCCCCTGCCGACAAACGGCATGGAACTGCAGCCCCAGCTGTTGGGCCTGGCCGCCTATGCCCTGCTGATTGCATACATCTACTTTGATGCCCGCCGCGCACGCATCAAATGACGCTCCACCGAGAATTTAACATATATCGGGAAACAGGCTCTGAAATAATGGCGATAGCGCTGCCAGCTATCGCCACAAACATAACGACACCCATCCTCGGGCTCGTCGACGTGGCCATCACCGGCCATATCGGCGAGCCCGTCTATATCGCCGCCATAGCCGTGGGCGGCACGATGTTCAACATCCTCTACTGGCTCTTCAACTTTCTGCGCATGGGCACCACGGGGCTCACCGCCCAGGCCTACGGCGCCGGCGACGCCGACGACCGCAATGCCGTGCTGGGGCGCTCGCTGGCTGTAGGTTTACTGCTCGGCATCGTCATGCTGGCGCTCTCGCGCCCCTTGGGGAGCACTATCCTCGGTTTTCTCGACGCCGACGACTCCTGCGCCGACTTCGCCCGCCAATACTTTTATATATGTATATGGGGCGCGCCGGCGGTGATGGCGACCTATGCCATGTCGGGCTGGCTCATCGGCATGCAGGACACCCGCGCCACAATGTATACCGCCCTGATAACAAACATTGTGAACATCGGCGTGAGCGCCGCGCTGGTCTACGGCGCCGGCCGGACCATCGACGGCGTGGCCACCGGCACACTCATCGCGCAGTGGACGGGCGCCCTCGCTGCCGCCCTGTTCATCGCCGTGCGCCACCGTCCGCGCCTGCCGCGCCTCGCCATAGTGCGCCGGGCGGCTCCGCTGCGCCGGTTTCTCAGCATCAACATCGATATTTTTCTGCGCACGGCGTGTCTGGTGGCCGTCACACTGTGGTTCACCCACGCCGGGGCCGTACAGAGCACCGAAATCCTCGCCGCAAACGCCGTTCTGCTTCAGCTTTTCATGCTGTTCTCGTTTTTTATGGATGGTTTCGCCTATGCCGGCGAGGCCCTGGGCGGCAAATACCTCGGCCGTGCCGACAGCATCGGCGTTCGGCGCCTGGCAAAGGCGCTGCTGACCATCGGCGCCGTTTTCGCCGTTGTTTTCGCTGCTGTCTATTTTTTCTGCGGCGAGTGGTTCGTGGCCGTCCTCACCGACAACCCGCCCGTGCGCGCCATCGCCGCCGATTATCTGCCGTGGGCGGCCGCCATACCGCTGTGCGGCTTCGCCGCCTTTATCTACGACGGTCTCTTTGCAGGTCTCACGCGCACACGCCCCATGTTGGGGGCAATGGCAGCGGCTATGGCGGTGTTCTTCGCCCTCTATTTCGCCCTGCCGGCGGGGATGGGCAACCACGGGCTGTGGCTCGCTTTCGATGTCTACCTCCTTGTGCGCGGCGCCGTCGAGGGTCTCGCCTTCCGAACCTAACAGCCGCTCTTTTTGTTGTCTGATATATCAGAGACTGTATTATGAACGACAAAGAACTCAAAGCCCGCGCGCTGGCATACCACCGCTACCCCACTCCCGGAAAGACCGAGACCATGCCCACCAAACCTTTCGGTACGCCCGAAGACCTCGCCCTCGCCTACTCGCCGGGCGTGGCATTTCCCTGCCTCGACATTGCCCGCGACAACAACAACGTATACCGCTACACCGACCGCGGCAACTGCGTGGGCGTGATCACCAACGGCACCGCCGTGCTCGGCCTTGGCAACATCGGCGCCGAAGCCGCAAAGCCCGTGATGGAGGGCAAGGCTTTGCTGTTCAAGATTTTTGCCGGGCTGGATGCCTTCGATATAGAAATCGACGAGACAGACCCCGGGAAATTCGCCGACATAGTGCGCGCCCTGGTGCCTACCTTCGGCGGCATAAACCTCGAGGACATCAAGGCGCCCGAGTGCTTCGAAATCGAGGAGGCCCTCGCCGGCAAGTGCGGCATCCCGGTGATGCACGACGACCAGCACGGCACCGCCGTGATAGTCACCGCCGCAATGATCAACGCCGTCCGCATTCAAGGCAAGAAACTCGCCGACATCCGCCTCGTGGTCAACGGTGCCGGCGCCGCCGCCATTGCCTGCACGCGCCTGCTCGAAAAGGCCGGCGTACGTCACGAAAACATAATCATGTGCGACAGTCGCGGCGTGATAACGACGTCGCGGACCGGCCTCTCTCCGCAGAAACAATATTTCGCCACCGCGGACACCGGCATAAGTACCCTTGCCGACGCCCTGAAGGGTGCCGACGCCTTCCTGGGACTATCGGTGGCCGACGTGCTCACGCCCGACATGGTGGCCTCCATGGCTCGGCGTCCGATTGTGTTCGCTCTGGCAAACCCGGACCCGGAGATACGGCGCGAAGCCGCCCTCGCTGCCGCCGACGACATTGTCTACGCCACCGGCCGCTCCGACTATCCCAACCAGATAAACAATGTGCTGGGCTTCCCATACATCTTCCGCGCCGCCCTCGACTGTCGCACCGACGTGATCAACGACGCCATGAAGCTCGCCGCCGCACATGCCATCGCAGAACTGGCTCGCACGCCCGTGCCGGCCGCCGTGCGAGCACTGTATCCCACCGAAAACCTTACCTTCGGCCCGGATTACATCCTGCCAAAGCCTTTCGACCGTCGACTGCTGCCCACGGTGTCGCCCGCCGTGGTGGCCGCCGCCGTAGATACCGGTGTGGCCTCCCGGCCAATCCGCAACCTCGAGCACTATGCCCGGCAGTTGCAGCAATATATCGACAGCACCGACGCACACATGCAGAAATTCCTGCGGTCGGCGGGCGTGGGCTGAAAAAAAGCCTAAAGGCTGTATTTTTTTCGGCCTCTTCATTGATTTTTTCTTGATTTGCGACTTTTTTCGTAGAAAATGCCGCAAATGTTTTTCCATGTCAGAGAAAATGTCTACATTTGCGCCCGTATATTGTTTTATTACTAAATCAGAATTACGAAAATGAAAAAGTTAGTTCTTATGCTGGCCGTTGCCATGAGCATGACCATGTTCTCCTGCAGCAAAGCCGACAACAACGCCAACGACGATGCCGCTGCCGAAGAGGTAGTAGCAGCAGAAGAAGTACAGGCTCCCGAGGCCGGTAACTGCGAATGCACCGAGCCCTGCGCCGACGGTTGCGCCGAAGGCTGCACCGGCGCCTGCGCCGAGGCCGAAGCTGCCGTAAACGCTGCCACCGACGCCGCTAACGAGGCTGTTAACGCCGCCACCGACGCTGCCAACGCCGCTGCCGAGGCTGTAAACGCCGCCAAATAAAGTTTTTCAACACTCCAACCGCATCAATCAGATTATTTAGCGCCTCAATTTCACATTTTTTACCAGTCTCGGTAAAAAATTTGCTGAAAAAGTTTTGCAGTTTGAAAATTCTCCGTAAATTTGCAGCGTTTTTGAAGCACTAAATGTTTTATTACTAAATACAGAGAAAAATGAAAAAGTTAGTTCTTATGCTGGCCGTTGCTTTCAGCATGACCATGTTCTCCTGCACCAAAGCTGAAAACACCGAAGCCGAGGCTCCCGCAGCTGAAGAAGTAGAAGTAGTAGAAGAAGTTGCTCCCGCAGCTGAAGAAGTTGCTGCTCCCGCCGAAGGTGAGGAAGTAGTAGCTGCCGAAGGCGAAGCTGTTGAGGCTCCCGCCGAAACTCCCGCTCCCGCTGCTGAATAATAGCTGCCTCAGCGAGCGAACCTTCATCGGTTCGCATTCAACAAGCTAACACTTGAAACAAAATAGGTCGGATGCCCCGTGCTTCCGGCCTTTTTGTTTGTGCATCTCCGGGTTTTTCGCTACTTTTGCCTTCACTATGGCAAACAACAGCAGCAACAATATCGCCAATGCCCTGCGGCCCGGCACCGTGCTCGCCGGCGCTATGCGGACATACACCGTCGAGAGCGTGCTCGGCGCCGGCGGTTTCGGAATTACTTACCTCGTCACCGTGCGCGATGCCGCCGGCAACATCGTCAGCCACATGGCCCTCAAAGAGCATTTCATGGCCGACTACAACGAGCGCGACGCCGCAACTCAGCAGGTGTCCACCCCCGGCAGCGCGCGCATACGCCAGACCGCCGAAAATTCCCTCAAGGACTTCCTCGCCGAGGCGCGCCGCCTGCGCCAGGTAGGCAGCCGCCATCCCAACATCGTGAAAGTGGACGATGTATTCGAGGCCAACGGCACCGCGTACTATGCCATGGAGTACCTTCAGGGTGTATCGCTGTGGGATTACATTGCCAACCGTCCCCTCGGCGAGGGCGCCATGCTCGGCGCAATGATGCCTATTGTCGACGCCGTGGCCTTCCTCCACCGCGAACGCCTCACCCACCTCGATATCAAGCCCCAGAACATTATGATTGTCGGCGAGGGCGCCGACGCCCGGCCCGTGCTCATTGACTTCGGTCTGAGCAAGCACTATGACGAGCACGGCAACGCCACGTCGACGGTCAACACCATGGCGTGCTCCGACGGCTACAGCCCCATCGAGCAGTATTCCGGCATCAGCACCTTCTCTCCCTCCGCCGACGTCTACGCCCTCGGCGCCACAATGCTGGCATGTCTCACCGGCAAGACGCCCGCCAAATCCACAGCGTGGGGTGCCGGAGAGCCTCAACGCACCATCATGCTCCTGCAGGCCTCACAGCCCACATGCGCCGCCATCGCGTGTGCCCTCTCGCCCATGGCCGCTTACCGCTACTCCGATGCGGGCGCCTTCGAGGCCGCCCTCGGCGGAAAGCCCATGACCGTAGCGCCGCCTCTGCCGCCTGCCGCACCCTCGGTGGCAACACGGGTGCTCGACCCCGCAGTCGGAGTCCCGGTGAAGAAGAAACGCACGGGCGCGATAGTTGCCGCTGTCGCCGCAGCCATCGCCGTCATTGCATTCATTGCCGGCGTCCTGTCCTTTGTCTTCACCCCGGCACCCCCCGACCCCGCCGAGCCATGGGTGCCCGACACTCTCACTGTCGAAGTCATCGATGAACCCGATGAGCAGAAATTGGCCGAGTTAGAACCAATCGAGGAGGAGGTAGTTCAGCAGCAGATTACCGAGATAGCTATTGTCCCCGACGAACCGGTGGAAGAAGTCCAGCCCAATCACCAGCCTAATGTCGGTGAAGTGCCCTACGACCCCGCCGAAGCCGCCGCCACCGAAGACCTGCGCCAAAACATAGTAACACAGCCCGAACCCGAGCCGGTCAGCGAGCGCGTGTACTCCATCGCCATGGTGGAGCAGAGGCCGGTGTTCCCCGGTGGAGAATCCGCTATGTACTCATTTATTTCCAACCATATCAACTATCCGCCGACAGCAGCCGAAGAGGGTGTACAGGGGCGCGTTGTAGTAAGTTTCACCGTCGAACGCGACGGCAGTATATCGGATGTGCGCGTGGTGCGCCCCCGACATCCGGCGCTCGACGCCGAAGCCCTCCGCGTGGTGCGCGCCATGCCCCGTTGGCAGCCCGGACGCAACAACGGCCAACCCGTGCGCGTGACCTACACCCTCCCCGTCACCTTCCGCCTCCAGGGATAAACCCCGTAACTGCCATCCCCTATCATTTCGCGCCGGTGCTGAAATATAATTTGCAGGTTTGCGGAAAAATGCGTACATTTGCACCGCTTTTTAGCATCCCCGTGTGATGGGAAATTAGAAAGCAACATCTAATTTTTAGTAACACAAGCAAATAACACAAAGAAATGAAAGTTTACGAACTCAAAGCCAGCCCCCGTACCGACCTCGGCAAGAAAGCAACAAAAGCCCTGCGCGCCGAAGGCAAAATCCCCGTTGTGCTCAACGGCGGCGAAATCGTCACCCTCCCCTACGACGGCAAACTCCGCGCCGGCGAGAAAATAGTAGAAATCGGCAACGGCAAAGGCCTGATAACCACCGATATTTTCGTGGACAACGACGCTGTCCGCAAGCTTGTCTACACCCCCGATATCTTCGCCATCGAACTCGAACTCAACGGCGAAAAGCGCATGGCAGTCCTCAAGGACCTCCAGTTCCATCCCGTGAAGGACACCATCCTCCACATCGACCTCCTCGAAGTTAAGCCCGAGAAGCCCGTGGTGATCGAAGTGCCCGTGAAACTCGAAGGCCACGCCGAAGGTGTGAAGGCCGGTGGTAAGCTCACCCTCTCGATGAAGAAACTCAAAGTGCGCGCTCCCTATACCGCCATCCCCGAGCGTCTGGTAATCAACGTGGACACCCTCGGTCTGGGCAAGAGCCTCGCCGTCGGCGACCTCCACTTCGAGGGCCTCGAGCTCGTCAACGCCAAGAACGCCGTGGTATGCGCCGTGCAGCTCACCCGCGCCGCCCGTGGTGCCGCAGCTGCCGCCGCCGCTAAGTAATCTGATTGTTCTCAATCTCCCGCGACTGCAATATGAAGCATCTTATCGTGGGGCTTGGCAACATCGGCGACGAATATCGCCGCACACGCCACAACATAGGTTTTATGATATTGGACGCCTTTGCCGAGGCGTCCAATATTTCTTTCGCGGGCGCCCGCTACGGCGACGTCGGCGAAGGCCGAATAAAGAACCAGCAGGTGACGTTGCTCAAGCCCAACACATATATGAACCTCAGCGGCAACGCCGTGCGATACTGGAAGGACCGCCTCGGCGTGGAACTCGACCAGATTCTGGTGGTGGTCGATGACATCGCTCTGCCCTTCGGCGCTATCCGCATGCGCGGCAGCGGCAGCGACGCCGGACACAACGGCCTCAAGAACATCGCCGCCATGCTCGGCAGCGCCGCTTATCCGCGCTTGCGCTTCGGCGTGGGCGGCGATTTCCCGCGCGGATGCCAGGTGGACTATGTGCTCGGCGAATTCTCGCCCGAACAGGCCGCCGAACTCCCCGCCCGCATCGACGTGGCCGTCGACGCCATCCGCGAGTGGACGCTCGCCGGCATCGGCTCCGCCATGTGCAAATTCAACAACAAATAATGGCCAATAAAGAAGTTCGCATCGACAAGTGGCTGTGGGCCATGAGGATATACAAAACCCGCAGCATAGCCACCGAGGCCGTCCGCAAAGGCCGCGTCAGCGTCGGCGGAAAGCCCGTCAAGCCCTCGCGCACCGTCGCCGCCGGCGATGTGGTGGAGGTCCGCAAATCGCCCGTTACGTTCTCTTTCCGCGTGCTCGCCGTCACAGAAAACCGCCTCGGCGCAAAGCTCGTGCCCGACTACTGCGAGAACATCACCCCGCGCGAGCAGCTCGACCTCCTCGAAGTGGTGAAAATATCCGGTTTCGTAAACCGAGCAAAGGGTCTCGGACGCCCGACCAAGCGCGAAGGCCGCGCTCTCTCGGAATTTACCGAACAGATGAACGACGGCTGGGACTTCGACTTCGATTTTGACGATGCCGACGATGATGCCTGACAAATTCTCCTCATTATGAAACGATTGACAACAATCATTCTGATGGCTTGCGCCATCCTCGGCGCCACTGCCGCAAACCGTGTGCTCGTCGACAAGCCCACGCTCATGCTCTATGTCATCAACGAGCATAACGACACCATTTTCCGCGCTCCCGTGTGCGTGGGCGCCGCAAAAGGCCAGAAACAGCGCCGCGGCGATATGCGCACCCCCGAGGGAACTTTCGAGATAACTCAGGTACAGGACGCCTCGCACTGGACCCACGACTTCGGCGACGGGGCCGGCGAGCGCGCCGACGCCTACGGCCCGTACTTCTTCCGGCTGCGCACTCCCGGCTTCAGCGGCATAGGCATCCACGGCACCTGCTTCCCCGAGAGCACCGGCACACGCGCCTCCGAGGGCTGCATACGCCTGCGCAACGACGACCTCCGCCGTCTCCATCCCCTAATCGGCCGCGGCACCCGCGTGACGGTGACCCCCGACAGGGAAAGGTGATTGAAAATTTAAAATTTATAATTTAAAATTTAAAATTAACGGTGAGGGCGGCTGGGGGACGGAGGCATTCCTGCCTCCGCTCATGGGTCGTTGTAGGGATGCGAGGGTTCGCGGGGTTCGCGGGGCGATGTCTCTACAACCCGCGGGCGCGATTTATCGCGCCCCTACAAGGTCGGGTGGCAGATGGCGAAAAAGTGATGAAGTGTTAAAGGGATTATATCGCCGACGAAACAGAGACAGGCGCGACAACGCGAACCCTGAATGCGGTCGTCTTGAGGTAGGTGCGCATGCCGCCGCCGTTAATGGTAACGTACCAAGCGCTGGAAGAATCGTATTCTGTCCGCGTGCAATACCAGTACTTGTAATCGCTGTTGTAGACATTGCTATGATAAGTATCGTTAGGACCGGGCATATTACCGCCGAAGGCACGGACGGCTCTCTGCACCGCATCTCGCTGGCTTATCCAAGCCTCGCCCTGCTGTTTTGTCGGAAGCCGGTTGCCGAAACGGCTAATGGCTTCGTCCCAGGTATATTCACCTGACTCGTGGTTCAGCGCGAGGATAAATTCCTGGCCGTCTTTCTTTATCACCACACCGACTTTGCTGCATTCGCCCTTTTGGGCGGCGGAGAGGGCGTTCCAGTCGGATTCGGAGAAGTAGTATTGGCTGTTACCCCGGTTCACGGCGAGGTAGAGGTTACGCGGGGTGCGGTGGTTTTGCCAGACTGAGTTCGATTGACCTTGTACCGGGGTTTCTTCCTGCTGATGCTGAGGGGCCGGCTGAGGAACAGGAGTGGGTTGAGGTGTGGGTGCAGGTGTCACCTGAGGGGTCGGTTGAGGCTCGGGAGCCGGAGTC
>JAGATX010000002.1 GCA_017621055.1 Muribaculaceae bacterium | reverse complement strand
CCTGGTTGTCATAATAACAAAAAGGCTTCGTGGTGCAAGATAAGGTCTTGTGTTAAAGATAATGGTTATCACTCTTGTGCCAAATGCTCCAAGGATGTAAAGGAGTGCAAGATATATTCCAATTTTATCGGAAAGGTATTCGCTTTTCTTTTCAGATCAGACCGTCCGGCTTGTATCCGTTACATCCGTGAACATGGCGAACAGGCTTTCGTCGAGGAAATGACTAAACGTAAATGTCAGACAATTAAACGGAAATAAAATCATGTTTATCGCAATTCTAACATACAAGAAACCGTTGAGCGAGGTTGACAGATTCCTTGCCGCACACCGTGAATATCTCGCTAAGCATTATGCCGCAGGTGACTTCATCGCTTCCGGTCCGCAGACACCTCGCGTTGGCGGCGTGATTATGATTAAGGCTGAAAACCGCACAGCAGTGGATGCCATCATTGCAAAAGACCCGTTCAACATCAACGGCATCGCCGATTATCAGATTGTAGAATTTACGCCGACAATGTTTTTCGATGATAATGTTAAAACACTGCTGGTATGATTGAAACAGAAAGATTGATTTTGCGTCCGTGGCAAGAATCAGAAGCCGGGATACTATATAAATACGCGTGCGACCCGGATATAGGACCCATTGCAGGATGGATGCCACATACTTCGGTGGAGAATAGTCTTGAAATAATCAGGACTGTATTTGCTGCGCCGGAAACATACGCCGTTGTTCTGAAAGATACAGGTGAGCCTGTTGGCAGTTGCGGAATCATGTTTGCGGATGGTCTTCATTCCGCAGTCATGAAGCCGGGCGAAGCTGAGATAGGCTATTGGATTGGCAAGCCATTTTGGGGGCAAGGTTTGATTCCGGAAGCAGTAAAAGCCTTGTTGTCAAGAAGCTTCAATGACCTTGAGCTTGATGCCGTATGGTGCGGATATTATGAAGGAAACGACAAATCCAGACGCGTATGTGAAAAATGCGGATTCAAGTATCACCATACCAATCATGATATTCTTTCGCCACTTGGCGACATACGCACCGAGCATTTCCATATAATGACGAAAGAAAATTATTACGCCCGATATCTCAATAGAGGGCGGCAGATTGTCAGCGGAACCACAAATAAATCTTGGCCGCCTGCAATGTAGTTCAGGATGTTTCGCCTGATACAGTCGGTTAGAGGCGGTTTTGGTGCACTCTTTCGGGATGCCACTTGTTCATGGGAGCGTGTTGCTTTTCGGGATAACCGATGGGAAGGAGGTTGAATGGTACGAGGTTTTCAGGAAGGTTGAGGATTGTTCTCACAGGGGCGATACGCTCGTCGTGAGGATATATGCAAGTCCATACACCACCGAGCCCTATGGCGTGTGCTGCGAGGAGGATGTTTTCGGAAGCCGCCGAGAGGTCCTGCTCCCAAAGGTTGCTGTCCACCCCTTCCAGAAATCTTCCCTTGTTGCCGCATACAACTATTGCAACAGAGGCGTGGGCTGTCATTTTGGCGTATGGGAGGGCATCGGCGAGTTGCTTCAACAGTTCCGGCTCATCGACGACGATGAATTCCCATGGCTGGCGGTTGACGCCGGTCGGCGCGCTCATGGCGGCGTGAAGAATTGCCGATACCTGGGCGGATGTGACGGGCTTGTCGGCGTATAGTCTTACACTGACGCGGTTGATTATGTTCATATACGCGGCATTGTTGCGGTATTCAGCCGGGATTTCATCATTGATTTCCATTTTCTGATGTGGTTCTTATTTCAGATGAGATAGGGATTTGAGGCTTTTTCGGCACGGACGGTTGTGAAACCTTCGTGGCCGGGGAGCACGCGTGTGTCAGGTGGCAGTGTGAGAAGTTTGCTCCTGACGTTGTTCACAAGAGTGGAGTGATCACCGCCGGGGAGGTCTGTGCGGCCTATCGCTCCGCGGAAGAGCGAGTCGCCGACAATAACGAAGTCTCCGGCGGGACAATAGAAGGCGAGGCCGCCGGGCGAGTGTCCGGGCACGGCGAGAACGTCGAGTTCGATGCCGCCGACTTTGATTTTGTCGCCCTGATGCAGAGGTCGCTCTATATCGGGCGTTTTGACGTATTCGTCGATAGGCACGCCGAACATTGTGGCCTGCTGATCGATGGCACGTGCCAGAAATTCGTCGTCGGCCGATGCGGCGGTAGGCACGCCATAGCGTTCGGCCACATAGTGGTTGCCCACGCAATGGTCAAGGTGCAGGTGGGTATTGATTATCAGTTTGAGCGTCAGATTATTGTCGGCAATATACCGGTCGAACTGTTCTCGTTCGGTCATCGATAGCATGCCGGGGTCAACGACGAGAGCCTCGCGCGTTTCACTATCCCATATCACATACGTGTTGATGGCGAAAGGATTGAAAACGAATTGCTTTACTTTAATCATAGTATTGGAATAACGCGGAGTCAACGGCGTGTGTTCGGCACATAGACAATTTCCTTTAGCTCGAAGCACGGCAAAGGGAAAAACTCTGTGACAGGAAATTCCATCACAGGACGGTGCACGGCGGCGATTTCTGCGGCGAGGTCGCCGCCTTTGAGGCATATCAGGCCCGGGTCGTAGCGGTTACCGTCGCGGCGCCGGTTGTCGATGTTTCGGAATGCCGCTTTGACCAGCGGTTCGAGTTGCATGACGGCGCGCGACACCACATAGTCGTATTTATCGCGACACTCGGAGGCATCGCCGTGCTGAACTGTCACATTATCAAGGTCAAGAGCCTGGGCGATGGCGCTCGCTACTGTGAGTTTCTTTCCCACGCGGTCCACCAGATGAAATGTGCATTGGGGGTACATCACCGCAAGGGGAATCCCGGGGAAACCGCCCCCGCATCCCAGGTCCATAAAGGAGGTTCCGTCGGTAACAGGACCGAGAAGGGCGGCGATTGCCAGGGAGTGAAGGATGTGCGATGGGTAGATGTTGTCGATGTCGCGGCGCGACACCACGTTGATTTTGGCGTTCCACTCGCGGTAAAGGTCGCCCATACGGCCGAAGGCCTCGCGCTGACGGGCGTCGAGTTGCGGAAAAAATCGATAAATCAGGTCGGCATCGCCGTTGCAGAGTGTTGTTTCCATATCAATGTAAAGAACCGCGCGAGCTGTCTGCGCGTTTTATATGCAAAATTAATACATCGCGGGCAAAGTATCGAAAATTCGATTTGAAAATTTGAAAATACGGTCTGAAATCGCTTACTTTGTAGTCACAACGACATAGAACACTCCACACAAATGATAAAAACAGGAAAATACCAGAAACTTGAAATAGGGCGACTCGTAGAATTCGGCGCCTATCTTCGCGAGCCGGGCACTACCCTCCCCGAAGTCCTTCTACCGGCGCGCTATCTGCCCGAGAACCCGGCCGTCGGGAGCACAATCGATGTCTTTGTCTACAAGGACAGCGAGGACCGGCCTGTTGCCACTACCGAGCATCCCTATGCCACCGTCGGCGAGTTCGCTTTTCTGGAAGTCGCGGCGGTCAATGCCACCGGCGCCTTCCTCGACTGGGGCCTGCCCAAGGATCTGCTGGTACCATACAGCGAGCAGCGAAGCAAAATGCGACGCGGCGGCATATATCTGGTATATGTATATCTCGACGATGCCACCGGGCGCATCGTGGCGTCGGCGAAAATCGACAAATTCCTCGGCAACGTCCTGCCGGAGTATACTCCCGGCGACAAAGTCAAGGCTCTGATATACGAACACACCGAGATAGGCTACAAAGCCATTGTGGACAATCTCCATCGCGGCATGATATATTCCAACGAGCTCACCGAGCCGCTGGAAGTGGAGCAGACCGTCGATGCGTATGTCCGGCAGGTACGCCCCGACGGAAAGATAGATCTCACGCTCCGCGGAGAGGCTCGCAAACGCACCGACGCCCTCGCCGACAGAATAATGCAATATCTGCGCGACGGCAACAGCACTCCCATAGGTGACAAAAGCTCGCCCGAGCTGATAGGGAGTATCTTCGGCTGCAGCAAGAAGGACTTCAAGCAGGCCGTCGGTCATCTCTATCGCGCACGCGCCATAAAAATCACGCCTGAAGGACACATCACCCTCTGACTTCTGCCTTCTGATCGCCCCTTGATAAAAAAAATTAAAAATTTCGGCAAAAGAGCGGTTTTTCGTAATTTTGTATGATTATACAGAATGATGAAGATACGCTATTTCCTATCCATACTCATTGCGGTGATTTCACTGGCATCGTGCGGCAACGACGAGCCTGCACCGGCACCTCCGGTCGGTCCGGGGCGCACCGTGCTGGTCTATATGGCTGCTGACAATAGTCTTGGCTCACGCGGCTACGATGCTCTCGATATCGACGAAATGATAGCCGGCGCAAAAAACCTGGCCGCCCGCGACCGTCTGCTGGTTTTCCACTCGCCGCGTCAGGGCCGCCAGTCATTGTTTGAAATCACAGCCGCCGGCCGCAAAGAGATAATGACATTCACCGACGGCCGTCTGGCCGTCGAGGCAACACGCATGCGCGAGGTGCTGGAGGCGGTACGCAGCAATGCGCCGTCGGCAAGCTACGGACTGGTGCTGTGGAGCCACGGCAACGGCTGGCTCAACGACGGCATCGGGGGCGACGGCGACCTGCCGCAGCGCTCCTTCGGCGAAGAGAAGGGCATGACAATGAACATCGAAACCCTCGCGACCATTCTCGGCGAGTTCGGAGGCGTGGATTTCATATATTTCGACTGCTGCTACATGGGGTCTGTCGAGAGCGCCTATGCCCTTCGGCATGTCACCCGCCGCATAGTGTCCAGCCCTACGGAGTTGCCCTTGCGCGGCATGCCCTACGATGTCAATGTACCGCACTTTTTCGCACAGCCGTCAGCCGATCTGCGGGCCGCGGCCACGGCCACGTTCGATTTCTACAATGCCCTGAGCGGAAGCTCCCGCACATGCACAATGAGCGTGATGGAAACCGCCGGCCTCGATGCTCTTGCAGCCTCATGTGCCGAAATATACCGCCGCTCGCCGTCGGCACTCCCCGCCGGCTACGAGCCCCAGCGGTTTATGGACGTACTCCAGGAACGATGCTATTATTTTGATCTCTACGACTATATCCACGCTCTGTGCTATTCCGGCGCCGGCACACCGCGCTTCGACGGTGCCGACGTATGCTTCAATAAATTCGCCGAGGCCTTCGGCAACACGGTGAGCTACGCCGCCGCCACGCCCATGCTATGGAACAGCGTGAGCCTCAGCCGCCACCATGGCCTCTCAACTTTCATTTTTCTTCGCGACAGCTCGTCGTCGACCTACCGCTACTCCACCCTGGAGTGGTACAACGACGTTGCCGTCAACATAGACCATAAGCAAGTATGATACCAATTCAAGTACCCTCTGTCCCCCCGGCCCTGCCCGATTCGGTGCCGACAGTCCATCAGGAGCTGTCGATGCTCTCGGCATTGCCTTTCGACGAGCTGATATCCCGTCTCGTCAACGTGGCGGTATCGTTCGCCATCAACGTGGGCCTCGCCATCGTGGTGTTCTACGCCGGCCGTTTCATTATCCGGAAAATCTACAGCCTGGTAGGCAACATCTTTGCTCGGCGGCACGTGGAAAGTTCACTGCGCACCTTCATCCTGAGCCTGCTGCGGATAGTACTCTACTTCATCCTTGTGGTGACAATAATAGGAATTCTGGGAATCGAGACCTCGAGCTTCATAGCCCTCTTCGCCTCGGCAGGCGTGGCTATCGGCATGGCGCTGAGCGGCACCCTCCAGAATTTTGCCGGCGGCGTGCTCATTCTTCTTCTCAAGCCCTATCGCATCGGCGATTACATAGAAGTCATGGACTATGCCGGCACAGTCACCGAGATACAGATATTCAACACCATAATCTCCACCCCCGACAACAAGAACATCATCATCCCCAACGGCCCGCTGTCGACTTCCAGCATCAACAACTACAACCGCATGGATTACCGTCGCGTGGACTGGACGATAGGTATATCGTACGGCGACGACGTCGATGCCGCACGGGCAAAAATCCTCTCGCTCCTTGCCGCCGACCCCGACGTGGTGGAGAAATATATCGAGGACGACCGCCTGCGCCGCGGCATCACGGCGCCACCCTCGCCCGAAGGACTGCCGGTGAGCACCGACAAGGCTGACCGCGCGCCCTCGGTGGTGCTCAAAGAGCTGGCAGCCTCCAGCGTGAACCTGCGCGTAACGGCATGGACCCATTCGTCGGCCTACTGGAATCTCTATTTCCGAATTAACGAAAAAATATATAAGGAACTCGGCACTGTCGGCGTTTCATTCCCTTTCCCACAACTCGATGTACATGTCAAACAGAACCCCAATCATTAGCCTTGCCCTCGCCGGCGCGGCATTAGCCATGAGCACATCCTGCAAAAAGTCAGAAACCCTCAATTATCCGGCCGCCCCGTCGGACAGTACAACCTACGAGGTCTTCGGCATGGAAGTCTCCGATCCTTACCGACCCCTGGAGAACGACACCGCGGCAGCCACCCTCGCCTGGGTGGAAGCCGAGAACAACCTTACTCAGAGCTACCTCGCCGCCATACCCTTCCGCGAAGAACTGCGCCGGCGTCTGACGGCCCTCAACCGCTACGAGCGTGTGGGCGCGCCGAGCCTTGAAGCCGACGGCCGCTATTACTTCTCTGCCAACGACGGCTCCCACAACCAGAGCATCATATACCGCATGGACAGCCTCGGCGCCGAACCCCGCGTGTTCATCGACCCCAATGCGCTCTCCGACGACGGCACCGTGGCGCTCACCGGCCTCTTCTTCAGCCGCGACGGCAGCCGCGCCGCATACACAATATCGCGCAGCGGCAGCGACTGGACGGAAATCTACGTACTCGATACCGAAACAGGCCAACTCCTCGATGACCATATCGAGTGGGCCAAATTCACCGGCGCCGCATGGGACGGCAACGACGGCTTCTACTATAGCGCCTACAGCCGCCCCGAGCAAGGCAGCGTATACTCCGGCACAAACGAATTCCACAAAGTATATTACCACCGTCTTGGCACACCCCAGAGCGAGGACCGCATGATATACGGCAATCCCGACGAACCCCTGCACTTTCACAACGTCGATGTGGTCGACGGACGCTGGCTCGCCATCTACGGCGGCGGCCAGGGCCACGGCAACTCGCTGACAGTACGCGACCTATCCAAGCCGTCGCCGGCATGGATCACCGTCGAGCCCAGCCAGGACAATACCCTTGAACTCCTCGAGAAAACGCTGCCCGACGGCCGCCTGCTGGCCTTCACCTCGGCCGACGCACCACGCAACCGCCTGGTGGCAATCGACCCTGGCCGCCCCGCGCGCGCCGACTGGCAGACGATAATACCTGAGGACAGCCTCGGCGGCGTCCTCGCCTCCGTGCAGTTCGCCGGACCGGACCATCTGGTGGCCGTCTACGACCGCGATGCCTCGCAGCACGCCACAATCTATGACCTTGATGGCGCCCCCGTCAGCGAAGTCACCTTGCCGACCTTCGGCAACATAGCATTTGCCAGCGACAGCCGCAGCCGCGAACTGTTCTACACGTTCTCGTCGTTCGTCTACCCCTCTACTATCTACACCTACGACCCCTCCACCGGCGAGAGCACCCTCTATCACGCCACTGAAATCGAGGGCCATAACCCCGAAGACTACATCACCGAACAGGTTTTCTACACCTCGGCAGACGGCACACGGGTACCCATGTTCACCGTACGGCGCCGCGACGTGGAGGCCGACGGCACCAACCCCGTCTATCTCTACGGCTATGGAGGCTTTGCCATCAGCCTCAACCCCTCGTTCAACGCCAACCGGCTGCTATGGCTCCAGAACGGCGGCATCTACGCCCAGGCAAACCTCCGCGGAGGCAACGAATACGGCGAGGAATGGCACGAGGCCGGTACCAAGATGAACAAACTCAACGTTTTCAACGATTTCATCGCCGCCGCCGAGTATATGGTGGATAACAACTGGACAAAACCCGAACTCCTCACTATCGAGGGAGGCAGCAACGGCGGCCTGCTCGTCGGCGCCGTGACGAACATGCGTCCCGACCTCTTCGCAGTAGCAATTCCGCGTGTGGGCGTGATGGATATGATGCGCTACCATATGTTCACCATCGGCTGGAACTGGGCGCACGACTACGGCACCGCCGACGATTCCGAGGAAATGGCCCGATACCTCCTCGACTACTCGCCCGTGCACAACATACGCAACGACGGCACACCCTACCCCGCCATCATGGTCACCACCGCCGACCACGACGACCGCGTGGTGCCCGCACACTCCTTCAAATACGCCGCCACGCTTCAGGCCGCCGATACCGGCTCCAAACCCAAACTCATACGCATCGACAGCAAAGCCGGTCATGGCGCCGGCAAGCCGGTGTCGAAGGTCGTGGATGAATACACAGACATTTACTCATTCATCTACAACAACATAGGCATCGATCCCACAGCAGAATGAGGTCAGCGGCTACCATAGCGGCGGCGCTCGCCACGATACTCCTGGGAGGGTGCTTCACCGGAATAGAAAGCACTCCCCGCATCGGCAGCGATGAGGTGCGACGCAATCATGCATCGGCACCCTCGCAGGAGGCTCTGTATATGAACGTTCTGCAAGCCGAGGCGCCGCGCCACTGGCAACCTGGTCAAACACGCTTCCGCGTGGACAGCACGGCGCGCCTCAGCCGCATATTCACACCCGCGTCGGCTCAGGCGACGGAGATGGACGGACGCACACTCACCTTCGCGGGCCTCACCACGGCGACGTCGCTCACCGGCGACACTGTCGCCGACGTCGCCCTCGTGGACCGCGCCGGCAACACCTTCTACTACCGCACGACGGCAACCCTGACGGCAATCGACACGCTGAGCCGCCTCGATATTCCATTCATGGTCAACGAAAGCGAGGTTGCCATGGTCGACAGTCTGCTGCGCGGCAGCAGCCTGTACGTCCGCACGCCGTTGTGGTACGACGGTGCCGGTCACCCCGTCGGCGGCCTTCGTCATGTGGAGGTGATTGTCGACAGTGTGGCTGTCGGCAATTCGACCTATCCCGCCGCTGTCTATTTCACCGTTGCCGACAGCGTCCTGGCCCGCGAAGCCGGCATAGACAGCGGAGACCGGCGCATGCTGTTCATGACCACTGCGAGCACCACGGCGGCATCGCGCAACTTCGACAAGCTCTTCGCCTTCGACAATCCGCGACGCCGGTACCCCGACATCGCCCCCGACAAGTGGGAAATGATAATACGCAGCCGAGTGACCGAGGGCATGAGCCGCGACGAATGCCGCCTCGCCCTGGGAACACCCGATGAAATAGTGCGCATCCCCACCCGTGGCGGCATGCGCGAGTCGTGGACGTACTCCGACGGCGTATATCTTGTGTTCGACGATGGTTTCCTGACACGATTCCGAAAATGATTCTGACTTTTTTAGGCACCGGCACATCTACGGGAGTGCCGCAACTGCGGTGCCACTGTCCCACATGCTCGAGCACCGACGCCCGCGACCGGCGGCTGCGCGCATCGGTTCTAATCCGCGCCGCAGAGGGTGCTCCCGCTGTGATAATCGACTGCGGACCAGATTTCCGCGCTCAGATGCTCCGCCATGACTCGCCCGAGCTGTGCGCCGCCCTGATAACACACATACATTATGACCATGTGGGCGGCATCGATGACTTGCGGCCTTACTGCGCCGACAAGCCCGACCATCACTTCCCGGTATATTGCCGCGAGGACGTCGCCGCCGGCCTCAGACATAATTTTCCATATTCGTTCGCCGAAAACCCCTATCCGGGCGTGCCGACCTTCGATATCCACTACATCGAGGCTCTCAGGCCATTCGACGTACCACTTGGCGGCGAATTCGGCAACCTCAGGTTCACTCCGCTGCCTGTGATGCACGCCCGCCTGCCCATCTTCGGATATCGGTGCGGCAATCTGGCGTATATCACCGACTGCAGCAGCATGCCCGCAGAGACGAAAGACGCCATACGCGGCGTCGACACGTTGGTCATCAATGCCTTGCGTCCCCAGCAGCATATGTCGCATCTCAGCCTCGCCGAAGCTCTCGCAATCATAGAGGAGCTGAAACCCGGACGCGCATACCTCACGCATATGAGCCACGACATGCCGCCGGTACGCCGGGCTTCGCGCCTGTTGCCTACGGGCGTGCACTTTGCGTGCGATAATCTCGAAATAGAAGTTTTTTGACCGATTTCGCCGCCTGACACCTGCTAATTTTGCCGGCATCATCAACACCAACGATTATGCCAAGCAGAATACTTATCGACAATGGCCATGGAAAGGAAACTCCGGGCAAGCGCAGCCCCGACGGACGTCTGTGCGAATGGGAATTCACGCGCCGCCTGGCGCAGCACCTGGCAGCCAAGCTCACCGCCGCCGGCATAGACAACAAACTGATAGTCACCGAGGATGCCGATATTCCGCTGCGCGAGCGTGTGCGCCGCATAGCCTCCGAGTGCACCAATGGCCCCTGCGTGGCCCTCTCTCTTCATGTCAATGCCTCGGCAAACGGCACTTTCGGCAACGCACGCGGCTTCAGCTCATGGGTCGGACCCGACGCCGACGCGCCGGCGCGAAATCTCGCCGCCGAAATAGCCGCGAAAGCCCGCGAAAGAGGTCTCGAGGGCAACCGTCGGCCCGGTCCGCGCGGTTATTACGAGGCAAATTTCGGCATTCTGCGCTGCGCGTGCCCCGCTGTCCTCACCGAGAACATGTTCATGGACAATATCGATGACCTCAGCTACCTGCTGGGCGCCGAGGCCATTGAAGAACTCGCTGAAATTCACTTCCAAGCCCTTGCTGCACATGCTTTCGAGTAAAAACATTGTAAAAGCCGCCCTTTGCACAGGCGTCGGCTTTATAGGCGGCATTTGCTGCCACGGGCCGCACCGCCCGGAGGCTCACGCGGGGCTGTCGAAAACGATAATCCGCGATACCGTGCGGATCGCTGAGCCAGCGGTGGTGTCGGCACGACCGCTGGCACCTGTTCTTGCGGCGCTTCCCATGGCCCGTACCGAAAGCGGCGCCGATACTGCGTCACGGCCCGATACCGCAATGGTGGTTGTGCGGCCCGAGAGCCGCGAATATGCAGGCGACGGCTATCGCGCTTGGGTGAGCGGCTGGCATCCGAGCCTCGACAGCATAGCCTTTGAGCGCACCGCCACGATAGAGCGCATAGCCGTGCCGACGCCACCGCGCCGTTTCAGCATTGGCGTTCAGGCCGGCTATGGTCTCACTCCCGCAGGACCGCAGCCCTACATCGGCCTCGGCATAGCCTACCGCATTTTCTAATGTATACCTTAAAATGAGAGCCGCGACACAAGTGCCGCGGCTCTCATTTTAATATAGGGTGAGTTATCAGTGGTTAACGATCACGCGGTGGGCGGTGCGGCCGTTTGCGGTGGTGACCAGAAGGAAGTAGTGTCCTTCGGGCACTGCCTCGACGTTGATGATGTTACCGGCGGCGCGTGCCACTGTCGCGCCTTCCATGTTCACAAGCTCTACGGAGAGAATGTGGATGTCGCCGTTGGCAACCAGATACTGCGAAGCGGGGTTGGGATGAACGGTGATGGTCGATACCTCTACGTCGTTGACGCCCGAACCGTTGTCGCGGCCCGACAGACGGTCGAGCAGCACTGTTCCGGAGCCGGAAGCCATGCCGGGCACGCGTACGATCTTGATGCCGGACAGCAGATATGGGTCGGTACCCTCCAGGGCGGTGGCGGGCACTTCTATGTACTTCCAGCCGAGGAAGTCCAGACGGCATACTTCGATGAACTTGTCGCCGAGTTCCGACGAACACTGCAGATAGAGTTCATTGCCGGAGAGGTCGCCGTTTACGTGTATGCCGACGATGGAACCGGGCACTATGCTGACGTCGGTAGCGGTGCGGTGCCACGATACTTCGCCTTGTTCTTCGGCAAATGAGTAAGCCAGACTCAGTGCGTTGCCGAACAGGGCCTTGGCGCTGTTGACGGTCACAGCCTGTGAGGCAACGGCTATGCTCTGATCTTCGTCGAATACATAGATGGATGCATCTTCGAAATTCTCGGTAGCGGCGTCGGGCTTGTCGGCACCGGCATCGACGGCGCGGAAAGTTATGTCCATGCCGTTCTGGATGGTGATTCCGTCGCGGTCGGAAACACGGTCGGAGATGTGGAGGGTGTATAGTTTGCCGGGCACGAGGTCTCCCTGGAAGGGGATGCGGAAGAAACCGTACGGGTCTTTGGCCTTGGAAGAGAGGATACCGCGGTTATTGAACTTCACGGGGTTGCCGTCGGCGTCCTCGCAGGTAACCTGACTGAGAATGGGCGATACGTTGGGGCGCTTGTCGAAGCGGAACTCAATAGTTGCGCCATGATAGTGAACTTCATCGCCTTCCTTGGGATAATAGCCGAGGATTTCCATGAAATTGCGGTCGGTGGTGCGGAACTTGAACTGCACGGGCTGTTCCATTGTCATGCCGCCGGCATGGGTTGCGCCGGTACCGATGGTGACGGTGTACTCGGTATTGGTCTCATACGCCTTTGCGGGGGTGAACACCAGGCGGTAGTTGAGGTCTTCCCAAGTCACGGTGCCCTCCACGGCCGGTTCGATGGAGAATGCGGCGGCGGTAGCCTCGGTGTCCATGTCCCAGTTGAATTCTACGGTGACGGGAGTGTTGCAAAGCAGCGCCTCGTCGCCCTCGTTCCAAACGGGGGAGTACGACACTACCTCGGGGGCCGTGAGGCGGATTTTATTGAGGCGCATGTTGGCATATGTCACCAGGTCTGCCTGCACCTCGACGGTGGTTTCCTGAGGATAATAGGTATCGGAGTACGCGCGCACCTTGTATGTGCCGGGCTCCAGGTTCTTAAAGGCGTATACGCCGTTGACGTTCACAGGGTCGGTGGTGTAAGTCTGCAGCAGGGTGCCGTTTGCATCGAGAAGCTCGACGGTGGCGTTGTTGACCGTTGCCAGCAGGTCATCGCCATATTTGAGGTAGTCGCCGGGGCGCGGGGCGCGCGTGTCGTTGAGACGTCCGAAGATATGGCCCACGGTTTCGCCGGGCACGTTGAGGAATTCATCGATGCAGCGGCGGAAGTGATAGGCTTCCAGCCAGCAGTACTCCTTGCTCATAAGGCGGTAGGCCTCGGGTATATAGTCGTGGAAGGAGCCTTCGGAGAGCATGCCCGTGACAGTGAGCTGACGGAGCACGCCCAGACCCTGCGTTCCCCACGAGGGATAGAACGAGAAGTCGCCGCGCACATTCGGCGTAGTGCTCGTCCAGTATGTAACCTGATTCTGGAGCAGATGCGGGTTGAGGGCTTCGGCGAGCTGTTTGCTTTCGGGGCGCACGGGGTCGTTGTCATATCCGCGGAAGAGCATCAGCGGGAAGTTGCGGCGAGCTGCCGTGCCGGTGGCGTTGGAATGGATAGAGAAGAACAGGCGCGAGCCGGCCTGATTGGCGAGGCGACCGATGGTGGAGAGGCCCAGGTCGTCCTCGGTGGTGTTGGTGGTTCGCGACATCACCACGTGGTAGCCTTTGGCTTCAAGCATGTCGCGCAGGGCCAGGCCTTTCTCGAGGTTGGAGTTGCTCTCCCAGTAACCGTTGGGGTCACCGGCCTGATAGGGCTCGATAACCACATTGCGGTCGTCGGCATCGTGGCCGCCGTGACCGGGGTTTATATATATTGTGAAGTTCGAAGCATCTTCGGCATAGGCACCCATGGCTACCGCGGCTGCTGCGAAGGCTGTGAGTAATTTTTTCATGACTTTTCGGGCTTTAGCGGAGTGTGACATTCATCTTATAAAGTATGCCGTCGATGGTGGAGTATACCACGGTGTTGACGTCGAAGGCACCCGAGGGCGTCATGGCAAAGCTCTCGGGAGCGGTGAGTTCCTGCATCTGCGAGCCGTCGGCACTGAGGAGCACAATCTGGGAAGATATATACTGATGACCGTCGTCTTTGGCATTCTGAGCCAGGATGTGGTCGTTGCCGTACCATACGGGAGCCTCGTAGTTGCCGGCTTCGGCGAGAACGCGGCCCTCGAGGTCGGTGACCACAATGCCGCGGCCGGCGGCGAAGAAGAGCACCTTCGTACCGTCCGGGCTGACCGACGCCCAGGTATAGCCCGCCTGCGAGGGCACGGGGGTATATTCGCGGCTAACGCCGTTGCGGGTTATGGTCAGCACGGAACCGGCGGTGGCAACGCTCACGCCGTCGACCTCCGGGCCCGAGTAATTCATATCGAAAAGAGCACGGCGCGGAGCCTCATATGGGCGCACCCGGGCATCGGCGAAAGTGGCGATACGGGCGTTGGTGAAGTCGGCGTTGGTGACTATCACCGTGGAGCCGTCGGGGCTGAGTACCGGGTTGCACATGGGGTCGGGCTGACCGACGAACACCTTCTGCGGTGTGGTCACGTCGGCCATCTGTGCCGAGGCACCGAGTGCCAGAGCTACGGCGATGGCCGCTATAAGCTGTTTTTTCATTGTATATGTGAATTGGGGTTATTTTACTATCATTATCGAAGAGGATATGCCCGCCGGGGTGCTCACGCGCACGATATATACACCGGCAACACCGGGAGCCGGGAAACTCAGACGGTCGGTACCGGCACCGATTACGGTGGCCACGGCCATGCCGCCGGCATTGAATATTTCCACGCGCTCGATGGCGGGGGCGCTGACGCAGACGGTGGTGCCCGCAGCTATGGGATTGGGAGCTATCCGCACGGCATCGGAGGCATCGGAGGCAACGTTCTCAACACCGCTGTTATAGTTATCATAGCGGGCGTAGAGGCGCCCCAATTCTATGGAGTGGTTGCCGCGGTTGGCGTTGTCGACCACGATATTGAACCGCAGTGAGCGCAGCGACAGCGGGTATGTGGCGAGATCGTCGGGGTCGCCGGCCTGATCGATGGGCAGTTCGATGACATAGTCGGTATTGGCATCGAAATTAGCGCCGCCGTTTGTTGCCACGGCATTGTTTGCGCGGGTGTGTGCAGGTGTGCGAAGGTCGGCGGTGACATTGCGTAGCCCCACACTGCTGCGGAATTCAAGGACGATGGCATCGGGGATGCTGTAGAAATCCACCTGACGCGAAATGGTGACATAGGGGTCGCGCGGCGCAGAATACTTGAATGTCAGCGAACCGGCATCGGTAAGGCGCACATCGCTCATGCCCGAGGCGCCTCGGCTGGTCCAGCCCGCCCAGTTTTCAATCCCTATTTCAGGAGCCGGGGCTACCTGAACGGTAACGGTGGCCTGATCGGTGAAGTCGCCGATGGCACAGGTATATGTGGTGGTGCCTTCGGCAACGCCATGAAGCACGCCGTTGGCGTCGATAGTGGCCACTTCCGGGTTTTCAACGGTCCATGTCAGCAGGGAGGGGTCGTACTCGTAGGTGGTCTCGCCGATGGTGCTCACTACCTCGAGACGGTACTCGCGGGTGGCGTCGATAAGGAGATTTTTGACGCGCAACGACAGTTCGGCATTGCGGATGTCGATGGTCTTGGACACACTCACACCGTTAGCGGTGGCGGTGAGGGTTGCCGAGCAGGGAGTGCCGCCGGCATAGAACATATTTCCGTCGCAGCGACCGGCACCGTCGCTCACGCTGAGCGTGAAGTCGCGGTAGTCATAGTCTATGACGCTGCCGTAGCGGTTGTAGGCAATGATTTTGGGCGAGAACGAGCCATAGATGGGAGCTTCGAGCATGGGGGCGTCGAATTCCAGACGTGCCACAGTGGAGGCGTCGGGAGCGTCGGGCGCAATGTCGTAAATCAGCCAGCCGTTGGCCACTGCGCGAGGGTTGCCTTCGGTGGTGCGGTTTTCAATTCGGCCGTTGACGAACATCTCGGCAGAGCCGCCGGCATCGAAGTTAGCCATGTGCGTGCAGCCGAGCATGCGGGCGAACTCGCACATCGTGGCGGTATTGCAGCCCTTCGAGGCGCCATACACCGGATCGGTACTCTTGTCGATCACTATAATATATACGGTCTTACCGTCGGCCGAGCAGCCGTAGCCCGTGCGAGAGTAGACCATTGAGTTATAGTTTTCGTTTTCGTTATGTGCCGTCAGCTCACCGCCGCGCATAACCAGCGCGTTAGGGCCTACGGCCTGATTGACCTGGGGTGTCACGGCATTGTCGCTGCCGGGATTGTAGGTCCACGAGTAGTTGATGGTGAGAATATCACCCACGGCGAGGGCGGCAAGGATGGGAGCGTTGTCGCCACGGCCAACCAGGGCGGCGTCGTGGTTACCCAGAGTTCCCTTTCCGGCATTGGGGCGAACTTCGCGTACAACGAAGGTGATGTCGGTGTTGCTGCTCCACGACGAACCCTCGCAGAAATCCAGTATTACCTCAGTGGCATCGCCGCCGGCATCGTGCTGGTATTTACCGGAGGTGTCCTGACAGATAGGCAGGAATGCAGTGTTGGCACCGTAGAAGCTGTTGTACATCGCCAGTTCGTCGGGATGGATACCCTTGTTCACCTGGTGTATCTCGCGTCCCGGCATCATGCCCGGACCATAGACCTTGATTGTGGAGGTGCAGTAGTCCACATATGCTGTCTTGTCGGTGCTCAGCGACACCACACCCGTACGCATCGTGCCGCCGTCCCACTGGTCGCGGTGCTGGTTGCTCTCGGTGACTATCACGCCGTTGCGTACCGATGCGTTGCGCGTAATGCCCTTGTAGACGTTTTCTTCGGGCTGCGACGCCACAATCCAGAAGTTGGCGTTGGCACCGCCCACGGCCACATGGCCGGGCGAGCTCTGGCGCTCGGCGGCATGAACAAGACCCTCGGTGCCGCGCGACGTCTCGTTGGCAACGGTGGTCTCTATGGTATTGTAGGGGTTGTTGAGGTCCACCTCAAGAACATTGATGTTCAGCGGATAGCTCGGCAGACGGAAGCGCATGTGGCGTATGCCCGGACCGATTTCGCGATCGATCAGGCGCTGACAGTCGTAGTCTGTGCCACCTAAGTTAACGGTTTCGGCCTGGAGGGCAAGACTCCCGAGGATAAACAAGGGAAGTAGAATTTTTTTCATTCAGCAGGGTATTAGAATGTGGTTCAATAGGTTAATTCAGTAATCAGGGCTGGCGGTCCAGGGAGGTGCCGGCACTATGACCTTTGCTTTCCTTCCTGATGCCGTCGGTTTAGGCACAAAGTTAACACTAAAAATCTGTACCACACACTTAAATGATGTTAAATCACGCTTGTCGGGCTGTGATTTTTTGGTTTGACGTTTTTTTCGTAACTTTGCACCCGAATAATATTGGAATTTATGATAACACAGGAACAATTAAAAGAGACTTTTGAGCGTATGCTTGCGCTGAGGAGGTATCTTTGACATCGACAGCAAGAAAATACAGGTAGAAGAAGAGCAGCTCCGCACCATGGCCGACGGATTCTGGGAAAACGCAGAAGCCGCACAGCGCCAGATGAAGAAAATCAAGGACTTGCAAAAATGGATTGCCGACTACACCGAACTGGAAGGTGCTGTCGACGAGCTTAAACTCGCCCTCGACTTCTTCAAGGAGGAAATAGTGAGCGAACAGGAAGTGGACGATGCCTACGCCACGGCGCGCCGACTCCTCGAAGAACTCGAACTGCGCAACATGCTCCGCGGCGAGGGCGACATAATGAGCGCCGTGCTCAAAATCAACTCCGGCGCCGGCGGCACCGAGAGTCAGGACTGGGCGAGCATGCTCATGCGCATGTACATGCGCTGGGCAGAAGCCCACAACTACAAGCTCTCCATCGCCAACCTCCTTGAAGGCGACGAAGCCGGCATCAAGAGCTGCACGCTCAACATCGAGGGCGATTTCGCCTATGGTTTTCTCAAAAGCGAGAACGGAGTGCACCGTCTGGTACGCGTATCGCCCTACAATGCCCAGGGCAAGCGAATGACATCGTTCGCCTCGGTATTCGTCACCCCCCTTGTCGACGACACCATCGAGGTTAAGGTAGAGCCCGCTCTCCTGTCGTGGGATACCTTCCGCAGCGGAGGTGCCGGAGGTCAGAACGTGAACAAGGTGGAATCGGGCGTGCGACTGCGATACCAGTTCACCGACCCTTACACCGGCGAGAAGGAGGAAATACTCATCGAGAACACCGAGACGCGCGACCAGCCAAAGAACAAGGAGAACGCCCTGCGCCAACTCCGCTCAATCCTCTACGCCAAGGAACTCGAACACCGAATGGCCGAGCAGGCAAAAATCGAGGCCGGAAAGAAAAAAATTGAATGGGGCTCGCAGATACGCAGCTATGTATTCGACGACCGTCGCGTCAAAGACCATCGGACAAACTATCAGACCTCCGATGTCAACAGCGTGATGGACGGCGACATCGACGAATTCATAAAAGCCTATCTGATGGAATTCTCCGAGAGCGACACCGAAAAAGAAAAGTAACAGCATGAAAATCAACACACTGATGCGCCGTCTGCGTCTTGCCGTCCTCGCCCTGCTGTCGTGGTGCGGCATTAACGCCACGGCAGCGCGCCCCTCGAGCGTACCCACCGACGAGCAACGAGGTCTAACCATCTATCAGGTTATGGTGGCATCGTTCCGCCATTCACCCGACGGCGCGCAAGGCTACTCGGCAATGTGGGGCCCCGACGGTCACACAAAGAACGGCAATCTCCGCGGCATCACCGAAGCCCTGGACCACATAGCCTCGCTGGGCGTCAACGCCATATGGCTCACGCCCGTTTTCGACAGCAGCAACGCCCTCGGCGGCGAGAAACTGCAGGCCACCGGCTATTTCACCAACGATTTCTTTGCCATCGACCCGCATTTCGGCACGGAGGCCGATTTCCGCGAACTCGTCGACGAAGCCCACCGGCGCGGACTCTATGTCATTCTCGACGGGGTGTTCGGACATCATGGCGGCGTGACCACGCCGTCGCCCTCCGGCCATGTCCTCGACACCCGAGAGGTTTTCAGCGACCGCGGCGAGCAGGGAGGCACCGGAAACATACGCTACCCCGGCTCTCTCGATTACATAAAGGAAGTTGCCACATATTATATCGACCGTTACGGTATCGATGGCTGGCGACTCGACCAGGCATATCAGGCCACGCAAGGCGGTCATAACTACTGGAACGAGATACGCCGTGCCGTCGAGGATGCAGCCGCCGCACGCCGTGAGCGCGGCGAACGCTGGGGCACCCTCGGATACATGGTCGGCGAGGACTGGGGAACCCCCGACGTCATCAATCGCGGAGTATACCGCGACGGCGGCCTCCTCAGCGCCTTCGATTTCGATGGCAAGGAGCTGATTTCCGGACCGATGCAGGATGTCAGCGGAGCCCCTCTTGAGATAGATTTCGACAATATCCGCACCGTGCTGTCGCCTCCGTCGTCCCGTGGCTACCTGTCGGACAATGTCATCCCCAATCTCTTCCTCTCCAACCACGACGGCTATCGCGTGGCCGATCATTTCGCCGACGACGACAGCCTGCGCTACCGCAAGCTCATGACCCTAAACGGCGTGCTCGCCGCCTACTCCGGTCCCGTGACCCTTTACTACGGCGACGAGTATGCCGACGTCAGCGCCGGCAGTCCCGGCGCTCAGAAGGACAACATAGCCCGCACCTCCGGCCATCTGGAGCCCCGGAACGACAACGAGCGGCAGCTGCGCGACTTCATAGCCCACGCCATGACCTTCAGGCGCAACCATCCTGCAATGTGGCGGGGGGAAGCAACGTTCCGACGCTTTGAAAAAGACGGCGCCGATGTACTCGTAGTGCTTAAAAACGACCCGGAGACCTCCGACAACATCGCCGTGGTGTTCGCCGACGGCGATGTCACCCTCGACTTCGGCCCCGGCGCTGAAAATGTGGCGGTTCGGGCGTATATTCCTCAATTTGTGGTTCTCGAGCCCGAAAGGTGAATAACAGGCACAACAACCAATACCGGCGCGTGGCCCTGATTGTCAACCCCGCATCAGGCACGGTGTCGAAGCTTAAGATAGTGCCGCATGTAGTAGAAAAACTCGCGCGACTGGGCATCGACATCGATACATACAACACCCGCCATGCCGGCCACGCCACCGAACTGGCGCGGCACGCCGCCCTCGCCGGCAAATACGATGCCGTCCTGGTGTGCGGCGGCGACGGCACCGTCAACGAAGCGGCATGCGGCCTTCTCGGAACCGACATGCCTATGGCTATCGTCCCCGCCGGCAGCGGCAACGGGTTGGCACGGCACCTGGGTATGCCCGTCGATATCGACCGCTCGCTCAACATTTTCACTCACGGAAACATTATCGACGCCGACTGCGGCACTGCCAACGGCAGCAACTTCTTCTGCACCTTCGGCGTAGGCTTCGACGCCGCCGTAAGCGAGCGCTTCGCTCGCTCGCGGCGCCGAGGTCTCACCACCTACCTCATAAGCGCTCTCGACGAGTATGTGCGGTTCTGTCCCGACGAATATGTCATCGAGGCAAACGGCCGTACGATAGCCGAAAAAGCCTTTCTCGTGGTGGTATGCAACGCCTCGCAGTACGGTAACAACGCCTTCATAGCCCCTAATGCCTCAATCACCGACGGCAAACTCGACGTCACAATTGTGCACACCGGAAATCTGGTACAGCAAGCCCTGTTGGGCATGGATTTCATCACCGGTTACATAGGACGCAACGCTCTTATCGATACATTCCGCACATCAAGCCTGCGCATTCACCGCAAGGACGGCGGCCCCGCGCACATCGACGGCGACCCCGTCGAAATGCCATCCGACATTTCTATTGAGTGCCGCCCCGCAGCGCTCAAGATCTTCGCACCAACGAAGGAAACAAGCTTCAAACCGATAATAACACCGATGTCGCTCTTCTTCCGCGATATGTTCCTGCATTGTCGCCACTTGATCAAGGGCCATTAGCACCTCACAGCAAAACCGCTCCCCAATCCTCATATACATGAGCAACGGCGCAAAAATAGTGGTGACGGGGCTCTCAAAACCTTAAAAATGTGAAAAACCGACAGCGCCGCAGGCTGCCGAGGGTCCGTGTTTCATAAATTTTCATTAACTTTGCGGAAATAAAACCACCGTAACACTCCCTCTTGAGAATGGACGTCAACAAAGTTCTCTATATAACCCAGGAAATCGCGCCCTATGTGCCCGAGACAGCGCTCGGTGCCTTTGCCAGAAACATTTCGCAATCCACACAGGAAAACGGCGCCGAAGTGCGCACTTTCATGCCCAAATACGGCAACATCAACGAACGCCGCAACCAGCTTCATGAGGTTATCCGCCTGTCAGGCATAAACATACCTATCGACGACAACGACCATCCCCTGCTCATAAAAGTCGCCACACTCCAGCCCTCGCGTCTGCAGGTATATTTCATCGACAGCGATGACTTTTTCATGCGTAATGCCTCGGGCCTGCTCGACACCGAACACGACGCCGAGAGCAACGACGAACGCAGCATCTTCTTCGTTCGCGGCACTGCCGAGACAGTCAAGAAACTGCGGTGGGAGCCTTCGGTCGTGCACTGCATAGGCTGGATATCGTCGCTGGCACCCCTGTATCTGCGCACCGTCTTTGCCGACGATCCCGTTTTTGTAAATACCAAGATAGTGTTCACCCTCATAGGCAAAGGTTTTGACAACAACCTCAACGCCGAAATGGTGCGTAAGCTCAAGGCCGACGGTTTTACCGACGAACAACTCGGCGCACTCGCCGACGGCGTGGACCACGATGCCCTCGCCCGGCTGGCCATGTACTATGCCGACGCTATTACCATAGGCTCCGACGATGTAAGCCCCCAGCTGGTGGAGTATGCGCGCGCCACTGGCAAACCCCTGCTTGAATACAGCGCCGACACAACTCCTCAACAATATATGGAGCTTTATAAGAGCCTGCTCCACAATAATCGTTAAATTCCCGGCCGCATAGCGCCCTGAGAACCCCTACCCCCTCCATCACATTGCAATGAAAGCACTCCACAAAGGCATATACGCCCTCGCCGCCCTGGTCCTCACGGCTTGCGGGGACTCCTCATCGATAGGTTCCTCGCTTCTCGAAGACCAGGTTGAAATTATCGTCGACACGACATTCACCGTCAGCGGCAATCCCGTGGAACTCAGCCATATCCGTCCCGCAACAGTATCGCAACTCATAGGAACGGTGCGCCTCGACGGCTTCGGCACCATCAGTTCCGATGCCGTTGCTCAGCTGCTGCCCTCCACGCAACTCGACACCGCCTTCACCCCCGCCAACGTCGACTCCGTGTTCTTCAATCTGCGCTACGCCAACACCGACTTTCTCGGCGACAGCCTCGCCCCCATGGGGGTGACGGTATATCCGCTCACACGCCAGCTCCCCGAGGTGATGAACAGCGCCTTCGACCCCGCCGGATACTACAACCCCTCCGACGCACTCGGCACAACCACCTACAACGCCCGCTCCTTCAACCTGATGGCCGGCTCCACAAATACATACTCCGTATCTGTGCCGCTGCCCCGCGAGTTCGGCGCAAACCTGCTCCAGCACTACCTCGACAACCCCGCCGACTTTGCCAGCGGCGCGGCGTTCGCCAACAACGTGTTACCCGGCGTTTACATCAAGAACAGCTTCGGTTCGGGACGCCTCACCCTGGTAGGCCGCACAACCATCACCATGAACCTGCGTAAGATCTCGTACAACTCCGTGACTCAGAAGAACGATACCGCCGACGCGGAGTACGAGTATCTCTTCGTGTCGCCGGAAGTACTGAACAACAATATCATCCATGTTGAACTCGACCCCGCGATAACGGCCATGGCCAACGAAGGTAAACCCATGCTGGTGGCTCCTCTCGGTTACGAGACGGAACTGCGCCTGCCAGTGCCCGAAATCATCGACGCCTACAGGCGCGGCTCGTCGAAACTCACAGTGCTCAACAACCTGAGCCTGTCGATACCCGTAGATACCCTCGACATACCCGATGTCAGCGCGCCTCCATATGTGTTGATGGTGCTCGCAAAGGATCGTGACGCTTTCTTCGACGAAAACAAGCTGCCCGACAACAAGACGTCGTTCTATGCACAGTACAACAGCACCCGTCGAGCCTACGAGTTCAAAAACCTCGAAACCTTCCTGTCGCCCCTCCTCGACAAAGAGGACCTCACGGCCGAGGACTATACCTTCCGTCTGTGCCCGGTGATGCTCTCCTTCGAGCTCGACGCAACCTCCATCTACGAGCAGGTGTATATTGTCAGCGACGTAGTGCCCTACTTCCAGACCCCTGCCGCCGCTATTGTGCGCCTCGACGACGCCAAGATACAACTCACTTACTCGCGCCAGATTTCGCTATGAGCGCTGCCGCTGTACCATGGACCTGCGACTTCCCACAAACGGCACCGGCGAACAGGGCACCGCGCAGATAGCGCCCGGCAAACCTCTCATTGTCATAGGTGCCAACGGCGCCGGTAAATCGCGGTTCACCGACGCGCTTGTCGAGGGTACCACGCCATCGCTGCGGCTGTCGGCTCTCTCAGCCCTTTACTCACGCGCCGACGTTGCCGAGAACGCACCATCGGGGTCGCTGATAAGCCGGCTGAACGTGCCGGCGCTGGCCGCCGGCGAGGGTCACGCCCCAAAATCCACACTAATCGAGCTTCTTCTCACCCGGCTGATGCACGATGAGATGGTGAACCTCATCGGCTATAAAATCGCTCTTGCCGACGGACGGCGCGCCGAACTGAAACGCACACGCCTCGACCGCGTGATAGAACTCTGGCAGGAGGTATTCCCCACCAACCGCGTGCTCATCGACAGCGGCAAGATACTGTTCACCAAGCTTGTGGACGACGACCGCTATGGCGCCGTGCGGCTCTCCGACGGCGAGCGTGCCGTTCTCTTCTATGCCGGCGCCATACTTTATGCGCCAAAGGGCGCCGTCATCTTCGTGGACTCTCCCGAGATTTTCCTCCACCCCACCCTGACAATAGCCCTGTGGAACCGCCTGGAGTCGCTGCGTGCCGACTGCTCCTTCTGTTATACCACACACGACCCTGAATTCGCCGCCTCGCGAAACGGCGCAACAATAGTATGGGTCCGTGAGTGCGACACCCGACGCCGCCAATGGGACTATGAACTGCTGCCGCAGAACAGCGGCATCAGCCGCGAGATTTTCGCAACCCTCGCCGGCAGCCGCAAGCCTGTGCTCTTCATAGAAGGCGAGCCCTCGAGCATCGACGCCCGCCTCTACCCTCTTATCTTTCCAGACTACACCGTGCGCTCGCTGGGCAGCTGCAACAGAGTTATCGAAGCCACTCGTACTTTCAACGACCTCAACAGTCTGCATAAGATGGACTCCTTCGGCATCGTGGACCGCGACCGCCGCAACGACGAGGAGGTTGCCTACCTCCGCCGAAAGAACATAATGGTTCCGGAAGTCGCCGAAGTTGAGAATATCTTCGTTCTCGAGGATGTGGTGGCCGCCATGGCACGGGCGAACGGCAAGGACTGGCGCCGCGCCGTCGACAAAGTGCGCAAGGCCGTGTTCTCGCTCTTCCGCGCCGAACTGCGCGCACAGGCGCTGATGCACACACGTCACCGGGTGAAACGCACCATGGAATACCGTGTGGACGCCCGCTGCGACACCATCGGGTCCCTCGAACAACACCTGCTCAAAGTTATCGACGATATGGCGCCGAGGCGTATCTACGAGGAGTTCTGCGGGCAGTTCCATAAGCTGGAGCAGAGCGGCGACTATGCCGGCGTGCTCCGCGTATTCAACCAGAAAAGCATGCTCTCCAGCTGCAACGTGGCGCCCCTGTGCGGATACCACAACAAGGACGAATACATCGAAGGCGTCATCGCCCTGCTGCGCTCACACCACGACGAGGCCGCAAATGTTCGACGCGCCGTGCGACGATGCCTCAAAACCGACAGTCAGCCGCCTCTCTGAACCATATAAAAAGCTCTTTCGACTATGTTACGATTTATCCTCTGCTCTCTCGCCGCCGCGTGCACTCTGGCGGCAGTCGCCCGCGAAACAATCGATTACAGCGTGTCGCTCCTGGCCAACGCCTCGTCGGGAACCTTCGCGCCATATATGCTCGGCTCGTGGAACAGCGGCCGAATTACCGAGGGCAAAGGCATATGGCACGACGGTTTCGCACACCGCGACATGGAAATGGACCGCCGCCTCAGCTGGGAATACGGCGTGGAATATATGCTGGGCTACGGCTCCGCCGCAAACTATGAATATTACGAGCCGGCGACATCCACTTTCGAGAGCGCTAAAGTACGCCAAAGCCCCGCACGCCTCATCCAGCTCTATGCCGCCCTCAAATACCGCAGCGTATTCATCCTCGGAGGCATGAAAGAGCAGCCCTCACTCATTGTCGACGGCCGCCTGTCGTCGGGCGACCTGGTGCGAAGCAACAACGCACGCCCCATCCCCGGCGTCACGATAGGTTTTATCCGTTTTGTCGACATTCCCTTTACCAACGGCTGGGTGCAGATAAACGGCGAGATAATGTACGGACGCATGACCGACGACGGCTTCGACAACCGGCAGTTCAACTATTACCAAGGTGTACTGGCCAATGACCTGTGCTATACCTACAAACGCTGCTACTTCCGCACAAAACCCTCGCAGCCCTTCAGCGTGACCGTCGGCATGCAGACCGCCGGCATGTTCGGCGGCAAATCGCTCACCTACCGCCACGGCGAGCTCATATCCACCGAAAACCGGGGCTTCCACGTGCGCGACCTCTGGGACATGTTCTTCCCCCACGAGGGCAGCGGCGAAAATTACTACAAGGGCAATTCGCTGGGCAGCTGGGACTTCCATGCCCGTTACCGCTTCGCCTCCGGCACCACCGTGGCCGCTTACTTCGAATGGCCGTTCGAGGACGGCTCGGGCATAGGCAAGCAGAACGGCTGGGATGGCCTGTGGGGCCTCCAGCTCACCCTCCCGCAGGGAAACATCCTCGAAAGCGTGGTGTTCGAATACCTCGATTTCACCAATCAGTCCGGCTACGTGCATTTCAGCCACACCGACGCCCCCGGCACCACCATCGAAGGCCATGCCACCGGCGGCGACGACTACTACAACAACAATTTCTACGGTCCCTACGCCAACTACGGCATGAGCATAGGCACACCCTTCCTCCGGTCGCCGCGCTATAACCTCGACGGCTATCCCGGCTACCTGCACAACCGCGCGCGCGGCTTCCATGCCGCCGCTCTCGGCAACATTGCCGACGAATGGAGCTGGCGGGCTATGATTTCCTATCAGAAAGCCGGCGGCAGCGGACGTCAGCCCGCATACCACAAACTCCACGACACCTCGGCAATGCTCGAAGCCGCATGGACTCCCGCCACCGTCGTGCCCGGACTCTCAGTAAAATGCAGTCTGGCCTTCGATCGCGGCAATCTGCGCGGAAATAACTTCGGCGGCATGCTCTCCCTCTCATATTCCGGTAATTTCGCTTTCTGACATAATGGTTTGCTCAGTTTCTAAATCACCGGCCAATACACTTAAAGCCTGGATAGAGGCCATGCGTCTTCGCACTCTGCCCGTTTCGATAGGCGGTGTTCTTGTGGCGTGGGGCTTTGGCTTACATTACGGAGTATTCAAACCTGTTCCCGCAGTTATCTGTCTGATTTTCGCCCTTCTATGCCAGATAGCGTCCAATTTCGCAAACGAATACTACGATTACCGCGCCGGTCGCGACGCCGCCGGTCGCGAGGGTCCGCGACGCGGCGTGACAGAGGGCGACATCACGCCTCAAGCCATGCGACGCGCCGTCTACGGCACCCTCGCCGCGGCCTGTCTCCTCGGTCTCTCGCTGGTATACTGGGGCGGTTGGTGGCTCATTGCCGCCGGTGCCGTCATCGTTCTGGGCGCCCTCGCATACAGCGCCGGCCCGTTCCCCCTCTCCACCCACTGTCTGGGCGAAGTGGCCGTGATTTTCTTTTTCGGCATCGTGCCCATAAACCTCACATATTATGTCATGGCCGGAACATGGCAGAAGCAGGTGGTGGTCATATCGGTCCTCATCGGCATGATGATAGCCAATGTGCTGATAGTAAACAACACGCGCGATATACCCGATGACAAACGCGCTCATAAGCACACCCTCGCCACCGTCTTCGGACCCTCGGCTATGAGAGCCCTCTATCTTTTCAATGGCATGCTGGGAGCATTGGGTAGCGTATATTATTGTGTTATGGTCGACTCAAAGGCTGTTTCATTCATTCCTCTATTCTTCGTAATTGCCTTTGTCAGGCTGTCGCGCAGTTTGGAAAATTCCAAGGGTCATGAACTGAACTGGGTATTGGTGTCGACGTCAATCCTATGCTTTTGCTACTGTCTGACTCTGGCCATACTTCTTGGCGTCACTGAAGAGCCGGAATGGCACCCTTATAACGGTTATTACTGACGACAGACAATCAGCAGCGGGCGGTTTCGGCCGTCCTTGATGCCGTAGACACGCACGCCGTCGCGGCCGTCGCGCACGCCTAACCGGCGGCGCAGTTCGTCGGCGCCGACATCGAAATTACGCACGGCCACCTCTCCCACCGGCCAACGGTGCGAAAAGCGCTTTATCACCGACGAGGCATAGGGAAGCACTTCCTCTACACGGTAAGCATTGCCGGGAAAACCGCCCGGCACAGCGGCGCCGTAAAGCAGCCGCGTGTTCGGCGAGAAACACATCAGCCCGTACGCCTTGGCAACGAGTTTTAACGCACCGGCTTTCATCAGCGCCGGCGACGGCTCGAAGATATAATCGCCGATGGCTATCGGCCGCTCCCCCCCGACAAACGCCGCGGCATTCTCGGCGCTGCGCAGAAAGCTGAAGGTCTGTGCCGTGCCGTCGGCAAGCAGGGTGACGGCCTCGACGAGGGTCTCGCTCTGCGCCGGAGCTTTGAAATCGATTATCACCACAACTTCCTTGCATTCGGTAGGGGTTCCCACGGCTATAACCGCTTTGGGTTGCGGCTGAAGCGCCCCGATGGTATGGGCGATGTCGAGCATCGGCGAGGCCTTGATTATCAGCAGGTCGCAAATCCCGGCGAGGTCTCCGGTCATTTCGGCCACCGACGGGCTGCAGTCGGCGAGCGCGTAGACACGGCCACCGGCGGCATCGCGTCGCGCCGGGTCGATGAACACCGTGGCAAAATGACGCCCCGCCGCAACGCACTCAGCCACAAACTCGCGGCAATCGCCGCATACAGCCTTGATATTGTCCACGTGCAGACGCGCCGCATTGAATTCCAGCACCTCCGCCAGTTCCTGCCGGCGCTCGACGGCCACTACCTCCGAGGCCCGCGCGGCACAATGGAGGGCGTCGATGCCGAGGCCGGCGGTAAGGTCGGCCGCCGGCAGCCCTTCGGCAACCAACGACGCATGCCACGCCGCCAGCCGGTCCGAACTGCACTGCTCGCCCGCCAGGACGTCCGGAAAATAGAAATCGGGGAAGCCGGCAAGAGTGTCGGGGAGTTTGCGCCCGTAGCGCCGGCGGCATTCTATCTGCGTGAGGGCCGCATCGAGGTCAAAGCCCAATTCCTTGCCCGCATACCGCAGGCGCAGCGCCGCTACATCGGCGCCGGCGTTAGTGGCGATGAAATCGAGCATCTTTTTATCCGGTGTTTCCATGGTGAAAGTGATGGGAATGATATAGAAAGGAGGAGAGCCGGCCGAGCGGACTCCCCTCCCGTATCAGTTGAGAAATTTATTTGTATCAGCCTTCGATAGCTGCAACGCCGGGCAGTACTTTGCCCTCGATGGCCTCGAGGAGGGCGCCGCCGCCGGTGCTAACATAGCTCACCTCGTCGGCGAGACCGAACTTGTTGATGCAGGCAACGGAGTCGCCGCCGCCAACGAGCGAGAATGCGCCGTTCTTGGTGGCTGCCACAACGGCATCGGCAATTGCGCGGCTGCCACCCGTGAAGTTGTCGAACTCGAATACGCCGGCAGGACCGTTCCAGAGTATGGTCTTGCTGCCTACGATGGTGTCGGCAAAAAGTTTGCGGGTTTCAGGACCGGCATCGAGGCCTTCCCAGCCTTCGGGGATGTCCATCACGCTGCAAACCATGGTGTGGGCGTCGTTGCTGAAAGCGTCGGCGGCGATGCAGTCGGTGCCGAGCACGAGGTTCACGCCTTTGGCCTTGGCTTTGGCCATGATGTCGAGGGCCAGATCGAGTTTATCTGTCTCGCAGATGGAATTGCCGACCTTGCCGCCCATGGCTTTGGCAAAGGTGTAGGTCATGCCGCCGCAGAGGATGAGGTTGTCCACCTTGTCCATGAGGTTCTCGATGATACCTATCTTTGTGCTGACCTTGGAGCCGCCCATGATGGCGGTGAAGGGGCGCTTGATATCCTTGAGGATATTGTCGACAGCCTTGACTTCCTTCTCCATGAGGTAACCGAGCATCTTGTGGTCCTTGTCGAAGTAGTCGGCGATTACGGCCGTGGAGGCGTGGCGGCGGTGTGCCGTGCCGAAGGCGTCGTTGACATAAACGTCGGCATACGATGCCAGCTTGGCGGCGAACTGCTTCTGACGTTCTTTCATCTCCTTCTTGGCGGCGTCGTATCCGGGGTCTTCCTTGTCGATGCCTACAGGCTTGCCTTCTTCTTCGGGATAGAAACGCAGGTTCTCGAGCATGAGCGCCTGGCCGGGCTTGAGGGCTGCGGCCATGTCGCCGGCGGCCATGCAGTCGGGAGCGAATTCAACATCGGTACCCAGAGCCTTGGCAACATCGTCCTTGATCTGCGAGAGCGAGAGTTTGGGGTTGACTTTGCCTTTTGGCTTGCCCATGTGGCTCATTATGATGAGGGCACCGCCGTCGTTGAGTATCTTTTTGAGTGTGGGGAGAGCGCCGCGTATGCGGGTATCGTCGGTTATATGACCGTTTTCGTCCAGGGGTACATTAAAGTCCACGCGAACAATGGCTTTGTGTCCTTTGAAGTTGAAATTGTCGATTGTCATAGTCTTATGTGTTTTAGTTTGTAGTATTCAGTTGGATTTCGGATGCAAAATTAATCATTTTCGGCGAGTTGCGGCGGCAGCGGCCGCCAAAAATTGCTAAAGTTTGCATAATTATGGCAAGACACCGTCAGAAGGGCGCGTCGGTGTGAGGCGCACCCACACCCAAGAGGGCGCCTATGTCTGCGGCGGCCTTGCGGCTGTCGGCGGGCACGGCAGTGGACTCGACGCCGGGATTGTCGCTGGCCGACATCGTGCCGTAGGTTCCCGTATCGGCGTTCCAGTTCTCGAAGCGCACGAATTCCTTGCGGAAACGGAGGTCTACCGTGCCTACGCTGCCGCTGCGGTGCTTTGCGAAGATGAATTCGGCAAGGCCGCGGATATCGCGACCCTGGGCGTCCTCGCCGCTGTGAGCGTAGTATTCGGGACGGTGGATAAAGCATACGATATCGGCATCCTGCTCGATGGCCCCCGACTCACGAAGGTCGGAGAGCTGCGGCCGCTTGTCTTTGTTGCCTCGGTCCTCGACCTTACGGTTGAGCTGCGAAAGTGCCACAATGGGTATGTTCAGTTCCTTTGCCAGCTGTTTGAGCGAGCGCGATATGGTGCTGACCTCCTGCTCGCGGCTCTGCATGCCCATGCCCGAGGCGTTCATCAGCTGGAGATAGTCGATTACTATCATCTTGACGTCGTGCTCGCGCACCAGCCGACGCGCCTTAGTGCGCAGTTCCATCACCGAGAGGCCGGAAGTATCGTCAACATAGATAGGCGCTCCTTTGAGGCGCTCTATGCGGTGGAGGATCTGCTGCCATTCCAGCGTGCTTATCTGGCCGCTCTTGATTTTTTCGCCCGGCATCTCGCACACGTTGGATATCAGGCGGTTTGTGAGCTGAAGATCGCTCATTTCAAGCGAGAACACCGCCACAGGGTTATTGTCGAGGGCTATGTTCAGGGCCATGGAAAGCACGAAGGCCGTCTTGCCCATCGCCGGGCGTGCCGCTATGATGATGAGGTCGGAGTTCTGCCATCCGCTGGTAATGCGGTCTATTTCGGTAAAACCGGAGCTGAGACCACTCAGACCGCTCTCGCGGTTGCCTGCAATCTGTATCTGTTCGAGGGCCCGGTTGAGCAGTGGGTCTATTTGTGTTACCTCCCGCTTTACGTTGCGCTGCGATATCTCGAAAAGGTATTTTTCGGCTTCCTGAAGCAGGTCGTCAACATCGTTTGTCTCGTCGAAGGCGCTGTTTTCAATGGTCGAGGCGAACGATATCAGCTCGCGGGCGAGATACTTCTGTGCGACTATGCGCGCATGGTATTCGACGTGTGCGCCCGAGGCCACATTTGCCGTCAGGCCAACCACATAGGCCACACCGCCGGCTTTGTCGAGGGTATCGTTGTGTCGGAGCCGCTCGGTCACGGAGATCATGTCGATAGGCTCCTGGTTGACACCCAGCGAGAGTATGGCCTCGTAGATGAGCTTGTGGCGGGGATCATAGAAACTGTCAGGGCTGATGATCTCGCACACAGCGGGAAAGGCATCCTTCTCCAGCATCAGAGCGCCGAGCACAGCCGCCTCGACCTCCACGGCGCGAGGCACCAGCCGTCCCACGGCGTCGGAGGGAGTGCCCATGGCCGCGAAGGGGTTGCGAGGTCCGTTGCTGCGGTAGTTTCGGTTGTTTTCGTTTGCCATATTGTGTCAACGGCCGCGGTTGCGGCGTGCCTTGTCGATAAAGTTTTGAGTGGGAACAAAGTAGACTTCCACGCGACGGTTCTTTTCTCTGCCTCGCAGGCTGTTGTTCGCTCCGAGGGGTTCGTCGCGTCCCAGCCCGTAGGGCACAATGTCGGTATCTGTCGAGTTGTTGAGCTGATAATAGAAATCGTCGATAGCCTCGGCGCGGGCGCCCGTGAGCCGGTCGCTGTATGTACTGTCGCCGGTATCGTCGGAATGGACGGCGATCAGTACTTTATAATTGTCGCTCCGCTGTATATATGGCCACAACGGACGCAGCAGCAGCGCGGCATTGTCGCGCAGCGTGGTGGTGTTGGGCGCAAAGAGTTTGGCGGCAGGTATGGTGACGCACAGCACGGTACCCCCGCGATGGTCGCTCACGGCGTAGCCTGCCGTATTGAGAACGTTGCGCAGCGGCTGCATGGCCGCGCGCACGGCGTCGGCGGCACGCGCGGGCACTTCAGGCCGCGCGAGGTTCTCGGCAAAGGGAGCCTCCATGGGGTCGAAGTCGGCGGCAACAGCGGCAACGCCCGCGGCGGCAGCGGCGGCGAGGAGAAAGCTGCGCAATTTCATATCAGCGAGTCCTCATAGTCGAGTTCGGCTTCTATCATGGCCTCGAGTTGGGCGTCGGTGAGCTCCACTGTGGCGGGATGACGAAGGAGCTGGCGGCTGACATAAGCCTTGATGGCGGCTACATCGTCGTCGCTGTCGTCGGCAACGTCGAGCTGGCCGTTTTCCTCATAGTAGTCGTAGATAAGGTCCAGCACCTCGCAGGCACAGTCGTTGAGTTTATCGTCTGCGGGCAGGTCGGTGGCCGCGCACATGGCCTGTACGGCCTCGTTTTCGTCGAATTCTTTCATAGTCATATATCGAGGAGTCCCTCGGGGAGAGTGAGATAAATTATTTTATTTTCAGCGTCCACGTTGGAGAAAAACTCGTCGGCCACAGGTATTGCCGTGCGTGAGCCGTCGAGGTCTTCGACGTACATAAGCACATTGGCCGTGCTGTCGTCGAAATCCGTCACTTTGCCTATTTCGCGTCCGTCGGCTACGGCGGTGAAGCCCTCAAGGTCTGAGAGGTAGAAGCCGTCGGCATCGTCATCATCATCGCCGGTGCCGACCTCATTTGCGAGTGCATAAATTTCCTTGCCGGCAAACTCCCGCGCCTCGGGTTCGCTGTCCACGCCGTCGAGACCAATAAGTTCCGAATGCGGCCCTCGGGGTCTGAGCGTGCCGATGAAAAAGGGTACCATAAGGCCCTCGATCTCAACAAATATGCAGCGCAGACCCTCGAGCACGCTGTCGGGTACGTCGACAACGGCGTTCAGTTCGCCTTTCACACCATGTGTTTTGAGAAAGACGCCTATGCGGCACAGTTCGCTGCGGGCTATCACTTCTTCTTCTTTTTCTTTGACGGAGCGGGTGCCATCCGGTAATCATTGAGCACCATCGTGCCGGGGGCAACATCTATAACACCTCCGCTGAGCAGACGCAGGTCGTTGAACACGCGGTCATCGTCCACGCCGTCCTTGTTGATGTTCAGCGACATCTTCTTCATCTGGCTGGCGATGAGGTACACCAGTTCGTCGCGCTCGGCCGACGGCTCCATTTCGCAGGCTGCGCCGATAAGCCGCTCTATGTTGGCGCCGTAATGGCGGAACTGCATGCCGCCGCTGTCGGGCAGCGACAGCGGTTGTGGCCTGCCGTCGAAGCCTTGCAGGTCCGGCTGGCCGTAGGGACTGTCGATATCCAGGCGGAAATCGCTCATTACCAGAAGGTGATCCCACAGCTTGCGCTCGTATTCGTTGCGGTCGCCCTGAACGGGAAAAAGGGTGAGCATGGCGCGCACTATCGAGGCGGCGCAGGCGTTGCGGGCGTCGCGATCCTCGATTTCCACGCAGTGGTCGACCATCTGCTGGATGTTGCGCCCGTATTCTGGCAGAACAAGCGGCTTGAGGTGGTTATTGTATGTTATCATAGAGTATCCGGATTTTTTGTAACTGCAAATTTAGCCATTTTGGCCGGGGTCTGCAATTTTTGGCTGATTTTTTGGTTCGGCGCGGCGAAAAAAAGCGGGCGACGCCGTGCGCCGCCCGCTTTTATATAGTCAGAGGCTGTTAGGCAAGGAAACCGAGGAGCACACCGGCAGCTACCGCAGAGCCTATCACGCCGGCCACGTTGGGACCCATGGCGTGCATCAGCAGGTAGTTGGAGGGGTCGTACTCCAGACCCAGATTGTTGGAAATGCGAGCGCTCATGGGCACGGCCGATACGCCGGCATTGCCGATAAGCGGGTTGATTTTCTTCTCCTTGGGGAGGATGAGGTTGAAGAGCTTCACGAACAGCACGCCGCTCGACGATGCTATGATGAAGGCCATGAAACCGAGGAAGAAAATAAAGATTGTCTGGGGTGTGAGGAACTGCGAGGCCTGGGTGGAGGCGCCCACGGTCATACCCAACAGGATGGTGACAATGTCGGTGAGGGCATTGGAGGCCGTTTTTGCCAGGCGGGTGGTGACGCCGCACTCACGCAGCAGGTTGCCGAAGAAAAGCATGCCCAGCAGAGGTATGCCCGACGGTACTACGAAGCAGGTGAGCAGCAGGCCCACGATGGGGAAGATGATCTTCTCGTTCTGGCTGACGGCACGTGCCGGCTTCATCTTGATGAGGCGTTCCTTGTGTGTGGTGAACAGGCGCATCAGCGGCGGCTGTATCACCGGCACAAGGGCCATGTAGGAATATGCCGACACGGCTATGGCGCCCATGAGGTTGGGAGCCAGTTTGGACGACAGGAAGATGGCCGTGGGACCGTCGGCACCGCCGATGATGGCTATTGCGCCGGCCTGGTCGGGCGAGAAGCCCAGAAGCAGTGCAACCATATATGCGCCGAAGATGCCGAACTGGGCGGCGGCGCCGATGAGCATGAGCTTGGGGTTGGCTATAAGTGCCGAGAAGTCGGTCATGGCACCGATACCAAGAAAGATCAGCGGAGGATACCAGCCGGCCGACACACCGTTATAAAGGATGTTGAGCACCGACCCTTCCTCATAGATGCCGATTTCCAGACCGGCCTCGTGGTTGAAGGGTATGTTGCCTATCAGTATGCCGAAGCCGATGGGCACAAGGAGCATAGGTTCGAAGTTCTTCTTTATGGCGAGCCATATGAAGAACAAGCCTACGGCAAGCATCACGAAGTTGCCGAATTCGGCATTGGCAAAGCCCGTAAGCTCCCAGAACTGCGTGAGGTTGTCCTGTATGAACGTTCCGAAACTTGTTGATTCCATAACTCGCTGTTATTCGATTGTGAGCAGAGTTGTGCCTTCAAGCACGGAGTCGCCCTGCGCTACGGCGATGGACGATACCTTGCCGTCGCGGCCGGCATGGATGGCGTTTTCCATCTTCATGGCCTCGAGGAGCACCACGGTGTCGGAAGCTTTGACGGTGTCGCCCACTTTTACCTGGATGGAGAGCACCACGCCGGGCAGGGGTGCCACTACTTTGGCGCCGGTGCCGGTGGCTGCCGGCTTGGATATCACCTTGTCGCCGCTGGCGGTGCGGGGAGCTGCCGAGGGACGCGGTGCTGCCACGCTCTTGACGGCGGGCACTTTGGAGGCTTCGATTTCTACTTTATAAGGCACACCGTTGACTTCCACAGCAGCGATATTGTCGTCGATGTCGCCCACGGCAACCTTATATACATTGCCGTTGATTTTGTATTTGTATTCTTTCATTTTAGGTAATGTTTACAAGGATGCTCAGCGCGCGCTGTGGTGCTCGGGCACCTGACGCAGCCCGTAGATCTTGGAGCTCCAGGGCGAGTAAGCGCGTTTTACTTTGTTGATGGTAAGGATGGTGTTCTCGGTGTCGTGAGCGTTGAGGTGCTCGTGGAGGGCCATGACGATGGCGGCGATTTCCTCGCCGGAGTCATGCTCCACGTCGGAGAGAGCCACCGTAGCGGCACCGTCGGAGGCATTTGCCCGCGCCTTGTTCATGCGCGATACGGCAGCGCCGATTTTGCCGATACCGTAGAAACTCAGGCAGAGCACCAGCAGGGCGGTGAACACCACGCCCATGGCCATAAGGGTCATGGCGAAGCCGTTCTTGTCGCGTTCGGCGAAGAGGGCTATGCGCTCGTTGGTGTCGCGGATAATGTTCGCGCTCGAGGGTGTGATGTACTGGCCCTCCATGTCGCTGCCTGTGCGGATGCGGAACACGCCGGCACCGTCGACGGTGCGCGCGTAGCTCTGGTTGGTCTGCAGGTTGGCGTCGATCTGTACGTAATCAATCAGGCTGGAGTCGGCGTCGAAGATGCCGATGAAATTGCCCGGCTCCATTACGAAGTTGGTGTGGAAGGTACCCTTGTTGGGCTGGCCGTCCGTGAAGAACACCACATGCTGGCGGCGCGGTATGCGCGTGTTTACATCGCCCAGAGGCACCGGGTAGAGGTTGTTCCTCATCGATGCACTGTCGGGTCCGTAGCCTAAAAAGATGCTCGAGATGTCGATGGGTGCGAAATTGCTGTTGAACAGCTCCACCCATCCGCTGCGGTTGCCGTATTCGTCGACGATGCTGTTCTCGTTGGAGACCATCACCTCGTTGATACGCACAGCCTTGCGCGAGGCGGCGCCGGCCACTGCCACGCCCAGCAACATCACGGCAACTAATGCGATATACTTTCTCATAGTGCTTTAGAGTGGTATGTTGCCGTGCTTCTTGGCGGGATTGGTGACCTTCTTGGTTGCGAGCTGCTGCAGGGCGCGGATCACGCGGAAACGGGTGTTGCGCGGCTCGATGACATCGTCGATATAGCCGTAGCGGGCGGCATTGTAGGGGTTGCAGAAGAGTTTGTTGTACTCTTTCTCGCGCTCGGCAAGAACGGCTGCGGGGTTATCGCTTTCCTTGGCTTCCTTGGCATAGAGGACCTCCACGGCGCCGGCGCCACCCATGACGGCGATTTCGGCAGTGGGCCATGCGTAGTTCATATCGCCGCGCAGCTGCTTGCAGCTCATCACGATGTGGCTGCCGCCGTAGCTCTTGCGCAGGGTAACGGTAACCTTGGGTACGGTGGCCTCGCCGAAGGCATAGAGGAGCTTGGCGCCGTGAAGAATGACGCCGTTGTATTCCTGACCCGTGCCGGGCAGGAAGCCGGGAACGTCCACGAGAGTGACCAGAGGTATATTGAAGGCGTCGCAGAAGCGCACGAAGCGCGCGCCCTTGCGCGAGGCATTGCTGTCCAGCACGCCGGCGAGGTATTTGGGCTGGTTGGCCACGATGCCCACGGCCTGGCCGTTGAAGCGGGCGAAGCCCACGATGATGTTCTTGGCATAGTCACGCTGAACTTCCAGGAACTCGCCGTTGTCTATGATGGCACCGATAACCTCGTACATATCGTAGGGGCGGTTGGCCGAGTCGGGGATTATCTCGTTGAGGCTGTCCTCAAGGCGGTCGATGGGGTCGGTGCATTCAACCAGGGGAGCTTCCTCGAGGTTGTTCTGGGGTATGTAGCTGAAGAGCTTGCGGATGATGCGGAGAGCGTCCTCGCCGTCCTCGGCGGCGAAGTGGCAGACGCCGCTCTTGGTGGAGTGCACTTCGGCGCCGCCGAGAGCGTCCTGCGTCACATCCTCGCCCGTCACGGTCTTAACAACCTTGGGGCCGGTGAGGAACATGTACGATATCCCCTTTGCCATGATGGTGAAGTCGGTGAGTGCCGGCGAATATACGGCACCGCCGGCGCAGGGTCCGAGAATGGCGGAGATCTGAGGTATCACGCCCGAGGCCATGATGTTGCGCTGGAAGATTTCGGCATATCCGGCAAGGGCGTTGATACCCTCCTGGATACGTGCGCCGCCCGAGTCGTTGAGACCTATCACGGGAGCGCCCATCTTCATTGCCATGTCCATGACCTTGCATATCTTCAGCGCCATGGTTTCCGACAGGGAGCCGCCGAAAACGGTGAAGTCCTGGGCAAAGACATAGACCAGACGGCCGTCGATAGTACCGTAGCCGGTAACGACGCCGTCACCCAGGAATGATTTCTTCTCCTGACCGAAGTTGGTGCAGCGATGGCGCACGAACATGTCCAGTTCCTCGAACGAACCTTCGTCGAGAAGCTGTGCTATGCGCTCGCGGGCTGTGTATTTGCCGCGCTCATGCTGCTTGGCGATGGCTTTTTCGCCGCCGCCGATACGCGCCTGGGCGCGAAGTTCTATAAGTTCTTTAACTTTTTCAAGCTGGCTGCTCATAATAATATATGTAAGTTGTGCTCAGTGCCTGTTGATTACTTGTTGGGGTTCTCGCAGAGCTCCACCAGAGTGCCGACGGTGCTCTTGGGGTGCAGGAAGGCTATGTTGAGGCCTTCGGCGCCTTTGCGGGGAGCCTTGTCGATGAGGCGGCAGCCTTTGCTCTCGGCTTCGGCAAGGGCGTTGGCAACACCGTCCTCGACAGCGAATGCCACGTGCTGTATGCCGCCGCGACCGCCGTTGTTGGCTATGAACTTGCTGATGGCGCTGTCCTCGGAGGTGCCTTCCAGAAGCTCTATCTTGGTCTGGCCTACCTGAAAGAAGGCTGTGCGCACTTTCTGGTCGGCTACTTCCTCGATGGCGAAGCATTTAAAGCCTAAGATGTTCTCGTAGAAAGGAATGGCCTCGTCGAGCGACGGCACGGCGATACCGATGTGTTCAATGTGGGAAATTTCCATTGTTATTTTGTGTATGGTGGTTGATGATTGTTCGCGTTCAAAGTGCAAAAATAGTGAAAATCCCCGACATAACACCTTTGCCGTCGCAAAAAAAAATTTTTATGTTATTTTTACCCTTGGGGGCGTGCCTTTCCGGCCCTTTTTCACTACCTTTGTGCTGTCAACCACCACCTATTCCCCAACAATGACAAAAATCGGATCAGTGATGACGCCCGTAGGGCGCAAGGCCCTGCTCTTAGGCAGCGGCGAACTCGGCAAAGAAGTGGCCATCGAACTGCAGCGCCTCGGCGTGGAAGTTGTGGCATGCGACAAATACCCCATGGCTCCGGCGATGCAGACAGCTCACCGGAGCTATGTGTTCAATATGCTGGACGGCACCACCTTGCGAGAAGTCGTGGAGATGGAGCGTCCCGACCACATTATCCCGGAAATCGAGGCCATCGCAACTCCCAAATTGCTGGAGCTGGAGCAGGAGGGCTTCAAGGTTACGCCCACGGCGCGCGCCGCCTGGCTGACCATGAATCGTGAGGGCATTCGCCGTCTCGCCGCCGAAGAGCTGAGTCTGCCAACATCGCCTTACCGCTTTGCAAACTCCGAAGAAGAATTCCGCGCCGCCATCGAGGCCATTGGTCTGCCGGTGGTGGTGAAACCGCTGATGAGTTCGTCGGGCCACGGACAGAGCACTGTGCGCACACCCGAACAGATAGTGCCGGCATGGGCCGAGGCGCAGAGCGGCGGCCGCGCCGGCGCCGGCGGTGTGATTGTCGAAGGTTTTGTGGACTTCGACTATGAGATAACCCTGCTGACAGTGCGCTCGGTGAGCGGAACGGTGTTCTGCGAGCCGGTGGGGCACATCCAGGTCGAGGGCGATTACCGCACTTCCTGGCAACCGCAGCCCATGAGCGCCGCCGCACGCGAAAAAGCGCAGAAGATAGCCGCCGCCATCACTGATGCCCTCGGCGGATACGGTATCTTCGGCGTCGAGCTCTTTGTCAAGGGCGATGACGTGATTTTCAGCGAAGTGTCCCCGCGCCCCCACGACACCGGCATGGTGACCATGATATCACAGGACCTCAGCGAATTCGCCCTGCACGCCCGCGCCCTGCTCGGTCTGCCGGTGCCCGCCGTGCGGTTTCTGGGGCCGTCGGCATCGCGCGCCATTGTGGTGGAGGGCAACACCGACAAAATAGAGATGGACAACCTCGAGAATGTTCTTGCCGAGCCGGGAGTGCAGCTGCGCATCTTCGGCAAACCCGAAGTGAACGGACACCGCCGTATGGGCGTTATCCTCGCCACTGCCGACACCCTTGACGAAGCGCGAGCCAAAGCCGACAGGGCTTATGCCGCCCTGCGTGTCAACGTGCTGCCCCGATAGCCGGAATAAAACGCCGCGCATTGGCCTCGGTGAGGGCGTCGAGTTCGTCGAAGCTCATGCCGAGCGTGCGCGCCATGACCTCGCCCACCAGCGGCAGCAACGCACTCTCGTTGCGCTTGCCTCGGTGCGGCACGGGCGCCAGAAAAGGCGCGTCGGTTTCGGTGAGCAGCAGCTCGCGAGGTATTGCCGGAAGCACCTCGCGCAGGGTTGTATTCTTGAAAGTGACTATCCCGTTGATGCCAAAATAACGTATGCCCGAGGCTATTATGCGCTCCACATCCTCGCGGTTGCCGCCGAAGCTGTGGAACACGGCAGGGACGTCGGCATAAGGCTCGAGCACCTCCAGGGCGGCATCGAGACCATCGCGGCAATGGATAAGCACGGGCAGGCCGTAACGCCGCGCCATGGCCATCTGGGCGTCGAACACCTGCTGCTGCCGGTCGACGTTCGACGCATCCCAATAAAGGTCGATGCCAACCTCTCCGACAGCGGCATACGCGCCCGTGGCAAGCTCGCGCTCCACAACGGCGAGCATGGCGTCGGCATCGGCGGGTATCTCCGTGGGGTGCACGCCCATGGCCATCACCGTAACTCCCGGCGTGGCGGCGGCAAGGGCTTTCATCGGCGCTATCGACCCGGCATCGACATTAGGGAGCACCATATGGCTCACGCCGGCGGCGACGGCGCGTTCCACCGCCGCCACACAGCCGGCAATGCTGCCGGCGGGAGCGTCGTCGCCGACATAATCGGCCATATAAAGGTGGGTATGAGTATCTATCATCAGTGATTACGGCGAGAGGCCTCGGCGGCCAGTTTCTCAAAAAATTCGCGGGCGGGAGCGTCGAGAGGCACGGCGCCGAGGCTGTCGACGGCCTTGGCGGCGTAGCGGTCGGCCAGCGCGCAGCAGCGTGCGCCCAGGTCGAGGCTGTCGTACACTCCCCTCACCTGGCGAATTAGTTCGGCATCGTCGAGATCCTCGGAGAGTATTCCGCCGAGTTCGTCGGGAGCCTCGCCGAGAGCAGAAATGAGCAGCCACGTCTTTTTGCGGTTGAGAATGTCGCCGCCGATTTCCTTGCCGAAGACAGCGGCGTCGCCGTAGGTATCCAGCCAGTCGTCGCGCAGCTGGAAGGCAAGGCCGAGGTCCTCGCCATAAGCATACATGGCATTGACCACCTTCTCGGGCGCGCCGGCAAGACGAGCGCCCATGGCGCAGGCACACGCCAGAAGAACCGAGGTCTTCAGGCGGATCATTTCCAGATACTCGTTCACGGTCACATCATTGCGCCGCTCGAATTCCATGTCGAGCTGCTGGCCCTGATAAACCTCCATGGCCGTGGTATCGAAGAGACCGAGCAGCGCCGGCAGCTGACGGCTGTCGCAGCGCGCCAGCAGCATGGTGGAGAGGGTGAGCATGGCGTCGCCGCTGAGAATGGCGGCATTGCTGTTCCAGCGAACATGCACGGTTGGCCTTCCGCGCCGCAGCTCGGCACGATCCATCACATCGTCGTGAAGAAGGGTGAAATTGTGGAACATCTCCACTGCCAGGGCCTGATTCATCACCTCGGCGGCATCGCGGTGGCTCAGCGCCGCGTAGGTTGCCAGCAGCAGCGACGGCCGCAGCCGCTTGCCGCCACCCTCGAGAGTGTAGCGTATCGGTTCGAAAAGCCGCGGGGTGCCCGCCGGGTATTCAAGGTCGGCAAGCGCCGCTTCAACCAGACCCGAAAAATATGCTGTCGTGTATTTCATGCGTTCCTTTAGTATTTCTCTTTGCATTTCTCTGCAAAAGTAGTCATTAACCTCCGTAATTCCCAATTCCTCTCAACTTTTCAACCCAAGCCGGAGAAAGAAGACGCGCCTCATTAACATTATTTAGACAACTTTAACCTCGCAGGGGCTTAATTTGCAATTTCGTACCGTAAGGCCCAAAGTTCCCATCCGGAAAATAATTGCTAACTTTGCCGATGGCGGCGGTTGTGCCGCCGTCAAATCCGTTAATATTTACATCATGACCACCAATGTCAACTTTCCGGGCGCAATAAGGCTGTTTTTTCAGCGCTACGCCGACTTCCGCGGGCGCTCCACCCGCGCCGAATACTGGTATGCCCAGCTCTTCAATGCCATAATCGGCTTCGTGCTCTATTTCATCCCGGCCATGTTACTGTTGGTCAAAATATTGACACGAGCCATAAACAACCATGCGGCATACAACTACAGCGATCCTTTGTCGATATACAGCCACATGTTCGACCAGGCATACATATTGCTGTTGGTACCCATAGTCCTGTTCTATGTTTACAGTATCGCCACTCTGATACCAAACCTTGCGATATTTGCGCGCCGTCTTCACGACACCGGCCGCTCCGGGTGGTGGACCGCACTGTTTGCAGCAGCACCGGTTGTGCTAAATCTGGGCTCCTTACTTCTCGACACCCTTTGCGGCACCGGTTCCCATGGCGCGATGTTATTTTCGCTGCTCGTGCGCTTCGTCATCTTAGGAGGCCTTCTCGCTCTGTGTGTTCTCGGCATAGTATGGCTCTGCAAGCCGTCGGCGCCCGACAATGAATACGGTCCTGACCCCTACGCCGCCGAAAAAATTCCGCCGTATGGTTATTAGAGCCTGTTCCCCAATATATGTTAAATTCTCGACGGTCGATTTTTGAGGGATTTTGTCAGATGGCTGAGGGAGTTATGGTGTACCATAACGACCGAGGACGGCGGACAAAAGCGCCAAAAAGCGACCGAGGCGATGCTGACTTCATTGAGGCTAAAGGCTATATTTTAAATTATGTTGTATATCCAATTGAAAAAATAATAGTTTCTGAGCGCATGTCGCAGACGTCTTTTGCCCTGTTCATCAGTCGTGTACTGCAAGTACACTCCTTCTCCACATGTCAAAATCCGTTCTACGATATGCGGCCGAGAATGTAACATATATTAGGGAACAGGCTCTTAATGTGAACAAGAGCAAACCCACGGTGTTTATAAAGTAATTCCGGCAATTTCGTTGCCACCGGCCTGCAAGTCCGCATACTTGCCATACATTCACCAGCATTATGGACAATTTCACATATTACAGCCCCACGCTCTACGAATTCGGTCGAGGTACCGAAGAGAAAATCGGCATGCTCACCTTTCTTACCGGCGCCACCAAGGTAATGATAGTTTACGGCAAGGCATATGCCAAGAACAACGGCCTGATAGACCGTATCAGCACCTCTCTCGCCACTCTCGGCATCGAGCATGTGGAACTCGGAGGCGTGCAGCCCAATCCCACCGACACCCTTGTGTACGAGGGCATCAGGCTCGGGAGGCAAAAGAACATCGACGGTCTGCTGGCCGTCGGCGGCGGCTCGGTGATAGATACCGCAAAGGCAATAGCCGCCGGCATTCCCTACAAGGGCGATTTCTGGGACTTTTTCAGCGGCAAAAGCCAGATCAAGGAGGCCTTGCCTGTCGGCGTGCTCCTCACCATCCCCGGCAGCGGCTCGGAAGGCTCCGGCAACTGCGTGATAACCAAGACCGACGGCGCAATAAAGATCTCGCTGCGCACCGACAGCATACTGCGCCCCCGTTTCGCCGTCATAAACCCCGAAATGACCTTCACGCTGTCGGCTTACCAGACCGCCGTCGGCGTGGTTGACATGATGACCCACATTCTGGAGCGCTATTTCACCACCACCCCGCGCGTGGAGGTCACCGACCGTCTGGCCGAAGGCCTGCTCATGGCACTCATGACCGAGGCGCCGCGCGCGCTCACCGATCCCACCGACTATCAGGCACGCGCCAACATAGAATGGGCCGGCACGCTGGCACACAACGGCCTTGTCGGCTGCGGACGCCGCGAAGACTGGGTATCGCACGCCATGGAGCATGAAATCAGCGCAATGTACCCCAAAATAGCCCACGGTGCCGGTCTGGCAGTGGTAGTGCCGGCGTGGATGGCATTCATGGCGCACCACAAGCCCTCGAAAGTGGCGCAGTTAGGACGCAGGATTTTCAATGTCGACGCTCGCGACGACCGCACGGCCGCCATCGACACCGTAGCGTCGCTGCGCGCCTTCTTCAGCGCCGTGCTGCGCATGCCCACAACATTCAAGGGATTGGGTATCGACGAGCCCGACATCGACACGATGGTGACAAAACTCCACATCAACAAGGGCGAGACTATAGGCGGTTACTACAAGCTCAACGCCGCCGACACCCGCCAGATCTACGAGCTCATGCTCGACCCGGCACAGCTGGAGGCCCGCAAAGCCGGCAATCAGACAGCTCCCGCCCAGACACCGCCGCCGGCTCCGGCAGCAGTCACCGGAGAACAACGTCGATAGCTCTTACGGCCTGGTCGAACGCCCCGTCGGGGTGCAGACGCACCACCGACGGGTCGCGGGCAAGCCACGTGAGCTGTTTCTTGGCATATACGCGGGTGTTCCGCGCTATTTTGTCGCGTGCTTCAGCGAGGGTGCATTCACCCCGCAGGTACGCGGCTATCTCTTTATATCCAACCGTGTTGAGCGAATTGAAATCGCCTTGTGCGAGGGCCGCGCGGGCCTCGGCCACAAGACCGTCGGCGAGCATGGCGTCCACGCGCGCTCCTATCCGCGCATAGAGTTCGTCGCGCGGACGGTCGATTGCAAATTTAATCACATCGAACGGCCTGACAGCCACGCGGCCGGTACGCAGGGTTGAATACGGCACCTTTGCCTCGAGGCTAATCTCCAGGGCGTGAGCCACACGCCGCGTGTTCGCGCGGTCCACAATCTCATAATAATCGGGGTCCACAATCTGAAGCTGCGCCAGCAGGCCGTCGAGACCGTGCTGCTCGAGCAACGACAGCACATATTCACGAGTGCCGGCGCTGACGTCCGGCATATCGTCGATGCCGCGCACAAGGGCGTCGATATACATCATCGAGCCTCCGCACACCACCGCCACGCGATTGTGCCGGAACAACCCGGCGAGCACCGCCAGTGCCTCACGCTCATAGATAGCGGCGCTGTAATAGGCATCGAGCGCGAGTGTGCCCACAAAATAATGAGGCACACGCGAACGCTGCGCCGCCGTGGGCGCCGCCGTGCCTATGGGCAGGGCGGCGTAGAGCTGGCGCGAATCGGCGTTTACCACGGCAGTGCCATAGTGCTCGGCGAGATCGATGGCAAGGTCGGTTTTGCCCGATGCCGTGGCGCCGGTTACCACCACTAACAGGGGGCGCCCCGCAGTGCCGCTCAACGGGTCATTCCCGCCACCAGACGGGCAATCTCCACAACTACGGCGCAGGCCTTCTCCATCGACGGTATGGGCACAAACTCATAGCGGCCGTGGAAGTTGAGGCCTCCGGCAAATATGTTCGGGCACGGCAAGCCCTTGAACGAGAGCTGAGCACCGTCTGTGCCGCCGCGTATGGGTTGTACTTTGGGTACCACGCCGCTGCGGCGCATGGCCTCCTCGGCAATGTCGATAACGTGCATCACCGGCTCGATTTTCTCGCGCATGTTGTAGTACTGATCCTTGATTTCAAGGGTGCAGCAATCCGGAAACTCGTGGTTTATTTTGCGGGCGAGGTGCTCCAGCTCCTTTTTGCGGCGCTCAAAGCGGTCGCGGTCGTGGTCGCGGACTATATATGTCAGCACTGTTTTCTCCACGGTGCCTTCCATCGACACAAGGTGATAGAAACCTTCGTAGTCCTCGGTGTGCTCGGGCGTTTCCCAGCGCGGCAGCATGATGATGAACTGGTTGGCAATGCGCATTGAGTTCACCATCTTGTGCTTGGCGTATCCGGGGTGCACGTTGCGGCCGGCGAAGGTAACCTTTGCCACGGCGGCGTTGAAATTCTCGAATTCGAGTTCGCCGACGGCGCCTCCATCCATGGTATATGCCCAGTCGCAGCCGAACTGTTGAACATCGAATTTATGGGCACCCAGTCCTATCTCCTCGTCGGGATTGAAGGCTATGCGGATTTTGCCGTGCTTGATTTCGGGATGATGCATAAGATAGTCGACGGCGGATATGATCTCGGCGATGCCGGCCTTGTCGTCGGCGCCCAGCAGGGTGTTGCCGTCGGTAACTATGAGGTCCTGGCCTTTATAGTCGAGCAGTTCGGGGAAATCGCGCGGCGACAGCACGATGTTCGCCGCCTCGTTCAGCACGATGTCGCCGCCGTCGTAGGCGCTGACAATGCGCGGGTTGACGTGGCGGCCGCTCATGTCCGGGCTGGTGTCCAGATGAGCTATGAAACCTACGGTGGGCACTGCCGCGTCGGTATTAGCGGGCAACGTGGCCATAAGATAGCCATTGTCGTCAAGCGTTATCTCTGTGAGGCCCATGGCCTCGAGTTCTTCTTTGAGGCGACGCGCGAACACCATCTGTCCAGGTGTGCTCGGCGTCATATTCGTAAGTTCGTCGCTCTGCGTGTCGAACTTGACGTAATTCAGAAAACGGTCTACTATATTCATGGTTCAGGTCAGTTAAGCGAACGCCAGGGGGCGGCGGCACGCTTCGACTCGCTGCCGTCGGGGGTGGTGTAGATAAAACGATAACCGTCGATGCCGAGGCTGCGGAGCAGCTCCTCTATCATGGGGCGGCAGGCACCGTAGTTCTCGTACTGTTCGCGCAGACCCGGCAGATATCGGCCCAGAATGCTGCCCTGGGTCTGGTTGGAGAATGCCGACGCCGACGCGAAGGTGAGCGTATACTGGGCAAAGCCGCCGTCGATGGCAAAGGTGGCGTCGGTGGCGTTGACGCCAAGGCGGTAGGCGTTGCAGCGTGCGGCCATAAGTGAGGCCACATTGTTCTTCACTTCGTTGAAGTTCAGCTCCATGGGGCGCTGGCGGTAAAGCTGCTTGAGGCGCCGATGCCCTATGGTGTATGTGCGGGAGCTGCCGCTGCGGCCCGTGAGCACTATGTCGAGAGCGCCGTCCTCGTCGCTCAGACCATTGAGCACGGCATCGAGTCCGGCTCCCGGATGGGCCTTGAGATATTGGGCGACCACATACTCCACGAGAGCCTGAGAGTAATCGTCAGGGTTGACAGCAGGGTCGGCGAACGAGATGGCCACTGTCATCGCCGCGTCGGCATAGCTGACCTTGATGGAGTCAAGGTACATGGGGCTGTCGGCAGCCAACGGCGTCAGTTCACTCTGCAGACGCTCGGCCTGCTCTACCAGAGGCGACGGGCCCTTGTCGGTACAGGAACCCAACAGCACCGCTATCAGCGCGGCGGCAATAAGGAATGTCTTTTTCATTATATCCTGGATATATCGATTAGTTGTTCGGGGCGTTGTGCCGCAAAATTAAGGCTTTTGAACATAGTATGCAAGCGTGCGGCAAAAAAATAGGCGTCGCATCAAGCCCTCGCAACACTTATTCACATTTCGAAAAGCTGTTTTGTCAACTTTTTTTTATTACTTTGCAGAAAATTACCACACGTAAATCAAAACTACGATCCATACACATTTCACAATGAAAAAAAGCGCATTACAGAAAGCACGCGCGGCCTACCAGCCCAAGCTTCCCATTGCTCTTCAAGGACCCGTAAAGGTAGTTGAAGGACGTCCCACAGAATCAGTAGCCGATCAGGCTGCCATACGCCAGCTCTTCCCCAACACCTACGGTCTTCCCGAAATTCGTTTTGAAAAGAACCCCAACCCCGTTGCCGGCAAGCCCCTCAACGTGGGCGTGATACTCTCGGGCGGCCAGGCCCCCGGCGGTCACAACGTTATCTGCGGTCTTTTTGACGGCATCAAGAAAATACACCGCGACTCGCGCCTGTTCGGCTTCCTCATGGGCCCCGGCGGTCTCGTGGATCATAAATATATAGAGCTCACCGCTCCCATAATCAACGAATACCGCAACACCGGCGGCTTCGACATCATCGGTTCCGGCCGCACAAAGCTCGAAAAGGTTGACCAGTTCGAAAAAGGCCTCGAGATCCTCCGCGAGCTGGGCATCACCGCCCTGGTGATTATCGGCGGCGACGACTCCAACACCAACGCCGCCATCCTGGCCGAATATTATAAGGAAAAGAACACCGGCATCCAGGTGATTGGCTGTCCCAAGACCATCGACGGCGACCTCAAGAACGCTCAGATCGAGACATCCTTCGGCTTCGACACCGCCACGAAGGTTTACTCCGAGGTTATCGGCAACATACAGCGTGACTGTAACTCCGCAAAGAAGTACTGGCACTTCATCAAGCTTATGGGCCGCTCGGCAAGCCACATCGCCCTGGAATGCGCACTGCAGACCCAGCCCAATATCTGCATAATCTCCGAAGAAGTGGAGCAGAACGGCATGAGCCTCGACCAGATCGTGGACTATATTGCCGGCATCGTTGCCTCGCGCGCCGCCGACGGCAACAACTTCGGCACCGTCCTCATCCCCGAAGGCCTCATCGAATTCATTCCCGAATATAAGAAACTCATCCGCGAGCTCAACGAACTGCTCGGCGCGAACAAGGACAAGGTAGCCGCCATGAACGAGGAAGAACTCACAGCCTTCATCCTCGGCAACCTCGACGCCGCAAATGTGGCTGCCCTGCAGAAACTCCCCGAGAGCGTGGCACGCCAGCTCATGCTCGACCGCGACCCCCACGGAAACGTGCAGGTATCGCTCATAGAAACCGAGAAGCTCCTCAGCGAACTGGTGGCCGCAAAACTCGCAGCCAACGCCGACTTCAAGGCTGCCGGCGGAAAGTTCTCGCCCCTCCACCACTTCTTCGGCTACGAAGGCCGCTGCGCCGACCCCTCCAACTTCGACGCCGACTACTGCTACTCGCTGGGCTATAACGCCGCCGCTCTCATCAACGCCGGCGTCACCGGATATATGTCGGCCGTGCGCAATCTGGTGAAACCTGCCGTGCAGTGGATTCCCGGCGGCATACCCATCACCATGATGATGAACATCGAGCGCCGAAACGCCGAAGACAAACCCGTGATACAGAAAGCCCTCGTGCGCCTCGACGGTGCCCCCTTCCGCAAATTCGCCTCTCTGCGCGATGACTGGGCGCATAACACCTGCTACATATATCCCGGCCCTATCCAGTACTTCGGCCCCTCCGAGGTTTGCGACCAGCCCTCGATGACCCTCAAGTACGAACACCTCGATAAGTAAGCACAATGCATAATGCATAATGCACAATAATTAATACGCTGCGGCGGCTGTCAACGGCTATGCCGGGCGTAAATACCCGAATCTCAGTTTGCACTCCCGGCCCGCGCGGCCGGGAGTTTTCTTTTTCTTTTTTTGGTGCCGCGGCTTGGCCGTTCGGGCTTTTTTGCCTAATTTTGTCCACGCGTGCACGGCATCTCACCCCTTGCCGGGCAATACTCCGCTCTTGATATGTACAGAAAAGGCAAACTATATTTCCGCTACGGCACCATGGGCTCGGCCAAAACAGCCCTGCTGCTCACCACGGCCTACAACTTTGAGGAACGACACGTGGACTACATGTGTCTCAAACCCGTTATCGATACCCGCGAGGCTACGAACGTGATACGCAGCCGCATAGGCATAGAGCGGCAGTGCCGATGGATATACCAGAACACCAACCTCTACGAATTCGCCCGCGACCTTTACCGAACCGAAGGCCGGATTGTGGACTGGTACCTTATCGATGAGGCGCAGTTCCTCACAGAAGCACAGGTAGACCAGCTGTCGCGCATCGTCGACGATATCGGCAGCAACGTTGTGTGCTACGGCCTGCGCACCGACTTCAAGAGCCACCTCTTCGAGGGGTCGCGCCGTCTGTTCGAGATCGCCGACACTATCGACGAGATAAAGAGCACCTGCAACTGCGGACACAAAACCATTATCAACGCCCGTATCGACGCCCAGGGCAACATCCTGAGCGAGGGCGCCCAGGTGGAGATTGGAGGTAACGACCGCTATGTGGCCGTGTGCCGCCGCTGCTGGCGCCGCAAGCGCATAGAGCAGGCCAAACGTGCCGAATTGCCCCTGGAATTCGACGATGACGACACCGCCGGCGCCCTGTGACCCGCCCTCCACACAATCCCATAACCTCTCGAAATTCAAAAAAACAAATATAATGATACTCTGTCGCATCGACGATTCCGATACTTACGAACCTATTTCGGCAACACTGGCCCACGCCCTGCAGTGGCTGCGCGCCTTCAACGCCGCCGATTTCAGCGCCGGCGAGCTAAACATTGGCAGGGGTGTGGTTGTTAAGTTTGAAGAGCCGGCACTGAGACCGCGCGAAGCCGCCACCCTCGAAACACACCGGCAGTTCATTGACATCCACGTGCCCCTCAAAGGCACCGAAACGATAGGCTGGGCCCCCGCCGGCACCTTGCGCCACGAGCGTGCGGCCTACGACGCCGACTCCGACATCGCTTTCTGGGGCGATGCCGCCCACAGTCTCCTCCACGTCAAAGTGGGGCAGATGGCCATATTCTTTCCCGCCGATGCCCACGCCCCGAACATAGGGCTGGGAAACCATCGGAAACTTTGTATCAAAATTCCCGCCGGCGGCTGACAAAGCCCCGCAGTCAACCCCTTTGTTTCAGCACACTATGCGTTCTGTCATCTTCCGAATAATACTGATAGCCCTGCTGCTCGGCATGCCGGCCGCCGCCGCTGCCCGCAACCACGAACGTTCCGGCGTCACTCTCCCCGCGGAGACACTCCATTACAACGTGATGTTCAAGTGGGGACTCATCAACAAAAAAGCCGGCGAGGCCACGCTGAGCCTCCAGCACGGACCGGATATGTACCATGCCCGCCTGACAGCACATTCAGCACCATGGGCCGACAGAATTTACAAGGTGCGCGACACCCTGATAGGGCGTATGACATACGAGAACTTCACGCCTCTGTATTACGAAAAAATAGCCCACGAGGGCAACGAGCACAAGCACGATGTGGTGGCTTACGATTACTCGGAGGCCGGCACCGTGCGGGGAATATGCACCCGCCGGGTGTTCAAGCGCGATGTGCTCCACATCGACGAACAGCGCGAGATGACAGCCGAGAACCGCGCCGTCGACATGCTCACTTCGTTCTACTACATGCGGTCGCTGCCTTTCCAGGACTGGACGCCCGGTCAGACCGAGAGCATCGACATCTTCTCCGGCAAACAGAAGGAACTGCTCACAATCCGATACCTGGGCATCGACAATGTGGAGAGCGTGCGCGGCGAAAGCCCCGCATACCACGTGCGCTTCATCTTCACCAGCGGCGGCGGACGAAAGAGCTCCGACGACATGGACGCATGGATAGCCACATCGGCCGACCGCACGCCCCTCAAACTCGAAGGCAAGCTGCCGGTGGGCAAAGTGCGCTGCGTGCTTGCCCGCTGACACACCCTCTCCCCTCACCATAACCCACATGCGACACACCCTGCTCCTTATATTATTAATATGCAGCCTCGCCGGCGCCGGCGCCACCGAGTGGTGGCCATTCCGCGAAGTAAACCGCGAGCGCATTAATGTCAGCGCCAACGCCGGCTATCATTTCGACAGCGATGTTGCTGTCATGGGCTTCGGCGTGACGGTCTACGGCGTGCACATCACCATCGGCGGTGTGGGTACCTGCAAACTCCCCGACGGCACAAGGCCCAGCGGCAAAAACACAGCATCGGCAATGGTGCAGTTGGGATATCAGCTGCCTGTAACCCGCAATTTCCGCGTGATACCCGTGGTCGGCACCGCCGCCAGAGGAAAAATAGTATATGACATGGAAGACGCGCACCTGCGCGCCGACGACGACCCGCCAAAGACACGCCTGAAGATGAGCTACCGTTTCGACGCCGGCATCCACTTCGTATACAACTACCGCAAGCTCATTGTCAACGCCGCCATTACCCGCTACACCGTTTTCGGGGGCATAGGCGTGGAATTCTGATCATCACTACGGCATGGAACCTTCCGCTAAACCCGCCAACCGCTTCGACCGTATCGTCCACCGCATGACATCGCTGTGGAACTACGTATCTACGGGCGTATGGAGCGACCCGCGAAGAAACTGGAAGATCAACATCCTGCGCACGCTCAACCTGTCGGTGCGCTCGTTCATGAGCCGCGACATACAGACCCAGGCCTGCGCCATGACTTACCGAACACTGCTGGCAATAGTGCCCGCCCTGGCCCTCCTGCTGGCAATAGGGCGCGGCTTCGGCTTTCAGTCAGTCCTCAAGGACGAACTCTTCGCCCTCTTTCCCGCCCAACACACTGCCATCCGATATGCCGTCAACTTTGTGGAGAGCTATCTGAGTCAGGCCTCGGAGGGCATTTTTGTCGGCGCAGGCATCCTTTTCCTGCTGTGGACCCTCATCTCGCTGATTTCCAACGTAGAGAATACCTTCAACCTCATATGGTGCCAGCCTGAGAGCCGCAGCATGTGGCGCAAAATCAGCGACTACACGGCCATGCTCCTCATTCTGCCGATATTGATGATCTGCGTCAGCGGCCTCCACATACTGCTCAGTTCCACGCTCGCCGAAATCTTCAATTTCAGCTTCATGACGCCGGTGGTGAGCGCCATCGTCGAGGGTGCCTCGGTGCTGATGACGTGGCTGTTCTTCACCGCCGTATACATCCTCATCCCCTATACCAGAGTGCGTTTCATCAACGCCTTCATCTCCGGCGCCATAGCCGGCACCGGCTGTCTGGTGCTCCAGTGGCTATTTGTCACCGGCACTCTGTATGTGGCCAAGTACAACGCCATCTACGGCAGCTTTGCCTTCGTTCCGCTGCTGCTGCTCTGGCTGCAGCTGGTGTGGATGGTTGTGCTTGCCGGCGCCGTCATATGCTATTCGGGGCAGAACGTCTTCGCCTTCAATCTCGACCAGGAGGTGAGCAACATATCGCCGGACTACCGCGGCAAGGCCATGATAGCCATCGCCGCCGTGATGACACGCCGTTTTGTCGACGGACACCCCGCCGTAACCGCCCGCGAGCTTATGGACCTCTACGACCTGCCGGCACGGCTGGTGACCAACGTCACCGACCGGCTGTGCGCCGCCGGCATACTCTCCCGGGTAATGATCGGCCAAAAGAAAGACGAGTACGGCTTCCAGCTTGCCGTCGACCCCTCGAAATTCACCCTCGCGCAGCTCTTCCGCGCCAACTATGGCCTTGGCTCGCACAATTTCATCCCCGATTTCACGCGCAATTTCCCGCTTGTGGAGAAAACCTACGGACAACTCACCGCCCGCATGAGCCAATTGACGGGTTCGATCCTGATGTCGTCGCTGTTGACCGAGCCTGTTCCGGGCAATGAACACGAAAAACCGACAGAACAACCAAAAACCATCTAAATATCAAGCTACAATGAAAAAAGTAATAGCAACCGCCGCAGCCCCCGGTGCCATCGGCCCCTACAGCCAGGCAATCGACACGGGCACATTTGTCTACGCCTCCGGTCAGATACCCGTCGACCCCGCTACCGGCAACATTCCCGAAGGTATCGAAGCCCAGACCGCACAGAGCCTCGCCAACGTGCGCGCTATTCTCGCCGAAGCCGGCCTGACGATGGACAATGTGGTGAAAACCACCGTTTTCCTTGCCGACATGAACCATTTCGCTGCAATGAACGGCGTATATGCGGCCGCCTTCAGCGAGCCCTACCCTGCCCGCTCGGCAGTGGCCGTGCGAACCCTGCCCAAGAACGTTCTGGTGGAAATAGAGGTCATAGCCATCCGCTGAAAAACACCGGGAGCAGCCCCGACAGCAAATATTTGGTTAATTTCTAAATTATTGCTATTTTTGCAGCGCCATAGGGAACGCCCGTTCCCTATGGCAATATCTGTACCCTGAAACTCACGAAACAAACAACCATACATCAAACAATCAAATGGCAGAAAAAAAAGAAAGATTGTTCGACCAGTTCCCGCCTACGAGCTACCAGGAGTGGCGCGCAAAGGTGGAGACAGACCTCAAAGGAGCTGACTTCGACAAGAAACTGGTATGGCGCACCAACGAGGGCTTCAATGTTCAGCCCGTTTACCGCGCCGAAGATATCGCCGACCTCAAGACCACAGGCAGCCTTCCCGGCCAGTACCCCTACGTACGCGGCACACGCACGGACAACGACTGGCTCACCCGCCAGGACATCATCGCCGACAGCCCCGAAGCCGCCAACGCCGTGGCTGTGGAAGTTCTCGGCAAGGGCGTGACCTCGCTGGGCTTCACCGTCGACGACCCCTCCGGACTCGACATCATGCTGCGCGGCATAGACCTCGCAAAAGTGGAAATCAACCTGCGCTGCTGCCCCAAAAAGGCCGTTGCGGTTGCCAAAGCCCTGGTAAGCCTCGTCGAGGCCGCCGGTTGCGCCGACACCTTCCGCGGCTCGGTGGCATACGACCCCCTCAAACCCGTGCTTCGTCACGGCGCCAAGGACGTGGATACCGCCGCCATCGCCGCCCGCGCCTGCGAGCTCCTCGATGCTGTGGCTCCCGTGGCCGGTCTGCGCTGCCTCGCCGTGGAAAGCGTTATTCTCGGCAATGCAGGCGCGTTCATATACCAGGAACTGGGCTATGCCCTGGCATGGGGTGCCGCTTGGCTCACCCTGCTCACCGACGCCGGACGCAGTGCCGACGAGGTTGCCTCACGCATAAAATTCGATATGTGTGTATCGAGCAACTTCTTCATGGAAATCGCCAAATTCCGTGCCGCCCGCCTGCTGTGGGCACAGATTGTCGAGCAGTACAAACCCGCCGACCTCGCCAGCGCCAAGATGCACGTATGCGCCTTCACCTCGCGCTTCAACCAGACCATCTACGACGCTCACGTCAATCTCCTGCGCAGCCAGACCGAGACGTTCTCGGCATGCGTGGCCGGCGTGGACTCCATCGTCACCACTCCCTTCGATACCCCCTACCGCACCCCCGACACCTTCAGCGAGCGCATAGCCCGCAACCAGCAGTTCCTCCTCAAGGAAGAAAGCCACATGGACAAGGTTGTGGATCCCGCCGGCGGCAGCTACTATGTTGAAGTGCTCACCGACTCCCTCGCAAAAGAGGCGTGGAAGCTCTTCCTTGCCACCGAGGAGGCCGGCGGTTTTTTTGCCGCCGCTGCCGAGGGCAAAGTGGCCGACGCCGTGAACGACAGCTGTGTACGCCGTCACACCGACGTGGCACGCCGCAAGGAAATACTTCTGGGCACCAACCAGTACCCCAACATCAACGAAACCGCCGCATCGAAGATAGAAAAAGGCGAGAGCTGCCACTGCGGCTGTTCGGCAGAACGCGGCGAACACGCTCTGTGCGGCAAGCGCGCCGCCTCCGACTTCGAGGAGCTGCGTCTGGCCACCGAGGCCGCTGCAAAGCGTCCCAAAGTGTTCATGCTCACAATCGGCAATCTTGCCATGCGCCTTGCCCGCGCACAGTTCTCCACCAACTTCTTCGGCTGTGCCGGCTATGAGATTATCGACAATCTGGGCTTCGAGACCGTCGAAGCCGGTGTCGACGCTGCCGTAGCCGCCGGTGCCGACGTTGTGGTTCTGTGCTCCTCCGACGACGAATATGCCGAGCTCGCTCCCAAGGCCTTCAAGGCTCTGGCAGGACGCGCCGAGTTCGTCGTTGCCGGCGCTCCCGCATGCATGGACGCCCTCAAGGCCGAGGGTATCAACGATTTCGTACACGTACGCTGCAACGTGCTCGATACCCTCCGTGACTTCAACAACCGTCTTCTCAACAAGTAACCCGCATATTGCTGCCATAAACTATGAAACCCGATTTCAAAAACATCGACATCACGGCAGGGACATGCGGTCCCAAACCCGCCGTGAACAGCGCCGCCGACTGGCAGACGCCTGAACTCATACCCGTCAAGAGCGTATACACCGCCGCCGACCTCGAGGGCCTCGAGCACCTCAACTTCATGAGCGGCATACCTCCCTTCCTCCGTGGCCCGTACAGCGCCATGTACCCCCTGCGTCCCTGGACCATCCGCCAGTACGCCGGCTTCAGCACCGCCGCCGAATCCAACGCTTTCTACCGCCGCAACCTCGCCTCCGGTCAGAAAGGTCTGTCGGTTGCCTTCGACCTTGCCACACACCGCGGCTACGACGCCGACCACGAGCGCGTGGTAGGCGACGTCGGCAAAGCCGGCGTGTCCATATGCTCTGTCGAGGATATGAAAGTGCTCTTCGACGGCATTCCCCTCAACAAAATGTCGGTATCGATGACCATGAACGGCGCCGTGCTCCCCGTCCTCGCCTTCTACATCAACGCAGGCCTCGAACAGGGCGCACGCCTCGAAGAAATGGCCGGTACCATCCAGAACGATATCCTCAAGGAGTTCATGGTGCGCAACACCTACATCTACCCGCCCGAGTTCTCCATGCGCATCATCGCCGACATCTTCGAGTACACCTCGAAGAACATGCCCAAGTTCAACTCCATATCCATCTCGGGCTACCACATGCAGGAAGCCGGCGCCACCTGCGACATCGAGCTGGCCTACACCCTGGCCGACGGTCTTGAATACCTCCGCGCCGGTGTAAACGCCGGTATGGACATCGACACCTTCGCCCCGCGCCTGTCGTTCTTCTGGGCCATAGGCATGAACTACTTCATGGAAGTGGCTAAGATGCGCGCCGCTCGCATGCTCTGGGCAAAGATCGTCAAGAGTTTCGGCGCAAAGAACCCCAAGAGCCTGGCGCTGCGCACACACTCGCAGACATCCGGCTGGTCGCTCACCGAGCAGGACCCCTTCAACAACGTTGGCCGCACCTGCATAGAGGCCATGGGCGCCGCCCTGGGCCACACCCAGAGCCTCCACACCAACGCTCTCGACGAGGCAATAGCCCTGCCCACCGACTTCTCGGCACGTATAGCCCGCAACACTCAGATATACATTCAGGAAGAAACGCAGGTCACCCGCGCCATCGACCCCTGGGGCGGTTCCTACTATGTGGAGGCCCTCACCGACGAGATAGCCCGCCGCGCATGGGACCACATTCAGGAAATCGAGAAACTCGGCGGCATGGCTAAGGCCATCGAGACAGGGCTGCCCAAACTGCGCATCGAGGAAGCCTCGGCACGCACACAGGCACGTATCGACTCCGGTCGTCAGACTATCGTGGGTATCAACAAGTACCGTCTGGACCACGAAGACCCCATCGACATCCTCGAAATCGACAACACCGAAGTACGCCGCGAGCAGATAGAGCGTCTCAACGACGTTAAGGCTCACCGCGACGACGCTCAGGTGAAAGCCGACCTCGAAGCAATTACCGAATGCGTGCGCACCGGCGAGGGCAACCTCCTCGACCTGGCCGTCAAGGCCGCCGGACACCGCGCAACCCTCGGCGAAATTTCCGATGCCTGCGAGGCTGTCGTAGGCCGTTACAAAGCTGCAATCAGAACTATTTCAGGCGTGTACTCCTCCGAAACTGCTCAAGATCCCGAATTCAAGCGCGCCCAGCAGATGTGCGCCGACTTCGCTAAACGCGAGGGCCGTCAGCCCCGCATAATGATAGCAAAAATGGGCCAGGACGGCCACGACCGCGGCGCCAAGGTGGTAGCCACCGGCTATGCCGACTGCGGTTTCGACGTCGACATGGGCCCGCTGTTCCAGACCCCTGCCGAGGCTGCCCGTCAGGCCGTGGAGAACGACGTCCACATTCTCGGTGTATCGTCGCTGGCCGCCGGCCACAAGACCCTCATACCTCAGGTTATCGAGGAACTGCGCAAACTCGGCCGCGAGGACATCATGGTTACTGCCGGCGGCGTTATCCCCGCCCAGGACTATGACTTCCTCTATAAAGCCGGTGTGGCCGCAATCTTCGGCCCCGGTACTCGCATTCCCGTATCGGCAATCAAGATGCTCGAACTCCTCAACGAGGCCGAGAAATAACATTGCCTTGTTTATAACCTCTTTAAAGAGGCCGCGAAAATCATCGCGGCCTCTTTTTTGTGCACTTTGCCACCGGGTTGCATTTCTTTAGCCCTATTTTTGCATAAAAAATCAATGCAGATACTCCACTCGCTCATATACATGCTGGCGCAAATGGCGCCGTACATACTGCTGGGCTTCCTCATAGCCGGCGTGATGCACGCTTTCATCCCGCGCCGAACCATGGCGCGATATCTTGCCGGCAAGGGCTGGAGCTCTGTCGCCAAGGCCGCCCTGTTAGGCATCCCGCTGCCGCTGTGCTCGTGCGGCGTGCTCCCCACGGCGATAGCCATGCGGCGCGGGGGCGCCTCGAAAGCGGCCTCGACATCGTTCCTTATCGCCACCCCGCAGACGGGGGTGGACAGCATAGCCGCCACATGGGCCATGCTCGGGCCTGCCTTTGCCATTGTCAGGCCGGTGGCGGCGCTCGTCACGGCATTAGCCGGCGGAATCGCCGTAGGAAGAACGGAGAAAACGAAGGCGGCTGACAATGTGCACACGGATGACACCGGCTCCGAGGCGCTCCCCGCTTCGTTCGGTGCCCGCTGCCTGCTGGCGTTGCGCTATGGCTTTGTGGACCTCGTGGGCAGCATAGGCGGCTGGCTCGTGGCCGGGCTCGTCATCGCCGCGCTGATAAGCGTTTATGTTCCCGCCGACTTTTTCGCTGTGATGGGCCGCAACCCGCTGCTGTCTATGCTCGCCGTCCTCGTCGTGGCCGTGCCTATGTATGTATGCGCCACCGGCTCGATACCAATCGCCATGTCGCTGGTACTCAAAGGACTGTCGCCAGGCACTGCCTTGGTGCTCCTCATGGCGGGTCCGGCGGCGAACTTCGCCTCATTCACCCTCATCTCGCGCGAAATGGGGCGCAAGGCGGCAATAGTATACCTCGCGTCGATAGCCACCGGCGCCATTGCTTTCGGCATGGCGGTGGATTATCTTCTGCCCGCCAGCTGGTTCGTGCCTGCCGCCGCCGAGGGTGCCTGCCATGCCGAAGCTCTCGGAATCTTTCCGGTCGTGTGCTCGGCCGTGCTGGTTGCTCTGCTGGCCGTGGCTTTCGCAAAGCGCTTTTTCTTCAAACATAAAATACAGAGTGTCATGACAAAGGAATACACCATCAAAGGAATGAACTGCCCTCACTGCCAGGCCGCCGTGAGCCGCAGCATAGGCGCAGTAGCCGGCGTGAAAGACGTAGAAGTGGACCTCGCTGCCGGGAAAGCGCGCGTCGAGGGCGAACACCACGCCGCCGATGTCGTTGCCGCCGTTCGCGCCGCCGGCTTCGACGCCATTCCGGAAGAATGACAAACCCAAGGTTCTGACAAATCAGAAACTTGAGTATCAAAGTTCGCTAAAGTCACCAAAAGACTTTTGCCGGAATTGCAGAATTTAGAAATAATCCTTAATTTTGTAGTCCTAACTGCAGAATTATGGAACTACTCATACCCCTTTCGATATTCGACTTCTTCGATGCCGCGGAGTTCTTCCGCTGGTTCGTGGACAATGCGAGCTATCTGTTCGTATTCTTATTCATGGTGATAGAGAGCTCGTTCATACCGTTTCCATCGGAAGTGGTGGTGCCTCCGGCCGCTTATCTTGCTGCCGACAAAGGCGATATGAACATCTTTGTTGTGGTTCTCGTTGCCACGGCGGGCGCTCTCGTAGGCGCTCTGATCAACTACGGGCTGTCGCTGCTGATAGGGCGCCCCATAGTCTATGCTTTTGCCAACTCGCGGCTGGGACATGCCCTGCTGATAAACAAGGAAAAGGTTGAGCACGCCGAGCAGTACTTCGACCGCCACGGCGCCGTGTCCACTTTCATCGGCCGACTCATTCCCGCTGTGCGTCAGCTCATCTCCATACCGGCAGGCCTGGCGCGCATGAACATATGGCTGTTCTGCCTATACACCTCGCTGGGTGCTTTGGTATGGAACGCCATTCTGGCATTCCTGGGCTGGTGGCTGGCGCAGAGCGTGACCACGGATCAGCTTTTCGACGCCGTAGAGAAATATAACTCGTATCTCACCGTCGCCGGATATTCGCTGCTGGGTCTTTGCATTATCTACATAGCCTGGCACGCCATGCGTGGCCGCAAAAAGCAGGGCAACGACAAAAAAACTGAAAAATGATAACAGCACCGTCTATACTCTCCGCCGATTTCCGGCACCTCGGCGCCGATGTTTCCGCCGTGGCCGCCGCAGGCGCCGACTGGATTCACTGCGATGTGATGGACGGCGTGTTCGTGCCCAACATATCGTTCGGTTTTCCGATCATCGAGGCAGTGCGCCGCGTATGCGATCTACCGCTCGACGTACATCTCATGATCGTCGAGCCCGACAAATACATAGGACGTGTGCGCGACTGCGGCGCTTTCATGATGAACGTGCACTACGAGGCATGCACGCACCTGCACCGCACCGTCCAGGCCATCCACGCCGCCGGCATGAAGGCTGCCGTGACCCTCAACCCGGCCACTCCCGTAGAGCTACTGGTGGATATCGCCGCCGACCTCGACATGGTTCTGCTCATGTCGGTAAATCCGGGCTTCGGCGGCCAGTCGTTCATCGCCAACACTGTCAACAAAATACAACGGCTGCGTGCCCTGCTGGACCGCACCGGCTCCAAGGCATTGATAGAAATCGACGGCGGAATCAACGCTGAAACCGGCGCGCTGTGCGCCGCCGCAGGCGCCGACGTCCTTGTTGCCGGCAGCTACATCTTCGGGTCGCCGGACCCGTCGGCGGCGCTGCGCAGCCTTGCCGCGCTCTGAACCTTTTTTCACATTCTTTCCTCAACTCCAATCATTTATCCGAAATGAACATCAAAAGCCCGATAGCTCCCGAAACCGACGACTACGAAACGGACATCCTTGACGAGCCCACGCCGCGCGCTCCCCGGAAAAAAGCTGCACGTCCTGTGCCCGATGAAAAAGGGCCGTCGGTCAAAGACAACGACCGTCCGCGCCGCCGTGCCAAGAAACAGGGAGTGTCTTTTTTCCGCGACCCGAGGCTGCACCTTGCCGCCGGCATCGTCTTCTGCATGTCGGCTCTTGTGAGTGTGCTCATGTGTCTGAGCTTCATAGCAAACAACGAAGTAGATCAGGACGTCACCATGGGCCGAACGCCCACGGAGATAGTCACTGCCGGCGATGTCGTCGCAAATGCCGGCAATGCCGTGGGCGCCAAAGTGGCACACTTCCTGATGGTCGACACCCTCGGCGTAGGCTCGCTCGCCATCGCCGTATATATCTTCATCCTCGGCCTCTCGTTCATGGGTCTGGTGAAAATATCTTTCTGGAAACTGAGCTTCCGCTGCTTCTTCACAGCTGCTGCAGTGTCGCTTATCGTCGGGCTCTTCAGCCTCAACGCCGCCACCACCTTCCCGCCGGGCGGCTACCACGGGCAGTGGATTAACCAGTACATAATCGACTACGCCGGCGAGCTCACCGCCTATGCGGTGACCCTCACCCTCGCTGGCCTGCTCGTAGCCGTTTATCTGGAGCCTCTCAAGGCCCTCGTTCACGGCGTAGGAGCTGTCATACCCAGACGCAGGAGCGCCGCCGTGGCAGAAACTGACGATAGCTCGGAAACCTCCCTTGCCGACAGCCCTCTCGATGTTCTGGGTGCCGACACCATTGAGGAAACAATACCCGAGGATACCGACACCGAGTCCGAGCCCCACGTAGAAGCCGAAATTGAGAAAATTCCGGACACGGCAGCGTCGCTTGAACTACTTGTCACCACCGACGGTACCGACACGGAAGCGGAATCCGAACCTGATGCCTCAGTGGCTTCAGCAGCTCCTGTCGCCACACAAGGCGCAGGGTATCGCGCCGGCATAGCCCTCGAGAGCGCTCCCGGCGAGCCCGAAATGATTATCCGCACTGCCGGCGACGACAGCGACGACAATACCGCCACGTCCGCAGCACCCGCCGACGGCGCACACCTGGGCCTCGACACTCAGTACGACCCCACTCTCTCGCATTCCAACTATGTTTTCCCGCCCACGTCGCTCATGCTGGAACGGACATCCGAGGTGGAAATCAACACCGATGAGCAGAACGCCAACAAGCAGATGATAATCAACAGTCTGCGGAGCTACGGCGTGGAAATACAGCGCATCGAGGCCGCCATTGGCCCCACGGTGACACTCTACGAGATTGTGCCCATGGAAGGCACCAAGATTTCGAAAATCCGCAGCCTCGAGGACGACATCGCCATGACCATCAAGGCTGAGGGCATACGTATCATCGCCCCCATGCCCGGACGCGGCACAATCGGCATCGAAGTGCCCAACCGCCGACGCCAGATGGTGTCGATGCGCTCCATTCTGGAATCCAAAGCGTTCAAGAACAACCATATGAGCTTGCCCATGTGTCTCGGCAAGACCATTTCGAACGACGTTTACATCGAAGACCTCGCCAAACTGCCGCATCTGCTCGTTGCCGGCGCCACAGGCCAGGGAAAATCGGTGGGTCTCAACTGCATAATCAATTCGCTGATATACTCCAAACACCCCGATGAGCTCAAATTCGTGCTCGTCGACCCGAAAATGGTGGAATTCTCGCTATACCGACCCATTACCAACGCCTTCATGGCCAAAATACCGGACGAGGACAACGCCATCATCACCGACCCCGCCAAGGTGATCGCCACCCTGAACTCCCTGTGCGTGGAAATGGACAACCGCTACGAGCTTCTGAGCAAGGCATGTGTGCGCGACATCCAGTCCTACAACCAGCGTTTCCGCAGCCGTCGCCTCAACCCCGAGGACGGTCACCGCTTCCTGCCGTATATCGTGGTCGTTGTCGACGAGTTCGCAGACCTTATAGCCAACGTCGGCAAGGACATCTCACTGCCTATCTCGCGCATCGCCGCCAAGGCCCGCGCCGTGGGCATACATATGATTCTTGCCACGCAGCGACCCTCGACCGACATTATCAACGGCAGCATCAAGAACAACTTCCCGGCCCGCATAGCGTTCCGCGTTCTCTCGGGCATCGACAGCAAGACCATTCTGGACCGCAGCGGCGCCCAGCGCCTCATAGGCAACGGCGACATGCTCACGCTCATCAACGGCGCCGTCAAGCGAGTGCAGTGCGCTTTTATCGACACCGAGGAGATAGAGGCCATCTGCGAGCATATTTCGTCGCAACCGGGCTTCGTGATGCCCTACGAGCTGCCCATGCCTGCCGACGAGAGCGGCAACGGCAGCGCTGTGGAAGTAGGCGGCTCGAACAACGACGAATTTGTGCGCTGTGCCCTGTTCATAGCCGGACAGAACACCGCTTCGATAACGCAGATGCAGCGTAAATTCGAAATAGGCTTCAACAAGGCCGGCCGATACATGGACCGTATGGAGGCGCTCGGAATAGTAGGTCCGGCCAACGGCGCCAAACCCCGCGAGGTGCGCATGACCCCCGATGAGGTGGCGCGTATGCTGTCGTGAACCATAACCGCCGGCATCAAGTTTTATAGATATGGAACTGAAGACTCGCATTTTCCGACCGATAGCTCTTCTTGTAGTGCTGGCCGCAGCATTGCCGGCCATTGCCGTGGAGAGCGCCGCCGACATACTGAGCGCCATGACCCGCAAAATGGCGTCGGCGCCAGCCGTCGAGGCCACGTTCACGGTAACAGGCGCCGACCGGCCCGTCGAGGGCTCAATCATCATGGCCGGTGCCAAATTCGCCATGACCACGCCGGTGATATCGGTGTGGTACGACGGGGTGGATCAGTGGACCATGCTCGAAAGCAGCGGTGAGGTGAACATCACCAACCCCACGCGCGACGAACTGATGCAATGCAACCCCTTCGCCGTCATCAGCAGCTATGCCGGACATTACACCGCCCGACGCCTCGCCGACAGCAACGGACGGCGCCGCGTGGAGCTCACACCCACAACGCCCTCCGACCTCGCAAAAGTGGTAATCATGGTAGGTGCCGACAACTGGCCGGCGGCTGTCAGCCTTGTCTTCGATGACGGGCGCAGCATAGCTGCAACTGTCAACACCATATCGTCCACGCGCGGCAAACCCATGTCGGCTTTCCGCTTCGACCCGCAGCGCTACCCCGCGGTAGCTATCGTAGATCTTCGTTAACACAAGAGCCCCGTCTCCTTTTACAAAAAAACATAAAACCATGGCAGAAATAACAACCAAATGCCTGATAATAGGCGCCGGCCCTGCCGGTTATACAGCCGCCATATATGCAGGCCGCGCCAATCTCGAACCGGTGCTGGTCGAGGGTCAGCAGCCCGGCGGTCAGTTGATAACCACCACCGATGTGGAGAATTTTCCCGGCTATCCCGAGGGTGTGGCAGGCCCTAAGATGATGGAGGATATGCGTGCGCAGGCACAACGGTTCAACGTCCGTATGCTTGGCGGCGAAGTCACCGATGTGGACTTCAGCGAACGTCCCTTCAAAGTGAAAGTCAACGGAGGCACCACACTCATCACCGCCGAGACGGTGATTATCGCCACCGGCGCCTCCGCAAAATATCTGGGGCTGCCCGACGAGGAGCGCTATCGCGGCATGGGCGTGTCGGCATGCGCCACATGCGACGGCTTCTTCTTCCGCAACCGCAAGGTTGCCGTTGTCGGCGGCGGCGACACCGCCTGCGAAGAGGCAATTTACCTGGCCAATCTCGCCTCGCAGGTCTATATGATTGTCCGCAAGGGTTTTCTGCGGGCATCTAAATATATGCAGGCCAAGGTTGCCGAAAATCCCAAAATCGAGGTGCTGTACAACACCGAAACAATGTCTCTCTACGGCGCCGACATCCTCGAAGGCGCACATCTGGTGACTAAACGCGGCACAGAGAACGAAAACCAGTACGACCTTGCCATCGACGGCTTCTTCCTCGCCATCGGCCACAAGCCCAATACCGAAGTATTCGCACCCTTTATCCGCCTCGACGAGCAAGGCTATATCATCACCGAGGGGAACTCGACGGTAACGAACGTTGAAGGTGTATTCGCCGCCGGTGATGTGGCCGACCCCGTCTACCGTCAGGCCGTCAGCGCCGCCGGTATGGGTTGCCGCGCCGCCCTCGACGCCGAGCGCTTCCTTGTCATGCACTCCTGATGGCCAAAGAAAACAAGACCAACGCCGCCCGGCTGCTGGACCGCGCTCACGTGGCCTACGCTCTGGTGCCTTATGCCGTCGACGAGGACCATCTGGAGGCCTCGCACGTGGCCGACGAACTCGGCGAGGACATTAACCGCGTGTTCAAGACCCTGGTTCTGCGCGGCGAGCGCAATGGCCTCTTTGTGTGCGTGGTGCCCGGCAATATGGAGGTGGACCTCAAGAAAGCCGCAGCCGCTTTCGCCGACAAAAAGGCCGACCTCATCGCCATGAAGGAGTTGCTCCCCACAACGGGATATATCCGCGGCGGATGCTCGCCGATAGGCATGAAAAAGGCACTTCCCACTTTCATCCACACCACGGCCATGGATTTCGACGCCATCTATGTGAGCGCCGGAATGCGCGGTCTGCAACTGCGCATAGCAGCGGCCGACCTTGTGGCCTTCACAGGCGCCACCGTGGCGGACATTGCCAAACCGATGTAATGAACACCTTCGGCACATACTTCCGCGTAACGACCTTCGGCGAGAGCCACGGAGCAGCCATAGGATGCGTGGTCGACGGTATGCCCGCCGGCATGGTGCTCGACACCGAGGCCATTGCCCGTGCCCTCGACCGCCGGCGAACAGGCCGCCCCGGCACCTCGCAGCGACGGGAGACCGACGAATTCGAAATTCTTTCCGGCATCTATCAGGGACGGACACTCGGAACGCCGGTGGCCGTGATAGTGCGCAACACCGATGCACGGCCGGAGGACTACGCGCCTGCCGCCGAGGCCTTCCGCCCCAATCACGCCGACTATACCTGGCACGCCCGCTACGGCTTTACCGACCCTCGCGGCGGCGGCCGTGCCTCGGCACGCGAGACCGTCGGGCGCGTCATCGCCGGCGCCATGGCCGCTCAAGTGCTGCACCAGCGGGGTATAACAATCAATGCCCAAGTGGATGAAATCGGCGGCATACCGGCAGCCGACACCGACACCATTGAAAAGGCTATAGCCGCCGCCCGCTCCGAAGGCGATACCGTCGGCGGTATTGCGGCTCTTTCCATAAAGGGAATGCCGGCCGGCATAGGGTCCCCCGTTGCCGACAAACTGAGTGCCGCCCTGGCAGCCGCAATGATGAGCATACCCGCCGTGAAAGGCGTGGAGATAGGCGACGGTTTCGACAGCGCCTCGGCGCGCGGCTCCCTACAAATCGATGAGTTCTACATCGCCGACGACGGCCGCGTGCGCACGCGAACGAACCACTCCGGCGGCATTCAAGGCGGAATCTCCAACGGCGAGGAGATAACCCTGCGCGTGGCTTTCAAGCCCATAGCTACATTGCCGCGACGAACTCTGCCGACAGTGGACCGCCGCGGGCGTCCGACTACAATATGCATGGGCGGACGCCACGACAGCTGCGTGCTGCCCCGCGCACTCGCGGTGGTGGAAGCCATGGCCGCAATCACCATCCTCGACGCCCTCCTCGCCCCCCACCCCGAACCCCTTATTTCTTACCTATAACCTTTAACCTATTAACAACCCCTCCCTTCACTGATGAGAAACACATATGCAATTATCCTGAGCGCGCTGATGATGCTGACAGCAATCGGCGGCTCCGCTGCAGAGCCCAAACGCGAATTCCGCGGTGCATGGCTCCACACAATCTATCAAGGCCAGTACAAGGAAAAGACGCCCGCCCAGCTGCGCCAATACCTTGCCACCCAACTCGACAGCCTGCAGGCCGCCGGCGTTAACGCCATCATTTTCCAGGTGCGTCCGCAGGCCGATGCCTTCTACCCCTCCGAGCTCGAACCCTGGAGCCGCTTCCTCACCGACAACGGCGCCGCGCCCGACCCCATGTGGGACCCGCTGCAATACATGATAGAACAGACCCATGCCCGCGGCATGGAACTGCACGCATGGCTCAACCCCTACCGCGTGACCTCCAACAGCCGCCAGCGCCTGCCGCAGAACCACATCTACCACCAACACCCCGAGCGGTTCATCACCTACGACGGCAAACTCTACTTCGACCCGGGATTGCCCGAAAACCGCGAATTCATAGGCCGTGTCGTCGACGATATTGTGGCACGATATGACGTGGACGGCATACACTTCGACGATTATTTCTATCCCTATCCCGTTGCCGGCAAGGAATTCGACGACAATGCATCATATGCCCGCTACGGCAACGGCATGGACCGCGGAGACTGGCGCCGACACAATGTCGACCTCCTCATCGAAGACCTCCACAACCGAATACGCGCCGCCAAACCGTGGGTGCGCTTCGGCGTGAGTCCCTTCGGCATTCACCGAAACAAGAGCACCGACCCTGACGGCAGCGAGACCTCAGGCCTGCAGAACTACGACGCCCTCTTTGCCGACGTCCTGCTGTGGGACCGGGAGGGATGGACCGATTACGTACTTCCCCAGCTCTATTGGGAACTCAACCACCGCGCCGCCTCCACCGCCGTACTCCTCGAATGGTGGAACCGCCATGCCGGCACAAACCGTCATCTGTACATCGGCCAGGATGTGGCAAAGTGCATGCAGAAAGCCGAACTCGGCACAAAAATCGACCTGTCGCGTGCCGCCGAAAACGTACAGGGCAACTGCTGGTGGCCCGGATACATGATTACCCGAAACTTCATGGGCGTCGCCGACTCGCTGGCCACCAGACACCAGACGCACATAGCCCTTGTGCCCTCCTACCCCTGGATCTCCACACGCCGCCCGGCCGCCGTAACCAATCTGGCAGTCGATGCCGAGGGCAACATAACATGGACGCCCGAAGCCACCCCGGAAGGTGCCGACCGCAGCGTCCGCTTTGTGGTCTATCGCTTCGACAGCCCCGAAAACATCGACATCACTCGCGGCGACGCCATTGTTGCCGTTACTCCGGCCACTAACTACACGGCCTCGCAGCCGGGAACTTATGTCATCACGGCGCTCTCGCGCGTGAACAACGAGAGCGACGCCTCGAACCCCGTAGTCGTGCGATGACACTATGCCGGCGGTATCGGTCATACTCCCCGCCTACAACGCCGAGGCCTTCCTCGGCCGAAGCATAGCGTCCATTCTCAACCAGACCTATGCCGACTGGGAACTGATTATCGTCGACGACGGCAGTACCGACGGCAGCGCTGACATAGCCGCTGCCGCCGCTGCCGCCGACAGCCGCATAAAACTGCTGCGGCGCCCCAACGGCGGAGTCTCGGCGGCGCGTAACATCGGCATAGCGGCCGCAACGGCACCATACATAGCCTTTATCGACGCCGACGACGAATATTACCCCGAAGCACTCGCCCTGATGATGGAGCGGGGCGACGCCGGCGCCGACATGGTGTGCGCCAACATGCAGCCGGGCAAGGTTTACCGCCATAAAAAGCCCGTGAACCCCGCATGGACCACTGTCGACGGTCATACTGCCGCGATGGCAACCCTCTATCAGCAGCCGCCGTGGCATACAGGCCCGTGGAGCAAGCTTTACCGCCGTTCGCTGTTCGACAATCTTACCTTCACGAGCGGTATGCGCTACGAAGACCTCGAGATAGTGCCGCTACTGCTGGAAAAATGCCGGAAAGTGGACTTCACCGCCGCGCCGCTGTATTTCTACCGCACCAATCCCGCCAGTTTCATGCAGAAATGGAGCGACAGCCGCCTCGATGCCCTAAAGGTAACGGAAAAACTGGTGGCGCACTACCGCTCCCTGGCCGATACCGGCTATGGCGCCGCCATGACGGCGGCCGCCGAGTCGCGCCACTTCAGTGCCTTGTGCAACATTGCCGGACTGGCCTATGGCGCCGGGCGCCGTGATGTGGCCACCCGCTGCCTCACCCAAATCCGGAGGCTCAGTCCGCACATGCTCGCGTTGCCGCGCGTGAGGCTCCGCAACAAGGCGGCAGCACGGCTGGCAGCCCTGCCGGACAGTCTGCTGTTATGGCTTTTGCGTCTTGCCGCACGTTAAAGATTGTAAAACGTCGCTTCCGCGCCGCTTTTTTCGCTATTTTTGTTGCTTGGATGGCCGGGCTTGTCCGCCTAAGCCTTCTGCCTTTATTAATACCGTATATATCATACAATTACCAAATATAGCATGAAGCTCATATTTCATATAGACTACCGCACGAACTGGGGCGAGAATATGTTCGTCACCGGCGCGCTGCCTCAGCTGGGCGGCGGCGATATTAAAAAAGCGCTCCCGCTGCGTCCGGCCACCGGCAGCATGTGGGTCGGCGAAATGGAACTTGCCGACAGCGCCAACGATTTCAGTTACCGATACATAGTTGTGAACGAAAACGGCGAGGTCAAGAACGAGTGGGGCCACGACCATGTGTTCGCCGGCGGACCCGGCGTGAAATTCTGTCGCATCTACGACCGCTGGCAGGACCAACCCATGGACAAGCCCTTCTATTCCACCGTGTTCACCGAGTGCATATGCCGTCGGCCCAACGCCAATACGGCGTCGCACCCCATCGAGGGCGAAATCATGCTGAGCGTGTCGGCTCCCATGGTTTATCCCGGCAATGTGCTGGCAGTCAGTGGTGAAGGCGACGTTCTCGGCAACTGGGACACCCGCCGCGCCCTCCGCATGGACGACAGCGAATTCCCCGTATGGAAAATAGCCTTCCCCGCAAAGGGCATAGGTTCCGCCACACAGTATAAGTTCGTGATCCTCGACGCCAAGACCGGCGATGTGGTATCGTGGGAAGGTGGCGAAAACCGTCACATAGGCGTCACCCCCGAAACCGGCGCCGCAACGATAGTGGCAGGCATGCGCTTCATCAACAAACAGCCGCTGTGGCGCGGCGCCGGAACGGCAATTCCCGTATTCTCGCTGCGCACCGACAGCGACTTCGGCGTAGGTGACTTTGCCGATATCGCCGAGATGGTAGACTGGGCGGCATCCACCGGCCAGACAATGCTCCAGCTCCTGCCCGTCAACGACACCACGATGACGCACACCTGGACCGATTCCTACCCTTACAACGCAAATTCCACGTTTGCCCTGCATCCCATGTATCTGCGTCCGTCGCTGGTGGGCACCCTTGCCGATGCAGACCGCCGCAAATACTTCGAAGACCTGGGCAAGGAGCTCAACGCACTCCCCGAGATAGACTACGAGCGCGTGAACAAAGCAAAAATAGAGTTCTTCCGCGAGATTTTCGCTCAGGACGGCAAAAAGACCATGGCTACGAAGGCTTACAAGAGCTTCGTGGCTAAAAACAAGAGCTGGCTGCTGTCTTACGCCGCCTTCTGCACGCTGCGCGACCGCTTCGGCACTGCCGTATTCGCCGAATGGGGCGAATATGCCGAATACACCCCCGAGGTCCTTGCAAAAGTAGTGGCCGAGAACGCCGACGAGATAAACTACAACTGCTTCCTGCAGTATCATCTGGACAAGCAGATGCGGCAGGCCCATGAATATGCAAACTCCAGAGGCGTGGCCCTAAAGGGCGACATCCCCATCGGAATATCACGCGACAGTGTCGACGCATGGGTAAATCCCAAACTCTTCTACATGGACTGCCAGGCCGGCGCTCCGCCCGACGACTTCTCGGTAATGGGACAGAACTGGGGACTTCCCACCTACAACTGGGAGGTGATGAACCGCGACGGGTTCGCCTGGTGGAAAGCCCGCTTCCGCAAAATGTCGGAATACTTCGACGCATACCGCATCGACCATGTGCTCGGCTTCTTCCGAATATGGCAGATACCCATGGATGCCGTGCACGGCCTCCTCGGCACCTTCAACCCGGCACTCCCCTACACCGACGATGAGATGCGCTACAACTACGACTTCTGGATCGACGTCAACCTCCACACCACTCCTTATATCATGGATTGGTTCGTGCGCGATTTCTTCGGGCCGTACACCACCGAAGCCATCGCCGACTATATGGTGTCGCTCGGCAACGGCCGCTACCGCCTGCGCGACGAATTCAGCACACAGCGCAAAATCACCGACCACTTCGCCGCCCTGCCCAAAGACGAGCGCAATACCCGCCTGTGCAACGGCCTGATGGGCCTTGTCGACCAGGTGCTCTTCATCGAAGACCCCGAACAGAAAGGCAAATACCACCCCAGAATCTCGGCACAGCACACATACACCTACCGCTCGCTCAACGACTACGAACGCTGGTGTTTCGACCGCCTCTACAACGATTTCTACTATCGCCGTCACAACGATTTCTGGTACGGCAAGGCAATGTGGAAACTGCCCCCGCTGATAGACTCCACCGACATGCTGGTGTGTGCCGAGGACCTCGGCATGATTCCGGCCTGCGTCCCCGCCGTGATGGAACAGCTCGAAATCCTCTCGCTGGAGATCCAGCGCATGCCAAAAGACCCCGACAGCGCCTTCGGCAACACCTGGAACTACCCCTATTACAGCGTGTGCACAACCTCGACCCACGATATGAGCGGCATACGCGGCTGGTGGGAAGAGGATCGCGACAAAACGCAGCAGTTCTTCAATGTCGTTCTCCACGAGAACGGCGTGGCTCCCTACTATGCCGAACCATGGGTGTGCGACAAGATTATCGACATGCACCTCAAGTCACCGTCAATGCTGTGCGTGCTGCCCCTGCAGGACTGGCTGAGCATCGACGGCAGCCTGCGCCGCGAGAACCCCGCCGACGAGCGCATAAACGTTCCCACCAACTCGCGCCACTACTGGCGGTACCGCATGCATCTCACCATAGGTGACCTCGCCGCACACACCGAGTTCACAGCCTACATCCGCGATAAAATCAAAGGCTCGGGTCGCTGAGCACCCTTTATACCGAAAGCTCCCGCGCAATAATGCGCACGGGGGCTTTCGGCTCTTTCTATGAAGCAGTTCTGGAGAGTGTTCCGCGCCGTTTTGTCGGCGCTCATGCTGCTGGCCATAGCGGTGCCGGCGGCGCTCTACGTATTGCTGTCGCTCGACGGCGTGCAGACCGCCATACGCACGCGCGCCGCCGCCGAGCTGTCGGCAATGCTGGGTGCCGATGTCGGCATACGCCGTCTGGGCATACGGCCTTTCTCGCGTGTGGAACTGCGCGACGTCACCCTTGCCATCGACGGCGACAGCGTGGCGGCTATCGGCCGCATCAGCGCCGGCATCGACTTCTGGGAGATGGTGCGTCACGGCGATTTTGTGGTGGACTATGCCCTGATAGAGGACGTCCGCCTCGCCCTGTGGCGCGACTCCATAGGTGCACCGCTCAACGTGCAGTGCGTGCTCGATTCCCTGCGCTCCGACGATAACGGCAGGCCTCCGGCATCGTTCAGTCTGGCTCTCAACACGTTGATACTCCGCAACGCCACCGTGAGCTACGACATCCTCGCAGCCTCGCCATCCCTGCCCGGGCGCTTCGATCCCAACCACATACTCCTGGACAGCATAGCCCTCAACGTCTATGCGCCATCAATAGCCAACGACCGATACGACATACGCCTCGACCATCTCGGTGCCGTGGAGCGTTCGGGAGCGGCTATCCGCCACATGTCCGCCTCGGCGGCAGTGACGCCCGACAGCCTGCGCACCGGCCAGATACTCATTGAATTTGACCGATCGCGCATAGCTCTCGAACCTATAGCGCTGGTATACAACGGATTTGCCGACATCAGCCACACCATCCTTGACGAAGGCGTAACCATACGCACAGCCGGCTATAACACAATCTACCCTCCTGATTTCCAGGCATTCGCTCCCGTACTCGCTGACTTCGACGCCATTTTCGGCTTCGATATGGACATCGCCGCATCGCGCGCATTTGCCGACATACGGCAACTGAGGCTGCGAAAAGGCACGGGCGAACGCCTGGCACTGACGTTGCGCGGCACCGTGGAGAGACCAATACAGCCCGACTCCGCACACTATGACCTCGAACACCTCGAAGCCATTGTCAACGGCCACGAACTCGCCGCCACGCTCGGCACGCACATAAGTGATTCCGGGGGCGGCATCCTGCGGCGAATACCTCGAACACTGATTATTGCCCGTGGTGCCGGCACCGGCCGCGATTTCGATGCCGAGCTGCACATCAACGGCGCCCTCGGCAACCTCGACGGCGATATAGGCTACACCCGCGGCCACCGCTCGCCGCGTCTGACAGCCGCCCTGGACCTCGAACGCTTCGATATCGGCGCATTGGCCGACATCGCCGATCTGGGCAGCGTCAGCGGTACCGTCGATGCCGACATCACCATAGGCCGACGCATCACCGGCACCGCGCAGACTGATATTACAGCCCTCACCTGGCGCGGCTACACCTACCGCAACCTCACCGCCCGTGCAGATATGCCGCGAGCCGACCATGCCGAAGTGTCGCTCAACCTGGCCGACCCGTCGGCTCAGCTGCAGGCCTACGCCTTCCTCACGCGCGACAGCCTCGATGTGCCCTGTGTGAGCGCCACCGCAACGATTGCCAACGTCGATTTCGACACCCTCAATATCAGCTCCCTGCACCCCGACAGCCGCTTCGGGCTGAAAATGATTGCCGAACTGCGCGGCAGTCTCGCCGGCCGTCCTACCGGCACCGTGGCCTTCACGAACATACACTGGACAAACGCCGCAAACCGCGGCCTGCGCATACCGCGGCTGAACATCACCGCCGACAGCACCGCCGAGGGCCTGCCGCACCTTGCCATAGCCTCACGCCCGCTGAACGGCGCCATTACCGGCGAATACAACGTTCCGGCTCTTGCCGCGCAACTGCGCAACCTTGCAGCCCTGTTCGTGCCCTCGTTAGTGACGCCCGTCCGTGAACCCGAGGCACGGAATACGTTCGACTACACGCTCGAAGTGGCGCCCACAGAGGATATCTCCGCGTTCTTCAAGTTGCCGGCAGCACTCGCTTACCCCGCAACCTTGTCGGGGCGCATCGACAGCCGAATTCCCTATGCCGACCTCAATATCGACGCTCCATTCATCCTTCAGGGCGACAAGATATATGAAACCACCAGCCTGTTCGCCATTGCCGACGGCGCACGAAGAACCGCCGCCGTTTTTGCAGGCACACGTTTCCCCACAAAAAAGGGCGAAATGAACGTGAGCACACATATAAGTATAGGGCACGACAGCATAGACACGCACATCGACTGGACGATAGAACGACGAATACCCCTCAACGGCACCCTCGATTTCACGGCTGCCGTGAGCGCCGCGACCCGCAATTCCAACAGCATCCCCAAGCCGCTGCTGCCGTTCGATGCCGTGATAACCTTCCGCCCCGGCACAGTGAATTTCGGCTATGAGACATGGCAGATACAGCCGTCGATAATCGCCGCCCACGCCGACGGTATAGTGGTGAACGGGTTCGCCCTCGACTCACAGGAGCAGCATCTCGGCATCGACGGACGTGTAGGCGCCGACAGCGCCGACACCCTGGCCATCGATCTGCAAAACGTGGCTCTGCTGCCTATTTTCGAAACCCTCGAAATCGACAAAGCCATGCTCAGCGGCGCCGCCACCGGCCGTTTCAAGGCCGCGGGCCTCCTCGGCACCGAACCCTATCTGCAGTGCGACACCCTGCACGTCGATTCGATAGGCTACAACCGCTGCACCATCGGCGATGCCGACATTCTGGCGCTGTGGAACAACGAACGACGCTCTTTCTATCTCGACGCCGACATTACCGGCCTCGACGGCCTTCCCTCCCGAATATATGGCGACATTCTGCCCTTCGACGAGGCCCTCGACCTCAATTTCCGGGCGGCGCGCGTACCTGTATCGTTCCTAAAGCCCTTCATGGAGGCCTTCGCCTCGGATATCAGCGGCCATGCCAGCGGCGAATGCCACCTCTACGGCACGTTCAAGGAGATAGACCTCGAAGGCGACGTCTATGCCGACAGCGTGCGCATAGCCATCGACTTCACAAATACGGCCTACATAGCCACCGACAGCGTGCACCTGCGTCCCGGCCGCATCGAGATACCGGCCACAACGATAACCGACACCGAAGGCCACACGGCGAACCTCACCGGCGTGGTGGGCCACACATTCTTCAAGGCCCCGACCTTCGATTTCCGCATCACCGACGCCGACAACATTCTGGCTTTCAACGGCACGTCCGCTCAGAACCCCGACTGGTACGGCCGCATATACGGCAGCGGCACCGCCGCGGTATACGGCGAGCCCGGTGTGGTGAACATCGAGGCTGACATGACCACCGGACCCGGCTCGAGCTTTGCCTTTGTCATCTCCGACCGCCTCGATGCCGAGGAGTACTCGTTCATCACCTTCCGCGACGTCACACCCGACAGCCTGCGCGTGAGCCGAGCGGAGACCGACCGCTTCCCCGAGAGCGTGCGCCGCATCCGCGAGCGTATGGCTCAGACAGAAGAGGAAGAATCGTCCGACTATAAGATGAGAATTTCAGTGGACATAACCCCGGACGCCGCCATGACTCTGGTGATGGACGCCGCCACCGGCGACGAGATCAAGGCACGCGGTAACGGCCACCTGCGCATGACCTACGACAGCGAGGACGATGATCTGAGGCTGTACGGCAGCTACTCGGTGCTGACCGGCAGCTATCACTTCACTCTTCAGGATATTATCATCAAGGATTTCACCATCAAGGAAGGCAGCAGCATCCATTTCGACGGCGACCCCTACGCCATCCGCAGCAATCTTGAAGCCTACTACTCCACCAACGCCAACCTCAGCGACCTTGACGAGTCGTTCCTTCAGGACCGCGAGGTGGCGCGGACCAACGTACCCGTCCACGCCGTAATGAAAGTGAACGGCGACATCCGCCAGCCCGAAATATCGTTCGACCTCGAATTCCCCACCCTCACCGAAGATACATACCGCAAAGTGCGCTCGATAGTGAGCACCGACGATATGATGAACCGTCAGATCATCTACCTGCTGGCCCTCAACCGCTTCTACACCCCGGATTACATGGGCGACAACGCCACCAAGGGCAGCGAGCTGTTCTCGGTGGCATCGTCCACGATATCGAGCCAGCTCACCTCTCTTCTGGGCAAACTCTCCGACAACTGGAGCATAGCCCCCAACCTGCGCAGCGACCGCGGCGACTTCTCGGATGTGGAAGTCGATGTTGCGCTGAGCAGCCGCCTGCTCAACAACCGCCTGCTCCTCAACGGCAACCTCGGCTACCGCGACAAAGCCATGAACAGCAACCAGTTCGTCGGTGATTTCGATATCGAATATCTTCTCAACAAACGGGGTACCTGGCGACTCAAGGCCTATAACCGCTTCAACGACGCCACATATTACCTGCGGTCGGCGGCAACCACGCAGGGCGTGGGCATCATGTACCGCCGCGACTTCGACAACCTTTTCAACTTCCTCAAACCCAAAAAGGAAACTGCGCAGGAGCAGCCGACGGCCGACGACGTGCCTCCCGACAGCATTCCATAGCCATTCACCCCCCAAAACCGGCCGTTTTCATTGTCAATTTGCCATATTGAAAACTTTTTTGTAATTTTGCACAAAATTCCCCTCGCGGGATCACACGCAAGCCTTGATTTTATCTTCGCGACTCCATCTCCGGAGGAGCTTTTACCAACAGATAGCTTAATAATCGACAGGATTTCACATGAAAAAAAACCTCCTACAGGCACTTGCTAACTCGAGTTTGATACGCAATTTTATCGACAGACCGTCGCCCAAATGGATGGTCTTCGTCGCAGATATGCTTGTCATAGCATTCAGTTGCGCCTGCACCTATACAATAGGCAATTATGATGTACCTACCGAAGGCTTCTTAGGGACTCCCTTCGCCCATTCGGCATTGATGTTCCTGGTCTACATGATATTGTCGCTCGGACTTGGCACCAGCCGATACATTATCCGCCTCTCGGTCATCGAGGACACCTACCGCCTTGTGCTGCTGGTGCTCAGCGCATCGGCCATTCTCTCGGTAGTGTCGATTGGCACCTGGGCGACGATAGGTTATACATACTTCTCGTTCCGCAGCATCTTTGTCACCGCTGTCATAGTGTTCTCTCTGATGCTGCTCATGCGCCTGACTGTCAAATACCTTTATATCACCATGGCCGGGATGGCACAGACAAAGAAGCGCGTCATCGTTCTCGGTTCGGCAATCAACTCCTTCTTCCTGGCCTCGGCCCTCAAGAGCGAATTCGAAGGGCGTTTCGACCCGGTGGCGTTGATGAGCCTGTCGTCGAAAAACATAGACAGCACTGTCAACGGTATCCCCGTGGTTCCCTATGAGCCCGACGAAATCAAGGAAACATTCCGCTATTACAAGAGCGATACCCTTCTGTTCCTCTCCACCCAGATGGGAATTATGCGCGACGGCATTGCCGACATATTCCTCCGGAACGGCATCAAATTGCTTATGCTCAATCAGGTTGAGGAATTCGACCTCAATTCCAAGACCATGCCGGCACTGAGCTCGCACGTGCACAACATCAACATCGAGGATCTCCTCGGCCGAGAGCCCATACGCACCGAAAATCCCAAGATCAAGAGCATGATCCACGGTCAGACCGTGATGATCACCGGCGCCGCAGGCTCGATAGGCAGCGAGATAGTGCGCCAGGTTGCCGCTATGGGCGCCCGCGACATAGTGCTGCTCGACCAGGCCGAGACCCCCATGCACGAGATGCAGCTCGAGATGGAGGCCGAATACCCCGACATAAAGATACACCTCTTCATAGGCGATGTGGCCAACCTCGACCGCATGACACATGCCTTCGAGAAATACCACCCTCGCTACGTGTTCCACGCCGCCGCTTACAAACACGTGCCCATGATGGAGCGCAACCCGCCCGAAGCCGTCCTTACCAATGTGTTCGGCACAAAGAACATTGCCGACCTCTCGGTGAAATACGGCGTGGACAAGTTTGTGATGATATCCACCGACAAAGCCGTCAACCCTACCAACGTGATGGGTGCCTCCAAGCGCATTGCAGAAATCTACGTGCAGAGCCTCTTCTTCCACCTCCGCGAGAACAACGACAGGCCCTCCACGCGCTTCATCACCACCCGATTCGGCAACGTACTGGGCTCCAACGGCTCGGTTATCCCCCTCTTCCGCAAGCAGATTGAACAGGGCGGCCCCGTGACTATCACGCACCGCGACATTATCCGCTACTTCATGACCATCCCCGAGGCCTGCTCGCTGGTGCTCGAAGCCGGATGCATGGGCGCCGGAGGTGAAATTTTCATCTTCGACATGGGCGAACCCGTGAAAATCTGGGACCTCGCCGTCAGGATGATCTCTCTCTCCGGAATGGAACCCGGAAAGGACATAGAAATAGTGGAAACGGGACTGCGCCCCGGCGAAAAGCTCTACGAAGAACTCCTCAACGAGAAAGAGCACACCATAGCAACTCACCACAAGAAGATAATGATAGCGCGCGTGCGCACCTACGACTACGCCGATGTGTGCAAGCACCTCGAACGCATGCGCCATCTGGTGCACATAGGCTCCAGCCACGACATTGTGGCAGAAATGAAGCACATGGTGCCCGAATTCAAATCCAACAACTCTCAGTGGCAGAAAGTAGATGTCGAAGTTGCCAACGACGACACCGACATGATGACCGAAAAAAACCTCGAAACCGTCAACGCTCAATGAAAATCACGGCCAAAAGCATAATTGTCGCCTTGTGCCTGCTCACGGCATCCGCCGCTTCGGCCATAGACCTCGGCGGCCTCGGCAACTTTATCAACAACACCATAGCCAACAATAATTTCAGCATCGACGACCTTACCGGCACATGGCAGTACACCTCGCCGGCCGTCAGCTTCCGCTCCGAGAATGCCCTGCAGAACATCGGAGGCGCCGCTGCCGCCACCGCCGTTGAAAGCCAGCTCGACCCATATTACAAACGATTAGGCTTCAACCGCAGCTCGCTGGAAGTGGACGCCGACCATAATTTCACCCTCAAACTCGGGCTGATAACCCTCAAAGGCGTGGTGGAGAAGAACAGCGACGATATGCTTGAGTTCAACTTCAACGCCTTCGGCCGCGTGCCCTTGGGCAAGCTCACCGCCAACGCCACAAAGAGCGGCGACACCCTCAACCTCACCTTCGACGCCACCAAATTCGTGAACATCCTCTCGCGCATAGCCGGCAGCCTCAACAACGCCAGTCTCACGGCGCTCACCACCCTGCTCAATTCCTACGACGGAATATACATCGGCTTCAAGATGCGCTCCCGCTAAATACGACTTCAACCATTAACTGCGGACGTTCGTCAGCCAAAGCGGCTACTTCGTCCGTTTTTCTGTTATTTTCTTTTTAGTTTTGAAAATAAATGCTAACTTTGCACGCATCAAAACCAATACCATAAACATTATTTAAAATTTAACCAACCAAAACATGAAATCCTCCATACTCCGTCTTGCCGGCGTCCTTGCTTTCGTTATCGTCGGTTTCGCAGCACAAGCCCAGAACAGCCGGCAGTACATACGTGAGAACATCGATGAATGGGGTCAGTGCTCCAATGTTGCCATCACCCGCACAAACGGCGACGTGGCCATCTACGGCTCCAACGGATGGGCTGCCTCGCAGGTACCCTCGGGCATGACCGCCGCTTTCCGCGACCTTCACGACCGCGAAAAGACTCTCAAAGACATTGTTCTCACCGAAGACGGTTCATGGCTGATTCTCTGGGGCGGCAACGGTTACAACTCCGAAGGCCTTACCTCCAGTCTCTCCAACAAACTGCGTCAGTTCAACGACGACCGCGAGGAACTGACTTCCGTAGCCTTCAACGATGCCGGCGAATGGGCTATTGTAGGCGTCAGCCACATAGCAGCCTCGTCGGACGCCATACAGGACTGGCTGCTTTCCGGCCTCGATGACTACGGCACCCTGTGGAGCGTGCATATGACCGACGACTCCATGATTGCCGTATACGAAAACGGCTATAAGTTCCTTGGCGACGTTCCCGAGAGTATGAAGGATGCCCTGCGCAACACCGACCTTAACGTTTACCGCGCAAAATTCGCAGGCCAGTCATGGTTCTTCGCTGACCGCAACGGCAACTACCAGTACAATATGTAATCAACCTGCAGAACAAGCATATAACCCGCTGCGCCCCAAGGTGCAGCGGGTTTTGTTTTGCATTAACTTCAGAAAACCGGCTATTGGATAATTCAGCGGACGAAATAGCAGGCGTCGCCGTAGCTGAGAAAGCGGTATCCTCCGGCGAGGGCATGGTTGTATAGCCGGCGCCATTCGTCGCCGATAAATGCCGACACCAGAAGCAACAACGTGCTCTTGGGCTGGTGAAAATTGGTAACCATCGCTCCGACAAGGCGATAGGTGTATCCCGGTGCTATTATGATGCGCGTGTTGGCGCTGAAGGAGTCAGCACCCTCGGCTTCCAAATGCTCGAGCACGGCACGGAGGGCGTCGGCGGCAGGCAACTGCGGCACCTCCCTGTTGTACGGCGCCCACTGCGGCAACTCGCCGTTCCAGCATCCGGCGGCAATCCTGTCGCCGATGTGGCACAGGCTCTCGAGGGTGCGTACAGACGTGGTGCCGACGGCCACAACGGTGCGGCCGGCCTCCACGGCACCGATAAGGGCTTGCAGGGTGGCGGCGGGAACGGTGATGAACTCAGAGTGCATGTCGTGGTCGCCGATGCGGTCCGATTTCACGGGGCGGAAGGTGCCGGCGCCTACGTGGAGGGTTACATCGGCGCGCTCGACGCCCCGGCGCCTTATCTCGTCGAGCAGTTCGTCGGTAAAATGAAGCCCGGCGGTAGGTGCAGCCACCGACCCTTCGATGCGGCTGAACACCGTCTGATAGTCGGCGGCATCGGCGGCCTCGCTCTCGCGGTTGAGATAGGGAGGGATGGGAATTTCGCCGGCAGCTCCGATAATGTCGGAGAAAGTCGCCGAACCCGTCCAGCCGAAGGTCACTATGTCGGGACGTTCGGGCGTGCGTGTTGCCGTCAGTGTCACCGCCTCGCCGGCCACGGTGAGTGCCATTGTCAGCGGTCCGTCCTTCCAGCGTTTTGAGTTGCCCACCAGGCATACCCACGAGCAACTGCCGCGCGCCGCGAAATTCCGCTCATAGTCGGCGGGCTCATGGGGCTCGAGGCAGAAAACTTCAATGGCTGCGCCTGAGGGCTTCCGGAATTTGAGACGTGCGTTGATCACTCTGGTGTTGTTGAATACAATCAATGCGCCGGCCGGGAGAATGTCCGGCAGGCGCGAGAATATTGTATCGTCGATATTATCCGTAGCGGCGTTGTAGCTCAGCAATTTGCAGGCGGCGCGCTCGGCGAGGGGGTGAAGGGCTATGCGCCCGTCGGGGAGAGGATAGTCGAATTCGTCGATTTCTATCTCTTGTGGGTTCATTTCAGAATCTGATACCTGTGGAAATCACTATGTTGTTTAGCGACGACACAACGTTGGCCGACGGTGTGTCGGTCACCTGGTCGTAAGGAGTATAGGCGTGGAAAGTACTGCTGTGGCGCACGTGCTGGTAAGTGAGGTCGATATACCAGCCCTTGTATCGATAGCCCAGACCCAGGCATATGTTCTCGGTAGCTTTGTTGAAGGTATAGCTTGGGTCGGTGCCTGCGGTCGATATCACCGAGTAGCCGTCGGCGGCGGCGTCGCGGACGTTGGAGGTCTGATAGTTGAAGCCGGCGCGGGCGCTGAAGCGCGGGGTGATGCGGTATTCGAGACCCACGCGCACGATATTCGATGCCTGGAAGTATTCTTTGGTGTCGGTGTTCACCTTATCGTCGCTGACATAGGAATCGCCCCAGCTGCTGTAGTTCTGATATTTCACCTTTGTGTCGTTATAAGCCACCCGCTCGTAATCAAGGCTGAGGATTGCTCTGGTGCCGAACACTGCCGACACGCCCACCATGAAGCGCCACGGCGTATTCATCTTCCAGTTGTAGTCGTAAGTTTCGGTATATTCGCTGTTGCTCAGGGTGTTGGTGGTTCCGTCGGGGGTATAGTTGAACTGAGTGTCGGCGTAGCCGGTGGAACTCATGCTCATCCACGATGGTGTGTGGATGGCAAAACCTATGCGCAGCATGTCGACCGGCCGGACGATAAGACCGAACTTGAGATTGGCGCCCGTGCCCGTTATCTGCTTCTGATTGAGGATGCCGAAGCCGGCGTTGCCGGTGGTGAGCTTGTTGCCGGTGCCACCGTAGATCAGCGCGCCGGACATGCTCTCGCTGTACTCCACCGCCGAGCGGTAGTTCATATCGACAATGCCGACGCCGATACCCCAGTAGAGGATATCGGAGATGTTGCCGGCGAAATCGATGTTATACTCGTCGGTGTAACCGCGCTCGTGCACGGTGTAAAGAGCGTCGCCGACAGTGCCGTTCTGATAGAGGCCGGCATAGAGGCGGTCCTTGTCGCCGTCGTTATTGCTGTCGATATTGCTTATCATATAGGAATTATATGCCAGTATCGACAGCCAGTCGATGTCGGAATCGAGGTAGGGATTGTACTTGGTGGCATCGTTGAAAAGCATATCTCCGGAATTGACACCATTGGTGAACGAGGCGATATAGTTCGAGAGCGAACCCGATGTCGGGTTGTTGTACCCGCTGAAACGGCGGTCGTGCTCGGCCAGGCGGTTGTAGCTCACACCCCATGTGAACGTGCGCAGCGTGCCGCCGAGATTGGCGGTACCTACATATCCTAAATTGTCGAAGAAAGCCTTTGTCTGGTGCGTGGTGTTCTTCTGCGTGGGTGTGGTGGCGGCATACGAGCGTATGCTCACGTCGAAGGTGCCCCCTATTTCGCTGCGCCGGTATAGGCCGAGGCCGGCAGGATTCTGCGTCATGCAGCTGATGTCGCCGCCCAGCGATGTGAAAGCGCCGCCCATGGCGATAAAGCGCGCGGTGCCGCGGAGCTGCGATGTGTTCATATTATATGCATCTATAGCACTCTGTGCCGATGCCGTCAAGGCACCGCCGGCCGCGATTGCGGCAGCGGCCATCAGGTAGGCGGTAAGCTTCATAGTAGTGTCTGTTAGTTGAAACGTTAGATATTACGGCGGAAGATATTATGCGGGCACCGGGCAGACCGATGCCCGCTATTATAACACGTCGGAGTGAGCGAAAGTTGACAGTGAACGTGGTTCAGCGACCGCGACCGCGGCCACCGCCGCCACCGCCGCCATGGCCTACGCCACCGCCGCCACCGCCGCGCGAGCCGCTGCCGGGAGCGCGGTAACCGCCGCCGCTGCTGCCGCCGTTGTTGCCGGGCCGGCTGTAGCCTCCGTTATTGGAGGGCGCGGTGTATCGGTTGCCGGTGTTGCCGGTATTGTATGTTCCGCCGTTGTTGCGGCCGCGGCGGTCGTTGTTGGTGGGAGCGTATCCGCTGTTGCCGGGCCGGTTATAACCGGGCGATACGGTGTTTGTGTTCCCGGTGCCGGGGCGTCCGAAGTTACCGGGGCGTGTGCCGCCGCCGGGACGCCAGCTGTTGCCGCTGCCTGCCGAGGGCCGGTCGTAACCGCCGGGATAGCGGCCGCTGCCGTCAGGACGGGGGTGCGGACGCGAGGCGCCGGGTCGGTTATACCCCCAGTTGCCGCCGAAGCTCGGCGGATACCAGGGCAACGGGCGGTTCCATCCCGGTCCCCAGCCCCAGCCGTAGTCCCAGAAGGGGTCGTACCAGCCGCCCCAGCCCCAGCCCCACGTGGGCCGGAACGATATCTGCCAGCCGGGGGTATACCAGCTCCAGGGACAGTTCCATGCATATGTCCAGCCATAAGGACTGTAGAATGGCGAATAACCGCCGACGGGGTCGATATTATTTATTACATAGAGGTTGATTTCCTTTTCGGACGGCGAAGCATAGTAGTACTCGGCAACGCTGTCGCCGGCTTCACGCACGATATCGGGATTGTGGAAGCGCTGAATGCGGCGAGTATAGCTGAAGTTGTCGGCACCGGGCAGGGCGCTGCTGTCCGCAGCGGCCACGCCGCGCCGGTTGTAGGTATCCACATCCATCTGCAGCGGATGGTCGGTAATGACGGTATATTGCTCGGCACTACCAAGGCCGGCGGCATTGGCGGCCGCTGCGGCAGCCTCGGCCTGGCGGCGCTGTTGCTCGGCGGCACGCGACGGCGAGTAATAGAGATCGTCGTCATCGTCGAAGTCCTGAGCCAGCGCGGCGGGTGCCGGCAGCATCCACAGGCCGGCGAGGAGTAAGGGTATGAGTCGGCTGAATGGTTTCATCTTGCTTGGAAATGTTATGTGATGTTCTTGATTTTCAATTTATCGGAGGAGTTTTGCTCCTATTTAATATATAGACGCGTTTAATATATAGACGCGGCATCGGTCTCAAAGTTTAAGAGCCTGCAGTGCGCTCTTGTGCAAAAATAACGAAAAAAGGCAATATTTGCTGCCCCGACGGCAACAAAACAGTGCCCTTTTAATCATTTTTACGAATTGGCGGGCGAATACCCGGCCTGAGTGAGAACATCGGGCGAGTTGTAGAACTCGGGGCTGAGCAGGAAAGGCAGCGTGGCCTCGGGATGGGCGCGCCGGTAGCTCTCCACTATGCGCCAGCCAAGAAAACGGCCGGCGCGGCCCGGTGCGCGCTCGTCGAGCAGCCGCGTGGCCGGCGATACATCCACCAGCTGCGAGGCCGTGGCTGCCGAGGTGTCGAAAATAAGGCGGTGGCCCACTGCCGTGCGCCAAAGGTTGCCTTCCTCGTCGGTAAGGAAGCGGTACTGTTCGGGGCGGTAGCCCAGGGCATACACAGGCTCCGCATCCTCACCCACGAGCTCGAGTTTGGCGGCGGTGAGGGCGCCCTCGTAGAGCATGCGCGAAAGCACTGTGGCATTATCGCCGCCGGAATACGGGAACTCTGTAGCCACCAGCGCCTCGGCGATGTCGTAGGGCATGTACTGCGGAGCCTTGTTGAACCGCATGTACACCGGCCAGTGGCTGTAACCGGGATATTCCTGACCCAGATAGTGGTTTAGGGCTATCAGCATGACGGAGTCGACGAACAGCACGGACTCGTGGCGACCGTAAACCACCGCGGCATAGCGGCGCTCCGGCAGTTCTATTCCTGCGGCGGCCGCGCGGCCCAATATCGTGCCGATATTCTGTGCAAGGGTATCGGTCGAGGCATAGACAGAATCGACGGTAGGCGTGAAGATGGCTACCGGCAGCGAACGCGACCAAAGTTCGACGGCGTCGGCCGAAGGTGCCCCGTCGGACACCACACGGCAGAAGGCCGCCAGCTCGGTGGTGTCGGTGGCGAGGATAGCGGCACGCGCGGCACTGTCGGCGCCGGCGTAATCGGCCATACTTCGGTAGATATCAGCCACATGCACGGGAGGATACTCGAAAGTGGCGGCCTTGTGGCCGTCACACGACGTAATTGTTGCCGTCAGGACCATCGCCGTCAGGGCGGCTATTGCGTGAATTTTCATTTTTGGCGGGTTTTTATCGGTGCAAAATTAATATTTTGGCACAACATTTACTAATTAAACGTATTTTTTCGACTTTCGGACCAATGCGGTGGCGAAAAAATAGCTAATTTTGCACAATAAACCACCAAAGGCACCAATGACCTGCTATCGACATATATTCACGACGCTGATCATCGCATTTTTCGCGTTGACCTCTGTTGCTTCGGAGCCTGCCGGCTGCGAGCCTTTCGTCGTGGCCATCGATGCCGGTCACGGTGGCCATGACCACGGCACGCGCGGCCGCCGCGCCCGCGAAAAGGACGTCACCCTCGCCGTAGCGCGGCTCATGGCCTCAAAAATCGGCGAGCGTTTCGGCGACAGCGTGCGCGTTGTCCTCACTCGCGACTCCGACGTGTTTGTGGGCCTGCGCGAACGTGCCGACATCGCCAATCGTGCCGGCGCAGACTTGTTCATCTCCATCCATGTCAACTCAGTAGCTGCGCGTAGCCGCGGCCGTGAGACGGTACAGGGCGCATCGGTCTATACCCTCGGTCTTCACAAAAGCGACGCCAATCTGGCGGTTGCCATGGCCGAGAACGCCGTGATAGAACTTGAAGAGGATTATTCCGAACAGTATCAGGGCTTTGATCCCAATGTTTCGGAGTCTTACATAATTTTTGAACTCAGTCAGGGCGACAACCTCAACAGCAGCATCGACATGGCGGCCTTGGCCCAGCACTATCTCACCGATTATGCCGGACGTGCCGACCGGGGCGTCCGTCAGGCCGGCTTCCTGGTACTGTGGGCCACGCGCATGCCGTCGGTATTGGTCGAGCTGGACTTCATGTGCAATCCGCGCATGGAGCGTTTTCTCAGCTCCACAGAGGGTCAGGAACGATGTGCCGAAGCCCTTGTGCGTGCTCTCGCCGACTATCGTGCGCTCCATCCCCATTCCCGGCGAACCGCGCCCGCCGACTGAGTGTTTTTAATGTCATCACCCCGCTAATTCATCGCTCATCAAAATATGAACAACCTCAAACGCAAAGAAATTCTTATCGGCGTGCTCGTAGCCCTGGCTCTGGCGCTGCTCTATTTCGGCATCAACTTTCTCAAAGGTGTCAACATCTTCAAGCCCGGAAACTACTATTACGCTGTGTATCACAACGTAGAAGGTCTGGCAATATCAGCACCCGTAACCCTCAACGGCTACAAGGTAGGGCAGGTACGTGAGATCGACTATCAGTTCGACCGCCCCGGTAACATCGTTGTGGAGATGAGCCTCGACAAGAATCTGCGCATTCCCGCCGGCACCACCGCGAAAGTAAGCTCGGACATCCTCGGCACCGCCTCGGTAGTCCTCCAGCTCGGCGACGGCGCCTTCTGCGAAGTCGGCGACACCATCGCAGGCAGCGTTGACGCCGGCATGCTCGGCGGCATTACCAACGACATCCTTCCGGCCGTGGGGGCTATACTCCCCAAGGTCGACACCCTGCTTACGAGCATAAACACCTTAGTCTCCGACCCGGCGCTGGCCACCAGTGTACGCCGCATGGACGATATCACCGCCGAGCTCAACGCCACCGTGCGCTCGCTGCATCTCATCATCGCCGAACTGCGGCCCGTCACCGCCAACGTGCGCAGCATAACCGGACACGTAGATACCATCACGGGCGACCTTGCCGTGACAACCGGCGTGCTGCGCGAGGCTCCTGTCGATTCCCTCCTTGATAATCTTGCCGCCACGGCTCAACATCTGGAAGAACTTACAGCCGCCCTCAACAACCCTGACTCGTCGGTAGGTCGTCTTACCAGCGATCCGGAACTCTACAACAACATCAACTCGACGGTGGCATCGCTCGACAGCCTCTTCATCGACATTCGCCGCAATCCCAAACGCTACATCAACATCAAGCTGCTGTAAGCTCCCTTCTTCCGAGATTACTCGAAGGCATTGATTACGGCGGCTCGGATGCTGTCGGACACGGCCACACTGTCGGACACTGCCGGCGCGGACAGGGGCGGCAGAGGAGCTGCCGGAGTTGTGGGCATGGCCGGAGCCGGTGCGGACGGAAGCGGCGCCGGCAAAAGGACTTCGATAGTATCCGGGGCTGCGATGGGAGCAGAGATGGCCGTGGTGTCGATTTCCACAACTACGGGCAGCTCGCACGGAGGTTCCGGCTCCGGAACCGAAACAGGCTCCGGCTCGGGAACAGGAATCGCAGCAGGCTCCGGCTCGGGCTCGGGAATTGCCGCCGGCTCCGGTCGGGTTTCGGGCAGCGGCGGTGTCATCGGTGCTGCCGGCACGGAAGCTCCGGCAGGAAGGCCGGGCACACGGCCCGAACTGTGATAATGAGTGGCAAAATAACGCTCGTCCAAACCGCTTTCCATCACGCCTCGCGAGGATGAAGCGTGGATAAACCGACCGTCGCCGATATAGATTCCGACATGGCTCACCTTTGAGCCGCCACGCTTGCTGCTGAAAAAAACAAGGTCGCCGGGCGTGAGCTCCGAGCGGTCGATTCGCCGGCAAAACTCCTGCTGACGTGCCGAATTGCGCGGCAGCGCCACGCCGACAGCCGTGCGGTATACTTCCATCACCATTCCCGAGCAGTCGGTTCCCTTGCGGCGAGTCTTGCCGCCATGGCGATAGGGCGTGCCTATCCACCGGCGTGCCTCGTCGACGATGCGGCCGGCAGTCCGGCGCTCCACGCCTTGATTTTCGGTATTACGCTGCACCTTGCGGCCCGTGCCGCAGCCGCCGGCGCCAAGCGCAAGCAGCAGGGCCATGAATAGCAGGGCTATATAGGTAAGGTATCGGTTCACAATTGCAAATATAGGCTTTTTTCAGTAATTTTGCACCGCAACAAGCAAAAAAGGACATGATTGTATTCCCGAATGCCAAAATAAACCTGGGTCTGCAGGTGCTTCGCCGTCGTGCCGACGGCTACCATGACATCAGCACGGTAATGCTGCCCGTGGACTGGTGCGATATCCTCGAAATCACGCCGGCGCAAGACCTTGACGGTTCGTTTGTGCAGTGCGGCGACGTGCCGCCCTGCGCCGCTGCCGACAATATAGTTCTCAAGGCCCTCAAAGCACTGGAAAAACATTTGGGATACGCCCTGCCGCCCCTCGACATCATTCTTGAAAAACACATACCGCACGGCGCGGGCATGGGTGGCGGCTCGGCCGATGCATCCTTCGCCCTCAAGGCCGTCGACAGCCTGCTCGGCCTGAACCTTGGCGACGCCGTCCTCGCCGCCATTGCCGCCGGCATCGGCGCCGACTGCCCTTTCTTCATCCATAATCGGCCCATGCTCGCCGAGGGCATAGGCGAACGTCTCAGCCCCGTCGACGCAACAGCACTCAACGGCCTGAACCTGGTCCTGGCCAAGCCCGTGTCCGCAGCCGTGAGCACCGGAGCTGCCTATGCTGCCCTCACACCCCGCGGCAACGGCGCCACACCCGCTGTCATCAGCATCGACGGTCTGAGGTGCGGAATGTATATCAACGATTTTCAAGCGCCCATCGAGGCGATGCGCCCGGAAATAGGCCGTGTCCGCCGTCACCTCTCCGACCATGGTGCCGTATATGCCGCCATGACCGGTTCGGGCGCCGCCGTTTTCGGCTTCTTCGACAATGCCAAAATGGCAGACCGGGCTGCGGACTCTCTCGCCGGCTGCGCAGTTCACGTGCAGCACAATCTCCGGTTCGACCCCTGACGAACGTTTTAGCACTTTGCTTTGTTATAAAAGATGTGGAAAAAGAGCTGAACGCCCTTTTTGGCCGCAAATTTGCTGACAACAATTACGATAACCGCAACGAAACACTATGAGCAAACATAATAGACACACCGAGCCCCGGAAGGAACAGACCGCCGAGGCCGAAGAACCCGAAGTAATGGATGTTGTAGACACCGAGAGCGAGGACAGCACCGCCGAAGCACAGGCTGAAGCTGCGGAGACCAACCTCGCCGAGGAACTCGACGCCGCAAGGGCCCAGATTGAGAAAGACCGCAATGACTATCTCTTCCTGATGGCCGATTTCGACAACTACCGCAAGCGCGTTACCCGCGAAAAAGCCGACCTCCTCAAAAACGCCGCCGAACGAGTGCTCTTGGGTCTGCTGCCCATTGTCGACGACTTCGAGCGCGGGCTGGCTGCCACACAGACTGCCGCCGACGCCGCCGATGTGCGCAAGGGTATGGAACTTATCTACTCCAAGCTCGCCAAATATCTCGAGACCAACGGCGTGAAGGCAATGGAAACCAATGGTGCACCTTTCGATGCCGACTTCCACGAGGCCATAGCCACCGTGCCCGCACCCGATGACGACAGCAAAGGGAAAATCATCGACACCACACAAAAGGGCTACATGCTCAACGACAAGGTTCTTCGCCACGCCAAAGTGGTTGTGGGCGAATAACGTTCTGATTATCGATTATGGAGAACAAACGCGACTACTACGAAGTGCTTGGCGTGGACCGCAAGGCCGACGCCGACACCATAAAGAAGGCTTACCGAAAGAAAGCCCTCCAATATCACCCGGACCGCAACCCCGGCGACAAGGAAGCCGAGGAGAAATTCAAGGAGGCCACCGAGGCATACGACGTGCTCAGTGACCCCGACAAACGTGCGAAATACGACCAGTTCGGCCACTCCATGGGCCAGCAGGGCTTCGGTGGCGCAGGAGGTGCCGATTTCGGCGGCATAGACCTCGAAGAAATACTTCGCCGCGCCGGTTTCGGCGGGTTCGCCGATTTCTCGAACTTCGGCGGCTTCGGCGGCTTCGGTGGCGCTGCCGGCGGCAGCGGACGGCGGCAGCGCCGTCAGCGTCGCGGCTCCGACCTGCGCATACGCGTGAAACTCTCTCTCGACGATATCGCCAAGGGCGTGACAAAGACCCTGCGCGTGCCCACCTTTGTGGAGTGCGAGCACTGCAAGGGCACCGGCGCCAAGGACGGCGTGGCTTTCGCCACCTGCCAGCACTGCCACGGCAGCGGTCAGATAGTCACCGAGCAGTACACACCCTTTGGCATGCAGCGTGCCGCTTCGGTGTGCCCCACCTGCGGCGGTACCGGGAAGGTAGTGACCGAGCAATGCTCATATTGCCGGGGCGACGGCGTGACCAAACGCGACGTCGAGGTCTCTTTCACCATTCCCGCCGGCGCTCAGGACGGCCAGACCTTCTCGCTGCGCGGCAAAGGCAACTATCCCAAAGGCGGCGGCGTGCCCGGCGACCTGCTCGTGGTCATCGAGGAGGTGAAGCACCCCGAACTGATCCGCGACGGCGCCGATCTGATCTACAATCTGATGCTCGATATCCCCACCGCCGTGCTCGGCGGCGCCGTGGAAGTGCCCACCATCAGCGGGCGTGCACGCCTCAACATCCCGGCCGGCACACAGCCCGGCAAAGTGCTTCGTCTGCGCGGCAAGGGTCTGCCCGACAATGAGAACGGCACCGTCGGCGACGAACTCGTGAACATAATGGTATACATGCCTGAAAAGGTGAACGACGCTCAGCGTGCCGCAATCGAGAGCCTGCGCGGAACTCCCGGCATTATGCCCGGCGAAGCCGACCGAAACCGCATCTTCTCGAAATTCAAGCACCTCTTCGAGTAACAAAGCGCCCTCGATTTCATAAAAAGCGCGGCTTCCCGATGGCGGGGAGCCGCGCTTTTTATGAGTTGCCGGACAATCACCGAATTTTCTCGAGGACTATGCGGTCGATGATGGCATAGTTGGAGTCGATGTTCATATTGGTGTTTTCGGGCCGGTAATCGATGGTGAATGAGTGTGTTCCGGCGGTAAGAGGCATGCGGACGGCGGTAGAACGTCCCCAGTCGAACCAGTTGGCGGTACCCCGGTGCGGGAAGACCACCACGCCGGCGCGATTGCCGTCGACGCTGAGGGTGCGTATTGCCGCGCGGTTTTCGGTGTTCACAGGCCCGTTTCCGTTGGCATACCGGTAAGTCACGGCATAGACGCCGTCCTCGGGAATGTCCACGCTGACAGTCAGCGGCGCCGTGGTGCGGTCGATTTCCACAAACCCGGTGCCGTTGAATCCGGTCACGGAGCTTTCGGCGGGATAGACAAGTTCTGCCGAGGTCATGGCAGTGCCCTCGCCGGGCATTTCGGCGGTGACGGTGGCGGTGTTGCGCAGGGGTTCCGAAGCGAAGCCCTCGGTACCGTCGGTGGCAACGCCTATAACCTGATACTCACCTGGAACTGAGGCGTCGAACGTCGTGTTTCGTGTAGTTGCCACAACCTCGCCGTCGCGGAGAACCTTGTAGGAACCGATATACTCAATGGGGTTCCAAGTCAGAGTGTTGCCCTCGAAGCGCGTGAGCGGCGTCAGGGGCGCGAAGATATTGGGCGAGTGGTTCACACTCAGGTTGTGGCGGAAGGTGTCGGACATGCGGATATCCACCGTGTTGAGGCCTGTGAGGTCGGCGGGAAGGAAGGGCTCGTGCGGCCGTCCGTTGAGGGTGAACGAGGCGATGGAGTCGCCATAGCCGCTGATGTTGATATCGAGGGTGGCGTTGCGGTAGCGATAGTTTGAGAGGGAGCGGTCGGCGCCGAGAGCACGCGGCACAAAGGGCTTGAAAGCGAGGCCATTGTCCTCGTATTCAATACCGAAGAGTATGCGCTGCGTAATGGCGATGTTGCCGGCCAGACACCACAGCATGTTCGACGAATTCAGTTCGGTGGCGATGTCGCCGTTGTCGAGACGGTAGTTCTCCTTGTTTGTGGCGAAGAGAGCGGCGGGGCGGAACACGTTGGCGATAGCCTCGAGAGTGCCCTGCTCGTTGCCGGCGCGCGCATTGGCGAGGGCCCAGTAAGAACCTACCCACGGCCACAGTGAATTGTTGTGGTACGAGGGCATATCGGCAATCTGCGGGAAGAAGTTGCCTACGCCGAAGGGGGTGGTGGGGTTGTTCTCGGTGATTGTGCGGGCACGTTCGGGCGATGCCGTGCCGTAAAGTATTGCCAGTGAGGCTCCGAGGGTTTCGGCACGAGGGTTGATGATTGGGTTGTTACGGCCGTAGATGTACATGGCGTAATAGCCCTTGCCGTCGAGCCACAATTCGCTGTTGATTGCGCGGTCGATGGCATCGGCGCGTGCCGTGGCTTCGGCGGCGACGTCCTCATGGCCCAGGGCACGGGCAGCACGCGCCAGCACGCGCCAGGCTTCGGCATGTACCACCGATGTGCTCAGCGCCTCGCTCTCGGCGATATCGGCGGTCTGCATCCAGCGGGGATGGCTCTGCTCGCGCCAGTCGATGAACGATGTCTCGCCTTTGACGAGGCCGTTGGCAGAGGCCACGGTGAGGCTGTCGTCCTCGAGGCTTTTCTTTATTATAGGATAGATATACTCTAGCCATGCATGGTCGCCGGTTACGCGGTAAACCTCCCAGGCGGCGAGCGCCCATATCTCGCGGTCGGACGATATGGGCCATGCGCCGCCGCTGCCCGTATCCTGGATAATCACGCCGTTGGGATTGACCTTCTTCATCAGCGATATCCTTGCGGCCTCGGGCTGCATGGCAGCCATCGACAGCAGGATGGAGTAGCTCACGTCGCGTGTCCAAACCCCGCCCCATTCCTTGCCGGTGCGCAAGGTGGTGTCGGGTTCGACGGCATTTATCATCTCGTCGAGTCCCATATTGTAAATGGCCTGATGCAGGGTGTTGGGTGTTGTGAGCTGCGGATACGAGGAAATGTCGTTGCGCAGGCGCCATGTTTTCTCGATGGGGAATTTGTAACCGGGCTGGGCCGAGTAGGTCGAAACTATCTCGAAGGCGTTAGGCGCCGTGGCCATATATTCGCCTTGCGTGATGGTATCGCCATGCCAGCTGAAGGTCTCGGTGGCGACAATCTCGCGGGCAGTGGCCGTGCCGACCGTGACGAGGACAGCGGCGATGGCGGCGGTGAGGTATTGTTTCATGTCGTAAGTATGGTATTTTTATGTTATGAGTTGAGTGTAAGCTTGATAAATCGGCGTGTGCCCGGTTCAACCGGGAAGATGGCACCTGCCCGCAGGCCGACAACCCAGGCCACATCGCCCTCGGCGGTGCACAGCAGCCAGACATTGCGTTTCTCTTGGGCATCGAGGTGTGCATCGGTGAAAATATCGCTCACCAGTTTAGAGCCTCCGCCGAAGAGTGCCATGCGGTCGCCGTGTCGCCAATGGCGAAGGTACCAGCGTCTGTCAGGTGCCAGAGCCTTGTCGGCGTCGAGCCACAGACAGCGGGCGTCGGCAGCCGGACGGAAATTTTCGACAGCATCGATATCCACGGTTATGGTCATGGGCGACGATATGTCGCGGCCGAGATTGACCTCCACGGCATCGGCATACACGCCCAGCCGCGATACATCGCACAGCGACAGCCGGCCGCGCGATATCTCGGCCACTGCGCCGTGACCACCACCGGCAAAAAAACGGATGCCGCTGGCCGAGCGCCTCGCCAGCATGTCGGCGCATTGGGCGTGGTTGAAGCCCGCCGGCGCCAGGAACTCCAGCAGCAGAGTGTCGGCGCGGCGCTCGTCGGCGAGGGCATCGAGGTCTATGGTTGAGCCGTCGGCGAAATAGCGTCGGCGCTTGGCCTCCACAGCCTCGCGGTAGATGTCGCGCGCGGCAGCAAGGTTGCTCATCGAGCGTATCACCGCGTCGATAGCGCCGGGAAACTCCTCGGCGAGTGCCGGCAGCACGCGATGGCGTATGTGGTTGCGCCGGTAGTCGGTGGTGGCGTTGCTGCTGTCGTCTACGTACTCAAGGCCACGAAGTTGCAGGTAGGCCTCGATGTCGGAGCGGGTAAGTTCCAGCAGAGGGCGCACCACATCGCCGTTGCGCGCGTTCATGCTGGTCAGGCCTGTGATGCCGGCGCCGCGCATGAGGTTGAGAAAAAAAGTCTCGGCGCGGTCCTCGGTGTGGTGACCTACGGCCACGGCCTGGGCGTGCTCGGCGGTGGCGAGTTTCTCGAACCATTCGTAGCGGAGGCTGCGGCATGCCATCTCGAGGCTTTCGCCCGTCTGCTTCATGCGCGCCGGCACATCGAAGCGGCGAACGAAAAGATCCACGCCCAACCTCGCGGCCACGGTGTGGCAGTGCTCCATATCGCGGTTGCTTTCGGCACCGCGAAGCCCGAAATTGCAATGTGCGGCCACACATGGATAGCCCAGCGCTGTCAATACGGCAAGCAGACACACCGAATCGGCGCCGCCGCTGAGAGCAACCAGCACGGGTGCGTCAGGTCTCAACAGCCCTTCGCGGTCGATAAATCCGGCGACTGAGCGTTCGATATCTTTGACAGAGAGCTGCGCGGCGTTCACATCACGTTGAGCACCTGCTCCTTAATCTGTTCGAGGAGGTCTTTCATGCGTACCACCGTGGCCTGCATCTCCGCATGGTTGCTCTTGCTGCCCAGAGTATTGATTTCACGACCCATTTCCTGGGCTATGAAGCCTAATTTCTTGCCCTGACCAGGCTTTGGAGCCGCCATGGTCTCACGGAAATAATCAAGATGGCGGCCCAGACGCTGTTTCTCCTCGGCCACATCGAGTTTTTCGATATAGAAAATCATTTCCTGTTCCAGACGGCCACGGTCGAAATCTATTGCGGGAATTTTGGCAATGCCCTCTTCGAGGCGCGCGCGTATGCGCTCTATTCTCTCGCCCTCGTAGGCGCCGACGCTCTCGCGAAGAGCTGCGATGCCGTCGATACGCTCGGCAAAGAACTTCTCGAGCTCCATGCCCTCGGCGTGGCGGTGCTCCATCAGGGCCATGACAGCGCCGTCGACAGCGGCACGCACGGCCTCCAGCTCGGCGGCGTCGGCCTCGGCGGGGGTCTCCGTGCGGATAACGTCCGCAAATCGGAAAAGGACTGAGTACCAGTCGGCCGGAACGTCTATGCCCAGTTCGGCGGCGGCATTCTCAACCTGCTTCTTATATGCGGCCATGGCACCGACATCGATGGTGGCGGCCACGTGAGCCGGAGCATCGCCGATGGTCTCGACTGTCACCGTCAGGTCTGCCTTGCCGCGCTCCAGCACTGAGCCGACGCGCTGCCGCAGCTCCGGTTCAAGTTCACGATACACGTAAGGCAACCGCACGGCCAGGTCCAGCTGCTTGGAATTGAGCGATTTTATTTCCGCTGTTATCTTTTTCGTTCCGGTCACCGCTGAGGAGCGGCCGAAACCTGTCATGGACATTAACATAAGTCTTCCAAAAATTTCACAACCGCAAAGTTACAAAAATTTTACCGTTTCACGACGTCCGGGCCTACCTATTTTATTCAGAACAGAACGGGATTTTTGCGGCGGTAATGGCAATATCAAATATATTTTGTAACTTTGCCTATAAAAACAGAAAAATGGCCGTAATTCTCAATATCGAAACATCAGGTTCGCCCTGCTCGGCGGCACTCACCGCCGAGGGGATGGTGCTGGCGCACCGCGAGGAGTTCGAGGGCAGAAACCACGCCGCCGTGCTGAGCGATTTCATAAAACAATGTCTGGCGCACGCCGCCGACCACGAAATAAAGGTCGAAGCCGTGGCCGTGAGCCTTGGTCCCGGCAGCTACACAGGTCTGCGCATAGGTCTCAGCGAAGCAAAAGGTCTGGCATATGCCCTCGGCGTGCCGCTCATCGGCGTGGAGACCCTCAAGCTGCTCACCGTCACAGTGATGTTCGGCAGCATGGATATCGATCCTGACACTATCTTCATCCCCATGGTCGACGCCCGGCGCATGGAAGTATACACCGGCGCCTACGACATGGCACTTGAGCCTATGATGACCCCCGGCGCTCTGGTGCTGGAAGGCGACGCCTATGCCGACCTCATGAAATCGGGCCGTCCGTTGCTCTTTTTCGGCAGCGGCGCAGGAAAAGCCCGCGAGTTCTTCGGCGGCTGCCCCCGCGCTACCTTCGTGCCCGAGATCGAAGCGCTCGCAACCAATATGCTGGCACTGTCCGAGCAGGCCTACTCCCGCCGTGACTTTATAGACACTGCCTATTCCACACCCATCTATCTCAAAGAATTTCAGGCAACAAAGCCCAAATGCAAAATATAGAAGAGCCCGATAGATACCGCGCCGACATCGCCGCCGCCGTCGCCGCCCTGCGTAAGGGCGGTGTGATACTCTACCCCACCGACACCGTCTGGGGGCTCGGATGCGATGCCACCGATGCCGATGCCGTGGCCCGCATCTTCAAAATCAAGCAGCGCGCCGACTCCAAAGCTCTCATCACCCTTGTCGGCAGCCTCGCCCAGCTGGAGCGCACCGTGGAGGGTATTCCCGAGGTGGCATATGACCTGATTGAATACAGCGAGCGCCCCCTGACCATCGTCTACGACAGCGCCGCCCCCGGCGCCCGCATAGCTCCAAACCTGCCGGCACCCGACGGCACTCTGGCAGTGCGCCTCTCCACCGAGGAATTCAGCAGAAGGCTGTGTATTGCCTTCGGGAAACCCCTGGTAAGTACGTCGGCAAACATTTCCGGCGAGGCCACGCCCCGCTGCTTTGCCGAGATAAGTCCGGCTATCGTAGACTCCGCGGACTATGTCTGCACCTCGCGGCGCGACGACGCCAAAGACGCCAGACCTTCCACCGTGATGCGCCTCAGCGCCGACGGCCTCTTCAAGATCATCCGCCCATAAACCGCAACCCTGATGAAACTCTCCACCCGCCAGCGTTTGGTATATATAACGTCGGACGTCGCCACGACCGCCGTCGGATGGCTGTGTTTCAACATGGTGCGTTTCGTCACTCTCCCCCAGCAAAGCATAGGCAACGACCTTTCCGCGTGGCTGCGCACGCCTCAGGTGATGATCGGCCAGTTCGTCGTTCCCCTGGTGATGGTGTGCCTGTTCGCTCTGTCAGGATCTTACAACCACGGTCTGAGGGTGTTCCGTAGCCGTCTCGACTGCACGCTGAACACCTTCGGCGTGGCTTTCGTGGGCATGCTCGGCATATTCTTCACCACTCTCCTGAACGACAACGTGCCGGAGCGCCTGGCAAACTATGAGCTAATGCTCATACTCCTCACCCTCCTCACCATTCCCACGCTGATTGTCAGGCTGATATACGTTGCGCTGAACACGCGGCGCCTATCCGACCCTGCCTACCTGCGGCCGGCCGTTATCCTTGGCGTGAACCACACTAATCTCGGCAAAGCCGAACGTCTCAGTGGCTCGGTCGCCGCCATGGGCCTGCGTATTGCCGCCGCAACCGGTAGCGCCGCCCCCGCCGGCGCCGAACTATATGGCGCGGATGCTCTCGATAAGGCCATTTCCGACACCGGCGCCAAAGCTCTGATCGTGGTCCCCGGCGACGATATCGGCGCCACTGCCCGTTTTATCGAGAGTCTTTACTGCAAGGGCCTTTCTATCTTCGTACCACCTGACTTCTATAGCATGCTGGCAATGAAGACGCGTCTGGCGAACATACGCCCCGAACCGCTGGTAGACCTCACCACCCCCAATATATCGGATTTCACCCGCAATATGAAGCGGATTTCCGATATAGCGGCATCGGCCGTGGCATTGGTGCTTCTTGCTCCTGTCTATGCCGTCATGGCCCTGGCCGTGAAGCTCGACAGCCCGGGGCCGGCTTTCTACCGGCAGGAGCGCGTGGGTTACCACAAGCGACCATTCAAAATAGTGAAATTCAGAAGCATGAAGGTTGGTGCGGAGCCTGACGGCCCCGCGTTGTCGGCCCCCGACGACGACAGAGTGACCCGCCTGGGTCATTTCCTGCGAAAATACCGCATCGACGAACTACCGCAGTTCTGGAACGTGCTCAAAGGCGAGATGAGCCTTGTCGGCCCGCGGCCGGAACGCGCCTTTTTCGTCGAAAAAATCATGGAACGGCATCCGTCGTACACCCTCATACATCAGGTGCGCCCCGGCATAACATCGTGGGGCATGGTCAAATACGGCTATGCCGCCAATGTGGACCAGATGGTGGAGCGTCTGGCATACGACCTTGTATATATTGATAACGTAGGTCTCAGCGTGGACCTCAAGATACTGCTGCACACCGTCAGCACCGTTTTAACCGGTAAAGGTTTGTAATGGAACAAAACAACGAACATAAGCCGTCCGGACGTTTCCGCCAGGGATTCATGAAATTCCTTCTCTGGCGCGAGCATCACATAAAGGAGAAGAATTTTGTGCTCGTGCTGGCATTACTCGTAGGCATTTTCAGCGGTTGCGCGGCGATAGTGCTCAAATTCCTCATCCATTTTATTTCCAACGTTCTCACCGGGCATATAAATCTCGAAAGCGGCAACTACCTCTATATCCTTCTGCCCGCCGTGGGCGTGGTGCTCACCGCACTTTATGTGCGATACATGGTTCGCGACAATATCAGCCACGGCGTTACCCGCGTGCTCTACGCAATATCGCAGAACAAAAGCCGACTGAAGAAACACAACATCTACACCTCTGTGATAGCCAGCTCGGTAACCATAGGCTTCGGCGGTTCGGTAGGTGCCGAGGGGCCTATTGTATACACCGGCGCCGCCATAGGCTCAAATCTGGGCCGCGTGTTCCGCATGAGTCCACGCATTCTCATGATTCTGGTGGGCTGCGGCGCCGCAGCCGGCATTGCCGGCATCTTCAAGGCCCCCATCGCCGGCATGCTGTTCACCTTAGAGGTCCTCATGCTGGACCTTACCACAGTGTCGGTCATGCCTCTGCTCATCGCCTCGATAACGAGCACCACGCTTGCATATGTGTACACCGGCTATGAATTCGAGTTTTTCTTTGCCCAGACCGAAGATTTCTATATATCGCGCATACCCTTTGTCATAGCGCTGGGGCTGGTGTGCGGCTTCGTGAGCCTTTACTTCACCCGCGTGATGAACATGATGGAGAATTTCTTCAGCCGAATACACAACCGGTGGGTGCGCACCCTTGTGGGCTGCTCGATTCTCTCGTTGCTGGTGTTCCTCTTCCCGCCGCTCTACGGCGAGGGCTACGGCTCGATTGTCGGCCTTCTGGGTGGTGACACCTCGTCGATTGTCAACGGCTCCCTGTTCTACTCCGACCGCCACGAAGTGTGGTTCCTGGCGCTGTTCATCCTCATGATCATCCTCACCAAGGCCTTCGCCACATCGAGCACCAACGGCGCCGGCGGCGTGGGCGGCACTTTCGCACCGTCGCTTTATGTAGGGTGCATGACGGGCTTCCTGTTCGCCTTCGTTCTCAACTACTTTGATTTCGGGCCCGTGCTCTCGAGCAAGAACTTCGCCCTGATAGGCATGGCCGGAGTGATGGCCGCCGTGATGCACGCGCCGCTGATGGCAATCTTCCTCACCGTCGAGCTTACCGGTGGCTACGAACTGTTTCTTCCCCTGCTTATTGTCAGTACAATAGCCTACGGCACGATAAAATTCTTCGAACCATACTCCATATACACCATGCGCCTTGCGCAGCGCGGCGAACTGCTCACCCACCACAAGGACAAGGCAGTGCTGACGCTCCTGAAAATCGACAACGTGATAGAAACCGACTTTCTGCCCGTGTATCCCGAAATGACCCTCAAGGAAATGGTGGAGGTGATCTCGGCCAGCAAGCGCAACCTTTTCCCGGTCATCAACGAACGGCGCGAGCTCGCGGGCGTGGTGCTCCTCGACGATATCCGCAACATAATGTTCCGGCCCGAGCTGTACCGCCGAATGAGGGTGAGCACTTTCATGGCCATGCCGCCGGCGCGAATTGAGATCTCCGACAACATGGACGAGGTGATGAAGCTATTCGACGACACCGGCGCCTGGAACCTGCCGGTGGTCGACAAGGGCATTTACGTGGGCTTTGTGTCCAAGAGCAAGATTTTCAACTCTTACAGGCGCGTACTGCGCCACTATTCAGAAGACTGATGAATAGAACAATCAGGATAATCAGTGCATGCGACTCCTTCAAGGGGTCGCTTTCGTCGCGCGAGGCTAATCTCTACGTCAAAAGTGGCGTGGAGAGCGTCTTTCCGTCGGCACAAGTGCGCTGCATCACCATAGGCGACGGCGGCGAGGGCACCATGGAGGCCATAACCGACGCCACCCATGCCACAGCCGTGACTTGCCCGGCGCACGACGCCCTGATGCGGCCTGTCGACGCCCGTTATGCCGTGTCGGCCGACGGCAGGACGGCCATAATAGAAATGGCCCAGGCCGCCGGCCTGACCATGCTAGCCCACAACGAGCGCAATCCGTTGTACACCACCACCTATGGCGTGGGCGATATGATAGCCGACGCCTTGGCGAGAGGATGCCGCCGCCTTGTGGTGGGTCTTGGCGGAAGCGCCACCAACGACGGCGGTGCGGGCATGCTCGCCGCTCTGGGCTTCCGCTTTGCCGACACTGCCGGCAACACCATCGCCGTGCCCGTGGGCGCCGACCTGAGCCGCATAGACTCTGTCACTCCTCCTCCTCCCGGGAAAATGCCCGAAGGTCTCGAATTCATCCTCGCCTGCGACGTCACCTCACCTTTTGTAGGCTCCGCCGGCGCCGCAAAGGTGTTTTCGCCGCAAAAAGGTGCCTCGCCCGCTGTTGTGGAGCAACTTGAAGAAGGAATGCGACACCTCGCCGAGGTCTACGCCGCCGCTTCCGGCCGCGATATCAGCACCACTGCGGGCGCCGGAGCTGCCGGCGGTCTTGCCGGAGGCTTCATAGCCATGCTCGGCGCCACAGTGCGCTCGGGCATCGACCTGGTGCTCGACCTTGCCGGCTTCGACGCCGCCGTGGCCGATGCCGACCTGGTGATTACCGGAGAAGGACGTCTCGACACCCAGACTGCCATGGGCAAGGCTCCTTGGGGAATTATGCGTCGCGCATCTGCTGCCGGTGTGCCCACTGTGGCTATCGGCGGCTCGGTGGATGACCCCGGGAGCATTGTCGGCGCCGGTTTTCTCGCCGCCGTGCCCGTGGTGCAGGGGCCGGTATCGCTGCAGACTGCCATGCAGACCGCCGTGGCGGCCGATAACGTTCACAATACGGCAGCAATGATTTGCCGTTTATTCTTTCGTGACGTATGACTGCAATAGGAGCACTCATTGGCCTCGCACTGGCCATTTTCCTTATTATTAAAAAGGTGAACCCGGCGTTCGCGCTGATGGCGGGAGCGTTGGCCGGCGGTCTGGCCGGAGGCACCGGGCTGACCTCTGTCGTGGCGGCTATGGTATCGGGCGTTCAGGACGTTGCGCCGGCAATAGTGCGCGTGCTCGCCGCCGGCGTGCTCTCGGGCGTACTCGTCGTTACCGGGGCGGCCGAGACTATTGCCAACGGAGTGATCCGCGCCATGGGCGAACGCCGTGTATATGCCGCCATGGCATTGGCGGCAATGTTGCTGACGGCCTCCGGCGTGTTTATCGATGTCGCCGTCATAACCGTCGCACCCATAGCCCTCAGCGCCGGACGCCGGCTCGGGCTGGCAAACTCGCACCTGCTGCTTATGATGATCGGCGGCGGTAAATGCGGCAACATCGTGTCGCCCAATCCCAACACCATCATAGCCGCCGAAAACCTCGGCGCCGACCTGTCGTCGGTAATGATTGCCAACATATTGCCGGCCATCGTCGGATTTATTTTCACCGTCTGGGTTATCGGTGCCGTGCTCAGACGCCGCAACCCGCAGGCGCAGTTCGGCGTTCATAACGCCGCGGCACCCTCCGAGGGCCTCCCGTCGTTCTTAACGGCGGTGGCCGGGCCGATCGTGGCCATCGGCCTGCTCATCCTACGGCCCCTATTCGGAATAACGGTCGACCCGCTCGTCGCCCTGCCCGCGGGAGGGCTCGTGGGTCTGATAGCCATGCGCAAAGGTGCCATCGTCCACAAATGTCTGGCCTACGGCATTGAGAAAATGGGCGGTGTGGCAGTCCTGCTGGTAGGCACCGGCACCATTGCCGGCGTGATCAAGGCCTCAAGCATTAAAGATGTGCTGCTCAACCTGCTGGGACAGACATCGATAGGCGACCGTCTTATAGCCCCCGTGTCGGCAATGCTGATGTCGGGCGCCACAGCATCGACCACCGCCGGCGCCACCGTGGCCTCCGCATCGTTCGGCGACGCCATCCTCGCCGCCGGCGACAGCGCCGTATGGGGCGCCGCTATGATAAACTCGGGCGCAACCGTCTTCGACCACATGCCCCACGGCTCGTTCTTCCATGCCACCGCCGGGGTCGGCGAAATGTCGATATCGGGCCGTCTGCGTCTCATCCCTTATGAGAGCGCCATAGGTTTTGTCCTCGCCCTCTCCACTTTTATATGTTACCTTTTCATAGGCTAAAATTACTGAACCTATGTCCGAATTAATCGAGCGCCTTGTAGCTCTCCTCTCCTACAACCCCTCCGAACCTCTGCTCTTCAACACGGGGCTGTTCATGGTGCTGTTCGTTGTCTTTCTTACCGTGTACCACGCCGTCAAGAATCGGCCGCGCATCAAAATGCTCGTGGTGATAGCCTTTTCGCTATATTTCTATTATAAATCGGCGTCGTGGTGCGTTGCCATCCTCGCCGGCGTATGTACCGCCGACTGGCTGCTGGGCATGCTTCTGGGACGCGTGGCTCCACGCTCGGCGGCAGCAAAGGCCATTGTCGCCGTCAACGTCGTGGCAAACGTGGGCATGCTGGTGTACTTCAAGTACTTCAACCTCATTCTCGGCGCATTCCACTCCATAGCGGGGAGTACGTTCGACCCTCTCGACATCCTTCTGCCGGCGGGTATATCGTTCTTCACCTTCCGGTCCATCAGCTATATGGTGGATATCTACCGCGGTGACCTCCAGCCCTGCCGCGACTTCCTCGAATACGCTTTTTTCCTCACCTTCTTCCCGCCGCTGCTCGCCGGTCCCGTTGTGCGTGCGCGCGATATTCTGCCGCAGATCGCCGCAAATACAAACCCCACGCCGGCAATGACTTCCGAAGGCCTGTTCATGATAATGACCGGACTGATAAAGAAAGTGGTCATCGCCGACTATATCAGCGGCAACTTCGTGGATCGTATTTTCGACAATCCCATGCTCTATTCCGGCTTCGAGAACCTGATGGGTTGCATCGGCTTCACAATTCAGATTTATTGCGACTTCTCGGGCTACTCCGACATGGCGATAGGCCTGGCGCTGGTGCTCGGCTACCGGTTCAAGCAGAATTTCAACGCGCCCTTCAAGAGCCAGAGTCCCACAGAGTTCTGGGCGCGTTGGCATATATCGCTGAGCACGTGGCTGCGCGACTATCTCTACATACCCTTTGGCGGCAACCGCCGCGGGCGGCGGCGTCGCGACTTCAATCTGATGGCCACCATGGTGCTGGGCGGTCTGTGGCACGGCGCATCGCCCATGTACATTATATGGGGTGCCTACAACGGCGCACTGCTCATCGCCCACAAGGCTCTGAAAAAGGTGTGGCGTGTGCCGGATGCTCTCAAAGGACGCCCCGAACTGCGGTGGGCCAACATTGCAATAACCTTTGCGCTCATGGTGATAGGCTTCACTTTCTTCCGGGCGCCGGGCATGGCGGCCGTCGGCGAGATTTTCACGCAGATTTTCACTGATTTCCATCTGTCGGTGGCCGGCCAGTTTGTCGAAGGCTATATGATGATAGTTCTCGCCATTGCAATGGGTTACATAGCCCACATGACGCCTCGGACCTGGACTGTCGGCGCCGCTGAGGCATACACGGCGTTGCCCGCCGTATATCAGGGCCTGCTGCTGGCAACCATAATCTTCATCGTGGTGCAGACACGCCAGAGCGAACTTGTGCCGTTCATCTATCTGCAGTATTAGGAGCAGCTTCTAAAAAGTGAGGTGCAGGGCCACGCGCACGCCCGAGCGGTCGATTTCATAGGGCACGGCGCGGTAGGACAGCCGCCAGACATAATCCACACGCAAACAGCGAAGTATATTGTCGAGGCCGGCGGCAATCTCCATGTAGGGCCCATGCTTCATTTCCGTCACGTGGGCTTCGACGGGAAAGTCGAAGAGCTGCGCCGACCCCTCGCCGGGTGTACACCGCCGGTCGAGATGTCCCCACAATGCGCGGAATGCCACTATCTCGCGCAATCCCAGGCGTCTGACACCCGGAATGAGATTCAGCAGCAATCCCTGCGGGCGATACGTTAGGTCGCAGCTCACATAGCTGGTGTTGACGAATTCCAAAGGGTTCATCAGTGCGAAACTGCCGGGCTGGATGGTGTACGAGATATTGGCGTTGGGAATGAGCAGATCGGGGAACGGCGCGGCGCTCCACACATGGCCGGCTCCCGCCACAACATCAAGGCGACCCATGATCGACAGCCAGAAACGCTTGGAAAACGAAGCCTCGGTGACCTGCACTGCAAAGCGGTTGCCGAACAGTCCCTTGGGACTGAAACGATGGCTCAGCACCATCACGGGCGCATCGAGATTGGCGGGTATGCGGTTTGAGCGTTCCTGTATGAACTTCTCGCCCGGAGCATAGCGCAGCTGCACCTCCAGAGCGCAACGTCCGTAGTGCCCCCACTCGTAGCCGCTGGCGTCGGTGAAGCCCACATACGGACCCTGTTCGAGACGCACGTGCTCGGCGGTGGCCTCCACCGAGAAGTTGTTTTCAAGTTCGAGAGTGTATTTCAGGCGCGTCTCGCGGCGGTAGACCTGCAGGTGGTCGGCCATGCGCGTGAGCGACAGCACAAAGTTGTCCTGACTCGTATAGAGATAGTGAGAGCCGAGGCGGTCCATGTCGTAGCTGTGGCTCAGGCGCAGCGAATGTACGGGAAACTCACGCGAATGCACCCTTTTGTCATGGAAGGAGTACTCCAGTTCGCCGCCGTATTTCCATCGATGGTCTCGGAAGCCGTATGCGCCGTATGCCCGCCCGAACCACCGCGGCGAGAGCGCCGCCGTGGTCATGCCGCCGAGGCGCAGGCGCAGTCCTTCAACGCTGTTGTAACTCGCTATGGTATTGAGCGGTCCGATGTCGAAGCGCGATGGATTGCCGGTGGGCCAGTAACCTGTAAACATACGCTGCAGCAGCAGTTCGCCGTAGTAATAAAGGGGAACACGGCGCAACCGGCGCATGAGCAGCGCCACACTGTTCTCGGCATGCGACGGCGGCAGCGACGCTGCCGCAACCCAGAAAAGGCTGTCGCGGCTGTCGTAGCCTTCTTCCTCGCGTGTGGTCGCAAGGGCGCCGTATATGCTGTCGGGCGCCGCCGCGAACGAGTGGCCGCGCAACGATATCGAACGGCCCGCATATATCTGAGGCGTGCCGGGCATGAGGCGCATCTCTGCCACGAGGCGGTCCAGGGTCTTTATCCTCTCGCCTCCCTCGCCGCGGGCATATTCCTGTTCGATGAGAAGACGATCCACGAAATTGAGGTTTATGTCGGGCGAAACCCTGAGTTCGACACGCCGCACGGCCATGGCCGAGTCGTCGCGCTCGACGTAGACATGGCCTATAAAACCCGTCGACGCCGGATTTCGAGGATAGAACGCCAGCACAACGCACGGAACGCCCGCAACGGCAACGGTATCTACAAGATAAAACCTGTAGAAGTCGGGCGCCAGAGCCGACAACGGGCTGATGAAATTGTTGCGCAGCAACCGTATGTCGCTGTCATAGAGGTCAACCTCGCGGAAGGCCTCGCTCAGCAATGTCTGCACATTCTCGGCCTCGAGAACCTCGTCGACACCTCGGCGCCGCCGTCCGTGCACTATCTCGCGGTCGGTGGCAGGGTCTGAGCGGTGGTAGACGGTCGACGAGCTTTCGTTGACACTCATGGTCAGAACCGGTTTGCCGGTGAGTGCCGACGTGTCGATGTGTTCGGCAAGGAAGGGAAAGCGACGGGTGAAGCCACGGTGTGCCGCTGTATCGAAATCATTGAGGCCCAAGGTTATCCGCTCGTATCGCTCGTAGCTGTAATAAGGGCGGCGGCGAGGGTCGGTAAGATCGGCGCGCTCGCGCAGACGGCGCGCGAATTCCACCGCCGGGTTATTGCGCTTTGTGTATTTCTTCTTATGTACCACCACCTCGCGCAGCTCCTGCGCCTGTGGCGGAAGATATATATCGAGGATATTCAGAGAATTCTGCCACAGCGGCACTGTTCGCGGCGCATAGCCCTGCGTGGCGGCAGTGACAGTACGCGCGCCCTCCGGAACGACAATCTCGAAAAGACCGCGGCTGTCTGTGACGGTGCCGGTGGCGCTACCGTCGACGGTCACCGACGCGTATGGCAATCCCTCGGTGGTGAGGCTGTCGCGGACAATGCCCCTGACGTGGCGGTCGGCGGCCACCGCGCCGATGCCGACGGCAAGGAGTACGACTATTATGACGGTTCTTAGCTGCATTCGGCCGCAAAGTTAGTCCTTTTATCGCTTTCAGCCAAAAACAGCAGACAAACCTCCTAAAAAATGCGAAAAATTCGCCTGAAAAAACGCCCTGTCATTGTTTTTTTGGCTATTTGGAAAGTTTTTGCTAACTTTACGCTATTATTTTTACAAAAACCATGAAACGCACCGTTTTACTCCTTTTCGTTGTCGCCGTCGGCGCTTTCGCCGCCTGGAAGATTGCCGACATGGCAGGCGCCCATGCCGACGCCGCCGTGACGGCCGATGTCCCCGTATGGCTGGAGGCCGATTCCGCAGCCGCCATCCACTCGCGCCTGCTTTATGATTTTCCCTGGACCGTCGACGAGGCACGCGAGCACATACGCGAACGTCACCCCGACATCAGCGATGCCGAAATCGACAGTTTTGTAGCCGCCGGATATATCGAGACCCTCGTCATCGACGGACAGCGCCGCGTGCACCGCAAAGCGCCCCGCAACCTCGCCCTTCTCAACCCCGCCATGAGCGGGTGCACGGGCCGTGGCGACGAAGCCTCCGACGAACGTATTTCATACGTAGACTCCGTGCTGGCTTATTACGACGGCACCAACTCCGCCGGCAACGCCCACGAGGTGGTGTTCCGTTTCCGCATCGACGTACCTTATAACGCCGCTCTCGCCGGCGACACCCTGCGTGTGTGGCTGCCTCTTCCCCTCGATAGCGGCGCCGTCGACTATCAGGACAATCTGCGCATCCTCGCCGCCTCAGGCCCCTACCAGCGCGCCGACAGTCTCACAGGCGGTGTGCCCGACCATAACAGCCTCTACATGACGGCACCGGCGCCCGCTCCCGGCGACACCGCCCGTTTCTGGTACGAGGGCAGCTTCATAGCCCGCGGCCAATGGATGAGCGACAGCGACATCCGTGAGCGCATACGCCCCTATGACACCAATTCCGACCTCTATAAAAAATATACGGCCTTCGAGGCTCCGCACATTATCCGCATGGACAGCCTCGCACGTGCAATCGTCGGCGACGAGACCGACCCCGTGGCATGCTCGCGCCTGGTGTTCGACTACATCCAGGACCACTACCCCTGGGCCGGAGCTCGCGAATACAGCACTATCGACTGCATTCCCCGATACGTTATGGAACAGGGCCATGGCGATTGCGGACAGGTGAGCCTGCTGTACATCTCGCTGATGCGCACCCTCGGCATCCCCGCACGCTGGGTGAGCGGATGGATGCTCCACCCCGGAGAGGTGAACTACCACGACTGGGCCGGAGTATACTACGAAGGTGTGGGATGGCTGCCCGTCGACGCCTCCTTCGGTCGCATCCTCAACGCCGCCGACAGCCGCGCGCATCACTTCTACAATCAGGGTATCGACGCCCACCGCATGTGCATCAACACCACCGTCTGCGGCAAGTTCGCACCTGCCAAGCAGTATGTGCGCAGCGAGACCGTCGATTTCCAGGCCGGCGAGGTTGAGAGCTCCCGCGGAAATCTCTTCTACCCCGGCTGGGACGGCGATCTCGAAATAATATCCGTAACCCCCACACAGCAATGAGAATAGCACGAACCATCTTCACCCTCGGCCTTGCGGCGCTGCTTTGGCAACAGGGCACCGCCGCCTGTCCCGCCGCAACAAGGGCCACCGAAATTCTCGCACAGGTAAAGCAGCGCGAAGCCCCCGACAAACGCCAGGACATCTTCGAGCTGACGGTGTCCGACAGCGACGGCGTACTCACCGTCGGCGGCACCTGCTCCGAAGCATCGCTGCGCGACGCCGCCATGGCAGCCCTCGCCGCCGCCGGCATAGATGCCGCAGATGCCATCACTGTGCTGCCCTCCGACCGCTGGGCGCTTGTGCGAATACCCGTCGCCAGTCTCCGCACGGGCGGACGCCACGCCGCCGAAATGGCCACTCAGGCAGTGATGGGCACGCCCCTGCGAGTACTCGATAACAGCGGCGAGTTCATCCATGTTCAGACCCCGGACGGCTACATAGCCTATGTACCGTCGTCGTCGCTGACCAAGCTGACAGACGCCCAGATGGCTGCGTGGCGCGGCGCTCCCCGCCTGGTGGTGACCGCCCCATGGGAAATAAAGGTATTCGACGCCCCCGACACCCGCAGCCTCCGCCACGTGGTGACGGACCTCGTCAACGGCTCGATAGTGGAACCCGGCGGCGCTACCGAACAAAACGGACGAATAAACATCAAGCTGCCCGACGGCCGCACCGGCTGGGCCGAAGCCTCGGCTTTCGCTCCCATTGCCGAATGGGCATCTCAGCCTTTCAATCCGGATCTCATCCTCGATATCGCCTACGCCACCTTGGGTGCTCCCTATCTGTGGGGCGGTACATCCACCAAAGCACCTGACTGCTCGGGCCTGGCAAAGGTATCGTATCTCGCAAACGGCCGCATACTCATGCGCGACGCCTCGCAGCAGGCTACCACCGGCACACGCATAGAAGCCTCCGACTGGCGCTCCTGCCAGGCCGGCGACCTCCTCTTTTTCGGTAACGCCGACACCGGACGCGTTACCCACGTGGCAATCTATGATCACGACGGCGGCTATGTCCACTCCTCCGGCCGCGTCAAGCACAACAGCGTGGATCCCTCCTCTCCCGAATATCTCACCACGCCCTTCCTCCACGCCGTGCGCATCGCCGGCAACGAAGGCTCGCGAGGCATAACCGTCGCCGCCGACCATCCCTGGTTCTTCAACGGCACCGGCCATTCTTCAATCAATTATTAACACAAACACAATTATTAATATACCAGCACAATGAACCGCCGAAATTTCATCAAAACCGGCGTGCTCGGCGCCATGTTCGCCGCCTCGCCCGTCAGCATATCCGCCCTCGACAGCGCCACGCGTGCCGCCGCGCCGTCGGGACGCCTCAACCTCTCGTTCCGACCCTACGAGCTGCGACTGCGCCACGCCTTCAATCTGGCGCGCAGCCAGCGCACCACCACACCGGGCGTGCAGGTTCAGATTGAATACGACGGCCTCATAGGCTACGGCGAAGCATCCATGCCTCCATATCTGGGCGAGAACGTGGAGAGCGTATGCAACTTCCTCAACAGCTTGGATCTCGGCCAGTTCACCGATCCTTTCCGCATCGAGGACATCCACGAATACCTCGAACAGACGGCACCCGACAATCGCGCCGCCAAAGCATCAGTGGATATCGCACTCCACGACCTAACCGGCAAGATCATGGGCCAGCCATGGTATAAGATATGGGGCCTGAACCCCGAAAAGACACCGAACACCTCGTTCACCATCAGCTACGACGCCGACCCCGAGGAAATGCGCCGCAAAGTGGAGGAAACGACACCCTTCAAGGTGGTGAAAGTGAAAATGGGCCTCAACCACGACCGCGAGACCGTCGAGGCGCTCCGCCGGCACACCGACGTGCCCATCTGCGTCGACGCCAACCAGGGCTGGAACAACAAGGAAGAGGCTCTGGAAATGTGCCACTGGCTCGCCGAACGCAACTGCCTGTTCGTCGAGCAGCCAATGGACAAGACTGCCATCGACGACACCGCGTGGCTGCGGGAGCGCTCGCCCCTGCCCATCATCGCCGACGAGTTCCTGCAGCGTCTGCCCGACGTGCGCCGCGCCGCCGGAGCCTACGACGGCATCAACATCAAGCTCATGAAGAGCACCGGCATGCACGAGGCATACCAGATGGCCGTCCTCGCCCGCGCGCTGGGCATGAAAGTGATGCTCGGCTGCATGACCGAGACGTCGTGTGCCGTATCGGCCGCCTCGCAGCTCGCCCCCATGGTCGATTATGCCGACCTCGACGGCAACCTCCTCATCGCCAACGATATCTTCGACGGCATGAAGATTGTCGAAGGCAAAGTCACCATTCCCGACCGTCCCGGCATCGGCGTTGTGCCCCTGGCATGACTCGCATATAAATATAGATAACTACATATAATTATTGATAACTAAAATTCCGGCGGGAGACTGTCCTGCCGGAATTTCTACCCTCATAAAACACTGTTTTTTCAAAATTATGGACCGACAAGTAGCCCTCAACAAGAACCACATTGTAGAGTTCCTCAAAAAGTCTCCCTCCGAATTTACAAAACACGACATCATAAACTACATCACCGAGAACGGAATCGAGATGGTGAACTTCATGTATCCTGCCGCCGACGGCAGGCTGAAGACCTTGAACTTCGTCATCAACGACCTTGCGTATCTCGAAACCATCCTCACCCTGGGCGAGCGCGTCGACGGCTCGTCGCTCTTCCCCTTCATCAGCGCCGGCAGCTCCGACCTCTACGTGATGCCGCGCTTCCGCACAGCCTTCGTAGACCCCTTTGCCGCCGTGCCCACAGTATCGATGCTCTGCTCCTTCTTCGACAAGGACGGTAACCCCTTCGGGGGCGCTCCCGAGCAGACACTCGCCAAGGCCTGCCATGCCTTTACCGAGGTCACCGGCCTGGTGTTCCACGCCATGGGCGAGCTGGAGTTCTATGTCATCGCTCCCGACCCCGCAACCTACCCCGCCACCGACCAGCGCGGCTATCACGAGTCGGCGCCCTTTGCTAAATTCAACAACTTCCGCACCCTGTGCATGAAGGCCATCGCGCAGACCGGAGGTCAGATTAAATACGGCCACTCCGAAGTGGGTAATTTCACGCTCGACGGCAAGATCTACGAACAGAACGAGATAGAATTTCTGCCTGTCGACGCCGCTGACGCCGCCGACCAGCTCGTCCTCGCCAAATGGGCCATCCGCAACCTCGCCGCCAAGGAGGGCCTGCTGGTGACTTTCGCTCCAAAAATAACCGTCGGCAAAGCCGGTTCCGGCCTGCACATTCACATCCGCCTGATGAACCCGGACGGCACAACCGCCACAGTAGAGAACGGGCGCCTCTCAGACAAGGCTCGCCGCGCAATCGCCGGACTGATGGACACGGCCCATGCCCTTACAGCGTTCGGAAACACAAACCCGACATCGTACTTCCGTCTGGTACCTCACCAGGAAGCCCCAACCAGCATTTGCTGGGGCGACCGTAACCGTTCGGTGCTGGTGCGCGTGCCCCTGGGCTGGACTTCCGGCGCCGACATGTGCGCCGCCGCCAACGGCGAGGGTGCCACACCCTGCCCTGACGTCAACGCCAGCATAAAGCAAACCTTCGAGATACGTAGCGCCGACGGCAGCGCCGACGTTTACCTTCTCCTTGCCGGCATCGCCGTGGGTCTGCGTCACGGCCTCGAAATGGAAGCCGACAAGGCACGCGCACTCGCCGACAGCACTTATGTGGACATTGACATACACAAGGACAAGGATGCCGAAAAGAAATTCACCTTCCGCAGCCTCCCCACAAACTGCGCCGAGAGCGCCGATGCCCTCGGCAGCCTCGAGGACCTCTTCACTGCCTACGGTGTATTCTCGCCGGAGATGCTCGCGGGCCAGCAGGCACGTCTGCGGACTTTCGACACCGCCGAGAGTGCCGCCGCCCTCGCCGATTCCGAACTCATGCTGGCAATGGTGATGCGCCACTTCCACTGCGGCTGATGTCAATACCCACCGTTCCATCCCCGGTTGCGGTTCCCGCAATTCCCAGTTCCCAACCCCCAAAAAAGTTTGCGTATGTCGCGCAAAATGTTTATCTTTGCGCTGATTTTGAGCGCATTTAGCGGATATTGCCACTAACTGCGCTGATTATTAACAATTTAAACAATGATTAAAATTACATTTCCCGATAAAAGCGTCAAGGAATTCGAAGCAGGCGTAACGCCTCTCCAGATCGCCGAAAGCATATCGCCGCGTCTGGCCCGCGAAGTACTCGCAGCCAGCGTCAATGGCGAGGAATGGGACATTGCCCGCCCCATCGATGCCGACGCCGAAATCAAACTCTTCAAATGGGAGGATCCCGAAGGCAAGCACGCGTTCTGGCACAGCTCCGCCCACCTGCTGGCCGAAGCGCTGCAGCAGCTCTTCCCCGGTGTGAAGTTCGGCATAGGTCCCGCCATCGAAAACGGGTTTTACTACGACATCGACCCCAACGGGAACACAATAACCGACGCCGACTTTGCCCGCATAGAGGCCAAAATGCTCGAACTGGCAAAGCAGGACCAGAAAATAGTGCGCCGCGACATCTCCAAGGCCGACGCCCTGAAGTTCTTCGGCGACAAAAACGAGGAATACAAGTGCGAGCTCATCTCCGAGCTCGAGGACGGACACATAACCACCTACACTCAGGGGGATTTCACCGACCTCTGCCGCGGCCCGCACATTGCCACCACGGCGCCCATCAAGGCCGCCAAGATAATGTCGCTCGCCGGCGCTTACTGGCGCGGCGACGAGAAACGCAACCAGCTGGTGCGCGTCTACGGCATAACATTCCCCAAGAAATCGATGCTCGACGAGTATCTCGCCCTGCTCGAAGAAGCCAAGAAACGCGACCACCGCAAGCTCGGCAAAGAAATGGAACTCTTTGCCTTCAGCTCAAAAGTGGGCGCCGGTCTGCCCCTGTGGCTCCCCAAAGGCGCCGCCCTGCGCGACCGCCTCGAGCAGTTCCTCCGCAAGATACAGCGCCGCTACGGCTATCTTCAGGTAATAACCCCGCATATAGGCAACAAGCAGCTCTACGTCACCTCCGGCCACTATGCCAAATACGGCAAGGACTCCTTCCAGCCCATCCACACCCCCGAGGAAGGCGAGGAATACCTGCTCAAACCCATGAACTGCCCCCACCACTGCGAGATATTCCGCGCTCTGCCCCGCTCCTACCGCGAGCTGCCCCTGCGCCTCGCCGAGTTCGGCACCGTATACCGCTACGAGCAGAGCGGCGAACTCCACGGCCTCACCCGCGTGCGCGGCTTTACGCAGGACGACGCCCACATCTTCTGCGCACCCGAGCAGATAAAGGATGAGTTCCTCAAGGTGATGGATATTATCCTATACATCTTCAAGGCCCTCAAATTCGACAATTACGAGGCTCAGATATCGCTGCGCGACCCCGCACACAAGGAGAAATACATAGGCAGCGACGAAAACTGGCACCGCGCCGAGCAGGCAATCATCGAGGCTTGCAAGGAAAAAGGCATCAACGCCCGCACCGAACTGGGCGAGGCAGCCTTCTACGGTCCCAAGCTCGACTTCATGGTCAAAGACGCCATCGGCCGCCGCTGGCAGCTCGGCACCATTCAGGTAGACTACAACCTGCCCGAACGATTCGAGCTGGAATACACCGGCGCAGACAATGCCAAGCACCGCCCCGTGATGATACACCGCGCGCCCTTCGGCTCGATGGAACGCTTTGTGGCCGTACTCCTCGAGCATACCGCCGGACACTTCCCCCTGTGGCTTGCCCCCGAGCAGGTGTGCGTGATCCCAGTGAGCGACAAATATCTGGACTATGCCCGCAAAGTGGCCGCCGAACTCGACGCCGCCGACATCCGCGTGGACGTCGACGACCGCAACGAGACCCTCGGACGCAAAATACGCGACAACCAGCTCAAAAAAGTACCATACATGCTCGTTGTCGGCGAAAAAGAAGCCGAACAGGGTTCCGTATCGGTGCGCAAACCAGGCGAGGGCGACCTCGGCACCATGAGCGTGGCCGACTTTGCCGCCCGCATCACCGACGAAGTGAACAAAATGACAAATCAATAAACCTACTGAATGGATAAAAAACCCCCTTACGCCTCCGGCCCGCGGCCGGCGGCACCCGCCGGACAGCGGCCCCCCATGATGCGCCGCGACCCGCGACAGGTAAAACAGGCTCCCAACAATATCAACGAGCACATACGCGCCAAAGAGGTGCGGCTCGTCGGCGACAACGTGGAGCCGGGAATATACCCCATTCAGGAGGCCCGCCGCCTGGCCCAGAACCTCGAGCTGGATCTGGTGGAGATCTCGCCCACCGCCGAACCACCCGTGTGCAAGCTCCTCGACTACCAGAAATACCTCTATCAGCAGAAGAAAAAAGCCAAGGAAATCAAGGCCAAGAGCACCAAGGTGGTGGTCAAGGAGATACGTTTCGGCCCCCAGACCGACGACCACGACTACAACTTCAAGCTCAAGCACGCCATAGGCTTCCTCCAGGAAGGCGCAAAGGTCAAGGCCTACGTCTTTTTCAAAGGCCGCTCAATCCTCTTCAAGGAACAGGGTGAAGTGCTGCTGCTGCGCTTTGCCAACGACCTCGAGGAATACGGCAAAGTGGAACAGATGCCTCTGCTCGAAGGAAAGCGCATGATCATCATGCTTGCCCCTAAAAAGAAATAATTCGCCACGGGCTGGCGTAGAATTATACAACTCGAATTAATCAACAAATTTAAACAACAATGCCTAAGATTAAAACTAACTCCGGTGCCAAAAAGAGGTTCGCCCTTACCGGATCAGGAAAAATCAAGAGAAAACACGCCTTCAAGAGCCACATTCTCACAAAAAAGACCAAAAAGCAGAAACGCAATCTCACTCACAGCGGCCTCGTTGCCAAAGTGAACATAACTGCCGTCAAGGAGCTCCTCGCAATCAAGTAAGAGCCGCCCCGACGCTGCCAAAAGTCTCAAATCATCAAGGCGCCGCCTCTCTCGATTTTTATACGAAAGGCCGCTTAATTCGTGATTTTATAATACATTATCAACCGAACGTTCAGCTAAAAGAGCCCGCCCTGCCGTGCCGCTGACTTTCAAAAATCATCTGAAACAATGCCAAGATCAGTAAACCACGTCGCTTCCCGCGCACGTCGTAAGAAAATCCTGAAACTCACCCGCGGTTACTTCGGTTGCCGCCGCAATGTGTGGACCGTTGCCAAAAACACCTGGGAAAAAGGTCTCACCTATGCTTACCGCGACCGCAAGGACAACAAAGGCAACTTCCGTGCCCTCTGGATACAGCGCATCAACGCCGCTGCACGCATGCACGACCTGAGCTACTCCAAACTCATGGGTCTCATCCACAAGAGCGGCATAGAAATCAACCGCAAGGTGCTCGCCGACCTCGCCCTCAACAACCCCGCAGCTTTCGCCGCTGTGGTGGAGAAGGTGAAGAACGCCTGATATCGGATATCACCCCACATCGAAAACCGGAGTCCAGCCGCTCCGGTTTTTTTATTTTTTTAATGCCAAGTTTTTCGCGCCAAATCTTTATAAAGCCACAAAAAAGCGTTAACTTTGCAACAACTATTATCCAACAATATATTAACAATAAATCGATGAACCTAAAACTTTGCTATGTGGCCTTTGCAGGCCTCGCACTGACATTGAGCTCCTGCGGCAAGAAAATGCAGCAGTTCAGCCCCGAGTACTTTTCGGCAAACCCCAATCCCCTCGAGGTTGTAGGCGAACGCGTTCCCGCACGTGTCAGCGCCCGCATTCCGGCCAAATTCTTTGTACGCAACGCCGAGGTTACCGTAACGCCCACCCTCGTGTTCGACGGCCGTCAGGTAACATCGCAGTCCTATTCCTTCCAGGGCGACAAGGTGCGCGGCAACAACCCCGTTATCAGCTATGAATACGGTGGCACCGCTACCATCCCCGTAGACTTCGCCTATGAACCGGCCATGGCCCACAGCGAACTCATGCTCAACTTCACCGTGCGCCAGGGCAACAAACAGTATGTCCTGCCCGCCGTCAAGGTGGCAAACGGCGTGATAGCCACCGCCGCCCTGGCCAACGCCGCCAAGACAGTGCCCGCCGTGGGCAACGATGCCTTCCAGCGCATTATCAACGAGCGCTATGCCGCCGACATCATGTTCCTGGTCAACCAGGCCAACATCCGCGCCAACCAGCTCAACAGCGACGCCATCCTCGAGCTCCAGCGCGAGATAGTGGCCGCCAACGCCGACACCGCTCGCCGCCTCAGCGAAATCAACATCTCGAGCTACGCCTCGCCCGAGGGCGGCCTCGACTTCAACACCCGTCTGGCCCGCCAGCGCGAGGAGAACACCGAGAGCTACATGCGCCGCCAGCTCAACCGCGACCGCATCACCGAATTCGGCGAGCTCACCGCCCAGTTCACCCCCGAGGACTGGGAAGGATTCCAGCGCCTCGTAGCTCAGAGCAACATCCAGGACAAAGACCTCATCCTGAGCGTGCTCAGCATGTACAACGACCCCGAGCAGCGCGAACGTGAAATCCGCAACCTCTCCAACGTCTTCGAACAGCTCGCCGAGCAGATCCTCCCCCAGCTCCGCTACTCACGCATCACCGCCTCCATCGACGTCATAGGCAAGAGCGACGCCGAAATACAGCGTCTCCTCGCCTCCGACCCCTCCCAGCTCAACGTCGAGGAAATTCTCTACGCAGCAACCCTCACCGACAACAACGAGGAGAAAATCAGCATCTACGACACCGCCGCACGCCTCTTCCCCAACGACTACCGCACCTTCAACAACCTCGGTATGGCACAGTACGTAGCCGGTGACTACGACGCCGCAGAAGCCAACTTCCGCCGCGCAGCCGGCATGGGCAACCATCCCGAGCCCCAGATGAACCTCGGCCTCATCGACATGGTCCGCGGCAACTACACCTCCGCAAACAACCATTTCGGCCAGGCTGCCGGCACTCCCGAACTCGGCGAAGCCCTCGGCATATACTACCTCAAGCAGGGCGACAACGCCGCCGCCGTCCGCGCTTTCGGCGACTCCAAGAGCAACAACGCCGCCCTGGCGCAGATCCTCACCCGCGACTACTCCAAGGCCCGCACCACTCTCGCAGGCATAAACAATCCCGACGCCACCACATACTACCTCATGGCAGTACTCGGCGCCCGCACCAACAACGAGAACATGCTCAACACCAACCTGCGGCAGGCCGTGCGCCTCGACAGCTCGCTGGCTCAGAAAGCCCTCAACGACCTCGAGTTCGCAAACTACAACCTCTCGCGCGCCCTCAACTGATTTTTCAGTTCAACTCATATACAAGACCTCTGACCCCTCCGGCCAGAGGTCTTTTTTTGCGTTGACCGAGGTCGCGACATCCGCGGCCACCGTTGAGTGCGGATGCACCTTGGGTGCATCCCTACGCCTTTGATGTACATCTATTTCCACCGACGAACCCTTATGGCACTATCTGAACAATCTCCGTGGGAAGCGCAGCGAAGCCATAGAGGATAGCGAACCAAACTGCCATAAGAAGCTGCCAAATCATAATTCCGAAGGTGCGGATGGCGGCGGGGAGTAAAAATATTTTGTGAGGCGGTGATTTTTTTGTAACTTTGCGGCGCAAAAGCGCCGACAAGCGCCGCGACCAAAGAAACACGAACTCAAAGATATATATGATCAACGCACAAGACATCAAAATCGGAACCTGCATCCGCATGGACGGCAGCCTCTATTTCTGCGTAGACTTTCTGCATGTAAAACCGGGCAAAGGCAACACCTTTATGCGCACCAAGCTCAAAAACGTGGTTGACGGCCGCGTGCTGGAGCGCCGCTTCAACATCGGTGAGAAGCTGGAAGACGTTCGCGTGGAGCGCCGCCCCTATCAGTACCTCTACGCCGACGGTGGCGACGACATGTTCATGAACCAGGAAACCTACGAGCAGATACCAATCAACAAAGAGCTCGTTACCGGCGCAGCCTTCATGAAGGAAGGCGACATGGTGGAAGTTGTGAGCGATGCCTCGACCGACACCGTGCTCTATGCCGAAATGCCCATCAAGACCGTTCTCGAAATCACCTACACCGAGCCGGGCATCAAGGGCGATACCGCCACCAACACCCTCAAACCCGCAACAGTGGAGACCGGTGCCGAGGTGCGCGTGCCCTTGTTCTGCAACATCGGCGACAAAATCCGCATCGACACCCGCGACGGCTCCTACCTTGAGCGCGTAAAGGAATAAATTCCGACAGGACAGCAATATAAAATCGCCCGGACAGCGAAAGCCGTCCGGGCGATTTTATATTGTGAAAGACGGAGCCGCGGGCCTACTTGCCGAGCTTGTCGGCAAGTCCGTGGGCCTTTTCGGCAAGATTCTCGAGCAGGTCGCCTCCCTTGTCGGCGAGGTTCGAGCCTACATCCTTGAGCTTGTCGCCGAGGTCGCCCATCTTGTCCTTTGCCTGATTGAGCACCGAATCCGGATCGGCTTTCTGTTCGTTATATTTCTCCTGCACCTTGTCGGCCACGGCGGCGGCGCCGGCCTTTACGGTGTTTACGGCTTCGCCGGCCTTGTCGGCAATCTTATCCTTGAGTTCCTGCGATTTTGCGTCGGCGGCAACGTCTGCTGCCTCCTGCGAGAGTTTTGCAGCGGCCTCCGATACCTTCTGTTCGGCGGCGGCCTTGGCCTTGTAATCGATATTCATAGCTTTTAGGGTTTTTGTTAGTTTTCGGTTAGAGTCTTTCCGGTTAGAACACCCCGGCGTCGCTTTTGGTTGACGGCAGGCGGCGCGCGCGCCCATTTTATGCATTAAAAATCTTTAATGCAAGCATTTTTAAGGAAAAAAGGCTTAACTTTGCACCAAACAACACAGCGCATATGAATTTAAAACGATATATCCTCGGCCTTGCCGTGGCCGTCGCCGCCGCCGGCAGCGCTGCCGCGCAGAGCAACGTCATCGAGGAAGTGGCATGGATGATAGGCGACCAGCCCATCTACAAATCTGAAATCGAGCAGGCTTACATCGACATGCAGAACGACCGCGTGCCCATCCAGGGCGACCCGTACTGCTTTATTCCCGAGCAGCTTGCCATCGAACGGCTCTTCCTTCATCAGGCCGACCTGGATACCATAGAGGTGCAGGAGTCCATGGTGCAGATGCAGACCGACGCGCAGATGAACTTCCTGATCACCAACCTTGGTAGCCGCGAGAAAGTTGAGCAATACTTCCGCAAGACCTTCCCGGAAATCCGTGAGTATTACTCCAACAACGTGCGCAACCGCACGCGCATACAGCAGGTTCGCCGCGAACTCACCAAGAATCTGAAAATCACGCCCAGCGACGTGCGCCGCTATTTCGACCGTCTGCCGGCCGACAGCATACCCTATGTCCCCCAGCAGGTGGAGGTGCAGATCATCACCATCCACCCGTTTATCCCCCGTCAGGAAATCGACGATGTGAAGGCTCGCCTGCGCGACTATGCCGACCGCGTGAACCGCGGCGAGGCCGACTTCAGCACTCTGGCAATACTCTATTCGGAGGCTCCCGAGGGCGTGCGCGGCGGCGAGATAGGCTTTATGGGGCGCGGACAGCTCGTGCCCGAGTATGCTGCCGTGGCCTTCAACCTCAACGACCCCACAAAGGTTTCCAAAATCGTTGAGACAGAGTACGGCTTCCACATCATCCAGCTCATCGAAAAGCGCGGCGACCGCATCAACACGCGCCACATTCTCCTACGGCCACATGTCGCCGACCGCGACCTCACCAACGCCATCACGCGCCTTGATTCCATCCGCGCCGACATTGTGGACCACCACGAATTCACTTTCGAGGAGGCCGCCCTCCAGCTGTCGCAGGACAAGGACACACGTTTCAGCCGCGGCGTGATGGTGAACCAGGAGACGGGCACCACACGCTTCGAAATGTCGCAGCTGCCCCAAGAGATTGCACGCGCGGTGGCCACCCTCCAGCCCGGCGAGATATCACAGCCCTTCATCATGCGCGACCCCAAGCGCGACCGCGAGATAGTTGCCATCGTCAAACTCACCAGCCGTCTCGACGCCCATCCCGCCAATCTTGCCGACGACTATCAGCTCATCAAGGACATGTACGAAGAGCATGCCTCGCAGGAGATAGTCAATCAGTGGCTGGAGCGGAAAATCGCCGATACCTACGTGCGCATCGAGGACGGCTGGCGTGGATGTGAATTCCGCCATCAGGGCTGGATAAGAGCACAATAGTGAACCGCCGCTCGTTCCATGTACTGGCGGCAGCAATCCTTCTGCCGGCCGTCACGGGCGCCGTCATCGACCGCGACCGCCCCGCCATCGCCCCGGCGGTGCCCGGCGCCGACCGCTCCGACGGCGACCGCGTGTTTCTCGAGCGCGCCGACCGCCTCTATCAGAGTGCCGGCGACACGTTCACCACTGTCGTGGGCGATGTGGTGTTCACCAAAGGTCCCATGATAATGCGGTGCGACAGCGCCCACTACACCCCCGGCAGCGAGTCGTTCGATGCCTTCGGCAACGTGAGCATGGAGCAGGGCGACACTCTGCGCGTCGACGCCGACGAGCTGAACTACGACGGGCTCCGCCAACTGGCAGTGCTCTACGCCGACCCCGGCAGCAAGGTGCGCATGCAGAACCGCAACGTAACCCTCGAAACCGACGTTTTCTATTACGACCTTGCCATCGAGCTGGGCTACTACCGCACCGGCGGCACGCTCAGCGACCCGAACAACACCCTCACCAGCATCGAGGGCGAATATGCGCCGCCCACCAAAGAGGCGCTGTTCTACCGCGACGTGCATCTGTACAGCCGCAACAGCACCGACACCCTCAACATCTACTCGGACACCCTCTACTACAACACCGAGACACACATCGCCGAGCTGTTCTCACCCTCGCGGGTGGTGAACTACCGGGGTACCATCCACACCACAAACGGCGTTTACGATACCGACAGTGACCGCACTGTGCTCTATGAACGAAGCACCATAGTCACGGCCCAGGGGCAGACCATCACCGCCGACACCCTGTACTACGACAGCCGCGCCGCCTACGGCGAGGCCTTCGGCTCGCTGGTGCTCACCGACTCGGCGCACAGCGCCGAAGTGCGCGGCGACTACGGCTACTACGACGAGACTGCCGACAGTGCCTTTGTCACCGGCCATGCCATGCTTGCCGAATACTCCGAGGGCGATACTCTGTTCATGCACGGCCGCTACATACAGAGTTTCCGACGCATCGACACCGTGCGCGTCGCCGCCGATACCATTGCCGGCATCGCCGCCTCCGAACGCCTCGACACCACGCACGTGGCCGTGGTTTTTCCGCGCGTGCGCTTCTATCGCTCGGATATCCAGGGTATTTGCGACTCGCTGAGTTTCACCGAGGCCGACACCTTGCTGACCCTTTTCCGCAGCCCCGTGGTCTGGAACGAGGACCGGCAGGTGAGCGGCAACATAATAGAACTGTACCTCAACGATTCCACCATAGAGCGGGCCGTCCTCCCCGAACAGGGATTTACAGCCCAGCACATTGAAGGCGAACATTATAACCAGCTCAGCGGCAAGAAAATGACAGCTTACTTCGAGAACGGCGAGATGCGCCGTCTCGCAATCGACGGAAATGTGGAGCTGATAATGTACCCCGAAGAGAACGACTCCACAATCAACAAGCTCGTCAGCGCCGAGAGCAGCTTCCTCGAGGCCTGGTTCCGCGGACGCACCACAGAGCGCGTGAAAATGTGGCCGCAAACCACCGGGAGCGCCACCCCGTTGTTTCTGGCGCGCCCGTCGCTCTATTATCTGCCCAAGTTCAAATGGTACGGCGAGGTGCGCCCCCGCAACCGCGACGATATTTTCGTGGTTCCCCCGGCAATGGAACAGCTCATGGCCGAATGGCCGCCCGCAACCATAGAGTACACCCCGCGCAGCCCCGTGTGGAACGCCGCCGATACAGCGCCGGAACATAATTATCTGCCGAGGCGTTTGTCTTTTTAGTATTTTCTGACTAACTTTGTAGCGCATAGCGCCCGCAGCGCCCAAAAACAGCAACGAAAACGACATGACACAGCATAACGACACTATAAACGAAGATTTTACCGACATACAGCCTTACGACGACACGCAGTTCATCGACAAGATGGCCACTCTGGTACGCGAGCCCGGCTTTGAGCATGCGGTGCGTTACATAATGCCCGATGTCGATTACAATGCATTTGTTCAGAACCTGCTGTCGATAAAGACACAGAACGAATTCCAGACCAAGGTGATGGCACCCTTCCTGGAGATGCTCGTGGCCCGCACAACCGACGGGCTGTCGTTCTCGGGAGCCGAAAACTACGAGGCCGGTACATGCAGCACCTTCATCACCAATCATCGCGACATAGTGCTCGACGCCTCGTTCCTGAACGTATGCCTATACCGCAACAACCTGCCGCTCACCGAAGTAGCCATAGGCAACAATCTGCTCATCTACGACTGGATCACCGACCTGGTGAAGCTCAACCGCAGCTTCATCGTCAAACGCGACACCGGTGTTCGCGAGGCGCTCGCCGCAGCCCGCCACCTCTCGGCATACATACACCACGCCATTCTGGACAAACATCAGAGCGTGTGGATAGCCCAGCGCGAAGGCCGCGCCAAAGACTCCAACGACCGCACTCAGGAGAGCGTGGTAAAGATGCTGTCGCTGGCCGGAGGCGGTGACTCGCGCGACAATCTCATGACCATACGCCTCACACCCGTATCCATCAGCTACGAATACGACCCCAACGACTATCTCAAGGTGCGCGAATTCCTGCTGCGCCGCCGCGACCCCGATTACAAAAAAACGCAGCGCGACGACCTTTTCAGCATGGAAACCGGCCTGCTCGGACATAAAGGCCGCGTGCACTTCCATCTGGGCGCCTGCATAAACCCGGAACTTGAAAAAGAGCACACCGACAACCGCACGGAAATAGTGCGCCATGCCTGCACGACACTCGACCGCTCGATACATTGCGGCTACCGCATTTTCCCCTGCAACTACATAGCCTTCGACCTCGACAACGGCACGGCTGAATATCACCACGAATACACCGACGCCGATGTTGTCCGTTTCGAGGACTATATAACCTCGCAGCTCGCCAAAGTGGACGTGCCCGATATCACCGACGATGAGCGCTCTTTCATGCGCGCCACAATGCTCCACATGTACGCCAACCCGCTGAAGAACCAGATTGCCTCCCGCGACTGCTCGTCGGCACGCTGAGCCCTTTTTCGCCATGCGCCTTCCTCTGGCACTTTCATTGCCCGTACTGGTACTTGGACTCCTTGTCGACTGGTACATCTGCCGCGCCATTTGGCTGCGGTGCCACACCGGCCGACGGTGGTGGATGGCGCTCGCCGTCGGCACGTCGGTACTCTTCGGCGGCGGCATGCTGGCGCTGTCGTTCATCCCCAAGACCACGCTTGGCGAGGACAGTCTGTTCACCATAATGTGGTGTCTGTTCGTCTATCTCAGCGTATATATTCCCAAGTATATCTTTGTTGCCTTTGACCTTGCCGGCAAAATCCCCGTGCTATGGCACGGACGGCGTCTAAAATGGCCCGGTCGTGCCGGTATAGGCGTCGGCGTGGCGTTGTTCGTCGTCCTGTGGTGGGGCGCCGCCGTCGACCGGTACAGTATCGACGTTCGCGAGCAAGTCTTTGTCAACGACCGTCTGCCCGAGGTATTCGACGGCCTGCGCATAGCCCAGATCTCCGACCTCCATGTCGGCACCTTCGGCCACGACACCGCTTTTGTCAGCGAACTGGTGCAACGCGTCAATGCACTGAACCCCGACATTATAGTATTCACCGGCGATATAGTGAACCGTCATACCGACGAACTGCCTCCCTTCGCGCCCGTCCTCGCCGGGCTGGACGCTCCTTTGGGCGTATACTCCATCCTCGGCAACCACGACTACGGCGACTACTACCATTGGGACAGCGCCGCCGACAAGGCAGACAACCGCCGGCGCCTCGAAGATATTCAGCGCTCCATGGGCTGGCAGCTCCTCAACAACAGTACGGCGCTGATAGCGCAAGGCGGCGACACCTTAGCCCTCATAGGCGTGGAGAACATCGGTGACCCTCCCTTCCCGATCTATGGCGACCTCGACGCCGCCTATGACGGTGACCTTGACGACGAACGCTTCAAAATCCTGCTCTCCCACAACCCCGCGCACTGGGAGGCCGACATTGCCGACGCCCCGGACAAAAACATCGCCCTCACCCTTGCAGGACATACCCACGCCATGCAGGTGGAAATCGGCGGATGGTCGCCGGCGGCATGGCGATATCGTTACTGGTCAGGCATGTATGCCGATGCTGATTCATCGCATCATCTCTATGTCAACATAGGCTGCGGCGAGGTTGGCATACCGGCCCGCATAGGCGCCCGGCCCGAAATAACACTGTTCACACTCCGGCGACAGCCGTCACTGCCATGAACGAAGCCATCATCAGCCTTGGCGCCAACACGCCCGATGCCGCGGCAGCACTCACGGCCGCCCTGGACTTCGTCGGCTTGCTGGGCTCTGTCGCAGTAGCTTCCGGCACCTTCCGTTCGGAGGCCGAGGGAAGAGCCGATGCACCCGCATATCTCAACAACATTCTGATACTCGCCACTTCCCTCAGTCTCGACAACCTGGCTCGCAGTACAAAGGAATATGAGAGCGGTGTGCGCCACAGGGCTGCCGCAGAGCCGCTCGTGGCAATCGACATCGATATTGTGAGCTTCAACGGCACGATACTGCGTCCCGAAGTGGTTGCCTCCCGTTATTATTCAAAAGGCATAGCTGCACTCCAATGTGGCTGTCATGTCTCCATACAATGAATTATGGCCGAAAATAAAAAATTCTCAGTCAGGGACTTCTACAACAGTCACCCTATCATATCCACCCTCATCCTCATATGCGTGGCCACATTGCTGCTGCTGTGGGGCGCAACCATTTTCATGAACCGGTGGACGATGCACGGCTCGACATCGGTAGTACCCGACATACGCAACAAAACCTATACCGAAGCGCGCGAGCTGCTGGCAGCCAACAATCTGAACATTGAAATCAACGATTCCGTCTACGACCGCGATGCCGCTCCCGGCACCGTCGTGGAGTCGTGGCCCAAGGCCGGCGCGGTGGTAAAGGAAGGCCGTCAGGTCTACGTGACGATAACGGCGTTTTCGCCAAAGCAGGTCACCATCTCCATGCCCCTCACCGGCAACGTATCGTCGCGTCAGGCCATGAGTTACCTTCGCGGCATAGGCATCACCGACATACGCCTCGAAAGCGTGCCCTCGGAGTTTCCCGACCTTGTTATGGGCGCACGCTACGGCGACACTCCGCTGTCGGTGGGCTCGGTTATACCCGTGACATCCACAGTAACCCTCGAAGTGGGTTCGGGTCCGGTAGAACCTGTCGACTCGCTGGCTACCGAAGAACTCGATGTGATAGGCGAAACGGAAATGCTGGAAATGGAGAACTGATGGCCGACGACAGACGATACGACAATCCCGAACTCGAAGACACCGAGCTCGACGATGCCGACGAAGGCTCGCCCGACGGCCTGTACGAACACTTCCGCTTCGTCGCCGACAAGGGCCAGGCACTCCTAAGAGTCGACAAATTCCTGGTGGAACGCCTGCAGAAAGCCTCGCGCAATCGCGTGCAGCAGGCCGCCGACGCCGGATGTATCCTTGTCAACGGCAAGCCTGTAAAGAGCAACTACCGCGTCAAGCCTCTCGACCTTGTGCAGGTGGTGATGGACCGTCCGCGCTACGAATGCGAAATCATCGCTCAGGACATACCCCTCGACATTGTCTACGAAGACCGCTATGTGCTGGTGGTCAACAAACCGGCGGGTCTGGTGGTGCACCCCGGCCATGGCAACTACGACGGCACGCTGGTCAACGCCCTGGCATGGCATTTCCGCGACACTCCCGACTACGACGTCAACGACCCGAGGCTCGGGCTGGTACACCGCATCGACAAGGACACGTCGGGACTTCTCGTCGTGGCCAAGACACCCGACGCAAAGACCGACCTCGGACGCCAGTTCTTCAATAAAACCACACGGCGCCAATACGTGGCAATGGTGTGGGGATGCCCGGACCCGGCCGAAGGCACGGTAGCTACAAACATAGGACGCTCGCCAAAAGACCGCCTGATAATGACCACATTTCCCCTCGACGGTCCTGACGGCAAACACGCAGTGACGCATTACACCACCATCGAACAATTCCGGCATGTGAGCATGGTGAGCTGCGTGCTCGAGACCGGACGAACACACCAGATAAGAGTACACATGCAGTCGCTGGGACATCCGCTGTTCAACGACGCCCGCTATGGCGGCGACCGCATTCTTCGCGGCGTACAGTCGGGGGCATATCAGGCATTTGTGCGCAACTGCTTCGACCTATGCCCGCGTCAGGCCCTCCACGCCCGCACCCTCGGCTTCCGCCATCCCCATACCGGCGAGGAAATGGACTTCACGGCGCCGATCCCCGCCGATATGTCGGCTCTGATCGACCGCTGGCGCACTTACACAGCCGGAATTTCCGCAAAATCATGAACACAGTTTCCTCAGGCACCGCCGACTACGGTTTGATAGGCCATCCGCTGGAGCACTCTTTCTCGCGAGTACTGTTCAACCGGCTTTTCGCGGCCGACGGCAGCGGGCGGCACTATGCCAATTTCGACATGACCGCACTCGATGCCGCAGCGCTCTACTCTCTTGTTCTCCTGAACCCCAAGCTTAAAGGCTTTAACGTCACTTCGCCTTACAAGGAGAAAATAATGGAGTTTCTGGATCACACCGACCCGCTGGCACAGGCCGTCGGTGCCGTCAACACGGTGAAAATCCACCGGCGCGACGACGGTTTTGTGAAGGGCCTCACCGGTTTCAACACCGATGTGTTCGGTTTTACCGAGGCAATAACGCCCCTGCTGACCGACGCCGACCGCCATGCCTTGATTTTAGGCACCGGTGGTGCCTCGAAAGCCGCCGCTACGGCTTTGGCTATGCTCGGCATAGAGTCGGTAAAGGTTTCGCGCTCACGCCGCGACGGCTGCATCACCTACAGCGATCTCATGCCCGATGTCATGGCCCGCAACACCGTGATAGTCAACTGCACACCTGCGGGAATGTACCCCGATGTGGAGAGCATGCCACCCGTGCCGGTCAGCCTCCTCGACAGCCGACACCTCTGCTTCGACATGATCTACAACCCGAAAGAGACCAAATTCCTGCGTGAAGCCCGCGCACGCGGAGCACGCACGGCGAACGGTGCCGAAATGCTTATGGCACAGGCCGCAAAAGCGCTGGATATATGGCAGAATGAATGATTTGCGCAGATGGCCCGGCATTGTGCTCGCCGCGGGTGTCGCCGGTGGCATCATAGCCTCCATGACCCTCCCGACAGCAGTAGGCGCCGTTGCGACCGTTGCCTTGGCCGTGGCTGTCTTTCTGCGCCGACGTCTGCCGGCAATTCTTTGTGCCGGCATTCTTGCCGGACTCTTCACCGGGTGGATGCAGCGGCCCGCAACACTGACCGAAAGCGGCATTCCCGCCGAGGGATGCTTCACGGCGACTGTGGAACGCGCCTCTGCCGGCAGCTACCAGCAACGCGTCATAGCCACCGTCGACGCTCCCCGACCTTTCCGCGCCGAACTGCGCACCACTACATGCGACTACACTCTTCTTCCCGGCGAGAGAATAACATTTCATGCTCACTTTGAGCCGGTCACCGCCGCCGATGATCTTTTCGGCGGAGGAATCGACGCCTATGCCATGTATCTCTTATCGGAACGCATAGCTGCCACAGCGCGCATGGATGCCCTGCGTTCCACAGGTCTCGAAAATGGTCTGATTCACAAGTCCGGACGCATGGGACGCCGGCTGGCTGATGATATCTACAACGTCGGTTTTCGGCCGGCAACCGCCGCCTTGCTTTGCGGCGCTTTTTTCGGCGGCGACTATGCCGAGCCGGCCACAAGAGCGGCATTTCGCTCTGCCGGGCTGGCGCATCTTCTGTGTATCAGCGGTTTCCACGTGGCTCTGCTTGTATCTGCCATAGGTCTGCTGCTGTACCCGCTCAGAGCAGGACGGCGTCTCAATTATCTGCGGTTAGCTCTGATCATCGCCGCCGTCTGGGCCTATGCCTTTATAGCAGGTCTGCAGCCATCGGCAGTACGTGCCGCCACCATGCTCACGGTGATGACGGCGGCCCTTGTGGGCGACCGTTCGCACAGCACACCAAATGTTTTTGGCCTCACCCTGGCATTCGTTCTGCTTATATCGCCTTACTGGCTGTTTTCCATAGGCTTCCAGCTGTCGGCCGCCGCCGTTGCCGGCCTGATGTGCTTTTTCGGCAAATTAAATCCGTTTTCGCCGCGCCGACACGTGCTCTATAATATAGGAGGCCTCTGCGTGGCGCCTCTCGCTGCCACATTGGGCGTTTTTCCGCTGCTCTTGCTCTATTTCCACAGCGTGCCCCTCGCCGGCTTCATCGGAGGCATCGGCGGTGCCGTCATTTTTCCGGTATTCATGGCCATGGGCGCCACCGCAAGCCTACTCTCCGTCATCGGCGCGGCACCGCAGGTGCTCGTCCACGCCACAGATGCCGTTGCGGACGCCACCGAGAGCATGTGCCGTGCCCTGGGGGCACTGCCGTGGAACCAGAGCGCTACTCTCTACCCATCGGCGGCCACGGCATTTTTCACGCTCGTGGCCGTGGCTCTCCTCGGCGTGGTAATTCATCGCAAAACATTGCGCTGGCGCCTGATAGCTGCTTCGGCAGCCATACTCGCCGCCATAACCGCCCTCTCTTTTGCTTATATTCCGGAAAATATGTAACTTTGCAATCCCTAACCAATCCTCATATATGAAACCCACATTATTTGTACTTGCTGCCGGCATGGGCAGTCGCTATGGAGGCCTCAAGCAACTCGATGGTGTAGGGCCTCAGTGCCAGACGATTATGGATTATTCGATTTACGACGCCATCCGCGCCGGTTTCGGTAAGATAGTCTTCGTCATCCGCCACGACATCGAAGAAGCCTTCCGCGAGAAAGTGCTCTCGCGCTACGAGGGCCACATCCCCATGGAAGTAGTTTTCCAGAGCATCGACAAACTGCCCGAAGGCTACACCGTACCCGAAGGCCGCACAAAACCCTGGGGCACAAACCACGCGGTACTCATGGCCGCCGATACCATCAAGGAACCCTTCGCCGTTATCAACGCCGACGACTACTATGGCCGCGATGCCTTTGCCGTAGTCGGCAAATTCCTCTCCGAACTTCCCGACGACTCCAAGGGCAAATATTGCATGGTAGCCTTCAACTTAGGCAACACCATGACCCAGAACGGCAGCGTGAGCCGCGGCGTATGCACCGCCGACAAAGAAGGGCACCTCGCTTCAGTAACCGAGTGCACCGCAATATCTTACACCCCCGACGGCCGCATAACATACACCGACGCCGAGGGCGTGGCTCAGTATCCGGGAGCCGACACCCCCGTATCGATGAACCTGTGGGGCTTCACTCCCGACTATTTCGCATACAGCGACCGCGAATTCCACCGTTTCCTCGATGCCCACGGCACCGAGCTCAAGAGCGAGTTCTATATCCCCACCACCATCGACGCGCTGATACACAACGGCGAAGCCACCGTCGACATGCTGCGTACAACCAGCCGCTGGACGGGCGTGACATACCCCGAAGACCGCCCGATGGTCGTTGAGCGTCTGGCAGCCATGCACGCCGCCGGCGAATATCCCGACGCCCTCTTCGATTGATGAAATTCGACCTGCAAGCCACCTGCGCGGGCACATCAGCCCGCGCAGGCCGCATAACCACCGACCACGGCGATATCCTCACGCCCATCTTCATGCCCGTAGGCACCTGCGGCACCGTCAAGGGCGTACACTTCTCCGAGTTGCGCCACCAGGTGAAAGCCCAGATAATCCTGGGAAATACCTACCACCTCTATCTCCGTCCCGGCATGGGGGTTATAGAGGCTGCCGGAGGCCTGCATAAGTTCAATGGCTGGGAGCGCCCCATCCTCACCGACAGCGGCGGCTTTCAGGTGTTCTCGCTGGCCGAAAACCGCAAGCTCACCGAAGAAGGCGCCCATTTCCGCAGCCACATCGACGGCTCGCGCCATCTGTTCACGCCCGAAAAGGTTGTGGATATCCAGCGCTCCATAGGTTCGGATATCATGATGGCCCTCGACGAATGCCCGCCCGGCACATCGGAACGAGGCTATGCGCGACGGTCGCTGGACCTCACCAAACGCTGGCTCGAACGAGGGTGGAAGCACTACCGGGCCACCTCGCCGCGCTATGGCCACAGTCAGAGCCTCTTTCCAATCGTTCAGGGCTGCACATACCCCGACCTGCGCCGCGAAGCCGCCGACCATGCCGCCTCGCTCGGCGCCGACGGCTACGCCATCGGCGGTCTTGCCGTCGGCGAACCCGCCGAGGTGATGTACTCCATGATAGAGGTTGTCAACGACATCCTCCCGGCCGACCGTCCCCGCTACCTCATGGGCGTGGGCACGCCCGTAAACATCCTCGAGGCCATCGACCGCGGCGTGGACATGATGGATTGCGTGATGCCCACGCGCAACGGCCGTAACGGCATGCTCTTCACTCCCGAAGGGACCATGAACATGCGCAATGCCAAGTGGGCCAACGATTTCAGTCCCTTATGGCCCGACAGCCCATGCGAAGTGGACCGCGTGTACACAAAAGCCTACGTCCGCCATCTTTTCGCCGCCGACGAAATTCTGGGGCTTATGATAGCATCCGTCCATAACCTCGCATTCTATCTGTGGCTCGTCGGCGAGGCCCGCAACCACATCATCGCCGGCGATTTTCCACAGTGGAAGAAAACAATGGTGGAAAAACTCCAGCGTCGCCTCTGACATCTCCGCTCTCCAACCTTCAATGTTCAAAATTCTCGACCGATACATAATCCGCAAGTTCCTCGGAACTTATATTTTCGCCATCATCCTGCTGCTGGCCATAGTGATTGTGTTCGATATCAACGAGAAACTCGACGCCTTTGTCAAGGCGCCCCTGAGAGCAACGATAGTGGACTATTTCGTCAACTTCCTGCCTTATTTCGCCAACCAGTTCTCGCCGCTGTTCACCTTCATAGCGGTGATATTCTTCACCAGCAAACTCGCCGGCAACAGCGAGTTCATAGCCATGTTCTCCACGGGCATGAGCTTCCGCCGTCTCATGCGGCCTTACTTGGTGAGCGCCGCCGTCATAGCCGCCGCCACCTTCGTGCTCAGCGCCTATATCATACCGCCGGCAAATGCCCGACGGATAAATTACACCAACACCTACGTCAAGAACAAGCGCGTGGACTACGGCGCGAACATCATGCTCATGGTCGCTCCCGGCGAGATTGCCTACATGGCCAGCTACGACAACATCTCCAAGACCGGCCGCCGGTTCATGCTCGATAAATTCGACGAAAACAAGCGCCTGGTATCGAGGCTGTCGGCACAGACCATACAGTGGGATACCCTCTATACCTGGCGGCTCAACGAATATGTACGCCGCGACTTCACCGGCAACCGTGAAATCATTACCCGGGGTCACAGCCGCGACACCTCCATAGCCTTCGAGCCGCGCGACTTCCTCATCTCGGAGGTTGACCATGAGAAAATGACCACACCCGAACTCAACGAGTACATATCGCGGCAACGCGAACGCGGCGTGGCAAACATTCAGAGTTTCGAGGTCGAGCGCGAGCGCCGCCTGGCCATGACCGCCGCAGCATTTATCCTCACGATAATAGGCATGACCCTGTCGGTAAAGAAGGTAAAGGGCGGCATGGGCCTCAACATAGGCATCGGTCTGGTGCTGAGTTTCAGCTATATTCTGTTCATGACCATAACACAGACATTCGCCATCTCGGGGTTGACCTCGGCATTCGTGGCCATGTGGATTCCAAACATCATCTACTCCATAATCGCGGTTATCCTTTACCGTCGCGCCGCAATGTAAGCACACCTGCCAAAAAATCAATAAAAAACGCCCGACCCAGGCGTTTTTTTTGTAAAAAACCCTTGCAGGTGAAAGATTTTTGCTAACTTTGCCAGTACTGAACGGGCCGGCGGCCTCCCGGCCTCCCGACTCCGGACGTAAACAGTGAACCTTAACCGAAAATACCTCATAAAAGCATTTTCAAACACTAACTCTATCGTTATGGATATCAATCAAATCATGGCTTCGCTCGAAGCCAAGCATCCCGGCGAGAAAGAATACCTCCAGGCAGTGAAAGAAGTACTTCTCTGCGTAGAGGACGTCTACAACCAGCACCCCGAGTTCGAACGCAACAAGATAATCGAACGCATGGTGGAGCCCGACCGCATCGTCACCTTCCGCGTAACGTGGATTGACGACAAAGGCGAAGTGCAGAACAACATCGGCTACCGCGTGCAGTTCAACAACGCCATCGGCCCGTACAAAGGCGGCATACGCTTCCATGCATCTGTCAACCTCTCCATCCTCAAATTCTTAGGCTTTGAGCAGACCTTTAAAAACGCTCTCACCACCCTGCCCATGGGCGGTGCCAAAGGCGGCAGCGACTTCTCGCCGCGCGGCAAGAGCGACCGTGAAATCATGCGCTTCTGTCAGGCATTCATTCTGGGCCTGTGGAAGAACCTCGGTCCCGACCGCGACGTTCCTGCCGGCGATATCGGCGTAGGCGGCCGCGAGGTAGGATACATGTACGGAATGTACAAACGCCTCGTCAACCAGCACGACGGCACATTCACCGGCAAAGCAATGGAGTTCGGCGGCAGCCGCATACGCCCCGAAGCCACCGGTTTCGGCGCCCTCTACTTTGTTCAGAACATGCTCAAGCAGCGCAACGACGACATCAAGGGCAAGACCGTGGCCATCAGCGGCTTCGGCAACGTGGCATGGGGCGCTGCCCTCAAGGCCACCGAGCTGGGCGCAAAAGTGGTGACCCTCTCGGGCCCCGACGGTTACGTCTACGACCCCGCCGGTCTCGACATGGAGAAAATCAACTATATGCTGGAGCTCCGTTCGTCGGGCAACGACATCGTGTCGCCTTACGCCGAGCGCTTTGCCGGCTCGCAGTTCTTCGCCGGCCGCAAGCCCTGGGAGCAGAAAGTGGACATCGCCCTTCCCTGCGCCACCCAGAACGAGCTTAACGGCGACGACGCCCGTCAGCTCATTGCCAACGGCGTGGAAATGGTTGCCGAAGTATCCAACATGGGCTGCACACCCGAAGCTATCGACGCCTTCATCGAGAGCCGTACCGTCTATGCCCCCGGCAAGGCTGTGAACGCCGGCGGCGTGGCTACTTCCGGCCTCGAAATGAGCCAGAACGCCATCCACCTGCAGTGGACCGCCGAGGAAGTGGATGCCAAACTCCACCAGATCATGACCGACATCCACGAGCAGTGCCTCCGCTACGGCGTGGAGCCCGACGGCTACATCAACTACATGAAAGGCGCGAACATTGCCGGCTTCATGAAGGTTGCAAATGCAATGATGGGTCTGGGCGTTTGCTAAAACTCCTGTAATACAATAAGGAGGGCGCGACTGCGGCAACCCGCATTCGCGCCCTACTTATATGATTTTGCATTCTCAATTCTTAGTTACCTGCGCGGGCGGAGCATATAGCCCAACAGAAGCAGGCATGCTGTGGCGAAGAAAACAGCGCCCAGCAGCGAAATCAGGAACCGCATCACAGGCGTATCGCCAAGAAACTGAATTGAGAAAAAGCCGCCAAGGAGCGAGGCGACGGCACCGACGGTGATGTCGGCCCACAGCGTGCGGTTGCGTGACAGGCGCGAGGCGAACAAAGCCTCGAAAACCCCTATCAGGAGCCACACCAGCCAGACGAGCCACCCTATGTGGCCGTCGGAAACTCCCATAAACGTATCCATGACAATCATATTACCGGTGACTGGACAATATACGGCGTCAGGAAGGCCGCAACGTCGGTGTTGCCGGTGAGGTCGGCGAATGTAAGCCAGATGATGAGGAGTATTATCAGGAAAATGGCGCCTATGGCTATCCAGATGGGAGTGCGGCGTCGGCTCGATTCATGCTTGGACATAATGGAGAACGTGTTTTAGGGTGCGTTAGTATCTGTTTATATATAAAACACACCGGCGGCAATATGGTTTGCCGCCGGTGTGCCTGTTTTATCCTTTTATTTCTTGCAGCGGATTATATGCGCGGCCAGCGATACTGCCAGCAGGCCGCCGAGGGCTGCTATGAGTATGTGGTGGAACTTTTCGCGACGTTCTATCTGATGTTCGATTTCGCGAAGGGTTGCTACCTCGCGCTGATCCTGGGTTTTGATAAGTGCCATAATTTTGTTGTGTGCTTTGAGGTTGTTAATGGATTGTCAGTACTGAAAAAACACGCCGGCACGCCCTTTGGTTCAAAAAAACCGTCCCGGACACGCGGTCCGGGACGGCAGGGAGAGAGAATTATATATAACATTCAACCATAAAGGTCCCGATGAAGAGAGAAATCGTAGCCGCTTATGGTCAAGCGTCTGTAATAATAACACCGGCAGCGGCGCCAATGTTCAGAAACTGTACTGGAGCATGGCCATAAGGCGGTTGGCCTTTCCGCTGTCGCCGTCATAGTTGGTGCGGTTGCCGTGGAGATATTCCAGGCCTATGCGCAGGTCGCCCCACGGGTTATAGAAAGCGTTGGCAACAACGTACTGGCCGTAGCGGTAAGTGTCGCCGCCAAGGTCGCCGCAGTCGTAGAGCTGCGCGCGGCTGTAAGATGCTGAGGCGAAGAAATGGGAATTGAACGTGTACTGCAGGCCGGCCGTCCATCCCGTCTGTGCCGGTGCGTGAAGCTTGCCGAGGCCGTCGGGCACCAGATCGAAGCCCTCGCCGGAGAGATCATTTATATAGTTGCCTATTCCTTTGCCGTAGGTATAGTGACCGAAGAAGCGCAGGGCGTCCGTGAGGTCGGCGACGGCGCTGAGCTGCACGCCCCAGCCTGTGGCGAAGTGGTTTTTGGAGGTCTCCAGATTGCGGTATGACAACTCGCGGAGGATGGCCGACGCTCTGATGTGGGAATTAGAGCCCCAGCCGTACTGAACGTAGACGGGGATGTCGGGGAAGCGCTGGCTGATGCTTTCGGTATGGGGACCTTCGGTATAGCTTGCCGAGGGCAGCTCCACGGCGGCAGCCCAGCGGAAGCCGCCGTAAGGCGAGGAAATATATTGCACCAGCATCTGTTTTGCCGAGACCTGGCCGGATGGTCCCTGATCGTCGATAGTCGGCGCCATGGCCGGACCGTCGGCAAAGGTGGAGCGCGCCTTACCGAGGGTAACGTGGCCAACGCTGACATATGCCTGCTTCAGGCGCATGCCGTACTTGCCGCCGTCGCCTCCGAAGTCAGTCTGCATATATACGATGATGCGTCCCACGGGCGTTTCGCTCGTTACGAGTTTGAGGAATATGGTACTCCGGTTGGCGGTGGCGCCGAAGCGCTGACGCTGTGCCGGGTCGTTGGGCACGGGGATGAGGTTGGTGAGGAACTCGTCGTTGTTGATTGCGCCGTCGAAATCGTACATGCCCACGGCCTTAAGATAACCGCCGATACCGAGGGCCACCTTGCCCTGCTTATCGAGGAACAGGAAGCGCGGAGCCGCCGGGTCCTCGAAGGCCAGGTTGGCGCGGGAGTACATCTCGGCAACGTTCTCAACGTGATTAGGGTGCGTGGGGTCGCCGCTGAGGACGATGGCACGGTCGGGCAGCGAGTCGGCCCGTTCGGTTGCCGTAGCAACCAGTACGCCGGCCATAAGCATGGCACTGAGTAACTTAACTTTCATAGCGGGTTGGAATGCAGTGATGAATTTGCAGTGTGATGAATCTGTTGATACAAAGACAACACACCCCCGCGCCCGAAAGTTCAGCGGCGGCTCACACAAGTTCGCAGATGAGCGTCGCCGAGGTGGCTTCCACCACCCTTACGTTGACGAGCTGCCCCACCCGCGCGTCGCCGCGCGGAAAAACGGCGGTCTTGTTCTGACTTGTACGGCCCACCATCTGCTCGCGGCTGCGCTTGGCCACGCCCTCGACAAGGACCTCGAACGTGCGGCCTATGTCGCGCCGGTTGGAGGCCAGCGACAGCTCATTCTGCAAGGCTATCATGCGGTTTAGACGCTCGATTTTCACGGATTCCGGCACGTTGTCGGGCATCGTGCGGGCAGCCAGCGTGCCCGGCCGCTCGGAGTATTTGAACATGAACGCGCTGTCGAAGCCCACCTCGCGCATAAGGCTGAGGGTCTGCTCGAAATCGTCCTCGCTCTCGGAGTGGAAGCCGGTGAAGAGGTCGGTGGTGATGGCGCAGTCGGGGATGGCCTTGCGGATGGCGGCTATGCGGCCAAGATACCACTCGCGGGTGTATTTTCGGTTCATTGCCTTGAGCACGGCATCACTGCCGCTCTGCACCGGCAGGTGAATATGCCGGCAGATGTTGGGATGGGCGGCGATGGCGGCGATGGTGGCGTCCGACATATCCTTGGGGTGGGAAGTGGTGAAGCGTATGCGCATGGACGGCGCAGCCTCGGCAACGAGAGTGAGCAAAGCCGCGAAATCGGTGTCGCCGTCGCGGTAACTGTTTACGTTCTGACCCAGAAGGGTAACCTCGCCGTAACCGCGCCGTTGCAGGTCGGCAAGTTCGCGGAGGATACTCTCTTTCTGCCGCGAACGCTCACGGCCGCGGGTATAAGGTACGATGCAGTAGGAGCAGAAGTTGTCGCAGCCGCGCATTATGCTGATATACCCGCTCACCTGGGCGCCTCCCAGACGCACCGGCACTATGTCACGGTAAGTTTCTGTGGTGCTCAGTTCTACATTCACAGCGTCCTTGCCCTGCTCTGCCGCGGCAAAGAGTGCCGGCAGGTCCATGTATGCGTCAGGGCCGGCGACGAGATCCACGCCGTAGTCCTCGGTGAGACGGTGGCGCACACGCTCGGCCATGCAGCCGATAACTCCGATAATAATGTGACGGCCGCCCTTACGGCGCATGGCGCCCAGTTCGCGCAGACGGGCTCCCACGCGCTGCTCGGCGTTATCGCGTATCGAGCAGGTGTTGAGCAGCACGGCATCGGCACCGTCGAGAACGTCCACCGTCTCATATCCGGCCATCTGCATCACGGCGGCCACAACTTCGGAGTCGGCCACATTCATCTGGCAACCGTATGTCTCGATATACAGCCTGCGTTGCGGCGCCGGCATGGACTCGCTGACCGAGCCTATATTTCTTTGCTCCATTATGCTTTATTATTTGTAGCTTTGAGAGGAAATCACTAATTTTGTGCAAAATTACAAAAAAAACGGAAATGAAGCTCATTATCCTTGCGGTAGTCATAGCTGTAAGTATAATTGCGACCAATATCAAGGAGGCAGCCAAGAAAAAGCGGCTTCGCGAACAGAACCGGCGCGTGCGTGTGCCCGAGGGTGTGTGGCCCTACGAGCCTGTTCGGCGTGCCGAGGGCGTCGCGCCCGTACCGCAGGCTCCGGCATTGCCGCCGCTGTCGGCCGTCGCAGCCGAGGAAGGCCAACGGGTGACCGCCGACCTGCCGCCCGTGCCCGCGGCGCCACGCCGGCGCCGTCATCCCCTGACAGTGCCCCCGGGAGGCATGCGCCAGGCTTTCATATGGAGCGAAATTTTCCGTCGCCGGTTCTGAGCCGGCACCTCAACCTTGTCTATAACATCAATATTATCACATATATAGAATAACAATGGCATTCAACATCCTTACCGCCCGGGAAGCCGCCGAAATGATTGAGAACGGCGCTACCGTAGGGCTTTCGGGCTTCACCGCCCCGGGTACACCCAAGGCTATTACCGAAGCTATTGCCGAAAAGGCCGTTCGCGAACACGAGGCCGGCCGTCCTTTCAAGATTAACCTCTTCAGCGGCGCCTCCACCAGCGACCATGCCGACGGCGCCCTTGCACGTGCAAACGCATACAACATGCGCGCACCTTACCAGAACGTGCCCGATCTGCGCAAACGCATCAACGCGCACGACTGCCACTATTTCGACCGTCACCTCTCCGAAATGGCTCAGGAAGTACGCTACGGCTATTACGGCCCCGTCGACTATGCCATCCTCGAAGTAGCATCGGTAGAACCCGACGGCACACTGGTTCTGGGCTGCGGCCTGGGCAACGCTCCCACATACGCCAAGCTCGCTAAAAAAATATTCCTCGAGCTCAACGAGAAACTGCCGGCACAGCTCTACGGCATGCACGACGTTTATCTTCCCGACGATCCCCCCTATCGCCGCGAGATACCTATCTTCAAGGCCAGCGACCGCATAGGTTCTCCCGTCCTCAAAGTCGATCCCGCCAAGATTGTAGGTATCGTCAAGACAAACTCCTACGACTGTGTGAAACCCTTCTCGGCACCCGACGAAGTGAGCACGCAGATCGGCAAAAACGTGGTGCGCTTCCTCGTGAGCGAATACAAGAGCGGACGTCTTCCCAAAGAGTTCCTGCCGTTGCAGAGCGGCGTGGGCAATGTGGCCAACGCCGTGCTCTACGATCTCGGCGAAAGCAAGGAACTGCCTAACTTCATGATGTACACCGAGGTTATCCAGGATGCCGTACTCGAACTCATCCAGAAAGGCAAATGCACCTTCGCCTCGACCTGCTCGATGACCTTCACCGACCAGACCGAAGAGCGCCTCTTCTCCGACATGAAGTTCTTCCACGACAAAATCCTGATGCGCCCCGCCGAAATATCGAACAACCCCGAGGTTATCCGTCGTCTCGGCGTTATAGCCATGAACACGGCCCTCGAGGCCGACCTCTTCGGCAGCGTGAATTCCACACACGTGCTCGGCACGCGGATGATGAACGGCATCGGCGGCTCCGGCGACTTCACACGCAACGCCTATATCTCGATCTTCAGCTGCCCCTCCATCACCAAGGGCGGCGCAATCAGCAACATCGTTCCCATGGTGGCCCACCCCGACCACTCGGAGCACAGCGTGGATATCCTCGTCACCGATCAGGGTATTGCCGACCTGCGCCATAAAGACCCCGTGGAACGCGCTCACGAGATCATCAACAACTGCGCGCACCCCGATTACCGTCCGCTGCTGCGCGAATATCTCGAACTGGGAATTGCCGGCCAGACGCCCCACAACCTCAAGGCCTGCTTCGCCTTCCACAACGCATTCAACGAAACCGGCGACATGAAGAACGCCGACTACGGCAAATATCTCTGACCTGACGGCCAGATAAAACAATCGGAACCCGGACGCCGGCGGCAAGCGCCCCGCGTCCGGGTTTTTCTCCACCCCACTCCGCAAAGAACCCTCACATACCGCCACCACCGTGAAAGCCAATATCATCAGCAAATTCTCGAACTTCTTCGTCAACTATTTCACCCTCACCGGCCAGCTCGTGTCGCAGGAAGAAGCCGAGCACAACATCCGCGAGGGTGTATCCTTCCGCGGAACAAACATCCTCATCCTCATCATCGCCATCTTCATAGCATCGCTCGGACTGAACACCAACTCCACGGCTGTGATAATAGGCGCCATGCTGATATCGCCGCTGATGGGGCCTATCATCGGACTGGGTCTGGGTGTGGGCATCCACGACTTCGACCTCATAAAGCGGTGTGTGCGCAACCTGCTCATGGCCGCCGGCTTCTCGGTCATCACCGCCACACTCTATTTCCTCATCTCGCCCGTCAACGAGCAGCACAGCGAACTGCTGGCACGCACATCGCCCACAATCTACGACGTGCTCATCGGTTTCTTCGGCGGCGGAGCCGGTATCATAGCTCTCGGCAGCACAAACAAAGGCAACGTCATTCCCGGTGTGGCAATAGCCACAGCACTGATGCCGCCCCTGTGCACGGCGGGATATGGCCTGGCGACATGGCAGCTCAACTATTTCTTCGGCGCAACTTATCTGTTCATTATCAACAGCATATATATAGCTTTCGCAACATTTATCGGCGTCAAGCTCATGAAGTACCACGGTGTGGTTAGCGGCGGCGACGTGGCGCGGGCTCGGCGTGTACGGCGCGTGGTATATACCCTGGCCATCCTTACCATGCTTCCCAGTATCTATCTGACCTACACCATGCTGCGGCAGAACAACTTCAACTTGCGGGCCGACGAGTTTATCCATGCCGAATGTCATTTTCCGGATACCCAGGTGCTCAATCGGCAGGCATATATGGAAAACGGCAAACGCTATCTCTCCCTCACCCTCATAGGGCGACCGCTGCCAAAGGACTCGCTGAAACTGGCGCTGGGAGAAAAACTGAAATACTACGGACTGGAAGGTACTCACCTGATCATATATCAGGGCGGAGGCGACACCGACGAGAACAACTCGAACTCGGTGAGCGACATCTACCACCTGGCGCAAGCCACCATCAGCCATCAGCAGAGCATAATCGACTCGCTGCGCACGGTGATAGCCATAGAGAACACCAACAAGATATCAGCTGCCGACATAGCGCCGGAAGTGCGCGTGCTCTTCCCCCATGTGGCTGAAATAGGAATATCGACCATGGTATTCAGCCATCCGGCCGACACGCTGCGCGCCGATACCTCGAACCTGGCACTCGTGCACCTGACGCACCGCCTCTCCCGCGAGGAGACACGCCGGCTGAGCGAGTATCTGTCGGCACGTCTAAAACTCGACGACATCCATATCGTCGAGGTGCCCGCATCAGATACGCGGCACTAACCGAAGAGCAGGCGGAAGGCGTCGGCCACCTTGGCAACTTCGTGGATGCGTATGTTAAGCTTAGAAGTGTCGAACCCCTTGAGGTTGCCTTTCGGAACGACAATGTCGGTCATGCCGAGCTTGTCGGCCTCGATGATGCGCTGCTCTATCCTTATCACGGGTCTCACCTCGCCCGAAAGACCGACCTCGCCGGCCAGGCACCACCCGCGCTCTATGTTCATGTCTACGTTGCTCGAAAGAATGGCGGCTATAACGCCAAGATCGAGCGCCGGATCGGATACCCGCAGGCCTCCCGCTATGTTGAGGAACACATCCTTTGCGCCGAGTTTGAAGCCCACGCGCTTTTCGAGCACGGCAAGGAGCATATTCATGCGTTTGGCATCGAAGCCCGTGACCGAGCGCTGCGGCGTGCCATAGGCTGCCGTGCTGACAAGCGCCTGTATTTCAATGAGGAAAGGACGTATGCCCTCGAGAGTCACACCCACTGCCACACCGCTGAGGGCTGTGTCGCCGTTGCCGAGCAGCAGTTCCGACGGATTGGTGACCTCGCGCAACCCTTGCTGACGCATTTCATATATTCCCAGCTCGTTGGTAGAGCCGAAGCGATTCTTTATCGCGCGAAGAAGGCGGAACATGTACTGGCGGTCACCCTCGAACTGGAGGACGGCATCGACAATGTGCTCAAGCACTTTTGGACCGGCAAGAGTGCCCTCCTTATTTATATGCCCTATAAGCAACACGGGCACGCCGCTGTCCTTGGCATATCGCAGCAACGCTGCCGCGCACTCCTTTACCTGCCCCACACTGCCTGCCGACGACTCCAGCTCGTCGGTGGCTATGGTCTGGATGGAATCCACCACCACAATCTCGGGGTCGACGCTCTCTATTGCCTCGAAGATATTTTCCAGCGATGTCTCTGCCACTATGAACAGCGAATCGCTGCCGCGGCCAATGCGGTCGGCACGCAGCTTGAGCTGGGTGGCGCTCTCCTCACCCGAAACGTAGAGGATACGGCGTTTGCGCATTGCCAGCAGGTTCTGGAGCACCAATGTGCTCTTTCCAATGCCGGGCTCGCCGCCGATGAGAACTATCGAGCCGCGCACAAGACCGCCGCCGAGAACTCTGTTGAGTTCTTCGGAGGGCATGTGTATACGCGGTTCCTCGACGGCTTCTATATCGTTGACGGCGCGGGGTCTGGCGGCAGGGCGCCCCGATGATGCCGCAGCGCGGCGACCACCGGTTTTCACTTTCTCTTCCACCATGGTGTTCCACTCGCCGCAGACGGGGCAGCGTCCCGCCCATTTGGGCGAGTCGGCACCACAGGCGGTGCAGAACCACACGGTCTTATCCTTGGTTTTTGCCATTGTCGAAAATGCATTGGGCGCGGCGTGCCAGCACAAGAGCTGTAGCCACCGCAACGTTGAGACTCTCTGCCGAGGGCTCTGTGCCCGGCGGCGACGGTATGGTAATTCGTTTTGTTACAAGTGCTTCTATCTGCGGAGATATGCCCGAGCCTTCATTTCCCATGACAACGGCGCCACCGCCGGCCATGGCTGTGGTGTAGAGATTCTCGCCGCCGAGAAAAGTACCGTAAATAGTGATGCCGGCATCGCGCCGTGCTTTCAGGAAAGGCTCAAGCGGGGTATAAATCACTCTCACACGTGCCAGCGAACCCATGGTTGCCTGCACGGTCTTGGGGTTGAAGGCATCCACGGTGTCCGGCGATGCCACAATGGTATCGACACCCATCCAGTCGGCTGTCCTGATGATTGTGCCGAGATTGCCGGGGTCCTGCACCCGGTCAAGGACGATGACAAAGGCGGAAGGGTCGTCGGGAAGCAGGCCGTGCTCCCCCGGCAAGCGCAGGAAGGCCACCACAGGAGGTGTGGCGCTCAGACGCGTGAGTTCACGCAGAGTGGCACGACTTACAACGGAGGCCCCGGCTTCCGGATGATCGGCAGCCCAGGCCGCGTCGGCGTAGACAGCTTCCGGAGGAAAAGCACGCATGAGGTCGAGCACGCATTTTGTGCCTTCTGCAACAAAAATGCCCTCGTCGCGGCGGTGCCGGACACTGTCGAGCGACGCATAGCGCTTAAACTGGCGGCGTGTTATCTCCGGTTCCATGTCAGGCTTTGTCATCGGGCAAAGTATATCCGGCCTCGGCGACGGAAACACGGTCATCGGCCACGGTACTTCCCACAGTGGTGAGTAGATCGCCGGCAATGGCACCGTTTATGCCCGTGAGCATGGCCTCGGTAAGGGTACGGCGGCTGAGACGCGCGCGGCCTCCGGCAAAACGCAGGTATATGCGCGGGTGAGCATATCGGAACATTGCCACGGTATCGATAATCTCGTCCTCGCTGATAGGGGGAACGTCGGCCAGCGGAGTGCCAGGTATAGGGCTGAGGATGTTAATAGGTATCGAAACGGGGCGCACCTCGCGGAGCGTGACAGCCAGCTCCATGCGTTGGCGCCGGCTCTCGCCCATGCCGATAATGCCTCCGCTGCAGATCTCCATGCCGAGAGCACGGGCGGCCTCAATGGTGGCCATCTTGTCGGCCTGAGTGTGGGTGGTGCACAGCGCGGGGAAGAACGATGGAGCCGTCTCCAGGTTGCAGTGATAACGTCGCACACCGGCGTCGACAAGCACTTTGAGCTCGTCGGCACCGAGGAGACCCATCGATGCGCATGTGCTGATGCCGTCGTGGCGGCGCACGTCGCGCAGTATGTCGGCCATTGCGGCGAGGGCGCGGCCGTGCACGGCCTTGCCGCTGGCCACCAGCGAGAACCGACCGATACCGCACGCAGCGTTGTAGCGTGCCACGCGACGCGCTTCGTCGGCATCCACAATGTCGTAGGTATCGCACCCGGTTTTGAAATGTGCGCTCTGGGCGCACCATTTGCAGTTCTCGGAACAACGGCCCGAGCGGGCGTTGACAATGGAACAGAAATCGAAGTCGCGGGGGCTTACTGCGGCGGTTATGCGCCGCGCACCGCGCCGAAGCGCCTGCCGCCCCTCGTCGGTGGCTATGTCGGCGAGGAGATAGAGGGTATCGTCATCAAGGTCGCCGCCGCCGATAATCATATCGGCGCAACGGTCGGCCAGCGCCACCTCGTCGGCGGCATTCGTCGTTTTCATTTGTAAAGATATCGTTTTATGGAGCGTTTGGGAGTTTTTTCGAACTCCTCTTTCATTATTTCCACATCGGAAATCTGACTGTAAGACGGCAGATCGTGGTTGAGCGCCGTGATGTCCTGCTTCATGATGTCGGAAAGCTCGCTGTCACCTACTTTCTGACGCTGTGTCAGGTCGAGGTCGGGCACAACCAGGGCTGTGAGGCGTCCGCCGCGGTCAACCACCAGGCATTCGGCCACATATGGCATCGTCGAGAGTTTGACCTCTATTTCTTCGGGGTAGATATTCTGCCCTGAAGGACCGAGGATCATGTTTTTGTCGCGTCCGCGGATGTAAACGAACCCATCAGCGTCGATCTGGCATATATCGCCGGTGTTCATCCACCCGTCGGCGTCGAACACGGCCTTTGTTGCCTCGTCGTTGCGATAATAGCCCTTCATCACATTGCGGCCGCGCACCCACAGCACGCCCGGCACGTTGGCGGGGTCGGGCGAGTCGATGCGTGCCTCCATTCTCGGCACAATTTTGCCGCACGAGGCCGGCCGCTGTATGTCCCAGGGGGCATACGCCACCAGCGGCCCGCATTCGGTCATGCCGTAGCCTACGGTATAAGGGAATTGTATCTTCCGCAGGAACGTCTCCACATCCTTGCTCAGCGGAGCGCCGCCGATGATAAGCTCCAGCAGGTTGCCGCCGAAGGCGTCGGCAAGCCCTTTCTTGACCTTAGCCAGCAGGTGCGAATCGACAAAAGGCAAATGGAGAAGCACTTTCATCAGGGGCTTGTCGAGCAGTGGGAAAATGCGTGTGCGCACAATCTTCTCGATAATCAGAGGCACGGCCACCACGAGTTTGGGGCGCACCTCGGCGAAAGCCTCCATTATCACTTTGGGCGAGGGCGTGCGGTTGAGGAAGAAAATGTGGCAACCCTTGACAAAAGGATGAATCACCTCTATCATCAGGCCGTACATATGAGCCATGGGCAGCATCGACAGCATGGTGTCGCCGGGCTTGAGGAAGTCGAGACCGTCGATACTGTACTGCACATTGCTCCAAAGGTTGTCGTAGGACAGCATCACACCCTTAGAGAAACCCATCGAGCCGGAAGTATAGTTTATCAGCGCCAGATCACCGGCAGCGGGGCTGCAGTAACTGATATCCGCGGCAGTGAAGCGCTCGGGATATTCCTCGCCGAAGTATTTGTTGAGGTTGGAGCGTGCGCGGTCAATGGACTTGGAGCGGCTCAGCAGCAGCGAATAGTCGGTGTTGAGCACCACGGCTACCAGTTCCGGCATATCGTCGGGCGACAGTTTGCTCCAAATGTGCGCATCGGTAAAGAGAACGCGCGCACCGCTGTGGTTCACAAGGTGATGTATGGTCTCGGGCTTGAAATCGTTGAGGATGGGAACCGATACCGTGCCGTAGGTCAGCGATGCCAGAAAAGCCACGGCCCATTCGGCACTGTTGGCGCCGCAGAAAGCCACGCGGTCGCCCTTGGCGATGCCGGCTTTGCGGAACATTATGTGTATCTTGGCAATTTTGCGCGCTACATCGCGGTAGAGATATGTTGTGCCGTGAAAATTGGTGAACGCCTCCAGGTTCCAGTTGTCGCGGAGGGTCTGTTCTATATATTTGATAATGTTGTCTTGAGCTTCCATTGTCGGTAGGGGCTGTTATAGAATGCAAAAATAAGCAAATTATCGTCCTTGCGGGCAACAGAGATTGTTAAATTACACAAAAAGCCCCCGCCGGAGCCTTTGTGTGGTGTGTGGCGGAGGTTTTTTGTCTTACCTGGACGACGTCAGGCAAACATTTTGAGAGCCACGTCGGTGAGCCATATCCAGAAGGGGCAGGCGGCCATGAACAGCAGCGTGCTCACTGCCAGCGATGAGGTGCCCGTGGCAACATAGGTGTTGTAGCGGCTGGCGATAATGATGCCCGAGAATGCCGGCGGCAGGGCGGCTGCCACAACGAGCATCTTGAGGTTGGTAGGATCCATGTGCACCAGCAGACCGACGGCAAGAATTGCCAGCGGCATGATTATCAGCTTGAGGAATGTGCCCATGAATACCTGGCCGTTGAGCGATACCTTGACCGACGACAGGGTTATGCCTGCGGCGAAGCAGGCCACCGAGGCGTTGGCGCCGGACAGCAGGGTGAACGACGGCGACAGGTATGCCGGCCATTTAAGGCCGCACAGCACAAGGATTACAGCAAGGATGGGTGCCCATGCAACCGGCTGCTTGATGGCGTTTAGTACCGGCAGCCACGGATTGGGTTTCTTGCCGTCGGCGCCCACGGTCTGGTTGCCGCTGTTGAGCAGGCACAACCCGAGGGGGATACCTATGGCATTCACCTCGATGGCCACGATGGCTATAACCAGACCCACCGATGCCGACGTGCCGAAAATAGGCTCCAGCACGGCAAAGCCCAGAAAACCGATGGTCGGCGAACCGCTGATAAGCGCCGACACGGCCGACTCGCCTTTGGTGTCCTTGTAGAGATAGCGGAACACGAAGTAAACGAGGAAGAAGCAGGCGATAAGCACCGTGAATGCCACGATGGTGAGTTTGAGGTCAAGCCACAGCATCTCTCTGTTGGCCTTGATGATGGAGATGAACAGGGCTGCTGGCAATGCGTAGTTCAGCACCACCTTGTTTAGGGTGCGTGCGTTGGCGCCGCTGAAAGCACCCGCTTTGCCTGAGAAATACCCCAGAGCCATCACCACGAAAATAGGCACTATGGCGTACAATATGATGTGTAACATAGTTGAATACGGGGAAAGGGGTGAGTAATTTGGAAAGAAAGAAGAAAAGCGCCCGGCCGCCGGGTGTGCGCAGCCGGGTGCTTAGGGTTATACTGTTATGTGCTCGAGAGCTTCCGGATTGAGATAGCCGATGTGGCCGCTTTCCTTTCCGGAGTCTGCGGCGAGCTGCACGTCTATCATTGCGGGAGCCTTCGAGGCTATGGCCTCCTTGAGGGCGTCGGCAAGTTCCTGCGGGGTGGTGACATAGTAGCTTGTGGCGCCGAACGCCTCGCCGAGCTTATCATAGCGGGCCTTGACATCGAGGGTAGTGGGTGCGGGATCGCCGTTACCGCTGAGGTTCACGCCCACGCCGTTGTAGATACCGCCGTTGTTGAAGATAACCACGGTGACGGGGAGCTTGAAGCGGCAGATGGTGCTGAAATCCATGCCCGAGAAACCGAAGGCACTGTCGCCTTCGACGGCTACCACGCTCTTGCCGGTGGCCACGGCGGCGCCTATGGCCGAGCCCATGCCCATGCCCATGATGGCCCATGTGGCGCAGTCCACGCGGTGGCGCGGCAGGCTCATGTTTATGGCGTCGCGTGTATCATCGAGGGTGTTGGCGCCTTCGTTCACGAGGATAACGTCCGGATTGGCCTCCAGAACGGGCTTGATGGCGCCGAGCGCCGTCCAGTGGTCCATGGGCTGTGCGGCGGCGTTGGCGGCCAGACGTGCGGCGAACTTGGCGTTCTTGGTCTTTGTCTGTGCCTGCAGCGACGGTACCCAAGCGGGGTCCATATTCATTTTGTACTGAGGCAGTTCGGCCAGCAGGGCGTTGAGGCTGCTGTTGAGGTCGCCCACCACAGGAGCGGCGATAGGACGGTTGCAGTCTATCTCGGTAGGCTGGATATCGAGCTGCACGAACTTGGTGTCGGCGCTCCATTTGCCGTGGCCGCGCGACAGCAGCCAGTTGAGGCGTGCGCCCACGAGGACTACTACGTCGGCTTCCTCCATGATTGTGGAGCGGCATGCCAGGGCGCTGAGCGGCCCGTCGTCAGGCAGAACGCCTTTGGCCATCGACATGGGGAAATAGGGTATTCCAGTGGTTTCCACCAGTATTTTGAGCTGATCTTCCACACGTGCGTAAGCGGCGCCCTTGCCGATGAGTATGGCCGGTTTCTTCGCCGAGGCTATAAGAGCGGCTGCACGTTTCACGGCTTCGGGAGCCGGCGGCGCTGACGGGCAGAGATCCACAGGCTCGTAGAATAGTTTGTCGGCGTCGGTGGCATTCATTATAGCGCCGAGGCACGGTGTGGTGACGTCCAGATATACGCCGCCTGGACGCCCCGACACGGCGGCACGGTAAGCGCGCACAACCGCCGTGGGGATATCTTCGGGCTTATTCACGCGGTAAGCTGCCTTGACGAAGGGCTTTGCTGCGTTGAGCTGGTCAAGACCCTCGTAAGTGCCCTGGTCCAGGTCGATAGGCTCGCGCACACTGCTGCCGCTGATCTGTATCATCGGGTAACAGTTCACCGTGGCGTTGGTGGTGGCTGTCAGGCCGTTGAGGAAGCCAAGCGACGAAACAGTGAGAAGCACGGCGGGCTTGCCGGTGAGGTAGCCGTGAGTAGCGGCGGCCATGCCGGCCTGCTGCTCGTGGCGGAAACCCACAAAACGTATGCCGCGACTCTGCGCTATATATGAGAAATCGGTGACCGGTATGCCCACAAGGCCATACATGGTGTCGATTCCCACCATCTTGAGGGCGCGGGCAAGGATGTCCATACCCGTAACCTGTGCTGGATAGGAAGGTGCCGGCGCCGAAGGGGCTGATATTGTTGCCATGGAAGTATATGGTTTATTCAGGATTTCAGACCGGCCGGCGGCCTGAAATCCTGAGAATTATCGATGCGGTCAGTGAGTTTACTTGTTGTTTTCCGGAACTTTGGGCAACGGTGCCGTGGTGCCGTTGGCCTTGAAAGTCTCGATCTGTTCGGGAGTATAGCCCAGCGAGGTCAGCACTTCCACGGTGTTCTCGCCAAGATCGGGGCACGGGCCGTAGGTAGGCTGATAGTCGGAGATGGTGAAAGGCACGCCAACGGTGACGAACTCGCCGATATTACCGCCCTGATTGATTTTCACAAGGGTATTGCCGTCGTACAGGCTCTCGTCGTTCATTATTTCCTTTGTCGAGAGCACAGGTGCGCAGGGCACGCCGGCAGGTGCCAGCAAGTCGACGATTTCGTATTTATCCTTGTCGATGGCCCACGCCTGTATGCGGGCGTAGATTTCCTGTTTGTGGCGGTCGCGCGCATCGGCGGTGTTGAAATCGGGGTTGGTGAGCCAGTCCTCGAAGCCGAGAGCGGCGCACGCCTTCTCGAAGTCCTTGGCGCCACGCTGGAGGATGATGTAGGCATAAGCGTTGGGGTCTGTTTCCCAGCCTTTGCACTTATATGTCCATCCGAGTACGCCGCTACCCTCCTGGTTGCCCGAGCGGGGAACATAGTCGGGGAATTTCTGGTTGGGGTACTGCGGATACTGAGTTAGATAGCCTATGCGGTCGAGAGTCAGCTGGTCGCGTGTTTTGATACGGCAGAGGTTCAGGCAGGCATTGTGCATGCTCTGATATACGAAACTGCCCACACCTGTGCGCTCGCGCTGCTGCAGTGCGGCGAGCAGACCGATGGTCATGTGCATGCCGGTGTTGGAGTCGCCTAAGGCGGCGCCGCTCTGTGTGGGCACGGCGTTGTCGCCTTCCCACCAGCCGGTGGTGGATGCTGCGGCAGCCGTCACCTGAGCCACAGGCTCGTAGGCCTTGAGGTTTGCGAACTTCGACGATACGGGGAAACCTTTGATGGTGCCGTAGATACAACGCGGATTGATTTTGTGGACTTCCTCCCAGCTGAAGCCCAGTTTATCCATAGCCCCGGGGTGAAGGTTTTCGATGAAGATGTCGGCGCCCTCGATGAGCTTGGTGAGGATGGCCTTGCCGTCGGGTGTGGCGGCGTCGAGGGTAAGCGATTTCTTGTCGGAGTTGAGCTGAAGGAAGTAGTACGACGGTTCGTTGGGATCGAACTGCAGTTCGTTTCGTGTGGCGTCGCCTTTGCCGGGACGTTCTATTTTTATTACTTCAGCGCCGAGCCACGCCAGCAGCTGTGTACACGACGGGCCGGATTGTACGTTGGTGAAATCGACGACTTTAATTCCTTGTAGAGGTGCGGTGTTCATTTTGGTTATGTTTTGAAAATTCGTTATATATATTTATAGAAATTTTTACTACATATATAACAAAAGCGGGAACCTTTGGTTTGCTCCCGCTTTTGTTACAAATTCTGCCTAAAGATCAAAGGTCGCGCAGGTCGGGTGCGGTTTCGTCATCGACGGGTATGTCGGTATTGACGTTGCGGCATCCGGCCACGGCATAGAAGAACAGGTATGCCAGCATGGCAACAACCAGCCAGTAGGAATTCATATATCCGCAGGCATTGGCTATGGCATCCTGGATGAGAGGCATCACGCCGCCACCCACAACCATGGTCATGAACAGGCCGGAGGCCGCGGCAGTATATTTTCCGAGCCCTTCCACAGCAAGATTGAAGATGCCGCCCCACATCACCGATGTGCACAGGCCGCACAGAACCAGGAAGAGAGCCTTGGCCGGCACCTCCGCCATGGCGAAACCGTCGGCCGGGCTATACGAGGGCATGGACATGCGCATTTCGCCGGGGAGGAACATGGCTATCAGTACCAGAACTATCGCCACAAGCGACACTACGGTGAGCTGAACCTTAGATGATACCATGCCGGAAATGGCGCTCGAAATGAGACGGCCCACAAGCATGAGCAGCCAGTACATGGCGGCGATGCCGCCGGCAACGGCAGTGGCGTTCTCCATGATTCCCGATACCTGGGAATCGCTCAGATAGAAAATGAGTTCTCCGGGAATACCGACCTCAATGCCTACATAAAGGAAGATGCCAATAACGCCCAGGACAGTGTGGCGGAAGCTGAGCGGACCATATTTGCTCCTTGCAGCCTTGCGGGTGGCCGTGCGGTGGGGCTCAGGTATCTTCACGGCGCTGATGATGATGAATGCCACCACAAACACGCCCATGGCTATGAGCAGCAGCGGCATGACTGAGTTCATGCTGGTCTGAGCGGTGACCTGGCCCACGAGCATGCCCACGAACAGAGGGGTGAGCGTGCCGGCCAGAGAGTTGAACGAGCCGCCGGCCTGTACGAGCTGGTTGCCGCGGTTACCGCCGCCGCCAAGGCTGTTGAGCATGGGATTGACAACGGTGTTGAGCATGCACACGCAGAAGCCGCATACAAAAGCGCCCAGGAGATATATCAGGAAGTTGAGCATCACTGTCTGGCCGGCAACGGCGAAGACACCCGTTCCTGTACCTACGAACGACGACAGGCCCTGCAGGACAAGGCCTACAAGACCGACCACCATGGCATACAGCGCCGTTTTCTTATAACCTATGCTTGTGAGAAGTTTGCCGGCAGGTATGCCCATGAAGAGATATGCCAGAAAGTTCATCATGTTTCCGAGCATGCCGGACCACTCGTAATGACCTTTCCAAATAGTGCCCAGAGGGGCTGCCAGATTCGTTACGAACGATATCATGGCAAAGAGGAAGAACATGGCAACTATGGCCACCACGTTCCCTTTGGCTTTCTGTACTTTTTCCATCGGTATTGTTTATGGTTATTATATTAGTTAACGGTTGGTGTAGGCGCTGTGTCTAAAGGGCGGTGTCGTTGAGCAGACGGCCCCGCAGGGCATCCATATCGCGGTGGGCCTCCTTGGTGTGGAGATACTTCTCGATAGCCTCCACATGGCGCATGCCGTGGATGTCGGTACCCACAAAATCAACGAGCGAAGCACCCATCAGCCACTCGGCGATGCGTCGTTCTTCCTTTCCGTAGGCGCCGGCAAGGCTCAGAAGATTGATCTGGAACATAAGGCCGGCATTGTGGAGTGCCTCATAGCGGCTTTTGTCGCGATAATAGTAGTCGTACCGTTCGGGGTGGGCAAGTATAGGGCGGTAGCCGGCAACCTGAAGGTCGAATACAACCTGGTCCAGGTTCCACGGTTCCTGAAGAAAGGAATTCTCTATCAGCAGCAGGTTGCCCGGCAGCGGCTGCACGGTCTTTTGGCGGAACATGGAGAGAAAAAGCTCGTCGATGCGGTGCTCGGCGTGGCTCGATATCTCTATTTTATTGCCTCGGCGCTCCAGCTCCGCGCGCAGTTTATCCATGGCGGCGCCAATGGTGGCGCCGGTGTTCACGTAGGTTACGTTGGTGATATGAGGCGATACGAAGATGCGCTCGATACCCATGGCCTGCATGCGCTCTATAATGTCGGCGCTGAGGGCGGCGTCGGCGCTGCCGTCATCGATGCCCGGGGCAAGATGGCAGTGGATATCTGTTTTGAAGCTTAGCTCTGCCGCCTCGACAGGCTTACTTTTGAAAAAATTGAACATTTCTCGGTGCTTTCTAACCGCAAAGTTAATAAATTTTTTGTCAGCGACAAAACGGAAATGAAGCTGTTAAAAAATTTTATCGATTATTTGATTTTATGTGGTGATTTGCCACATTTTCCGATAAAAAGTAGTAATTTTGCCATCATGTCAGAAAAACAACAATTTGCTTCGAAAATAGGCCTCATCGCAGCGACCGTAGGGTCGGCCATAGGTCTGGGAAATGTATGGCGCTTTCCGGCAGAAACACAAACCAACGGCGGTGCCGCGTTCCTTATTCTATATATAGTCTGCGTTCTCGTATTGGGCGTGCCTGTCATGCTTGCCGAGTTCTCGCTGGGGCGCGGCGGCCGCTCCGACGCAATCGGCGTGTTCCGCAAGCTCGCGCCCGGCAGCCTATGGTGGATTGTAGGTGCTCTTGGTGTGCTCTCGGCATACGTCATCCTGATGTACTATATGGTCGTTACGGGCTGGACGCTGGAGTACCTCGTGCAGTCGGTCGACGGCGCCCTATACAGCGGCATCGGCACCGCCGGCACCGAGGGCCTGGCGGGTCTTTTCACCGAGAGAATGAACGATTATGTGGGTTCTACATGGAGCCCGCTGATTTTCACGTGGATAGTGATAGGGCTGAACATCGTCATCCTCATGGGCGGCGTGCAGAAAGGCATCGAGCGGCTCAGCAATGTTCTCATGCCCGTGCTCTTCGTCATCCTGCTCCTGATGCTGGTGGTGTCGCTTACTCTGCCGGACGCCGGCGCCGGCGTGGCCTATTTCCTCGACCCCGATTTCAGCAAAATCGACGCGCGCACCGTGATCAGCGCCTTGGGGCAGGCGCTCTTCAGCCTGTCGATAGGCATGGGCGTGCTCGTGACATACTCATCGTACTATCCCGCCTCCACCCGTCTGGGTCGCACGTCGGTGATAGTGGCTCTTACGTCGGTACTCGTGGCCGTGCTCATGGGACTGATTATCTTCCCGGCGGTGACAAGTTTCGGTCTCGACGGCGAGAGTATGCGCGGCGCCACACTCATATTCGTAACACTGCCTGAAGTGTTCGCCCGCCTGCCGCTGCCATGGCTATGGTCGGCGCTGTTCTTCGCCTTGCTGCTGGTTGCCGCCATAACGTCGACTGTGAGCATTTGCGAGGTGCCGGTTGCTGCCTTGCAGGACCGCTGCGGTTACAGCCGGCGGCGCGCCGTGCTGACGGTGCTTCTGCCGCTCACAGCTCTCTCGGCGCTCTGCTCGCTGTCGTTCGGCCCGCTGGCGGATGTCAAAATTCTGGGCTATACCATATTCGACTTCCTCGATATGGTTAGCACAAACCTGCTGCTGCCCGCGGTAGCGTTGGGTATCTGCCTGTACATGGGCTGGTTCGCTCCAAAAGGGCTGCTGGCCGACGAGCTCAGCAACAACGGCAGTCTGCGCGGGAGCGCCACGCCGGCGGTTACCTTCCTCATACGCTATCTGGCGCCGCTGGCAATAGCTCTCATCGTGGTATTCAATTACATTTAATGTAATGGCACGCAATCTCTTCAAGTCGCGCATAGGCCTGATAGCGGCAACGGTAGGTTCGGCCATAGGCCTGGGCAACGTGTGGCGTTTTCCCGCCGAGACGCAGGCCAACGGCGGAGCCGCCTTCCTGCTCCTGTATATAGTGTGCGTTCTCGTGTTGGGCATACCGGTGATGCTCGCCGAATTCTCGCTGGGCCGCGGCGGCCGTTCCGATGTCATAGGGGTGTTCCGCCGCTTGGCGCCGCGCACGCCATGGTGGCTCACGGGCGTCGCCGCCGTGCTGGCTTCATATCTAATAATCAGTTTCTACATGGTGGTGGCCGGATGGACTCTCGAATATCTGTGGGAGTCGCTGACAGGCGGACTCTACCAAGGCCTCGCCGAGGGAACGGATACCATGCGCCAACACTTTGCCGCACGCATGGAAGAGTATATCTGCACCGACAGCCGGCCGCTGCTGTTCACCATGGCCATGATTTTGATAAACATCGGCGTGCTCGCCGCAGGCGTGCAGAAAGGCATAGAGCGCCTCAGCAACGTGATGATGCCCATGCTGTTCGTCATCTTGCTGGTACTCCTTGCGGTGTCGCTCAGCCTGCCGCACGCCGCCGACGGCGTGGTCTTCTTCCTGGCTCCGGATTTCAGCTCCATTACTCCCGCGGTTGTGGTGAGCGCCCTCGGGCAGGCGCTCTTCAGCCTCAGCCTCGGCGCCGGCACAATAGTGACCTACGCATCGTACTACCCCGACAGCACGAAGTTAGGGCGCACGTCGGTCATCGTGGCGTCGCTCAGTGTTCTTGTGGCCGTGCTGATGGGCTTGATAATCTTCCCGGCGGTGACGAGTTTCGGCATTACCGACGCGTCGTTCGGCGGCAGCACCCTCGTTTTCGTCACCCTACCGGAAGTCTTCGCCAACATGCCGGCCACGGGTCTGTGGTCGTCGCTCTTCTTCCTCCTTCTCCTTGTGGCGGCGCTGACATCAACGGTATCCATTGCCGAAGTGCCCGTCGCCATGCTTCGCGACCGTCTGGGTATGCGGCGTCTGCCGGCTGTTCTCGCCGTTATGCTTCCGCTTCTGGTGCTCAGCACTTTGTGTTCTCTGTCATTCGGTTCCTTGGCCGACGCCAAAATCCTGGGGATGACGGTGTTCGAGCTCTTCGACGCCACGACCACCAACGTGCTTATGCCTGCCGTGGCTCTCGCCGAATGTCTGTTCCTGGGCTGGTTCGCTCCCCGGCACCTCCTCAATGCCCAGCTCACCAACGACGGCACGTTGCGCGCCGCCTACGCCCCTGCAGTGGCTGCCGCAACCCGCTATCTCGCTCCCGTATTGATAATAGCCATAGCAACAGCCAATTACCTATGAACCGGCGTAGACGTACCGTTCATGCAATCGTCGACACGGCCATAGTCCTTGCCGTCGTCGCCGCCATTGCCGGCGCCGTGCTGTCCATGCCGTCGGGACCGTCGCCTGAGCAGGTGCGCCACACCGCCGACAGCATAGCCGCCGAACGTGCCGACAGCATAGCCGCCGAACGGCAACAGCGTGCGCGCCGCCGTGCCGAGCGCGACTCCATCGCGGCCTCCCGGCGCCACCCCTTCAACCCCGAACGCCCCTCGCCACTCGACCGCCCCGTTAATTCATCGCGTCCATCGCGTTAATCGCGTTAATTCGCAGTTTTTTCACTTTTAACAGCCTAAAGTTGCAAAAACCAACTTTTTTGCGTAAATTTGCCGAAATTTATAGCTATTCCGATAATAATAAAGGTTTTTTACACCAGTCTGCAATGATAAAACAGGTACTCGAAAAAGTAATTAACGAGGACATGGCCGAAATATGGTCTATCCTTACGCCCGAAGAAAAGCGCGTGGTGGCCGAGAACCTGCACGTGCAGTATTTCAAAAAAAACCAACTCATCTATGCCGAAGGCGACCAGCCCGAGTATCTGTGGTGTCTCCTCAAAGGCAAAGTCAAGAAAACAAAGCTGGGCATCGGCGGCCGTCCACAGATTTTGAGACTCATACGCCCGGTACAGTACTTCGGTTTCCGCGCGCATTTTGCCGAAGAGCCCTATGTTAGCAGCGCCGAGGCCATCGAAGCCTCCACTCTCGGTTCCATACCCCTCGACCTCGTTACCGAACTGATACACCAGAACATCAACCTGGCCTGGTTTTTTATCCGCGACCTCTCGCGCAATCTCGGCGGTTCCGACACCCGGATAGTGAATCTCACACAGAAACACATACGCGGTCGCCTGGCCGACGCCCTCATTGTACTCGTGGACAACTACGGCTACGAGGACGACGGCTCGACGCTTAAAATCTACATGGCACGCGAAGACCTGGCTAACCTCTCCAACATGACGACCTCCAACGCCATACGCACACTAACCACATTCGCCAACGAGAAGATCATCACCGTCGACGGACGCCGCATACGTATAGTCAACGAGCCTATGCTCCGCAAAATCAGCAAATTCGGCTAATCGTCGCCAACCATATCATCACCACACGGCCTCACGGACCACATAGCGCGGACGGTGCTTAACCTCGGCGAAGATCTTGCCGATATACTCGCCAACTATCCCTATCGACATCAGGATGAGGCTGCCAAGACACCATACCGACAACATTATCGACGTCCATCCAGCCATGGTGTTCTCGCCGAAGAGGTAGGAGCACAGAACATAAACGGCAACCAGCAGGGTAACGGCAAACGTCACCATGCCGGTATAGAATATCCACCTCATCGGCTTGGCCGAGAACGACGTTATGCCGTCGATCGACAGGCTCAGCATCTTCGACAGCGGATATTTCGATACTCCGGCCACACGCGGATTGCGCTCGTAATGCACCACGGCAGTCCTGAAGCCTATCTGCGGCACTATCCCGCGAAGAAAGAGGTTTGTTTCTCCGTACATGGCCAGCACGCGCAGAGCACGGTCGCTCATCAGCCGGTAGTCGGCATGGTCGTAGACAGTCTCCAGCCCCATGGCCTTCTGAAGGGAATAGAAAGCATGGGCGGAGGTACGCTTGAAAGCGGTATCGGTAGTGCGGGCGCTGCGTACACCGTATACAATATCATTACCCTTATGGTACTCCTCCACCATGGCGACTATGGCTTCGGGGTCATCCTGCAGGTCGGCGTCGAGCGAGATCGCCGCGTCGCAACGGCCGATAACCTCCATCAACCCCGCCAGCAAGGCGTTCTGGTGGCCGCGGTTGCGGGCAAGCGCTATGCCGCGCACGCGCCCGTCGCTGCTGTTGAGGGTCTTGATGATGTTCCACGTGTCGTCACGACTGCCGTCGTCGACGCACAGCATATAGCTCTCGGACGATATGCTGCCCGCTGCCGTCAGCCGGTCAAGGATTTCGAGGAGCACGGGGGTGGTGACCGGCAGTGACTCGCTCTCGTTATAGCAGGGAATGACCAACGCCAGCACCGGAGGCGCGTCGAAATCGGGGGCAGGATAATTCGGGACTTCTATATTCATTAGTTGGCAGCGGAATATTATGTCACAATGCAAAGTTAAAAAATTTGGTCGACAATGACAAGAAAACAAGCCTTGCCGAGTCGCTTTTTGAAAAAGCATTTGCTATTTTGCAGGAGTTTGAGTAATTTTGCTTGTTTTTTCGACGGAAGGACATGACTCTGGACCAGATAACATACATATTACCTCGCGGCGTAGCCATCGGCGCGCTCATATCGGCACCTATGGGGCCGATAGGTATGCTTGTTATCCAGCGCACGCTTTCCAAAGGCCGCTGGCCGGCGTTCTTCACGGGTGTCGGCGCCGCACTCAGCGATCTGGTGTACTGTCTGCTCACAGGTTTCTGTCTGAGTTTCATCACCGATTTCATCGACGCCAACCGGTTCTATCTTCAGGTCTTCGGCAGCATAGTGCTTGCAGCCTTCGGCTATTATCTCTACCGCAAGCGTCCCAAGGCCACAGTGGCGGCAAACGCACCCACGCCGAGGTCGGCATCCGGTGTGTGGGCCGATGTTGTATCCGGCTTCTTCCTCACATTCTCCAATCCGCTCATTCTCTTCTTCATAATAGGACTTTTCGCCCGCTTCGACTTTGTGCTGCCTGAGTTCGGGCTGGTGCATTACATTGTGGGCTACCTGTTTATCCTGCTTGGCGCCGTGCTGTGGTGGTATGTGGTCACCCTGCTCGTCAGCAAGCTGCGCGCACGCCTCAACCAGCGCACTATCCGCGGCATTAACCGCACAATCGGCGCTATCCTCATCTTTATGGCCCTCATAGGCATTGTCGCTTCGTTCTCCGAAACAGGCTTCGAGGGCGTGGTATCCTCCTTAATCTGAAAATTGTGGAAAAAATGAAAGCCAGCCCCTACGGAGGGCGAATTCCATATTTCGAGAATATCGACGATGTAGCCTTCGACGGCGATGCCCTCGGAGTCGCCCTGGCCGTAGCGCCCGAATTCGACATTGCATGCTGCAACTGGCCCGACAGCTACCCCTACACCCCGCACTGCAGCGTGCGGCTGGCGCATGGACGCCATTACCTTTGCTGCCTGTTCAGCACCGACAGCCTCCGCATAGCCGCGCACACCACCGCCGACCTCGGCCCAGTCGCCGCCGACTCATGCGTGGAGTTTTTCCTCCAGCCCGACGGCAGCGACGAATACTGGAACTTCGAATTCAACATAATAGGGCGCCTCAATGCCTCGCACCGGCGCACGCGCCCCGATGCCGTGCGCCTCAGCGCTGCCGAACTTGGCAGTGTGGTGCGCCACTGCAGTTGCGGCACCGCCGCCTTCGACGAACGCGATGCCGACGGCCCCTGGCGCCTTGCCGCCGCAATACCTCTCGGCCTGATGACCGACGGTACTGTCCTCCCCCGCGCCTTCCAGGGCAACATCTATGCGTGCGCCTCTTCCCTGACTGTGCCCTACTATCTGAGCCACGCGCCGATAGCAACTCCCGAACCAGATTTTCACCGTCCCGAATTCTTTGTACCCTTCATTCTCGAACCATGAGCCGAATACTCACACTCCTTGCCGTCGCCGTCATCGCAACGGTATGCCACACCGTCAACGCTCAGAAAATGATGGTGGTTGACCGAGAATACCGGGCCGACCTCAAAATCTGCGAAGTCACCACGCCCTCGCGCGCCGACCTCATTGTCTATGTCACCGACCGCGAATATCAGGCCGCCGGAAACGACGGCAACTGGATGTTTGTCGACCGCGAATATCGTGCCGACTTCAAAATCTTCTGGGTGGACCGTGAGTACCGCGCCGACCTCAAGGTTTACTTTACTGACAACCGCAGTCAGGCCGGCTGGCGCGACACCGGAAAGAAGCACCTGCTATATAAGTGACCCTGTTTCTCTAATGCGCCGCCGGCTGCCATGTCAAGCCGGCGGGGAGCCTCGGCCCGGAATTCTGATATGGCACATAAAAAACATCCCGACAGCCTCATCCGGGCTTTCGGGATGCTTTTTTTGTCGAATTTACCGATCAGCGGGCGGCGAAGGAGCGGGCGGCCACTACTTCGTTGTATGCGAACACACCCTGCTGCGAGAGCTCTACCGTGCGCATGCCGCCGTTGCCGTCGGGGAGCGCAACGTGGGTCTCATCCACATAGTTGAAGAGGGTCACAGGCTCGCTGTCGTCCACGGCGATGGTCCAGCCGTCGTTCTCGGCGCTGTAGTCCAGGCGGTAGCTGATGGTCTCGTCGTCGAGGCACGCAACATCGTAGCCGTTGGCATCGGAATGGATGCGGTAGCGAAGACCGTCGCTGCCTTCAATCACCTTGTCGACGCTGGCCGTCATGGGATTGCGGCCGCTCCAGAACTCTATGCTGTTGAGAACCAGAATGTCGGCCAGACCGCATACTTCATATACGGGGAGCACCCAGAAGGCGAAGAACACCAGCTCGTTGACAAACTTGTTGCCTACAGTCTGGTTCCAGCCCAACAGACGGTTGGAAAGCGAGAAGCTGCCTATGCACGAGGGGGTTACAGTGAGGCTCAGGGCGAGGACAAAAGCCACGGCGCCGCGGAAAATCTTTTTCTTCATAGATTATCGGGTTGAAATGTTGATGATTTTATGCCAAAGTTAGGAATAAATATCAAATCAACCAAATAATCGCGGGATTTACTTCAATTTTGCTGATTTTATCTGTCAGGCATGGATTTCGCGGCGTGCCTGCTCGTAGAAGTCGGTGATGCGGTCCACATATGCCACTGTCTCGGTAGCACGGCAGTAGCCGTAGCGCACAACCGGATCGTTGTAGTACTTGGGGTTCATCTTCATCATCAGGGCTTTGCTGACATTGTCATCCCATACCTGCGGGTCGTAGCCGTATTTTTGGGCAAGGCGGATGGCATCGTATACGTGGGCTATGCCGACGTTGTATGCGGCGATGACGAATTTGAGTCGTTCCTTATCGGAGGGAACATAAGCGCGGAGGTAGCCGTCGAGATCGTTTATAAGGCGCGTTGCAACCTGTATGGACGTTTCGGGGTTGTTGAGCCGGTTTACCGGCGTGCGGTATCCGCGGGCGGTGCTCGGCATGATCTGCATCAGTCCGCGGGCGCCTACCCACGAGCGCGCGTTGGGCTTGAACTTGCTCTCCACAAAGGCCTGGGCGGCCATGAGCCTCCAGTCCCAGCCCACATTGGGCGCATATTTCTTGAAGAGGTGGTCATAGCGGGAAATATAACCCTTGGAGAAGTCGAACCGCACTGTCGGCGAGAATTTTGTCTTCTCGAAGTATTGCTTCATGAGCGCCAGATTGATAGCCGAAGCCCGCTCGCTGCCGAACCAGCGGTCGATGGCAGCGGCCAGACCTTCTTCATCGGGCGCCACGGCCCACGACGCACGCTGAGGGAATGATACTGCCATGCCCACGTCCAGATCGGGATAGTATGTGGCGTTGAGTCGCGCTATGTCGGAATCTACGATGGTGAGAGGTATCTTGCCGTCGGAAACCATATTTATGAGGTCCTCGGTTATGAGAGTGTCGCCGTCGACTTCGTGGATGATTATGCCTCCGCCAACTTCTTCGTTGAGGTTCTGCAGGCGCCGGAGGTATTTGCTGTCCTTCTCGACATACACTTCCTGACCCACAAGGTCCGTTACCTCGGTGATGGGAGGCCTCCCGTGGACCTTGGGCTGGACGAGCACCTGCGTGGTGTAGTTCTCGGGACCGCACGGAAGCACATATTGCTGATAATGGCGGGTGATGGGCACCTCGGCGGCGATAAGGTCGACTTTGCCGGAGTCAAGCATTGCCACGGCGGCCGACATCGTGCGGGCAACCTTGAGGTCGAGCACGCAGCCTTTTTCGCGGGCAAGGCTGTCGAGCAGAGTGTAGTCATATCCCATCGGCTCGCCGCGATAGATGAAATAGGACGACGGCCCGAAGAGGGTCACAGCCCGAAGGGTATCGGGAAAGACATAACTGTCGGCAAGGGTGCTGTCGGCGCGTGTGGTGCCGACGCTGTCGCCTCTGTTGCCGCTGCAGGCTGTCAGGGCTGCAGCGGCTATCGTTGCCATGAAGAGTAGACGGATTGTGCGCATAGGCGGGAGAGAGATTTGTCAAAAAGCGCGACACTCTCCGCCGATGTCAGGATTTCCGTTCAGTAGTGCAATGTGCCGTAAGGTGTTACCAGTGTGAGCGCCTTGCTGTCTGCGGCTTCCACGCGGCCTATCACTTTGGCGTCGATATTGAAACTGCGGGCTATGCCGATGGCCGTTTGTGCTGTGGCCGCGCTGCAGTATATCTCGAAACGATGACCCATGTTGAACACGCGGTACATCTCGGCAGGGTCGGCGCCCGAATTGCGGCGTATGCACTCAAAGAGCGGGGGCACCTCGAAGAGGTCATCTTTAATAACGTGGAGGTCACCGACAAAGTTCAGCACCTTAGTCTGGGCGCCACCCGTGCAGTGCACCATGCCGTCGATGGCTCTCGGACCCACTTCGGCGAGCAAGGCCTTGATGACCGGGGCATAAGTGCGTGTGGGCGAGAGCACCAGGCGCCCTGCATCGACGGGCACACCCTCCACAGCATCCGTCAGTCCGAAACTGCCGCAGTACACCAGCTCGCGCGGCAAACCGTTGTCGTAGGTCTCGGGGTATTTCTCCGCCATGTCGCCGCCGAACATGTCGTGGCGCGCCGATGTCAGTCCGTTGCTCCCCATGCCGCCGTTGTATTCCGTTTCATAAGCTGCCTGCCCGTAGCTTGCAAGACCCACTATAACGTCGCCGGCATGAATGCGGCCGTTGTCCACAACGTCGTCGCGGCGCATGCGTGCCGTCACCGTGCTGTCCACAATGATTGTGCGCACAAGGTCGCCCACGTCGGCAGTCTCGCCGCCGGTAGGCCATATGTCCACGCCGCTGTCGCGCAGAGAGGCCACAATCTCCTCTGTACCTTCTATTATGGCCTTTATCACCTCGCCGGGCACCAGCCGCTTGTTGCGTCCTATCGTCGACGAAAGAAGAATGCGGCCGGTGGCGCCGACGCACAGCAGGTCGTCGATATTCATTATCAGGGCATCCTGGGCGATACCGCGCCACACGCCGAGATCTCCGGTCTCGCGCCAGTAGGCATAGGCCAGGGCGCTCTTGGTGCCGGCGCCGTCGGCGTGCATGATGTTGCACCATCCGGGGTCGCCCCCGAGCACGTCGGGCACTATCTTGCAGAATGCCGTCGGGAAAATGCCCTTGTCGATGTTGCTTATTGCGCGGTGAACGTCTTCCTTGGCGGCCGAAACGCCGCGTTCGTTGTAGCGTGACATATTTTACGATGCTATTTGAGTTTGGCAATTTCGTGAGGGTCGCCCACCATCCACACAATGTCGCCGGCACGGAAAATCAGGTCGGGCCGCGAGTCGATGTGTTCGTCGCCGCGGTCCACGGCTACGACAAGGGCGTTGTAGCTGTCGCGCAGCGAACTGCTCCGCGGCGTCTTGTCGATCAGGGGGCTGGCGTCGGTGAGAAGTATGGATGTGAGGCGCACATCGGCGGGCGTGGCATTGCCGCCGGCCGGCAGTTCGGCCTCGGCGTCGGGCAGAAGGCGTTCTATCTGCTCGTCGGTACCAATCACGCTGATGGTGTCGCCAGGATATATCCTCGTGCGCCCGTTGGGGATGGGGATAAAGGTGCTGGAACGCTGGATGCCTACGACGTTCACGCCGTAGGCGCGGCGTAAATCACTATCCATCAGCCGCTCGCCGGCAAAACGACAGCCGCTGCCTATTGTGATGTATGCCTGATGCAGGTCATTGACCACGGCATTCTTCTTGCCGCTGCGGCGCAGCTCGCGCTCGTTGAGGTTATCCATGAATTTGGCCTCCATCTTCATCATGCTCCTGCGCAGGCTGCCCGAAAACCACAGCAGGGTAAGCAACAGCACTACGGCGACCACGCATACTGTCACCGTGGCCGAATAGACCGAGTGGATGACATAGACAATGAACGCCAGGGCTATGAGCATGCGCACCAGCGTGAGCACCACGCGCGGCACCGTAGATGCCCGTACAAGCGAGGCATCATCGTCGCGCCTGACATTCAGCGGCAATATCAGCGCCACAAGGAACGGCGCCATGGCCGCCAGCGTGGCAATAACGCCAAGCAATCCGGCCCACTCGCCGGCCACATGCTCGAGATAGGGGATCAGATAGCGTCCGGACAGTATGCTGATTGCCAGCAGGATGATGGAGTACAGCAATGTGCGCCCAAGATAGCGCTTGATAATGCGGCTCCAGGGGCGTCCGGCGGCGTTGTCCTTATCCACGCCCTTCTGGTAGCGGTCGATCAGGAAATGCAGACGCCGGGGCAGATGCCGTTCTATGAGATTGTATGCCGGCAGCGACATGCGTATGAAATATGGCGTGGTGAAGGTTGTGATCACCGACACAGCCACCACGATAGGGTACAGCGATGTATCAAGCACGCCGATACTCATGCCCAGGGTGGCGATGATAAAGGCAAATTCGCCTATCTGCGTCAGCGAGAAGCCGCTCTGTATGGCCACCTTGAGTGTCTGGCCGGTGACAAGCATGCCGAATGTGCCGAACACTATCATGCCGACTACCACCACCGCCGACAGCAGCAGAATGGGCGCCCAGTACTGCACGATAACCTGGGGCTGGACCATCATGCCCACAGAGATGAAGAACACCGAACCGAAGAGGTCCTTGACGGGCGTGACTACATTTTCTATCCGTTCGGCATAACTCGTTCCTGCAAGAATGGACCCCATGACAAAGGCGCCGAGAGCCAGCGAGAAACCGCAGTATACCGAAAAAACGGCCATGCCCAGACACAGACCCATGGAGACAACAAGAAGGGTCTCGCCATTGAGATATGCGCGCATGCGCCCCAACAGCGACGGAAGCACATACACGCCCACGAGAAACCATATGACAAGGAAAAACACGAGCTTGCCGACGCTGAAAAAGAGCTGCGAGCCTTCGACGCTGTTGTTTATGGCTATCGACGAGAGGACCACCATCATCAACACCGCAAAAAGATCCTCGACGATAAGAACGGCGAGCACCAGCGAGGCGAACTTCTTCTGCCTCATGCCCATGTCGGTGAATGCCTTGATTATTATGGTGGTACTGGACATTGACAGCATACCGCCCAGAAACAGACAGTTGATGCGGTCGAAATGAAGCATATGCCCCACGGCGAAGCCCGCGACCATCATTCCCGCAACTATGATGCCGGCGGTAACAGCCGCCGATCCGCCCGAGCGCATGAGTTTGCGGAAACTGAACTCGAGGCCCAGCGAGAAAAGGAGCACAACAATACCTATCTGCGCCCAGAAATCGATGTTGGCCTCGGTGGTGACGCTCGGCAGATACTCGAAATGTGGACTTGCCAGAAAACCGGCGACGATATAGCCCAGCACAACGGGCTGACGGATGGCCTTGAAAAGAACGGTGACAACCGCTCCCAGCAAAAGGATGAACGCAAGGTCGGTTATAAGTCCGTCGGTATTCATAGGCTCAGATACTCAACTGGTTGGCAAGGGTGATGGATTTGGTGGGATGCAGTTGCTCGAATTCGTCGAAGAGTTTGATGAAATCGGTGTTGTCGCGCACAAGAACAACGAGGTTGAGCCGTGTTTCGGACGCATCGTAGTCGTACTCCACAAAAAAACTGTTGAGAGCTATGCGGTGTCGGCCCAGCACCTTGCGGTAATCGCTGATATCCTTGAGCACCACAGCCGTGCGAACCCTGATGATGCGGCTTTCGGAGCCGCGCGACACCATGTGCTCGAACCGCTCGAGCTGCACGAGAATGAAAAGGATGAGGGCGCACGCTATCACCGACAGCCAGTACATGCCCAGGCCCACTGACATGCCGATGATTGCCACCATCCATATGCCGGCGGCGGTAGTGAGGCCGCGGATGGAACCTTTCATCTGTATGATGGCGCCGGCGCCGAGGAAACCCACACCCGATATCACCTGGGCGGCAATGCGGCCGGGATCACCGTTCTTAAGGCCCAGATATACCTGCGGAACATAGATGGACAGTATCATCGCCAGAGTGGCGCCCATGCATATGAGCGAGAAGGTGCGCACGCCGGCCGTCTGGCCTTTTCGCTTACGCTCGTAGCCTACCAATGCTCCGAGGCAGAGGCTGAGCACCAGACGGTAGACAGCGCCAACGGTGTTGATTTCCACCGAATTGATGCTGTCGTAGATGTTTTGTAAGAAATCGTTCACGTCAGAGGGTCATTCCAGAGTGAAGTTGCGCGATATCAGCCGGAAATTGTCGGCGAAGAGTTCTACGGTATATGTGCCGGCTATCAGGGGGGTATTTACGTCGTAATATATCTTTATTCCGCCGATTTCCTCGCCCGCGTACTCAATCACTATCTGGCCGGTATACTGGACGCTGCCGTCCTCGAAGGGGAATGTACGACCGTCGCCGAGGACCTCGCCCGAGGGGGTGACGATACGCGCGTAGATGGTCTTTTCGCCCACGGGTGTGGAATTGTTCTGCGGTATTGTGAACGACACTTCGAGCTGTTTGGCCTTGCGCACCTTGCCCTCGCGGCGTCCGCGCTTGTTAAGAGGCGTGAGGGTCAGTCCGGTGACGTTGAGGCGTTCGGCCAGAGTCATACGCTCGGAGAGCACCTCGTTCTGGCGCTCGGTTTCGTTCACTCTGGTGCTGAGGTGCTCGTTCTGCCGGCGTATCTGTTCGTTTTCTGTCCGCAGTTGCTCGTTTTCGCGGTTGAGGCGGTCGATTTCCTCCACATAGTGGCGCAGCAGGTTGCGGAGAGTTTCTATCTCGGAACGCAGGCGCGAAATCTCGGCGGCGCTGCGCCGCTGATTGTCGGCGAGTTCCTGCTGCAGGCGCTCTATCTGCACGCGCGCGGCCTCGTATTTGTCGTTGAGGGAGCGGCGGATGGAGTCGTTGGTGATGTACTGGCGCTGATTTTCGAAGTTGGCGAATTCATCGTTCAGCTCACCGTACTCGCGCTCGAGGTCGCGCTGCGCCATGTCTATGAGCAGCTGTTCCTCGCGGGCGGTGGCGGCATCGGCGCGGCGGTTTGCGCTGATGGCGCTGAACACCAGCCAGAAAGCGAGGGCTGCAACGGCTACGGCACCGACGATGATGAGCACTTTGCGGCTGCCGCCGGGTTTGCGTGGCGCCCCGGGTGCACGTCGCGGTGCTGAAGGGGCGGCGGCGTCGCTTAATGGAGACCGCGGAGGCTCAGGGGGTTGGGGTGTGATGCCGCCGGGGGTGTTGCGGGGTGGTATATGGTCGAAAGGTTGTGTATTGGCCATGTCAGACGGGAGTGTTTACGTGTTTTGTTCTGTTTTGTGCCACAAAAATAGCAATTCCCCGCCAAATTAGCAAAAAAACGGGTTCCGACTTATCGGAACCCGTAGCATATGTCGTTGTATATGAGTTGGCCTCAGGCTGTTAGAGCACCGTCGCAACAAGAGCGGCAGGTGCGGGCATGGGTTTTGCCTCCCATCCCAGGGCGCTGGCGCCGAGGATGGCTGCGTCGGCTTCCTTGAGTTCGCTCATTATCACCTTTGCCTTACCCTTGAAGATGCTCATCACGTTCTTTTCGAGGGCTTCGCGCAGCGGTTTCATCAGCAGGTCGCCGCTCTTTGCCAGGCCGCCGAAGAGTATGAACGCCTCCGGTGACGAGAACACCACCATATCGGCCATGGCTTCGCCAAGAATGGTGCCGGTATAGGTGAAAATGTCCTTGGCGAGCTGGTCACCGTTCATGGCGGCATCGTAGACATCCTTGGAGGTTATGCTCTCAATGGGCAGGTTGCGCAGCAGCGACGGCTCGGTGCGTGCTTCCAGAAACTCGCGTGCCGTGCGCGCCACACCCGTTGCCGAGCAATAGGTCTCGAGGCAGCCGGTGCGGCCGCAGCCGCAGAGGCGCCCGTTGTTGCGCTTGACGATGACGTGGCCGAGCTCGCCGGCAAAACCGTCGTGGCCGTACACTACCTGTCCGTTTATAACTATTCCGGACCCTACGCCTGTGCCTAACGTTATCATTATAAAGTCCTTGAGGCCGCGGGCGGCGCCGTAGGTCATTTCACCAAGTGCGGCGGCGTTGGCGTCGTTGGTGACGGCGGTGGGAATGCCGAACTTCTCGGCGAAGGCCTGCGCAAGGGGTATCGGGCTGGGCCACGGCAGGTTCACGCCGTCTTCGATAGTGCCGGTGTAATAGTTGGCGTTGGGGGCGCCTATGCCTATGCCGTGAACTTTATCTACAGCGTCGACGCTCTCTATCAGGCGAGTAGCTTCGGTGTGAAGTTCGTCGAGATAGTCGGCGAAGCGCGCGTGTTTTGCTGTTTTTATCGAGGAGCTGGCTATTACTTTGCCGCGTGTGTCTACAAGACCGAAAACGGTGTTTGTACCGCCGATGTCAATACCGAGTACGTAGGGTTTCATGGTTTTTTGCGTTATTCTGTTGTTGAGATTTATATAACGCAAAGATAGAAAAACTTTTGTAGCCGGCGGATATCGGCCGTGCAATTTTTACATAAATTAACTCAGACTGCCAAGCTCATACAACCTGGAATACTTGAGTCATTTTTCCTTGCAGAAGCTCGCGGGCAGAACGTCGCTGCCGCGGTAGTGCTCGTAGGCCCGGCTGTAGATTTTGAAAAAATCATGGCGCAAAAAAACCGAGATTTTCAGCAGAGTGTCGCTGTCGAGACTCGTGCGCGCGAACATCTTATATACATTGGTACGGTCACAGCAAAGACGCTCGGCAAGCCATGTTGCCGAGTAGTGGCGGCTCTCCATAAAACTACGGATTTCGCGGCCGATGTGTATTTCCGGCTCAGTCGTGCCGGGGGGTTGTGTGTTGTCCATAAAATGAGAAACTTCTCCATCTGCGCGGCAGGCTCACCGTCTGCTTCCCGCAGGCTCTTATATCAGAAATTTTCAAAAGAATTGTTAGTGGACTGCAAATATAGCAAAATGACCCCAATTCCGCGAACAAAAGTATTGATTGATGAAAAATCGGCTACAAAAAGTGTCAAAAACAGTCGGCAAGCCATCGTGGACGTCTGCCATTCTGTCAGCATTGCCTTCCTCAAACTTTTTTGGCACGGGTTTTGTTTTAACATTGTCGAACCGCGAGGAAAACCGCGTGGCATCACCTTTAAAGAATATAAAAAACAACATAAAAAAATAAAGCACATAATTATTATGGGAAAAATTATCGGTATCGACCTTGGAACAACCAATTCCTGCGTCGCAGTTCTCGAGGGCAACAGCCCTGTGGTAATACCTAACGCCGAAGGCTCCCGCACCACCCCCTCGGTAGTGGCTTTCGTCGACGGTGGCGAGCGTAAAGTCGGTGAACCCGCCAAACGCCAGGCCATCACAAACCCCAAGCGCACCATCTACTCCATCAAGCGCTTCATGGGCGAAACCTATGATCAGGTCAAGAACGAAATAGAGCGCGTACCTTATAAAGTGGTACGCGGCGAAAACAACACCCCGCGCGTAGACATCGACGGCCGCGAATACACCCCTCAGGAAATCTCCGCAATGATTCTTCAGAAAATGAAGCAGACCGCCGAAGACTATCTGGGCACCTCCGTTACCGACGCCGTCATCACCGTGCCGGCTTACTTCAACGACTCCCAGCGCCAGGCAACCAAGGAAGCCGGCGAGATAGCAGGCCTCAACGTGCGCCGTATCGTCAACGAGCCTACTGCCGCCGCCCTGGCCTACGGCCTCGACAAAGACAGCAAGGACCGCAAGATCGCCGTATTCGACCTCGGCGGCGGTACTTTCGATATCTCCATCCTCGAACTTGGCGACGGGGTCTTCGAAGTGAAGAGCACCAACGGCGACACCCATCTGGGCGGCGATGACTTCGACCACGTGATCATCGACT
>JAGATX010000027.1 GCA_017621055.1 Muribaculaceae bacterium | reverse complement strand
TAAGACAGGTGATATTACTCCTCTATTGAGAATGTACATAATTGCAACGAATTATATACAAACAAAACCTCTTTTCCCATCAATTATACGAACAAATATTGCCATTTGAGGCCATAAAACACCAGCCATACAAACAAATTCGAATTGTTTATATGGCTGGTAATCAGTATTTATGTAGATTTCAGGGTCTTAGTACTCGTCCTCGTTGAAGAGGAAGTCTTCTTTTGAGGGGTAGTCGGGCCAGATGTCTTCTATGCTCTCGTAGGTATCGCCTTCGTCTTCTATTTCCTGGAGGTTTTCAATCACTTCCATGGGCGAACCGCTTCGCATGGCGTAGTCGATGAGTTCTTCTTTGGTTGCGGGCCAGGGTGCGTCTTCGAGCTTCGAGGCCAATTCGAGTGTCCAGTACATTTTGCTATGTTGGTTTTATTGTTTTTGCTGTTCAGTTGTATATACTAACAATTTTTTTGCCAAAATATTTCATTGACGTTGTTTAAAATGTTTATGGCGCGGGAGAGAACGAACAGGTAATCGCTTAGCCGGTTGATATACTGGATTATAGCGGGCTCTATGGTGGGCAGTGCGAGAATGCGTCGTTCGGCGCGGCGTGCCACGGCGCGTGCTATATTGGCACGTGCGGCGTCGGGGTGGCCGCTTGGCAGTATGAACCGGTTGTGGCGTGGCAGTTGTGCGTCGAGGCTGTCGATGTCGGCTTCGAGGGCGGCGACGGCTTCGGCGGGGAATGGCCGAGGCTGCCAGACGGAGTCGGGCTCTGTTGCGAGGGCAGCGCCGATGTCGAAGAGGTGGTTCATAGCTGTGCTGAGGGTTGTGTGCGCCTGAGCGGGTATTGCCTCGGAGGTGTTCATGAGGCCGAGCCAGCTGTTTAGTTCGTCGACGGTGCCGTAGGCTTCGAGACGCGGGTCGGTTTTGTCGACCCGTGTGCCGCCGACGAGGGATGTTGTTCCTTTGTCGCCTGTGCGGGTGTAGATGTTCGATTTTGGCATATTTCGGGGAGTTGGAGGTTTTTTAGGTGATAACGCCCCCGCGGGTGCTGATGTTCCGCGGGGGCGTCGGTTATGGGCTTGCGTGAGTGTGTTATTCGGGGTTATCCCATGTGCAGCTCACGGGTTCGAATGTTGCGGGCGCTGTGACTTTGAATACGGCGGTATATGTTGTGCTTGTGCCGGTGTATACGCCGAATGTGATTGTGTACAGGAGGTCTATGCCGGGTATTGGCGCTGCGTCGGGATGGAGTCGGGCGAGTGCGCCGGGCATTACTTCGTTCATGAAGCGTTCTTTCATGAGGGTCACGATCTGGTCGTCGGTCATGCCTTCGTATCCGGCGGGATACTGTTCGCGTGCTTTGTCGGCGCGGAGGTCTACGTTACCCTGGTATGCGGAGGTACCGGAATAGTACTCGTTGTTTCCGTAGGAGGTGACGTAGAATTTGCCGCTCTTTATCGAGGTGTCGCCCAGGGGCACGCATATGTTCTCATATACCCAGTCGACGCATGCCTGGAAGTAGAGGGTGCTGAGTTCCTGGTTTTTGCCGGCGGGAAGGACGAGGGTTACATTGGGGTTATAGAGCCAGTGGCCGGCGTTGCGCACGAACTGGGCGGTTTCTTCGGTCACGAAGTTGTTGGCAGTCCATGCGGTGCCGTTGCTGACGTACTGGGTGCAGTCATACGATGTGCTTCCGCCGGCATAGTGGAGCCATAGTACGTTTTTGACGGTCTCGGCGGGAGCATAGGGGAAGGTGAGGGCGAGGTATGTGGAAAGATACGGCTCTGCGGTGGCGAGGTTGGCGTGGCTCTGGCCCATCTGTGAGTATGTGTCGGGCTGGAGCACTACGTAGTCGGCGGGCGACCATTCGCCGGTTTCTTCGCTGTATGCGTAAGCCGCAGCTACTTTGTCGATTACGAGGCCCTGGAGGGCTGAGGCTCGGGCGGGGGCGTTGTCGGCGGCGGGCATGCCCTTGATCACGAGGTTCTTGATTTCCCATGTGCCGCTCTGGCCTTCGAGGCTGACGTAGCGGAAGGCGAACTGTATGTTCTTGCCCTGGAAGGCGTTGAGGTCTATGTCGCCGCTGGCGCCGAAGGTCCAGCTGTCGTTGTTGGTGTACTGCGGGATGGCCACGGGGGTCCAGGTGGATGTGCCGACAACCTTAACGAGCATGGTGCAGTGTTCGCGGGCAAATTCGGCGGAGGGGAATTTGTTGACCACGTGTTCGAAGGTCATGGTGATGTCGGTCACGCCGTCGAGGCTGACTTCGGGTGAGATCAGCCACGATTCGGTAGCATAGCTTGTGCCGTCTTTATATGCGGCGGCTTTGGCCCCGTAGATCTCGCCGCCGTAGCTCCATACGTATTCGAGTTCGGGGGGGAGGAGTTTGTTGTCGATGGTGTAGCCGTCGATATTGTCGGTGAAGGCCTTGGAGTAGACGTCGACGGGACCCACGGGCTGGTCGGCGCCTCCGAAGACGGGGTCGGACTGGGCGTTGTTGTAAGTCACCACGCAGACGGTACCTTCAGCGGGGTCGGCATAGTCGGCGAGATATGCGGCGAGGTAGTTTTCGGCGGGGTGCGACGGCGCGAAGGCGTTGATGTGGTCTTCGGTATCGTACCATACCTCATCGGCATAGTAATCGTCGGCTATGGTTATTGCCTGTGCCGAGCGCCCGGCGGCGACGGCGGCGGGCACGTCGTTCTGCAGGTTGTAGGTGAGTTTCACTGCCGAGCCGTCGGTGAGGGTGAAGTATGGGAACGATGTGCTTTCGAGGAAGGCGGGCACGTAGTCGGCGGCGCTGATGGCCTCGGAGAAGCATTTGTTTTTGCCGACCGCAGCGAGGGCGTCGGCGCCTTCTTCGCCTGCCAGAGCCTTGTTTGTGGCGTTGGTTGCTATGGCGTTGTAGTCGGCGGCGGTGAGGGTGTAATCTATCGTGCGGACGTCGGCTATGGGTTCGTCGTTGATTTCATCGAACCCGTCGATGTGCTTGTTCCACGAGTTCTCGTCGCACCCGGTGAGGGTTGCGGCGGCTGCCATGGCAAGCAGAGCGTATGTTAATTTTGGAGTTTTCATAAGTTTATGCTTGCTTGGTGGTTAGAAGTTGACGCGCAGTTTCATGGAGTAGGTGCGGCCAAAGCTGTAGAAGCCGTAGGCGTTCTCCCAGGTGCCGGCAACGTCGGAAGGAGTGGTGGCATCGACCATGTAGTTGTAGTTGAACAGGTTGTGGACGTTGCCGAAGAGGGTGGCGCGTACACCGCCGAAATCGAAGGAGTACGATGCGTTGAGGTCGAGCTGGTTGCCCCAGGGTATCTTCCAGGGGTCGGGCAGGGTGATCTCCTTGTTGGCGGAGAATGCCGAGGAGCTGATGGTGTAGTCGGAGTAGTTGTTTGCGGCCACTTTCCAGTCGGCGCCGATGCGGAAGCCGTTGAAGGGGCGGAAGTTTACGCCCAGTGCGGCGGTGGTCTGTGCCGAGCCGCCGACTTTGATGCCGTCCTGGTTGAGTACGGCCCATGCATGGTCGGGGGAGAGGATGCCCTCGGCCTGGTCGCCGGCAAGGTTTTTGAGGGGCTGGCCGAGCTGGTTGTAGAAGTAACCTTTGGCGTTGTTGTCCCATATGTAGCTACCCAGGGAGAGCATGCCGGTGATTTCCATCCACCGAGTGGGCACGACGGTGAAGTTGAGTTCCACACCCATGTGGCGGGCGTTCACGCCGGTGAGGTTGAGGTAGAAGCGGTCGCCGTAGTGGGCTTCGTTGGTGATGTCGCCGCCGCGTGTGGTGGTTTTGTCGTACCACTTTGTGTAGTAAGCGTTGAGCTGTGCGGAGAATATCTTGGAGCGGAAACCGTAACCGGCCTCGACGGAGAAAATCTTCTCGTTGACGGGGTTGGGGTTGGCGGCGTTGGAGGTTGCCTGGCTCAGGAACACGCCTTTTGCGAAGAAAGGAGCGCGGCTGATGTAGCCGATGTTGAAGAATACGTTGTTGTGGCGGTCGATGTTATAGTTTGCGCCGAATTTGGCGGTACCGCCCAGGAAGTTGTAAGTGGGACTCTTGGCGTGCTCCTTGTCGTAATAGAAATGGTCCACGCGCTGGTAGCCGGTGTTGGAGAGCGAGCCGGAGAGCACGAGGTTGAGGTGCTTGTCGAAGAGGGTGTACTCGGCCTGAGCGTAGACGCCTTCCTGATTAGTGCGGCCTTCGTAGTCGCGGTAAACCACATCGCCCACGCCGAGTTTCTGGTAGCGCCAGTTGGGGTCGGCGGCGGCGGCGTTGTTCTCGACTTTCACGTTTTTACGCGAGGAGTCATCCATGAAGTATTCGCCGTCGTATAGGTCGATGATTTTGTTGTTGTGATACCCCACGTAGTAGCGGAGGTCGATACCGGCCAGGATGTTGAGCCGCTTGTCGAAGAAGCTGTTGGTGTAGGTGGACACGAGGCCGTACCAGTTGTGGGAGTTGTTGCTTTCAGACATCACCATGTTCGAGCCGGTCTCGCTGGCGCGGTTCATCTCCTGAATGAGGTTGTAGCCGAAGGTGCCGTCGGCGTTGCGGAACAAGGTGTTCGGCGTGCCGGCGGTGGCGCCGTACCACGACGAGTTGGAGAGGCTTGTGCCGTTGTAAGTGCCGCGGCCCTGGCCGGAGTAACCGCCGCCGGAAGCCAGCGATACGTACAGGGTTGTGGAGAGGCTCGATTTCTTATCTATCTGCCATATGTGGGCCAGCGATATCTGGGGCTTGTGGTAGGTGTTGCGGTTAGATGTGCGGCGCTGACCCTGAAGGTCGTAACCGAACGAGGGGTTGTAGCGGTAGGGACTCTCGCTGCCCATGTATCGGCGTGCGAGGGTCTGATAGTTCATAATCGTCAGGCCGTCCTGGCTGGAGCGCTTGTTGTGGGTCTGGGGTGCGCCGAAGGCCGTGAGCGACAGCTGATGGCGGTCGTTGATACGCTTGGAGATATTCACGAAGTAGTTGTACGACTTGAAGTCGGTGCCCTGGATGTATCCGTCGCCCCATTTGTGGGAGCCGAGCACTGTGATGGCCCAGCCGCCTTTGAGGACGCCGGTCGAGAGCTTGATGCCCATGTCGTTCATGCCGTCGTTACCCATGCCGTACCATATGCGGCCGCCGCGTTCGGCGTCGAGGGTCTGGGTGGTGATGTTGATGGTACCGCCGATAGAGGGAGCGGAAAGCACGGCGGCGCCGAGGCCTCGCTGCGTCTGTATGTTGGATGCCACGTCGCCGAGGCCTGCCCAGTTGCTCCAGTATACCCAGCCGCCTTCCATATCGTTGACGGGGATACCGTTGACGAGCACGGCAACGTTTTCGCTCTTGAAGCCGCGCATGTTGATTTTGGCGTCGCCGAAGCCGCCGCCGTCCTTGGTAGCCCAGACGCCGGGGGTGGTGTTGAGCACTTCGGGGAGTTCCTGGGTGCCTAATTTCACGTCGAGTTCGGCGCGGTTCACCTGGGTGACGGCAACAGGGGTCTGGCGCGTGCGCGCAAGGCTCTGGGTCACGATAACGTCGTTGAGCAGCTCATTGGAGGGCTCCAGGCGGATAGTGCCCATGTCGGCGGCGACAGCCACCGTTTTGTTGACGTATCCCACGTAGCTGAAAGTAAGCGAGGGAGTGCCTTCGGGCACACGTACATCGAATTCGCCGTCGATGTCGGTAGTACCGAGGGCGCGGCCGTCCGTTATCACTACGCTGGCACCTATGATAGGCTCGCCGGTTTCGTCGACCACGGTGCCATGGCACACAATGTTGGCTCCGGCGGCAAAAGCCATGGCACTGCCAAGGCAAAGCACCAGAATCACAGTCAAAAGTCGTCTCATTGCAATTATGGATTTGTTGGAGTTATGTGATAATGAATATCGCTGCAAAGATACAACTTATTTTTTAGTTTCGTTAGCACCGATGAAATAAACTTAACAAAAAATTAATGGGCTGCGCTGACGCGGATGTGGCGGGGATGCACAGTGAATGGCGGAGAGTCAGTCTGGCGACACCTGTATAACGGCACGAGACACCGAAAAGGCAGATGCATTGCGAGGCGCCGTCCTGACGGGCGGTCGTTTGAACATTCGTTCAAAGCGAGGTGAAAGGTCAATCTTATGAAAGCGAGGCGGCCAGAGCCACGAAAACGCCGAGGATTATGAGCATCCCGGTCTTATGCTGCAGGGGCGCTATCCATATTTCCTGAAAGAGGTTCATGCGGCCGAGAATTTCCGCGGGAGTCCAGAACACTATCACTGCCGGGATGGCCATGCGGATATTTGCGCCCCAGGCGCGGATGCGCAACTGCTTGGCAAAGATGAAAAAGGAGCCGACGAGACAGCCAAGGCCCACGATGATACCGGCGGTGAAAGTGGCTCCGGCGGTGAGCGGACTGTTGAGATAGTAATATTCGGGTTTGTAATTGAAAATATTGTCGAGGGCGAGGCTGAGGCGCACATGGCTGCCGAAACTCTGCGTGGCCGATATTTTCCACAGGGTATAGGGCGGATAACGGACCTCGACGGTGCCGCCGCTCATGTCGTAGTAGTCCTTGTACTCCACGTTTTTCACGCCCGAGAGGGCGCGGCCGCTGCGGCTATGGTGTAGATTTTTTCATTGCTTGGTGATTTTGAATGTGCGGTTATCGATTTTTACAATATATACTGCGGGAACGAGAGCCTGGACCGATACACAGTCGGCGCCGCGGGCAACGACGGCGCCACCGAGGTTGTATACCTCTATTTCATGCCCTTCGCAGGCGAACGTGCAGCCATCGTAGCGGTAATTCGTGTTTTCGGCTGTGACGGATTTCATGGCAGTCGCCGAACCCTCCACAAAGTCGATGCCGCTGACTTCGCTGCGTCGATAGTCGGCTCTGAGCAAGGCACTTGCAATGTGCATGTTGTCGGCCGTGAACGTTACTGTCGGTCTGTCGGCCATCGAAGAGGTGGCCTCCGTGCCGTCGCTCATACTTCATTTGATAAATCCGCACAAACAAAAAAAGCCGCCGGCTCTGTTGGGGCCGGCGGCTTGCGCGTATTTGGTAAAGGGTCAGTTAACGGGATGGTACTCGACGAAAGCTTCGATGGCTTCGTACGAGGCGAGTCCGAGGCCTTCGTAGAGGCGGGCTGTTGCGCGGTTGCGGTCTTCGGCGCGCTGCCAGAAGAGACGGTCGTCGTCGCCGAGGAAGGGGGCGTTCTCCATCTGGCTCTGGTGCTTGAGGATGGAGTTGCGCTTGAAGCGGAGTTCCTCGGGGCTTATGGGCACTGCCATTTCGATGTGGTCGATTTCCCATTCGGCCCAGGCGCCGCGGTACATCCATATGCGGCAGTCTTTCATCCATTCTTCGCCCTTGAGTTCGTCGATAGCGGCGAGGACAGCGTCGGTGCATACCTTATGTGTGCCGTGGGGGTCGGCGAGGTCGCCGGCAACGAATATCTGATGGGGTTTTACGTCGGTGATGAGTTTCTTGACTATATCGACGTCCTTCTGCGAGAGGTCACCCTTCTTGATGGTGCCGGTTTCGTAGAAGGGGAGGTTGAGGAAATGGACGTTCTGCGGTTTTACGCCGATATAAGCACAGGCTATGCGGGCCTCGCACTGGCGTATTTTTGTTTTGAGGAAGCGGATGTCCTTTGAGTCTACTTCGCCGGGCGCTTTAGCTGCGATGAAATCGTGGACTTCCTCACTTTTCTTTCGGAAATCGGGAGTGTCGATGCCGAATTCCGGTGCTATGCCGTCCATGAGCATGATGTACCGCATCATGTCTTCGTCGCCGACGGCTATGTTGCCGGAGGTTTCGTAAGCCACGTGAACGTCGTGCTTCTGGTCGACGAGGCGTTTGAGGGTGCCCCCCATGGAGATGACGTCGTCGTCGGGGTGGGGCGAGAACACTATCACGCGCTTGGGGTACGGATTTGCGCGTTCGGGACGGTAGGTGTCGTCGGCATTGGGCTTTCCGCCGGGCCAGCCGGTGATGGTGTGCTGCAGGTCGTTGAATATCTTGATGTTGACGTTGTATGCCGAGCCGAACAGGGCTATGAGTTCGCCCAGGCCCCAGTCGGAGTAGTCCTTGTTGGTGAGTTTGAGGATGGGTTTGCCGGTTTTTGCGGAGAGCCATACCAGGGCGCGGCGCATGAGTTTGTCGTTCCATTCGCAGGATGTAACGAGCCAGGGCTGTGCTATGCGGGTGAGGTCTTCGGCGGCGGGGAGGTCGGTGAATACTTTTACGTGCGGATGGCCCTGCAGGAGGGAAGCGGGAACGTCGACGGTGGGTTTCTCCTCGACGGTGCGCCGTATGATGGCGGCTCGGTTTTCACCCCATGCCATTGTGCATACGCGGCGGGCCTTGGCGATGTCGGCCAGACCGAGGGTAATGGCTGTTGCGGGCACTTCGCGGGCTTCGCTGTAGTCGGAGCTTACCAGATGGCGGGTTTCGTTGCCGAGCGCCACCAGACGGCAGCTGCTGGAAGGGGCGGTGCCGGGTTCGTTGAAGCCTATTGCACCGTTGGGACCTATTTCGCAGACCACCAGATCGAGGCCGCCGGCCTCTTCGATGGCCTGGAGGTAGGCGCCGCAGTAGTCGGCCATGTTCTCTTTGGTGATCGCGGGGTCGATGGTGTGGACGTTGGCGGGGTCGATGTCGATGTGCCGGAGGAGGATTTCCTTCAGGCGTGCGAATGTGCTGGCGCCCCCTTCGGGGACGAGGGGGAAGAACTCGGCGAGGTTGAAGACAACCACGTCCTTGAAGTCCACTTCGCCGGCTTTATAGAGTTTGATGAGTTCGGCATATGCGCGGTGAGTCGATGCACCGGCGCCGAGGGCGAGAACGCATTTGCCTTTTTTGCTCTTGTAGCGGTTTATGTGTTTGACAATGTAGCGTGCCACAGCGAGGGCGCCGTCGTTGGCGGTTTCGCTGATGCGCATGTCGAGTTTCTCCTTGTGGGAGAGTGCAGCGGCCTCGATTTCGCTTTCCGGAGCATAGTAGCGGCGCGGAATTCGGTCGAGCTTGATTTGAGCGGTGAGATCGGTTCTCATGGAAGGTGTATGTGATTTTGTTGTTTATGTTTTTTAGGTTTCAGGTTTATATGCGCAAAGGTAACCAAAAATACCGACAGCGCAAGCGGACGGTAAATATATTTTATGATTTTTACATTCTTTTTTTATGAAAACGAAGTGCCGGAGTCTGGATAGTGATAATAGGCCGGGAAAATGTGGGATCGGGCTGGCGGAGGGCACAAATAGGATTTTTGCGTGTTAAATAACTTTAAATATCAATATTCGCTGTAATTTGCTGTTGCCGCGGTGTGTCATATAACCGAAGCCAACAGCAAAAAACGCAATGGAAGATATAATAACATTAGATAAAGTCAACAAGACCTACCCCGGTGCAGTGCCTCTACATGTACTGCACGACATCAATCTGCGTATAGGACGCGGCGAGCTGGTGTCGATCATGGGTGCGTCAGGCTCCGGCAAATCGACGCTGCTGAATATTCTGGGTATTCTGGACAGCTACGACAGCGGCAGCTATGTTCTCGACGGGCTGCCCATCCGCGACCTCAGCGAAAACCGTGCCGCCGACCTGCGCAACCGCCTGATAGGTTTTGTTTTCCAGTCGTTCAACCTCATAGGCTACAAAAGCGCGATGGAGAATGTTGCCCTGCCGCTGTACTATCAGGGGATTGGGCGCAAGCGGCGCAACGCCCTCGCCATGGAGCAACTTGAACGGCTGGGCCTTGCCGACCGCAGTCACCATCTTCCCGGCGAGTTGTCGGGCGGCCAGAAGCAGAGGGTTGCCATTGCCAGGGCACTTGTCACCAATCCGTCTATTATCCTTGCCGACGAGCCCACGGGCGCCCTCGACTCCCATACCTCGCGCGAGGTGATGGAGATTTTCCGCGAACTCAACGCCGAGGGCATGACGGTGATAATCGTGACTCACGACCCGGGCGTGGGAGCCGCAACAAACCGCATTATCCACATTGCCGACGGCCGGATAGTCGACGCCGACGGGAGCCCCGCCGCAACCGAAAACCCCGATACCGATGTTTGATCTCTTCCGCGAAATAGGGCAGACTATACGCTGCAACCGGTTGCGCACGTTCCTCACGGGCATATCGGTGGCGTGGGGTGTGTTCATGCTCATCCTGCTGCTGGGTGCGGCGCGCGGCACCGTGAATTCGTTCGAAGACAGCTCGAATTCGATGGCCTCAAACAAAATGCAGATATGGGGCGACTATACTACCATGCCCTATAACGGCTACAAGCAGGGACGTATGATAGAGCTGCGGTCGGCCGACATCGGCAGGCTGGAACATGAGAACAGCCGCGTGAGCAGCGCCATGGCCTATGCTCGTGTCGACACCGCCAAGGTATTCGGCCTCACCGAGTATGCCGACTGCGGATATATCGCCGTATATCCTCAGTCGCAGCAGTCGGAGCGCGTGGAGCTCAGCCACGGCCGCTTTATCAATAACCGCGATATCGACGAGCACCGCCGTGTGATAGTGCTGTCGGAGCGCACGGCGGGTACACTCTTCGGCACCGACAGCGCAGCCATAGGCGAGACCGTTCGATGCATGGGTCTGGGGTGGCGCGTGGTAGGCGTTTATTCGCACCGGTGGCGGTCATCGGCATATGTGCCGTATACCACCCACAAGGCTCTTACCGGCTCGGATGACCGCGTGTCGTCGCTGGAGGTGCGCGTCGAGGGCGTAGATACCGAAGGCGCCGCCATGGAGGTGGAGGAGGATGTACGCGCCACCCTTGCGCGCTCCCACGGTTTTCATCCCGACGATCAGGGGGCAGTCTGGGTGTGGAACAGCCTCAGGCAGAACATAGCCTCCGCTCAGATAGGCAATTATCTTGTGATAGTCGTGTGGGTAATAGGGCTGCTGACGCTGTTGACCGGCATCGTGGGCGTGAGCAACATCATGTTTGTGTCCGTTCGCGAACGCACCCACGAGATAGGCATACGCCGTGCCATCGGCGCCCGTCCGCGCAGCATTCTCACCCAGGTGCTGAGCGAGAGTGTGGCCATCACGGCGCTGTTCGGCTATATGGGAGTATTTTTCGGCATGCTTATTCTTCAGATTGTCGACGGTCTCGGCGTCCTTGAGGATTATGGCTTTGTCAATGCCACGGTGGACATCAGCCTTGCCGTGCAGGTAACCGTCGCCCTGGTGGTGGCGGGCATGCTCGCCGGTCTGTTCCCTGCTCTAAAGGCCATAAAAGTTAAACCTGTAGAAGCGCTGCGCGACGAATAAACATGAGAATACCACTGATCGACCACGAGATATGGCGCGAGACGATCACCACCCTCGCGCACAACAAAACGCGGACGTTCCTCACGGCGTTCGGCATCTTCTGGGGCACCGCCATCCTGGCACTGCTCTGGGGAGGCGCCCAAGGCTTCGAGGGGATAATGCGGCGTGAGTTCGCGGGCCTGGCCGCAAACATAGGCGGTGTCAGCAGCTGGCGTACCACCATGGCCTACCGGGGTTTCCCCAAGGGTATGGCGTGGGAACTGACTATTGCCGACATCGACAACATACGGCGTCTGGCACCTGATATCGAGAGCTCTTCCACCATAAACTGGGCGAGTGTCGACGTTTCGCACGCCGACCACTCCAAACGGTCGCAGATAATAGGGGTGGAAGAGGCTTATCCCCGCCTCAATACTGTGATAATCAACAGCGGCCGATTTATCAACGCCTCAGATATAGCAGCCACGCGCAAGGTGGCCGTCATAGGCCGCAACCTTGCCAACGAACTCTTCGGCGGCGAGGAGGCCGTGGGGCAGCAGGTGCAGCTCGCCGGCATAAGCTTCATGGTGGTCGGCGTGGCCTCGCAGATGGGTGAGGCAAGCATAGGCGCCCGCGTGGACGAGAGCGTGATCATGCCGTCGAGCACCATGCGTCAGGCGTTCAATCAGGGTAACACCGTGCATTTCTTTATTTTCGCGGCGCGTCCGGGCACCACGCCCACCGACAGCCGCGACGCCATCATGCGCGCCATCCGCCTCAATCATCCCATCCATCCGCTGGATGACGATGCCGCTTTTTTTCAGGACTTTTCGGAGTTTTTCAGCATTATCGACAAGGTATTCCTCGGCATCAGCCTGCTGGCGCTCTTTGTCGGGGGCTGCTCGTTGCTCGCCGGCGTGATAGGTGTGGGAAATATAATGTGGATAGTGGTCCGCGAGCGCACCCACGAGTTCGGCGTGCGTCGCGCCATCGGCGCCAAGCCCTGGCAGATAACCGCTCAGGTTCTGTGCGAGAGCATATTGCTCACCACCGTTGCCGGCGCCGCCGGCGTATGCTTCGCCGCGCTGATACTTGCCGTGATCGACCAGGCCACCGCCGACCCGCTTCAGGGTCTCGCCGGCTTCGAACTGCCCTTCGGCGTGGCGGTGTCGATTATCGGCGTATTCATCCTGCTTGGGTCGCTGGCCGGCACGCTGCCGGCCGTCAAGGCGCTGCGCATCAAGCCCGTAGAGGCCATGAGGGCAAAATAATCATGAAATTAGTAAATTAGAAATAACATAACAACCAAAGGCGATGAAAAAGTTTTTTAAGATAGCGATGTGGGTGCTCCTGGGAGTGCTTTTTGTCGGTACGTTCTTCTTCCTCTATAAGAATTCGCAGGATAAGGAGGTGCAGTACGGCACCGTGCGTCCCACCGTTGGGTCGATAGAGCGCAACACGGTGCTTACCGGCAAGATAGAGCCGCGCGACGAGATAGAAATCAAGCCCCAGATATCGGGTATAGTCACAGAGGTGCTTGTCGAGGCCGGCGAGCATGTGAGTGTCGGCGATGTCATCGCCAGAATTCAGGTTGTGCCGGAGGCTTCACAGCTGTCGTCGGCGCAGAACCGCCTCAATACCGCCAATATCGACCTCGACAACCGGCGCACGCTCTATGCGCGCGACAGCGCCCTCTATGCCGCCCGCGTGATATCGCGCGAGGAGTACGAGACTTCCGAACGCAACTACCGCGCCGCCCGCGAGGAGGCCGCCGCGGCCGCCGACGCCCTCAATATCGTCCGCGAGGGTGTGTCGCGCTATAACGCCTCGGAGAGCAACACTCTTGTTCGCGCAACCATCACGGGGCTTGTGCTTGATGTCCCGGTCAAGGTGGGCAGCTCGGTGATACAGAGCAACACCTTCAACGACGGCACCACCATAGCCACCATCGCCGATATGAACAACCTCATCTTCCGCGGCAACGTCGACGAGACAGAGGTAGGTATGCTCCATGTAGGCATGCCCATGCGCATTGTCATCGGCGCCGTGCCCGACCTGACGCCCACGGCAACGATAGAATACATCTCGCCCAAGGGTGCCGACTCCGGCGGCGCCAATACCTTTGAAATCAAGGCGGCGCTTGATGTCGACGATGTGTCGGCGCTCCGTGCCGGGTACAGCGCCAACGCCACAGTAGCCCTGTCGTCGGCCGCCGACGTCATCACTCTGCCGGAGAGCTGCGTGGAATTTGCCGGTGACAGCGCTTATGTATATGTCGTTGCCGATACCGCCGCCGCTACGGCCACATACAACCGCGTTGCTGTAGAGACGGGCATGAGCGACGGCATGAATATCGAGATCAAGAGCGGTGTCGATACCACCGCAACAATTCGCGGCGCAGTAATTCAGTAAGGATATGAACAACGTTATCAGAAAAATAGCCGTTTGCGCGGCGGCCGTGGGGTGCGCCGTCGCTGCCGGCGCCGAGCAGTGGGACCTGCAGCGCTGCATCGACTATGCCATTGCCAACAATATCGATATCCACCGCTATGAGCTGCGTGCCGAGTCGGCGCGCCAGGATGTCACCGAGGCCTGCGACCGCTTTCTGCCCACTGTCGGCGGCTATGCCTCGCAGAATTTCAGTTTCGGCCGCGGCCTTACCGCCGAGAATACCTACGCCAACCGCAACACCGCGTCGACGTCGTTCGGTGCGCAGCTGCAGCTGCCTATCTTTCAGGGCCTTGCGGGAATACGGCGTGTGGACTATGCCAAAGCCAACCTGTCGGCGGTCCTCGAGCAGGCCGAGGCCGCAAAGGATGACCTCACCCTCAATGTCATAGCGGCCTATCTTCAGGCACTTTACAGCAGCGAGGTCAGCGCCATAGCCCGCGGGCGTCTGGCCATATCGCGTGCCGACGCCGCCCGAACCGAAGCGCTGGTCAATGCCGGGCGCGTGGCCGAGCTGGACCTTGCGCAGGCCCGCGCTCAGGTGGCGCAGGATGAGCTCAGCGTTGTCACCGCCGCCGGCGACAGCGCCCTGGCCGTGCTCGACCTCACCCAGATGCTCAATCTGCCGGGTGCCGCCGGCTTCGAGATCGTGCCGCTGTCCGACGAGGAGCCTATGCTGATGAGTGCCGACGAGGTATTCGCCGCCGCCACCGGACACAACCACAGTCTGCGCGCCGCCCTGTTGGGCGTGGACGCCGCCGAGCGCAATGTCGCGCTGGCTCGCACCGGCTATATTCCCACCCTGAGCTTCAACGCCGGCCTCGGCACGAACTATTACAGCACTTCGGGCATGAACAACGAGGGTTTCGGCCCGCAGATGCGACATAATTTCTCGCAGAGCCTCGGTTTCTCGCTGAGTGTGCCCATTTTCGATGCTTTCGGTACGAGAAACAGCGTGCGCCGTGCAAAAATAGCGCATCTCGAAGCCGAACTGCAGCTCGACGACAGTCGCAATGCTCTCTACAAGGCGATACAGCAGGCTTATACACGTGCGCTCACGGCAGTGCGCGGCCGCGCTGCAGCCGCCACCGCTGTGGAGAGCTCGCGCGCTGCCTTCGAGGCCATGCAGACCAAATATGAGCTGGGGCGCGCCAATGCCACCGAGCTGGAAAACGCCAAATCGGACTATACGAACGCCCTCACCGAGGCCGCCCGCACAAAATACGAGGCAATTCTCCGCGCCCGCGTCCTCAACTTCTACGCCGGAAGGTGATTTTTTAGGTAATAAGTCAGAGGGCAGAGGTCATAAGTCTCAGGCGGCTTTTATGGGTTGACTTAACGAAAAGGTCACTGAAACCTATCTTTTATTGTCGTTTCCTTTAGGAAGTGCGTCCCTTGTCGAATCCGTATCTGGGGAACAATTTTCATAATCGGTGCTTTTTCGAAACGTGACCGACCGAAAATTTCCATCTGACGGAAGGAGGGTTTGCGGTCGGCCCGGAAGGACGGAATATGCTTATAATCCCCCAAAAGTGTCCTTTTTCACCCACTTTTGGGGGATTATAACGAGGTTTGGAGGACGGGAATGCCTTTTCGAGCCATTTAGGACGGGGTCGGCGGGGGGAGTTGGGGAAAATTCGCTATCTTTGCGGAAAAATTCGAAAAGATATGGAACACTATAGCTACAAGCCATCGGGAGTGTGCTCCCGCATGATAGATTTTGACCTCGACGAGGCCGGCAAGGTGCACAATGTGCGGTTTACGGGCGGCTGCAGCGGCAACACGCAGGGCGTGGGCGCCCTTGCCGAGGGTATGGACGCCGCGGCGCTTGCCGAGCGTCTGCGGGGCATACGCTGCGGCGCCAAGGCCACATCGTGCCCCGACCAGTTCGGCGCCGCCCTCGGCGCCGCCATGGCTGAATAATCAGGTTAGAAATCGATGCTCAGGCGCACGTTGAACTGACGGCGCGTGAGGTAGTTGGGCACGGCATACTGGATGTCGTTTACGTCGGTTACCCAATAGTATGAGCTGACATTGCTGATGTCGAGCAGGTTGAACACGTCGACTCCCAGCCATATGTTTTTGAAGTGTCGGAGCCAGCCGGAGCGCTGAGTTCCGTCGGCTTTGGGCTGGAGGAGAGCGTAAGCCAGGCCGATGTCGAGGCGTTTGTAGGCTGGAGCGCGGAAATAGCCTTTGTCGCGGCTCTGGCGCGGTGCCGTCATAGGCAGCCCGTCGGAGAAGATGCCGCGCAGGTTGAACTTTAGTTTGGGAAATTTGGGAAAGAAGTCGGTGAAGAAGAGCGCCACGCTGTATCGCTGGTCGGTGGGTCGCGGCACTTTCACGCCGTTGAGGGTTTCCTGCGTTTTCATCAGCGAGAAGCTGAGCCACGAGTCGCTGCCGGGCACAAACTGGCCGAAGAGCTTGAAATCGATGCCGGTGGTGAAACCGCTGGTGAGATTGCGGCCGGTGTACACGATCTTGAGGTTGTCGATTTCGTAGGGTATAAGGTTGCTCAGGGCCTTATAGTAAGCTTCGGCAGTGATTTTGAAGGGACGGTTCATGGCGCGGAAGGTATAGTCGCCGCCGACAATGAACTGGAGGGAGCGCTGGCTCTTTATCTCGTTGTTCAGCTCTATTGTGGTGTTTCCGTCGCCGTCGGTGACAGGCATGCGGAATTCCTTGTAGAAGGGACTCTGGTAATACAGGCCCGTGGCGAACCGGAGGGCCAGGCGCGGGCAGGCGTCGGGCACAAAGCCGAGGCTGATGCGTGGGCTGACAAGGAACTCGCGGTTGTAGTCCCAGTATGAGAAGCGAATGCCGCCGTTGAGGCTGAGGTAGCCCTTGGAGGTGCTTATTTTCCAGGAGTCCTGAGCATAGAATGCCAGGCGGTTTGTGCTGAGGTCGTGCTTCGACCCGAGGTTGTAGATAACCTTCAGGGCGTCGGGATCGAACGGCAGGGAGTAGCCGGCGGAGTCGCGCAGTTCCCATTCGCGTGCGCGGTCGTGGATTGTCTCGTGGCGAAACACCACACCATAGTCGATGTTGTGGCCGCCGATGCCCGATGCGCCGTGGAGTTCGAAGGAGAATACACCGGCTTTCATTCTGTTGCGTGCGTGTTCGTGATAGCGGCCTACGCCGAGTTCGCCGCCGACAGCGCCGCCGCTGTCGCCGCCGCCGGTGCCGGCCTGGTCGAGCCAGTATTCGCCGGAGATGTCGTAAGCCACCAGCTCGTTGGTGAGGAAGCCTGAGGCGCGGAGGCTGAATTCATGTGCGCGGGAGGGGGCGTAGCTCAGGGTAAGGGCACCGAAATAGGTTTCGAAGCGGTCCTTTTCCTGACCGTCGAAGTACACGGTGAACTCCTTTGCATCGGTGGAAGTGCCGAATTTTGTGGTGCGGTTGCGGGGCGTGAACTTATAGTTGTTGAGGGCGATGTTGCCTAAGAGCGACACCTTCCATTTGGGCGTGATCTTGAAGTTCATGCTCGTCTGGTAGTCGAAAAAGCGGGGGTCGTATTCTCCTTTTTCGTCCATGGAGCTCAGGAGCGACGAGTTCTGCTTATAACGCACGCCGTGGAGCTGGTTGAAACGGTTGCTGCTTGTGCCGATAGCCACCGAAGCGCCCATGAGCGATGCCGCCACATGTCCCTCGAAGGCCTCGGGTTCGCGGTATGTGATATCGAGCACCGACGACATGCGGTCGCCGTACTGTGCCGAGAAACCGCCGGTTGAGAAGCCGATGGCACCGACGAGGTCGGGGTTGACAATGCTGAGGCCCTCCTGCTGTCCGTTGGTGACGAGCTGCGGGCGGTAGACTTCTATGCCGTTGATATACACGCTGTTCTCGTCGTAACTGCCGCCGCGCACACTGTACTGGTTGCTCATCTCGTTGGTTGAGTTCACGCCGGCCATGGTGGTGATGAGGCTTTCCACAGAGCCGCCGCTGACGTCGGGCGAGAGGCCGACATCGCCGATATCAATTCGCTGGACGCCGCCGAGCTGGCGCTGGTAGTCGGTGACCTCGATACCGCCGAGGGCATAGGATGCCGGCGTCATCTTGACGTTGACGGTTACCTCACCGGTGGGCTCTATCAGGCGGCGGCGCGACTCCTCGAAGCCTATGCAGCTGAAAACAAGACGGATGGTGTCGGCCTCGGCGGTGGTGAGGGTGTATCGGCCGTCGAGACCCGTGGTTGTGCCTATTGCGGTGCCGCCGACCTTGACAGTGACGAACTCCAGAGGTTCGTTTTCGGCGTCGGTGACCAGACCGCTGATTTTTACGGGTGCGGCGCCGGCGGTGAGAGAGGCCGCCAGCAGTATATATGTGATAATGCGGATTTTCATCATATTACTAACGGCCACGATGGGTAAAAATTGTTTTTTGGACGATTTATGCCGCTGCGGTCCTTCTATTTTTGCCGAAAAAAAGATGAAGACAAAGAAAATCACCAACAAACTCGAGGAAATGGATGGCCGTGGTGCCGTGAAAGTAACAAATCTGCGCCTTGGCGGCGACGGAGTCCTTCGGTCGATAGGCGGCGATGTGCCGCTCAAAGGCTATGGCGGCTGGCGACCGCTGGCTCGCCTCACCGAGGGGCGGTTGCCGCGCTATCTGCTGTGCCGTGGCGGTGAACTGGCCGTCGCCCACCTGTCGCAGACAAACGGACCGACACCCTTGGCCGACTCCTTGCCGTCGGAGCCGACGGCGACATTCACTGGCACCGACGGAACCTTGAATATAGTGTGCCGCGAGGGTGTGTACGAATTCAAGGGCAGCGGCAGCGAGTGGACGCTCACGCCTGCAGCACGGCCATTCCCGACGGCACGTCTGCAGGCAGCGGCGGTTACATCGCTGAGCGTTACTGTGGGCGCGCGCAAGCTGTCGGCGAGCTACGGCGCCGGCAGTAGGCCGAACGCCACTGACCTCAAGGCACTGATTTCCGACTTCGAGGACGCATACCGGCAGCTCACCTCCGAGGCTGCGGCCATGGGTCGCTACGTGCAGCCGGTACTTGCCCGCTGCGCCTATTACGACCGGTCGGGTCGCTGCGTGCACCGCACGGCGCCCGTGGTTGTCAGCGCCGGCGGCGCACAGCTCGCCGACGGCGTTCTGCTGGCCAACAGCGATGCCACCACAGTGGCGCCCTATACCCTGACGGCGTCGACATATGTGATAGAGGCCGCAGTAGAGCCGGATACCGATGGGCGGGTGGCACGTGTGGAGGTAGAGGTGTCACCGCAGTTCCACAGCTGGTCGCCGACGTCGCCCACGGTGTTCACACCCGTTCGCGACAGCGCGCACGGCATAGGGCGTCTCACGCCCGGAGGCGCCGCCACGTCGGCATCGCCGTCGGCCGTGTTTGCCGCCCTTGCCCGGATAGACAGCGTGTGCACCTCCGCCGCCACTCTGGGTGCGCCGTCGGCCATGGGTGTGACGGCCACGGTGGCTAATTGCCGAGGCACCGACATCGCCGCCGAGGCGCGGGCCTTCGGCGAGGCTCTGGGGCGGCCCGTGAATGTCGCCACACCAATGGAATGCCTTCTGACGGCACCGCACACCTTCGGGGCGTCGGCACTGGCGCGCTCGGGCGGCGTATTGCTGTGGGGCAATCTCCATGCTGTGCGCTTCGGGGGTTACAGTCCCGCCGAATATGCAGCCGCGAGCGGCGACGGCGCCTGGCGGGCGCTGGTGGTCACTTGGTTCGGCAACGGTCGACGCGGCGTGCAAAGCTCTTTCGAGGGTGCGGGCGCGGCGCCGACTAAGCTGGGACCGCTGGTATGCTATCCGTCGCCCGACGCCACACGCATGAGCGTTATTATCTACAGTTCGGGCACCACGCGGCGTGCCGATTTCGAACTGCGGCCTTCGGCTTGCGGGCGTTTTTCGGCATGGGTCAACGCGGGCCTGGCGCCGGTGACTCCCCGCGAGGTATCGGCGGCGCTGATTGTGGATATCGAGAACGCCGACGAGGATTTTGACGATGCCGTGGCTGTCGGCGATGCGTCGGCGCCGCTCGCTCTGCGTTGCTGCGGCAGCAGCGGTACCGGCGTAGTGGCAGCGCTGTGCGCCGCCGACGGCTCCGACAGCTCCTGGGAGTTCGGACGACATCGTTTTGTGGCGGCATGTGCCCGCGGACTCCTCTCGGCAACTGTCAGCGGCGCCGACAGCCGGAAAATTACGCTACGGTCGCTCGACAGCCGCGGCACCCTCTCGCGGCAGTCGCTGTGCGCCGGTGCCGGCGGCGTCTATGCCGCCGTGGAGGGCGCATTGCTGCTGGTGGGTAACGACGCGCGGCGGGTGCGCACTTTGTGGAACGCCACATATAGCGCTGTGGCCCGTGATATTGCCCACAACGAGGTAATAGCCCTCGTTACCGCCGGCGCCCGTGCCTTCGAGGCATCGGCAACGCATGGCAGCTACCGCCGCGGCGGGGTGGAGGGCTGCGGGGTGGCGACTGTCGGTTCCGAGCTCTTTTTCACAAGTTCTGACGCCCTTATTCTGCCGGAGAGCAGCCCAAACAGCGAGGTGGAGATGGAGTACGAGCAGTACGCAGACTATGGGGAGGCCGGCCCGTGCCGACCCGTTGCCTTTGGCGCACGTATCTCCGGCAGCGGTCTCAGATGTACCCTCACCGCCACGCCGGGCAACGACGAGAGAGCCGCGGTACCGCCCACAACGCTGAAAATAAGCGGCGCGCCGGCTTATCCGGTGCGCGGGGCACTCCACGGACGCTCCGCCACGGGCGCGTTGCTGCGTCTTGCCGGCGCGGGCAAGTACATGGTGTTCAATCATTTCACCCTGGAATATGAGCGATAAGACCCCCGATCTCGAGGCCATGCTCGCCGATGACGAGCGGCGCCGGCGCCAGTGGCGCAAAGGAGCGGAGCACGACCCTCTGCGGAGCGCGCCGTCGGCTGTGCGCGTGCGTCGGCGTACTCCCGAGCCTGATGTGCCGGTAGCATACCTGCCGCGCACCATGGTTGCCGACGCCGAATTCAAGGCAGCCGCCGGCAGCGGTGGCGACGTGTGGCGCCGTCTGCGCTGCCGCCACGATTTCGAGTACTGGTGCGCCCGATGCGTGGTGATCAAGGACAAAATCACGTCGGCATACGTGCCGTTCAGGCTCAACCGCGCGCAGCGCCACGTGCTGGAGGTGCTGGAGAGTGACCGCCTGGCAGGGCGCCCTATCCGCCTCATTCTGCTGAAAGCACGGCAGTGGGGCGGCAGCACGCTGGTGCAGATATATATGGCGTGGCTGCAGAGCTGCCACCGCCGTAACTGGCACTCGCTCATCTGCGCGCACGTGAAAGATACCGCCGCGGGCATACGCGGCATGTACCGTACGCTGCTGGCGAACTACCCGACGGAGCTGTGGGAGGGCGACACGCCTCCGCAGTTCAAGGTCTACGAGGGGAGCGCCAACGTTCGCGAAATCACGGGCCGCGGCTGCCGCGTGACCCTGGGCACCGCCGAGAACGCCGACGCCGTGCGCGGCGCCGACTATGCCATGGCGCACCTTAGCGAGACAGCATTCTGGGGTGCTTCCGATCGCCGCTCGCCTTCCGATTTTGTGCGTGCGGTATGCGGCGCCATAGCTCTGGTGCCTTATTCACTGATAGTGATGGAGTCCACGGCCAACGGAGTGGGAAACTATTTCCACACCGAGTGGCTGCGCTGCCGCGAGGGGCACGGCGACAAGCACGCCGTCTTCGTGCCGTGGTATATGATCGACATATACAGCACGCCGCCGCCCGACCGCCGCGCTTTCGCCTCAACACTAACCGACTACGAGCGGCGCCTGTGGAACATGGGCATCGACCTCGACCGCATCTACTGGTACCACCTCAAAAGTCTGGAATATCCGTCGGCTGAGCAGCTGCACGCCGAATATCCCACCGACGACATCGAAGCCTTCGCCAACACGGGTGCCGGTGTCTTTGCCAACGCCGCCGTGGAGGCGCTGCGTCAGCGTTGCGCCGGCGTTGAGGGACGCCGCGGCGATGTCGGGGGCGCCGGATTCACCGCCGACGCCACGGGCGCCATGACCGTATGGCTCATGCCTGAAGAGGGTGCCGACTATGTTGTGGCCGTCGATGTCGGCGGCCGCTCGGCAAAAGCCGACTGGTCGGTGGTGGCCGTGCTGCGCCGCGGCGACGGTGACCGCCTGCCCGAGATCGCCGCTCAGTGGCGAGGTCACTGCGACCACGACCTGCTGGCGGCAAAGGCCATGACGATAGGACGATTCTACAACGATGCCTTGCTGGTGGTGGAGAGCAATACCTTCGAGACCTCGGCCTATGGCGGAGGCGCCGCCGAGGGCAACCTCTTTGTGCTCAACCGCATGGCCGCTCAGTATGAGAACCTGTACCACCGCGAGAGTTACGACACGGCCACGCAGACGGTGAGCCGCCGCGTGGGATTTCATACCAACCGATCCACCAAGGCCATGCTCATTGCCGGCCTCGTCGAGGCCGTGCGCGAGGGAGCTTACATAGAGCACGATGCCGGGTGTTGCGACGAGATGGCCACCTACGAGCAGCTGCCCAACGGCAGCTTTGCGGCACGTCGCGGCTACCACGACGATATGCTGATGACGCGCGCCATAGCCCTCCATGTGGCCGCCTCGCCGCAATGCCAGAGGCCGAGCGCCGACGTGACCTGCGTGGACTATCTGTTCTGACAGCCGGTATAGCGGCGGATGCACCTTGGGAGCATCTCTACATGGTTAAAACCGCACGTCGAAGTCCTGACGGGGGAGATGTGGCAGTGGCGCGATTATCACCGTGCCTTTGCCGTTGGCGAAGGTCATGCCGGCTGTCATGCGTCCCAGCACTGCGGCGAGTGGAAATTCAGAGCTGTTATAGATGATTGCCGGCGTACCGCCCACTATACTGTCGGCGGCGTCGGCAATATCGCTTTTTTCCGCACGTACGGCGTCGACGGCTATGAAGTCATGGCTGTCAATACTGCCGTCGATGTCCTTGCGCTTGGCGAGGATGACGGCGGCAGTCATATTTTTGTCGAGTCCGGCGCAGAAGGGGCTACGTGCTCCGAAAGCCAGTGCGACGCGGAAAAGCAGACGCTGTTCCGGCGTGGTCAGACCGGAGTAGGCATAGTAGGCGTAGGGCTGCCTCAGTGTGTGGGTTATGAAGCGATAGGCGAAGGGCGAGTGAATGCCGAAGCCGCGGCTGTGGCGCAGACGCCGGAACCAACTCAGAATACCTTCCATCGGCGGCACTCCACAAAGATGCCGGCAGCGAGCAGCAGATATATCAGCGTTACGCAGGCATAAGCCACGGCGCCGGTCACGTGGAGGCTGTCGGGGTCGAAGGTCATCACCACGGTATGTTCGCCGGCGGGTACGGCCACGGCGCGCAGGAAGTAGTTCACACGTCCGAGGGTGCGGCTTTCGCCGTCGACGCTCACCTTCCATCCCCAGGGGAAGTATACTTCGGAGAATACTGCCACGCCGCCGAGGGTGGAGGCGCTGCGGTATGTGAGGCGGTTGGGGGTATAGTCGGTGAGGGCTATGTAGTCGCCGGCGGCGATTGGCGAAGGTTCGCCGAGAATGGCCCGGTATTCGCTGTCGGCCACGGCGGTGGTGCGCACGTCAAGGTCGGGCTCGTCGAGGGCGGCGAATTCGGCGGCGGCGCCGTCGGTCCACACTATCGAGTCGATGAACCACGCATTGCCGGCTGCCGAGGTGTTGCGGAGCACGGGCGCGGTCGGGTCGCCGGTGATGATGTACCGGGTATTCAGCATGTCGGCTATGCGCCGTGCGCTGCGCAGCTCGGCGGGCACGCTGTCGCCGTACCCCCAGCCGTATCGACCGAAGGCCGGCAGGAGTTTGCCGTTCACAATCTCGTTTGTCCGGCTGAGTTTTGCCGAGTGATAGCCGCCAACCATGGAGTGGAAGTACGAGCGGCGGCCGTCGCTGAAGCCGGGAATGTCGAGCACGCGGTAGTGGCCGGTGCTGTCGGCCATAATGGCGAGGTCTATGGCGTCGGGTTCTATGCCGTGGGTATCGGCGTCGACGGCCGGTCCGAAGGAGCTGTGGCTCACATAGCGTTTATCCACGGTGTACAGATCGCTGAAAATGAGCACACCGGTGAACAGCACGGCCACGCCGGCCGAGCAGCGGCGGTTGGCCCAGAGGCCCAGGGCGCTGCCGGCAAGGAGCAGGAACAGCAGCGAGCGTAGGCCGTCGGAGCTTACCAGCCCGCGTCGCAGGCCCGATATTGCCTCGGCGTTGTGCGGGTTGTCGAGCGAGTAGTCGTAGAGTGCCGCTTCCACTTCGGGCTGCGAGGCACCCTGCGCAAGATAGCTCTGCGCCACATAGCTCTGCAGGCGGTAGGCGCTGTCGAGGTCGGCGCCCGTGACGAACGGGCCGAACAGACCCGGAAAGAAGGCTGCCGCGGCGGAAATCAGGGCGCACACGCCGAAAGAGCCGACGAAAGCCTTGCCGTAGCGGCTCCAGGCCTCCTTTCCGGCCTCTATGAAGGCTATCAGGCCGAGAATGCCCAGCAGGGGCATGGTGAATTCGGCCACGACGAGGATGCTCTCCACGGCGCGGAACTTGTTGTACATCGGGAAGTGGTAAATCATCCAGTCCGACAGCCACATGGCGTTGTAGCCCAGCGACAGGAGCAGGGACACGACGGTGCCGGCGGCGAGGGCCCATTTCAGGGGGCCTTTCACGGTGAAACAGCCAAGCAGGAAGAGCGCAGTGATGATCACGCCGGGGTATACGGGTCCGTTTGTGCTCTCCGAGTCGTTGAAGTACTGCGGCAGGAAGCGCAGCAGCATTTCTGTGGGCGTTCCGCGGTATATTTCGGCGTCGTCGAGGTCGGCGAGTGCCGCCAGGCTCATGGCGCCGGCTTCGGGGCGTGCGCCGGCGCCGCCTTTGGCGTCGGGCACCACGAAAGTGAGCATTTCCTTGGTGCCGTAGCTCCAGCGCAGTATGTCGTCGTGTGCCATTCCGCCAGTCGAAGGCGCGTTGTCGGCTGCAACAGATAGTTCACCGGGCATGCGCTGTGTCTCGAGACTGTATTCATATGTGTTGTAGAGCGACGGCGCGTTCGCGCCAACTGCCAGCGCACCGGCGGCGAGGGCCAGACCCGTTGCCGCCAGCCAGCGGCGCACGGTGTGGCGACGGATGGCGTCGATGAGGTAGCAAACCGCTATTATGGCCATGAGGATGCCGAAATAATAGCTCATCTGCGGGTGGTTGGCGTTGAGCTGCAGCATGGCGAAGATGGCGGTGACCGCCGTACCGGCCACGCGCCGGCCGCGGTAGAGGAGCAGCAGTCCCGCTATCGTGGGCGGTACATATGCCAGGGTGACGAATTTCCAGATATGGCCCGCGCCGATAATGATGATGAAGTAGCTCGACAGCCCCCATGCCACCGCGCCGATAAGTCCGTAGTACCACCGTTTGCCGAGGGCGTACATCAGGATGAGGAAACCGAACATCATCATGAACAGGAGGTTCGACGGTGCCGGCAGCCACAGGCCGTAGGCTCCGTTTATCCACGTAAACAGCGAGTTGGAGGGGTACGACGGCGAGATCTGGAAGGTGGGCATGCCGCCGTACAGCGAGTTTGTCCACAGCGCTTTCTCGCCGGTGGTCTGCTCGTAGACCAGACCTTCGTGGCCGTTGGCGGCGCCTTGCTGCATGTCGGGCTGGCGCAGGCTGTTGCCTTCGAAGTTGTCGGGATAGAAGAATGCCAGCGATATCACGGCCATGACGGCCAGGGCGACGAAGAACCCCCAGACCTGGGGGTTGCGAAGTATCTTGCGGAGTTTTTCCATGTCAGAACATCAGCGATAATATCATGGAAGGAAGAGCGCCCAGGGCTATGGTGACCATGATGAGCCATGCCGTGGCCTCGGAGGCGCGGTGCGACGCAGCCATGTTGCCGCGACGGTAGTAAACGCCGGTATAGATGCTCGTTATCAGAGCGGCCACGGCCACGGGCGAGCAGCACAGCACGGTGAGGATTATGGTCCAGGGCAGATATGCCGGCGGACACGGCTCCACCTCGGGCGCGGCAGCGCCGGGAGCCTCGCACGTGCAGTATTCGTAGCCCTGCTGCGGCTCGTAGCCCTGCTGCGGCTGTTCGTAGCCTTGTTGCGGCTCGTAGCCCTGCTGCGGCACATATCCCTGTTCATATCCCTGCTGGTCATAGTTTTGGGCGGAAGTGTCGCCTTCAGCCGTGACGGCGGGAGACTCGGGAGGCAGCGGTGCCTGCACGGGCGCGGCGCCCCCGCCGAAGAGCCCCGCGAGTTCGGGGACTTCGGCGGCAGCCGCCCATTTAGGCATTCCGGAGAACCATACCTTGGTGTCCGGGCCTATTTCGAGGTTTGTCAGTTCTTCGTAGTCGAACGGCCCCTGCTGGGCGCCGTCCTTGTATATCCATATTTTCATTGCAAGCTGATGGTGAGGGGAGAGCGGTGTCTTAGAAGTGGTTCACCTCGTGGCCGGCGATGTCGGCGAGGAGGTGATTTGCCAGGCGGCTGGCGCCAAGGCGGAAATATTCGGGGGTGAGCCATTCTTCGCCGAGGACTTCCTTGATCACGGTGTAGTAACGCACGGCGTCATCGGTCGATGCTACGCCGCCGGCGGCCTTGAAGCCCACGCGTCGGCCCGTCTTTTCGTAGTATTCCTTGATGGCGAGGGCCATGACATAGGCGGCCTCGAGACTGGCGCCCGGATATTCCTTGCCCGTTGAGGTCTTCAGGAAGTCGGCGCCGGAGTAGAGGGAGAGCACCGAGGCTGTCTTGATGTTTGCGGCGGTGCGCAGTGCGCCCGTTTCGAGGATGACCTTGAGGCGTCCGCCGCGTGTGGCCTCCTTAAGTTCGGCAATCTCGTCGCAGAGGCTCTCATAGTCCTTGTCGAAGAAATAGCCCAGATTCATCACTATGTCGATTTCGTCGGCACCGGCGGCCACGGCCAGCGACGTCTCGGCGATTTTCACCTCCTCGAAAGTCTGCGACGACGGGAAACCGCCCGACACGCAGGCTATCTTCACATCCGATACTTCGAGGACGGCGCGGACAACGCCCGCAAAGTTGGGATACACACAGATGGCGGCCACCGACGGCAGCGACGGGAACAGCTCCTCGAAGGAATTCACTTTTTCGGTGAACCGGGCCACCGATTCGGGGGAGTCGGTGCTCTTGAGGGTGGTGAGGTCTATGCAGCTGAAGAGAAATTTGTAGACGTCGCGGTTGCGGTTTTCGTCGAGGTGCTCGTCGAGGATTTTTTTGAGGGCCTCGGCCACGGCGGCGTCGGAATCGGTAACGGTGCTGGCCTGAAGGGCCTGGGTGTATTTATCGGTTGCGGGGTTGGTGTTTTCGCTCATAGTGTTTATGTCGGTTATAGGGTTTGATTGTCTGTTGTGTTGTCGGGAGCCAGGCGGCTGTTGGCGCGGTGCCTCTCTTTGTCCCTAACGTTTTTTTTGGCTATATTGTTGAGCCATGCGTCGCCCAGATCGATGCCGTGCTGGTTGGCGATGGCGCATACCACCCACACCACGTCGGCGAGCTCGTCGGCGAGGTCGAGGCGTTCGCCGCCTTTGGCGCTCTGCTCGCCGTCGGTGCGGGCTATCACGCGCGCCACCTCGCCGACTTCCTCGGTGAGGACGGCCATGTTGGTGAGGGCGTCGAAATAGCGCACGCCGTAGCTGCGTATCCAGCGGTCGACGGTAGTCTGCGCCGCCCGCAGACCGGCGGCATCGGGTGCGGCGCCCGCGGCAGTGGTGGAGTTATCGGTCATGCCGCAAATTTAGCAATTTTTTTTGAAAACGCGGCGGTGGAGTGGCCTAAATAGGGAATTCTAATGTTTGAAACAATCGGCGTCCCATCGAACCACGTTGTTCTCGATATATTCCGTTATTAAACCGCCATCCTTGAGGCCGCGTATGATATGATCATAATAACGTTTTTGCCAGTCGAATTCTATATTGTTTCGTCTCGCAAACATGGTAACCGATTGTTTGTATCCGCCTATCACAACGCTCAAAGCCGTGCATCCCTACGGGCGGCGACATAATGGCTCGCAATTTTAAATTTTAAATTTTCAATTGTCAAAAGGCGTAGCTCAGGCCGAGGGCGGGGAGCCAGGCGCGCACCTTGTAGTCGGCGGTGAAGGTGCCGACGGGCTTGATGCCGAGCATGTCGGGGAGGGCGGGGTTGACCTGCGAGGCCATGTTGTACACAAAGTCCTCGTATTGTCCGGTGGCGTTGTCGGTACCGCAGCCGTGGACGTACATCAGCGCGAAATCGATGCTGAGGCCGCGGATGGGGCGGAACGAGAAGCCGAGGGCCGGCTCTATGCGTGTCTGGCCCGGTGTCTCGGGGTTGTAATAGTCCTTGTCGCAGGGGTTGGTGTCCACCATCATGCCGGCGCGCACGTCCAGGCGCGGCGTGCACGTCCACTGGGCGCCCACGTGGTAGGTCATGGCGTTGTGGTAGTTCTTGGTGAGATGCTGGTCGAAGGCCGACAGGTTGTCGAACTCAATGTCGAGGCGGTCGTAGGCCTTCCAGCCGTTGAGCTGCACGTCGGCGGCGATCACCACGCTCTCTATGGGTTTGTAGGCCACACCCACGCTCAGCACATAAGGGCAGGGGAGCGAAGCCTTGAAGTTGGTGCGGTTGAGGTTGTCGAGCACCGGCTCCAGCAGGGTCTTGGCCTCGCCGTTATAGCGCACCTGCGCGTCGCCTTTGTTGACGGTGAGCACAGTCTTGCTGCGGAACGAGGCGCCCACGCTCCAGTGCCGGTCGATCTGCCACAGCGCGCCTACGTTATATCCCACGCCTATGCGCGAGTTGCCTTTGAGGTTCACGCTCGCAGGCGTGACGTTCGGCGCATACATAGCCGACGGCGGCATGCCCAGCGCCCCCATCAGCATATTCATGGAGTTGCCCGTCATCAGGCCCTTGTCGAGGTTCACGTTGCCCCAGTTCACTGTCACGCCAGCTCCCACCGACAGGTTGGGCAGTATCTTGTATGCCAGTGTGGGCTGGATGCTGAATATCTTGATGCTCACTTTCTGGTTGAGGACGGCGCCCGGCCAGTTGTCGCCCCAGTTGATGGCGCTGCCGCACGGCGTGAGGAAGCTCAGACCGCCGTAGAAGTTATCGAAGATGTGGAAGGAGGTGCACACGTTCATGGGCGTCGACACGGGGTTGTCGCTCTCGTAGCGCGTACCCTCGTGTGTGGCCGTGGCCTTAGATACCACTGCCGTCACCGAGCCGGACAGCTCGAAGGTCTTGTCGGAGAACACCATGGCGGCGGGGTTGAAAATCTGACTCTCGGCGCCGAGGGCCATGGCGGTGCCGGTGTGGCCCATGCCCAACTGGCGGGCGCTGTAAGTGTTTACCTGATAGCCTTCGGCGAGCGCGCCAAGCGCGGCCGTCAGCAAAAGTGCTGTTGTAATTGCCTTTTTCATTTTTTTAACTCTATTTTCTGCAAAGGTACAAAAAAATCGCCAACCGACGTGCGATTGGCGATTTTTATTTGGTTCTATGCTTTATCAGCGCACGTACACCTTGCTGACGGTGTTGCCCTGACGGCGGATATAGAGACCGTTAGCCGGGTTGGCCACACGCACACCCTGAAGGTTGAAGTACTCCACAGGTGCATTGGCATCCTCTACAACTATGCCCTCAACGGCGGTGGGGGTGTTGGGGCTGTTTACGGTAGTGGTGAGTGTATTGCCTACCTTGATATCGGCGCTAAGAGAGTAATTGGTGTCCTTTTCACCGGGCTGGTCAATAAGACCTGAGAGATTGTAGGTGAAGGATTTAACCTCACCGGCAGCACGGGCGGGTGCGGCGGCGGGTTCGTCAAGTGTTGCTTCTACAAAGGCCTGATCTGCAGTGAGCACGTTGCCGGCGGCATCGATAACGGTAACGGTTACTTCGGGAGTCTCGCCGCTGTAGTTCATAACTTCAAAGACCAATTTACCGGAAATTTCTCCGTCAAGGCTTATACCCACATTGACGAACTGGGGATTGCCGACGAACTCGGGCGCGGCCACTTCGATGTATTCAATGGGGTAGGCCTGGAGGGTGCCGTTAAATGTGGCGACGGCAAGTTTCACATCGTAGGTGCCGGCGGCAACGGATGCCAGAGTGAAGTTGTTGCGGAAGGTGTACTCGGTTTCGCCGACCTTTCCGGTGAAGTTGGTCTTTGCGGTGGGAGTGGCGGCTGCGAACACCACATTCTTGAGGACGAGAACCTGATTGATGTTCGCCTCGGTGTAGGCGTCGACTTCGGCGTAGGTCACCTCGGCGGTGCCGGCTGTCTCAAATACGGTGCCGTCAATAGGCTTGATTTCAGGCAGGCCGTTGAACGGCTCGTTTTTGCCTTTCCAGCCTTTGGCGATGATATCGCCCGTGGCAAGGCTGTTGGCACCATAGACGAGGGTGTATGAGGTGCCGTCGGTAACATATACATTCTGATCGTTGACATATGTGACGGTCAGCGGGCAGTTCATGATTATTTCCTTGCCTTCGCCGAATGCTGCGAATTCGGCAATGCTGGTGGCGGCTTCAAGAACGTTGATCTTGTATTGTGCGGAACCGGGTTTGAAGTTGGCGTTGTCCTCCACGGCATATGCGGCGGTGATGGTGGTGGTGCCGGCACCGACAATGGTCACTGCGCCGGTAGCGGCGTCGACGGTAGCAACAGCGGGAGCGCTACTGGTATAGGTGATGGGCGACAGCTCGTTGGGGTTGGCCACCACGGGAGCCTCGAAGGCATCGCCGAGAACGACATCATAGCTTGCTGTTGCAAATTCCAGCCCTGCCTCTGCGCGGGTGTCATCGGGATTGGAAGCCTCGCCGGTGTACTTGATTGATTTGAGCCATACCACGCCATTGCCTTTTGCCGATGTGCAGACAAAGTCTACTTTATAGTAAAGATCGCCGGCTGCGGAGGCTGCGGGGACATCGAACGATATGGAGGTTGTCGAAGTTGTGATTGATGTGTTGGATGCTACTGCATCTCCCCATGTGGTACCGTCGGTCGATATATAGAGGTTGGCGGAGGAGACGTTGTCAGAATTGATTTTGACAGTGACATCGATATTCGTTATCTTTTCTGTGAATGCGAAGTCGGTAGCGGCAGAACCGGTGGATGCGTTATTCTTACGACCGCATTTGATCATGTCGGACCAGCCATTGTTATTGTTGTTGAAGTTAACGACTGTCCAGCTCTTATTGGCGACCGCTGTGGTGGCTTTGCCGGTATAGGTCTGAGTAGCGGTGTAAGATGAATTATTGGGTGCGCTTACATTGCCTGCGGAGCCGAAAGAGACAGTAAATATTTCGGCAGGTGCAGCTATAGCCGCCAATCCCATAGAGGACAGCAGCACTACTGTGAGTAGAAATTTTTTCATAAACAAAAACATTGAATAGATTGGTTTAAAGTATATTATATCCTGCGTCGGGGCAGGCCTGGGAGGGGAAGGGGAGGACTGGACGGGCGCCGATAGCGCCCCGTATGCGGTATTACGCCGCAAAGTTAAGCATTCTCAACAAAATTTACAAATCTTTTTCGCAACCCGGAGGGAAGGTTTCGTAGGGGAGGTTATATTATCTTATGTAAAACAAAAGGCGTGCCTTGCGAGCACGCCTCAAAACTTTGGTTCTGACAATTAGCAGAGAGGTATCGACTGCATATCGGCTATATCAAGTTTCACCTACATACCAAGCGCAGAGAAGATTCTACGTATAGTCGAGAGCCGGAGGTTCGCTCCGCGCTCAATACTGCAAATCCTTGCACGTTGAACTCCGATACGCTCTCCAAGCTGTTCCTGGGTAAGATTCTTCGACTCACGCGCTTTACGGATTGCAAGGCCTACCATGTAGTCCTCGACTTTTGCCTCGTACTCATCCCTTTCGGGAGTCCCCTTAGGGCCAAGAGTGCGGTCAAGTATCTCAGCCTGACTATATATCTTCATCTTTTCCATACCGTGCTTATTTTCGTAGTTCATAATAGGCTTTCATTATCGCTTCGGCTTTGCGGATCTCACCGGGCGGGGTCTTTTGTGTTTTCTTGACAAGTCCGTGCGTGGCCACCACCATTGCGCGTATGTCTTTGTCCCAAAAGGCGAACAGCCGATAGGCCATTCCATTGAAACGTGTGCGGAACTCCCAAATGCTTTCATTCAGTTTCTTAAACAAGGTCGTTCTCATGCTGGGCAACCATGATGTTGTATAGTATCTTTGCACGAACTTTTACGGGTAGAGATTGGAGAAAGCTGTCAGCCTCCTCAAGGTATATTACTTCAAATCGTGGCTTTATCTCCATCTTCTCATGCGTGATGTTTGGTATTGCAAAGTTAGCGATTTGTTTTCATATAACAAAACATAATCGCTGAAAGTTTACCGTGAAAGCACCTCTCCCCTCCAAAAAAAACGGGCACCCGGCGTTGGGGTGCCCGTTGTGTGGGATTATTGATGGAATTACATCATGCCGCCCATGCCACCCATTGCGGGAGCTGCGGGAGCGGGGTTCTCGTCTTTCTTCTCGGCGATGACGCACTCGGTGGTGAGGAACATTCCGGCAATGGAAGCGGCGTTCTCGAGTGCTACGCGTGCCACCTTGGCAGGGTCTATCACACCGGCGGCGAGGAGGTTCTCATATGAGTCGGTGCGGGCGTTGTAGCCGAAGTCGGCGTTGCCTTCGCGCACTTTCTGTACCACCACGGCGCCTTCCACGCCGGCGTTTGCGGCGATCTGGCGGAGGGGTTCCTCGATGGCGCGCTGTATGATTGCTATGCCGGTTGTCTCGTCGTCGTTGTCGCCCTTGAGGGCAGCGAGCTTGTCGAGGCAGCGGATGTAAGCCACGCCGCCGCCGGGCACGATACCCTCGGCGATGGCGGCGCGGGTGGCGGAGAGGGCGTCGTCGACGCGGTCTTTCTTCTCCTTCATCTCCACCTCGGAGGGAGCGCCAACGTGGAGCACGGCCACGCCGCCGGCGAGTTTGGCCAGGCGTTCCTGAAGTTTCTCGCGGTCGTAGTCGGAGGTTGTCTGAGCGATCTGAGCCTTGATCTGGGCCACACGTGCGGCGATGCGGTCTTTGTCGCCGTCGCGGTTCACGATGGTGGTGTTCTCCTTGTTGACGGTCACCTTGTTGGCGTGGCCGAGGTCCTGCATGGTGGCGTTGACCAGCTGCATGCCTTTTTCTTCGGAGATAACTGTTCCACCGGTGAGGATGGCGATATCCTCGAGCATTTCCTTTCGGCGGTCGCCGAAGCCGGGAGCCTTGACGGCGCAGATCTTCAGGGAGCCGCGCAGACGGTTCACAACCAGAGCGGCGAGAGCGTCCTGATCGACGTCTTCGGCGATTATCAGCAGGGGACGACCGCTCTGAGCGGTGGCCTCGAGGATGGGCAGGATGTCCTTGAGGTTGGAGATTTTCTTATCATAGAGCAGGAGCAGGGGGCTGTCCATGACGCACTCCATCTTTTCGGTGTCGGTAACGAAGTAGGGCGATATATAACCGCGGTCGAACTGCATACCTTCGACAACCTCAATGGTTGTCTCGGTGCCTTTTGCCTCGTCGACGGTGATAACTCCCTCTTTCTTGACTTTCTGCATAGCTTCGGCGATGAGTCGGCCGATGGTCTCGTCGTTGTTGGCCGATACGCGGGCCACGTCCTCGATTTTCTTGAAGTCGTCGCCCACTTCCTCGCTCATGTCCTTTATGGAAGCCACCACGGTGGCCACGGCCTTGTCGATGCCGCGCTTGAGGTCCATGGGGTTTGCGCCGGCGGTGACGTTCTTGAGACCTACGGCAATGATTGCCTGCGCCAGAACGGTGGCGGTGGTTGTTCCGTCGCCGGCGTCGTCGCCGGTCTTGGAGGCAACTTCCTTGACGAGCTGGGCGCCCATGTTGCGGAAGGGCTCGTCGAGCTCAACCTCGCGGGCCACTGTCACGCCGTCCTTGGTGATGTGAGGAGCACCGAACTGCTTGCTGATGATTACGTTGCGGCCTTTGGGACCGAGGGTTACCTTAACGGCGTCGGCCAGGGCGTCGACGCCTTTCTTGAGCTCTTCGCGAGCCTCGATATTGAATTTTATGTCTTTAGCCATTTTTTTGATGATTAGCGGTTATGAAAAGCAGGAAAATCAGGCCTCGATAACAGCGAGGACCTCGTTCTGGCGCATGATGAGCACTTTTTCGCCGTCGTACTCTATCTCTGTGCCGGCATATTTGCCGTAGAGCACTTCGTCGCCGGCCTTGAGAATCATTTCCTCGTCCTTGGTGCCGTTTCCCACGGCGAGAACCTTGCCTTTGAGGGGCTTTTCCTTTGCGGAGTCGGGGATTATGATACCTGACATCGTTACTTCTTCGGCAGCCGTGGGGGCGATTACCACGCGGTCTGCAAGCGGTTTGAGTTTCATATTCGCAGTGTTTGTATTTTAGTTATTGTATATATACGTGATGTTTTTACAGCTATACTTCGGCAATTTTGACGCCAAAGGGGTACGGACTGCCAAAATGTCAGCCACCATTACTGATAACGGCGCGGGCGGGGCAAATGTTCCGGCGCGTCAGAACACCGGAAAGCGGAAGGCCTTGACGGCGCGGTTCAGTTCGGCTTCGCGGCCGCCCAGATAGCTGTCGCACAGCCGGTGGAAGGCTGCGCTGTGGTTCATTTCGGAGAGATGCGCCAGCTCGTGGCACACCACGAAGCGGCGCAGGTCGGCGGGCATGAATGCCAGCTTGGGGTTGAGGGTGATGATGCCCTGCGATGTGCATTTGCCGAGCAGATGCACCGATTTTTTCACCTCCCATGCCATAGGCTGGCGACCTATTTCGGCGGCTATGCGTCGGGCCATGGGCAGCACGAACATGCGGGTGCTGCGTGCGGCGAGGTCGAGCACGGCATTGTTGATGGCCTTCTGGCATTCGGGCGAGGTTATCATGTGGAGCACGCGCGGCGCCACCAGCACGCGGTGGTTTTCGATTTTTCCGCGTGCGGGAGAGTTCATCTCCACGCTCGTCATTATGTCGTAGGGCTGCACGTCGGTGCCCGTCAGGATGGCGATGTCGGTTTCGGGGGTGTCTATGACCTTATTTAAAGGGAAGAAGAGTTCAGGACGCACCTCCATGAATTTTGCCTCGCACGACGCTATGAAATTCTCGAAAGCCGCCGTTGTCACACCGTATGGGCAGCTCACCGTCAGCATGTTGCCGCGCCAGCGGGCACGGAAACATGCGGTGGTGCGACCGGGACGCACCGCCACGCGGCCTATTCGCGGGTGATCATAGTGGCCGGCGGCGATAATGAGGCCGTCGCGAAGGTATCGCTCGTTCATTTTTCGGCCCAATGTATTTTTTGGCGCAGGGCGTCGGCAAAAGTGTGGGCTGCCTGCTGGAGGATGAGGGTGCTGTACGGGGCTTTGCTAAGACGGATGGCGCTGCCGGTGTCGAGCAGGTAGGAGCGGCCGTCGAGCGATATGCGCACGTGGGGAGCTCGGCCGCCGGTGGCGATGTCGATAACGGAATTGACACCCACAACCATGGGGCGCATGTTCAGCGAATGGGCGGCCACCGGCGAGATGACAAAGACATCGACGGTGGGCTGGACGATGGGGCCGCCGACCGACAGGTTGTAGGCTGTGCTGCCCGTGGAGGTGCACACAATGAGGCCGTCGGCGCGGTAGTCGGCGAGGGGGGCGCCGTCGACGGCCACTGCGGCCTCGATCATCGAGGCGCTGTCCACCTTCGCCACCGCCACCTCGTTGAGGGCGCAGGGGCAGGCGTGGGGCGGCAATCCCGGTGCCGTAGCCATAATCATGGAGCGGCGCTCCAGACGCAGGGCGTCGGCAGCCACCAGCTCCGTGAGCATGGGCAGGCTTTCGACGGTGAGCGCCGTGAGGTATCCTAAGTGACCGGTGTTCACACCCACGATGGGTATCTCTTTGTCGGCCACCCAGGCGGCGGTGCGCAGCAGGGTGCCGTCGCCACCGAGGCTCACCGCCAGGTCGGCGCTGAAATCGGGACTATCGGTCACGGTGGTCACCAGCGCGCCCACGGCGGTGCCCATCACCTCCTGAAGGTGGCCGAAGAGCTTGCGGTGCATCACTATCCTGTTGCCGCGCTGCTGCATGATGTGCAGAAACTCGTCGATATATTGCAGGGCGTCGTGCTGGCGTCGGCTGCCGTAGATTGCTATGGTCATATTTCAAGGTATCGTAAAAGGTTGTCGATGCGTTGGCGCGTGGTATCGGTGTCGGCGCCGGCATTGTCGCTGCCGTCGACGGACAGCACGTCGAAGCCGTAGCGCTCCAGCGAGCGGGCTATGCCGTCGGCGTTGCGCCGGTTGGCGCGGAGCTCGAACACGAGCATGGGGTTGTCGGCGTCGCCGAGGTCGGTGACGTTGAGATTGAGCACGTGCGCGTCGCAGTCCTCGACGGCGCGCGCCACTGCCGAGGCGCTGTACTGCGCCGGCAGACACTGCGCCGAAACTATGCTCCAGTCGTCGACCGGAGGGTACATCGGGGTGCTTTGAGGAGAAAAAACTTGTTTTGAGCCCAAAATCTTTCTTTTTAGATTTATTCTGACTATTTTTGCAGTTGCAAAAGGCGGACGGCCGGAACCTGCCGCCGAAAGTAACTACAAAAATACGAAAAAATTCTGATATATCCCAACGGATGACAAACCTAAGCGTTAATATAAACAAAATAGCCACCTTGCGCAATGCCCGCGGCGGCAACCGCCCGGACGTTGAGGCCGTGGCTCTCGATATCGAGAGTTTCGGCGCCGACGGCATCACCGTGCACCCACGTCCCGACGAGAGGCACATACGCCGCAGCGACGTGCTGCGTCTGCGGCCGCTGCTGCGCTGCGAATTCAACATCGAAGGCAACCCCACCGAGGAATTCATCAAACTGGTAATGAGCGTGCGCCCCACGCAGGTCACCCTTGTGCCCGATGCGCCGGACGCCCTGACATCGTCGGCGGGCTGGAATGTGGCCGCCAATGCCGATTTCCTCGCCGGGGTGGTGGAGAGCCTCAAGGAAGCGGGCATACGCACCTCCATCTTTGTCGATGCCGATGCCGATACCATACGCGCCGCCGCCGCCACCGGCACCGACCGCGTTGAACTCTATACCAAGCCCTATGCCGACGGCTATGCCGCCGACCGCCGCAGTGCCGTGGAGCCCTTTGTCGAGGCCGCAAACGCCGCGCGCCGCCTGGGGCTGGGTGTAAATGCCGGCCACGACCTCTCGCTCGAAAATCTGCGGTTCTTCTCGGAGAACATACCCTTCCTTTCCGAGGTGTCGATAGGCCACGCACTGATATGCGATGCCCTGTACATGGGACTGGAAAATGCCGTCAGGGCCTACAAAGAATGCTTAATACACTGAAGAAATGGAAAATACAGTGCAATCAATGAATCTCTGGGAACTGTGCCTGCAGGGCGGATGGGTTATGATACCGCTCGCGGCGCTGTTGCTGCTGTGTGTCTACATCTTTTTCGAGCGTCTGGCCGCCATACGCAGCGCCGGCCGCGAAGACCGCAATTTCATGGACCGTATCCGCGGGTACATCCATGAGGGCGAGACCGAGAGCGCCCTAAACCTGTGCGAGGCAACGGCCACGCCCACTGCACGCCTGGTAGCCAAGGGCATAACCCGAATAGGGCGCCCGATGAACGATGTCCTGGTGGCTATCGAGAACACCGGCAACATAGAGCTCGCCAACCTCAGCCGCGGGCTGCCCTGGCTGGCCACCACCGCCGCCGGAGCACCCATGATAGGCTTTTTAGGTACTGTCATAGGCATGGTGCAGGCCTTCTTCGCCATAGCGCAGAGCGGCAGCTCGGCAACAATCGACTCGTTCGCGTCGGGCATCTACGCCGCCCTTGTCACCACCGTGGCCGGCCTTATCGTGGGTATCATCGCTCTGTTCGCCTACAACTACCTCGTTGCCCGCATCAACAAGATTACCAACCGGCTTGAGGCACGGACCATGGACTTCATGGACCTCCTCAACGAACCTGCCGTATAGCGCCATGGCTCTCAAACGACAGCAGGACATGCTCGCCACCTTCTCGATGGCGTCGATGACCGATGTGGTGTTTCTCCTTCTGGTGTTCTTCATGGTGACCAGCGCTTTCGTGTTTCCCACGGCACTGGAGATACAGCTGCCGCAGAGCACGCAGCAGACACCCCTGAAGCCCTCCACAAGGGTATATATAGACTCTGAGGGCGGCTACTACGTGGCCCACGGCGATGCCGCGCCGGCAGCCGTGCCCACCGATTCACTCGCGCCGGCCCTCGCCGCCGCTGCCGCCCCCGATACCCTCGGAGCCGTGGCCGTCTATGCCGACGCCGCCGTGGAGTACGGCAAAGTGGTGGAAGTGCTCAATATCGGCGCCGCCAACAACATAAAGATGGTTCTTGCCACACAGCCGACGTCGCCGGCGGCTGCCGAAACGGAAACCGTAACGACTGTCGATGAATAAGTACTTTCCGGCCATAGCTACCGCGCTGACCGCACTGCTCATAGTGGTGCTTCTGCTGGTGTGCCGCCTGAGTTTCGACCTGTCGACACTCCCGGTACCGCCGCGACCCGTCACCGAGCTGGCGGTTGACGAGGAGTTTGTGGATCTGCTGTCCACGCCCCTCCACGCGCCCTCCGACCCGTCGGCGGCCTATGCGCCCGAGCCTGTCGACGCCGCATCGACACCGGCAGAGACCGCCGGCAGCGACCTGCACGACCAGGGGCGCCCCGCACCGGCGAATACCGACGTCGGCACGTCTGCACCGTCGCCGGTGCAGACCCAGCAACGGCCGCCGCAGCCCGCCGGTCCCTCACGGGAGGAAATAGAGCGGGAGGAGGCACGCCGTCGTGCCCGTCAGGGTATGGCCGATGCTTTCAACCCCACGCCCGGAACAAACAACACCGCCAACACCGGCGCCGCGCCCGGCGACAGCGGCAATCCCTCGGGGACAGTCTCCGACAGCAACGGCAGCGGCCACGGCACCGTGGGCGGCGGCTGGGTAATGCCCTCGTACCGCCGCATACCGTCGCCCGACACCGGCAGCATCATCATCGAGGCCATCGTCAACCGCGAGGGCCGTGCCGTGGAGGTCTACCAGACGGGCGGCAAGGCACCGGCGGCGGCAAACAACGCCCTGGTTGAGCGGTGCATAGCCGAGGTGAGGTCGCGCCGCTTTACGCGCGCCGACAACAACCCGCCCGAGCGAGCCGTGGCCACCATAACCTACAGTTTCAGATAAAATCCTTTTTACCTTAAATCATAACCTCAATCACCATGATGACCGACACCGAATTCCGCATACAGGTAGCCGAGGGTATACCGGCCACCCTGCCTCCCCATCCGGGGCGCGATGCTTCCGTGAGCCATGCCCCGCGACGCAAGGACATACTCACCGACGCCGAAAAACGGCTGGCGCTCCGCAATGCCCTGCGCTATTTTCCCCGCGAGCTCCACAGCGCGCTCGCCCCGGAGTTCGCCGACGAGCTGCGCAAGTATGGCCGTATATATATGTACCGCTACCGTCCGTCCTATCCTATGTACGCCCGGCCAGTCGACAGCTACCCGGCCCGCTCGCGGCAGGCGGCGGCAATCATGATGATGATCCAGAACAATCTGGACCCCGCGGTGGCACAGCATCCCCACGAACTGATTACCTACGGCGGCAACGGCGCCGTGTTCCAGAACTGGGCGCAGTACCGCCTTACCATGAAATACCTCTCCGAGATGACCGACGACCAGACCCTGGTGATGTACTCCGGCCATCCGCTGGGTCTGTTCCCGTCGTCGCCCGAGGCGCCGCGCGTGGTGGTGACAAACGGCATGGTGATACCCAACTACTCGTCGACCGACGAATATGAAAGGATGAACGCCATGGGTGTGAGCCAGTACGGCCAGATGACAGCAGGCTCGTATATGTACATCGGCCCTCAGGGAATAGTGCACGGAACCACCATCACGGTGCTCAACGCCGGACGGCGCCGCCGGCCCGACGGCAACCTTCGCGGCATGCTCTTTGTCAGCGCCGGTCTCGGCGGCATGAGCGGCGCACAGCCCAAGGCCGGCAACATTGCCGGCGTGGTGAGCGTGGTGGCCGAAATCAACCCCGCCGCAGTGGCTAAGCGCCACAGTCAGGGTTGGGTCGACGAGGTATTCACCGATCTGGACGCACTTCTGGTCCGCGTGGCTCAGGCCCGTGCCTCCGGCGAGGCCGTATCATTTGCTTATCAGGGCAATGTTGTCGACCTTTGGGAGCGTCTGGCCGCCGATGGCGTGGAAGTGGACCTCGGTTCGGACCAGACGTCGCTCCACAATCCGTGGGCCGGCGGATACTACCCGGCGTCGCTCTCTTTCGAGGAGGCTAATGCCATGATGGCCGACAATCCCGCTCTTTTCCGCGAAAAAGTGCAGGAAAGCCTTCGCCGTCAGGTTGATGCAATCAACAAACTGACGGCACGGGGAATGTATTTCTTCGATTACGGAAACGCCTTCCTGCTGGAAGCGAGCCGCGCCGGCGCCGACATTACGCTTGCCGACGGTGCTTTCCGCTATCCCTCGTATGTTCAGGATATTATGGGGCCGCTGTTCTTCGACTACGGCTTCGGGCCTTTCCGCTGGGTGTGTGCCTCGGGCGACCCCGGCGACCTTGAGCTTACCGACCGTCTCGCCGCGGAGGTTCTCGAGCAGCTGCGCGCCGAGGCCCCCGACGATATCAAGGGTCAGCTGGACGACAACATCCACTGGATCAGGGAGGCAGGACGTAACCGCCTTGTCGTGGGCTCGCAGGCCCGCATACTCTACGCCGACTCGGAAGGACGCACACGCATAGCCCTGGCTTTCAACGCCGCCGTGGCCGACGGCCGCCTCAAAGGCCCGGTAGTCCTTGGCCGTGACCATCACGATGTGTCCGGCACCGACTCGCCATATCGCGAGACATCGAACATCTACGACGGCTCGGCGCACTGCGCCGACATGGCCGTGCAGAACGTTATCGGCGACTCTTTCCGCGGCGCCACATGGGTGAGCATCCACAACGGCGGCGGGGTGGGCTGGGGCGAGGTTGTCAACGGCGGCTTCGGCATGGTGGTCGACGGCACACCGCAGGCCGCACGTCGAATCGAGTCCATGCTGCTGTGGGACGTCAACAACGGCATAGCGCGACGCTCATGGGCGCGCAACAGCGGCGCCCGTGCAGCAATAGAGAGGCAGATGGCACGCACGCCCGGCCTGAAAGTCACCCTCCCCAACACTGCCGACGACAATATCATTGAAAACGCCCTCAAAAACTGAACTTCATGACCGAAAACATCCATTATATCAGCCCCGATTACCTCACCATCGAGGATGTGGACCGCATAATCTCCACGGGAGCGCGTCTGGAACTCTCCGAGCGCGCATGCTCGCTCATCGACAGGTGCCGCAGCTACCTCGACGAGAAGATAAAGACCTGCACGGCACCTCTCTACGGCATAACCACCGGCTTCGGCTCGCTGTGCAACATAACCATCAACTCCGACGACCTCGGCGAGCTGCAGCGCAACCTGGTGATGTCGCATTCCTGCGGCATGGGCGCGCCCGTCGACCCCAAAATCGTCAAACTCATGCTCTTCCTCAAGGCTCAGAGCCTCAGTTACGGCAATTCGGGTGTGCAGCGCCTCACCGTGCAGCGTCTGCTTGATTTCTATAACCTCGATATCATACCGGTGGTATACAGTCAGGGGTCGCTCGGCGCCAGCGGCGACCTTGCCCCCCTGGCAAACATGAGTCTACCGCTGCTGGGTCTCGGCGAGGTATATTATAAGGGAGAACGCCGCCCGGCAGCCGACGTCCTGGCCGAAACGGGTCTCGAACCCGTGAAACTCATGAGCAAGGAGGGCCTGGCGCTCCTCAACGGCACTCAGTTCATGAGCGCCCACGCCGTGACGGCCCTTATAGAGGCACTGCGGCTGTGGAATGCCGCCGAGATGATAGGCGCCATGAGCGTCGATGCCTTCGACGGGCGCATAGAACCCTTCGGCGAGTCTGTCAACGCCGTGCGCCGTCATCACGGACAGATAGAGGCCGCGCGTGCCATACGCACCATGCTCGCCGGCAGCGAGCTGGCGGCGAGCCCCAAAGCCCATGTGCAGGACCCATATTCCTTCCGCTGCATACCTCAGGTGCATGGCGCCGCGCTGGACACCATCCTCAACGTGAAGCACGCCGTGGAGAACGAGATAAACTCGCCCACCGATAATCCCACCATCTTCCCGGAGGAGGATCTGATAGTTTCGGCCGGCAATTTCCACGGCGAGCCTATTGCCATGCCCATGGATTTCCTCGCCGTTGCTCTCACAGAGCTCTCCAACATATCGGAACGCCGTATCTACAAACTCATTGCCGGCGTGCGGTCGCTGCCGTCGTTCCTTGTGGCCAAACCGGGTCTCAATTCCGGTTTTATGATTCTCCAGTATGCCGCGGCATCGGCGGTGAACCGCAGCAAAGGGCTGTGCTGGCCGTGCAGTTGCGATTCCATACCGTCGTCGCAGGGTCAGGAGGACCATGTGAGCATGGGCGCCAACTCGGCGGTGAAACTGCTGGAAGTGTGCGCCAACACCCGGCGTGTGCTCGCCATAGAACTTATCAACGCCGCTCAGGCCCTTGAGTTCCGGCGCCCGCTGCGTTCGTCGGCCGTTGTGGAGGGGCTGTTCGACAGTTTCCGCGAAGTAGTGCCGTTCGTCTCCGAAGACACCGTGATGTCGCCGCTCATAGCTGCCGCTGAGAACTTTGTAATGACCCACGATTTCTCTTTAAAATGATAATAAGCAGACTCAGAGCTGTTTGCGGCGTTGTCGAGCCGCACGTCCGGCGTCTTGCCGGCGCCGATATGCTCAGCGGCTTCCGAACCGTAGAGAACGCATGGCTGCGCATCGACGACGGACGAATTGTCGGTCTGGGAACGATGGACACAATGCCCGCTCCGGGCAGCGGCGAGGAGCATATCGTTGCCGAGGGTGCGGTGGCGGTGCCGGCCTTCGCCGACTCGCACACCCACATTGTCTACGCAGGCAGCCGTCATGGCGAGTTTGTCGACAAGATACGCGGCATGAGCTATGAGGAAATAGCCGCCCGCGGCGGAGGTATTCTCAACAGTGCCGACCGCCTTCGCCAATGCTCTGAGGATGAGCTTTTCAGTCAGTCGGTTGCACGCCTGCGCGAGGTGATGGACAAAGGCACCGGCGCCATCGAGATAAAGACCGGCTACGGCCTGGATACCCCCTCCGAACTCAAGATGCTGCGTGTGATAGCGCGCCTTGCCGAGGCCACGCCGGTGCGTGTTCGCGCCACCTGGCTGGGCGCCCATGCCGTCGGCCGCGAATACGCCGGACGTCCCGATGACTACGTCGATATGCTCGTGACCGACATGCTGCCGGCAATTGCCGCCGAGGGCGTGGCCGACTATGTGGATGTATTCTGCGACGCAGGCTTCTTCACGCCGGCGCAGACAGCGCGCATCCTCGAAGCTGCCGCACACTATGGCATGAAACCGAAAATACACGCCAACGAGCTTGCTGTCAGCGGCGGCGTGCAGACCGCCGTGGCACACCACGCCGTGTCGGCCGACCATCTGGAGCGTATCGACACCGCCGAGATAGCTCTGCTGGGACTCTCGGACACCATTGCCACCATGCTGCCGGGCGCCTCGTTCTTTTTGGGCATGCCTTATGCTCCGGCACGACGCGCCGTAGACAGCGGATGCACCGTGGCGCTCGCCAGCGACTACAACCCCGGCTCATCGCCCTCCGGCGACATGCGCATGGTATGGGCGCTCGGGTGCATAAAAATGAAACTGCTGCCCATGGAGGCCCTGTGCGCGTGCACACTAAACGGCGCCGCCGCCATGGAGCTGTCCGACAGCTACGGCGCCATCGCCCCCGGCCGACCGGCCAATTTCATCCTGTCGCGCCCGGTACCGGCGCCCGAATTCATACCGTATTCATACACAACACCGTGGATAGACCGCATCTTCCTCGGTAATAATATAATAAAGCAATGAAGAAGGTTCTCGCGGCGGTTTTTGCCGCCTCAGCTATCGCCGCCATGGGCGCACCGTCGCCTCTGTGGCTCCGCAACACAAACATCAGTCCGGACGGCAACACCGTGGCTTTCACCTTCAAAGGCGATATCTACACGGTGCCCTTCGCCGGGGGAGCCGCCACGCGCCTCACAACTTCCGAAGAGTACGACTCCGACCCCTATTTCAGTCCCGACGGCTCTAAAATTGCATTTACGAGCAACCGGCGCGGCTCTGCCGACGTATATGTGGTCGATGCCGTTGGCGGCACACCCGTGCGCCTCACCACACACAGCGGAAACGAGCGCGTGCGCGGCTGGTTCAACGACAGCACGGTGATTTTCACCGCCGACATAATGCCCTCGCAGGTAGACCTCAACGGACCGTTCTTCACACAACTCTATACCGTCGGCCTCCGTCCGGGGCGCGCACCGCGCCTGCTGCTGTCGCTGGCGGCAACGGCTCTGAGTGTGAGTCCGGACGGACGCATTATATTCGAAAACAAGAAGTCGTACGAGAACATATGGCGCAAGCACGAGCACTCGGCCGGCACCCCCGATATATATATGTACTCCGACGGCATGTTCACGCCCCTGCAGACCGGCTCCACGGCCATGCGCACCCCCGTGTGGACCGGCGACAGCTCATATGTGTTCACCGCCGAGGACGAAGGCTCGCTTAATGTCTACTCGGCACGCGTTGGCACTCCCGGCCGCACGCGCCTGACGTCACTGACCACACACCCGGTGCGCTCGCTCACCGCCACGCCCGACGGCAGCCGCATGGCATTCAGCTATGACGGCGAGATATACACCCTTGTTCCCGGCAGCGAGCCCCAAAGGCTCGATGTCAGCATCACCACCGACAACTACGACGCCGACCATGTGCGCCGCTATGTGTCGTCCGGCGCCGACGGCATGGCCGTCAGCAACGACGGCAAGGAAGTGGCCTTCACCCTGCGCGGCGACATATATGTGACCTCCACAAAATACGAAACCACACGCCGTATCACCAACACCCCCGGACAGGAACGCTCAATGGACTTCGCCCCCGGCGGTCGTGCCCTGGTTTACGATGCCGAACGCGACAGCATATGGAAACTATACATTGCCCGCATCCCCGAGGGTGACCGCGGCTTCGCCTATGCCACGCGTATCGACGAAGAGCTGCTTTACAGCTCCGACAAACCCGCCCAACAGCCCGAATTCAGCCCCGACGGCAAGAAAGTGGCCTTCCTCGAGGACCGCACCACCCTCCGGGTGATTGATCTCGACAGCCGGCAGGTGACAACAGCTCTGGACGGACGGTTCAACTACTCCTATGCCGACGGCGACATCACCTTCTGCTGGAGTCCCGACAGCAAATGGCTGCTGATCGACTATATCGGCGTCGGCGGCTGGAACAATACCGACATAGCCCTCGTTGCCGCCGACGGCTCCGAGGTGGTGGATCTCACCGAAAGCGGCTACTCCGACAGTCAGCCGGCCTGGGCGCTCGGTGGCAAGGCCATTACCTATGCCACAGGCAAATACGGCTACCGCAGCCACGGCAGCTGGGGCAACGAGGATGATATAGTGCTCATGGCTCTCGACGGCGATGCCTGGGACCGCTTCAACCGTAGTGCCGAAGAGGCAGCCCTCGCCGAAGAAGACGAGGAAGACGATGACGAGGCCGAGGAAGAGCCTGCGCCCAAGAAGAAAAAGAAAGGCACTGCCGAGCCGGAGGCTCCCGCCTTCGACCTCGCCAACCGCCGTTACCGTACCGCCCGTCTCACAGAGAACTCCGCGCACATGGGCGACTACTACCTCAGTGCCGACGGCGATGCCCTTTATTACCTTGCCGCCGCCCCCGAGGGCGGTTACAAGCTCTACAAACGCGATATCCGCGAGGACGAGACAGAAGTGCTTGCCGAAGGCCTTCGCGGCGGCTTCGTGGCCGACTCTCTCGGCGAAAACCTCTTCTTCCTCACCGCTTCCGGAATCAGCAAGGTTTCGCTCGACGACGGCAGCGCAACGGCGGTGGAATTCGACGCTCCCTACGACCGCCATCCCTCGCTCGAACGTGAATACATCTACAACCACGCCGCACGCGAAATCAAGGATAAATTCTACGATCCCACCCTCCACGGCGTGGATTGGGACGGGTATGTCGAGGCATACCGCCGTTTCCTGCCTTATATCAACAACCGCGCCGATTTCGCCGTGCTGCTCAGCGAGCTTCTGGGAGAGCTGAACGCCTCGCACACCGGCGCCAGCGCATATTCCTACGGCGCACCAATGGAAACCGCCACTCTCGGCGCCTGGTTCGACCCCGATTATGAAGGCGAGGGTCTCAAGGTTGTGGAAGTGCTGCCTCGCGGGCCTCTGGGCACCCGCAGCGCCGCCATCGCCGCAGGTGACGTCATTCTTGCTATCGACGGTGACACCATCGGCGCAGGCGCCGACTATTTCCCGCTTCTCGACGACAAGGCCGGGCGCCGCACACGCCTTACCGTGCGCCGTGCCGCCGGCAATGTCGAGGACATAACTGTGAAACCGTCCGACGATATTTCCACGGACCTCTACCGCCGCTGGGTGGAGCATAACCAGGCTCTTGTCGACAGCCTTTCGGACGGTCGGCTTGCATACATCCACATCGAGGGCATGGACTCGCCGAGTTTCCGCACCGCATATGATGAGCTTCTGGGCCGATACCGCAACCGCGAGGCAGCCATTGTCGACACCCGCTTCAACGGCGGCGGCTGGCTGCATAACGACGTTGCCATACTCTTAGGCGGCAAGGCCTATGCCACTTTCGCGCCCCGCGGCCAGTATGTGGGTACCGAGCCTTACTCGCAGTGGACAAAGCCCTCGGTCATGCTCGTCAACGAGGCCAACTATTCCGACGCATACGGCACGCCTTACACCTACCAGACCCTCGGTATCGGCGAACTCATAGGCGCTCCCGTGCCCGGCACAATGACGGCGGTATGGTGGGAGGACCAGATTGACCCCATGCTGGTGTTCGGCATACCGCAGGTGACTACCCTCGGTCTCGACGGACATCCCCTGGAGAACCGCCAGCTCATCCCCGAAGTGACTGTCTATAACACCCCGGCAGAAACCGTTGCCGGCAACGACGAACAGATACGCGCCGCCGTGGCACGTCTGCTCGAACGGCTCGACGCCGAGGCCGCACCCGCTGCCGGGACCAGTCCCGCTCCTGCCGCCGAGGGCGCTCCCCGCTAAGTCTGTCTGAGGTGACGCGCCGCCTGTCATCGCTTTATTTCCTTCAGTTCGGCATCTGGGGCTGCTACCTGGTGTCGATGGGCCAGTTTCTGGGGGGCGCGGGCCTCGGAGACATGATACCGTGGTTCTACGCCATGGCCGGCTTCGCCGCCTTGGTCATGCCGCTGCTGGCCGGATACATCGCCGACCGGCACACCGGACCCGTGCGGCTGCTGGCCGTATGCCATGCGCTGTCGGCCACGGCCATGGCCGGGCTGTTCGCATATGCTCTTGGCCATCCGCGCCCCGACGGCGCCGCTACCCTCGCTCTTTTCGGTGCGGCGACGGCATTCTATACTCCCACACTGCCGCTGTGCAACGCCACGGCGCTGGCTGCACTCCGCCGCAGCGGTGCCGATACCACGAAACTCTTTCCGCGCACGCGGCTGTGGGGAACGGTAGGTTTTGTGGCCATGATGTGGATGGTAAACACCGTGTGGATCGTGCCCGGCGAAGGTATCGGTATCTGTTTCGGCGGCGACAGCACCCATGCAATGGACAGAATGCAGTACACATGCTGGCAACTGGGCGCCGCCGCCCTTTTAGGCTTTGTCACGGCAGCTTATGCGCTGCTAATGCCGCACCAACGTCCCGCCGCCACCTACGACTCGCCGATAAGCCTGCGCACGATGCTGAAAATCCTCCGCAAGGGCAATCTGGGCATGTTTTTTCTCTTTGCCATGCTCATAGGCGTTGCCCAGCAGATAAACAACGGCTACGCCACGCCATATATCACCCATTACCGTGCCTTGGAGGGCTTTGTCGGCACTTTCGGAGCCGATAATGCCACGCTGCTGATGTCGCTGTCGCAGATTTCGGAGGTGTTGTGGATGCTGTGCGTGGGTGCCGTCATGGCGCGCGCCGGCGTGAAAGTCACCATGCTCATGGCAATGGTGGCGTGGAGCCTCAATTTCCTGTGTTTCGCTCTCGGCGATCCCGGCAGCGGGCTGTGGGTGCTCGCAGGCGGCATGATAGTCTACGGCGTGGCCTTCGATTTCAATACCGTTGCCGCCTCGCTCTTTGTTGAGCGCGAGGTATCGGAGGGCTCCAAGGCTACTGCTCAGTGTCTGTTGGTGATGATGGGTCGTGGTGTTGGGGCATCGGCCGGTATGTTCGCCGCCGGTGCTGTGGTGAACTGCTTCTGCCGTTGGACGGTGACGCCCGGAGGTCGCTATCTCATGGGCGACTGGCTGCCGGTATGGCTCATTTTCGCCGCTTATTGCGCGGTTGTGGCCGTGGCCTTCGCCGTCTTTTTCCGGTCGAGTCCCGCGAAATAGAGGCCGTCGCCGGCGGTGAGATAGGCGCACGTGAAATCGTCGGGATTGAACGACGGGAAGAACGTGTCAGGCGCCGGGTGCACGGCATCGATAACCGTAAGATCAAGGCGGTCGGCCAGGGGCAGGGCGGCGGCGTATATGCTGCCACCCCCGATAATGAAGGTGTCGCCGGGACCGTCGGCGGCAAGACGCAGAGCCTCGTCGAGACTCGCGGCAGTCTCGGCACCGTCGGCGTGGTAGCCGCTGCCGCTGACTATGATGTTACGGCGTGCCGGAAGCGCTCCGCCGGGCAGGCTTTCGAATGTGCGTCGGCCCATGACCACGGTGTTGCCGGTGGTGAGGCGCCGGAAGTGACGCATGTCCTCGCGCAGCCGGTAGAGGAGGTCGCCGCCGGCACCTATGGCGCCGCGGCGGTCGAGGGCGGCGATTATGCGTATCATACAGCCACCGTGGCCGCTATGTGTGGGTGAGGGTCATAACCGCTGAGCCTGAAATCCTCGTAGCGGAAGTCGAAGATATCGTGCACCTCGGGGTTGAGGGTCATCACCGGAAGGGGGCGCGGCTGGCGCTGCAGCTGCAGGCGCGCCTGTTCCAGATGGTTGAGGTAGAGATGCGCGTCGCCGAGGGTGTGGATGAATTCGCCGGGCTTCAAGCCGGTTGCCTGCGCCATCATCATGGTGAGCAGGGCATACGACGCTATATTGAACGGCACACCGAGGAAGCAGTCGGCACTGCGCTGGTAGAGCTGCAGGCTGAGCTTGCCGTCGGCCACATAGAACTGGAAAAGGGCATGGCAGGGCGACAGCGCCATCTGCGGCAACTGGGCCACATTCCATGCGCTCACTATAATACGCCGCGAGTCGGGGTCATGTCGGATGGTATCCTGCGCCTGCGCTATCTGGTCGATGACGCCGCCGTTGCCGTCGGGCCACGACCGCCACTGAGCGCCGTAGATGGGTCCGAGTTCGCCGGTGACAGGGTCGGCCCATTCGTTCCATATCCTGACACCCACGTCCTGGAGGCTGTGCGCGTTGGTGTCGCCGCGCAGAAACCACAGCAGTTCGTGGATAATGGATTTCAGGTGCAGTTTCTTGGTGGTCAGCAACGGAAAACCGTCGGAGAGGTCGAAGCGCATCTGGTATCCGAAGGTCGACAGCGTGCCCGTGCCTGTGCGGTCGCTCTTGCGGTGTCCGTCGGCGAGGATGTGGGCGAGAAGGTCGAGGTATTGTTTCATTCTTTTTCTGTGATTTTCTTTTGTAAGTCGGCCGAGCAGTCGGCTTCGGCGTTGCGTGAGCCGGCGGTGGTCTGCAGCATGGGCATGCTCAGGCGATGGCGGCCGCTGCGGTAGGTGATGGCGTCGTTGGGGCATATGGCCGTGCAGTCGAAACACACCACGCAGCGTGTGGTGTCGATGGTGTGGCTGCACAGGTCTATGCACCCGCTCTTGCACACGCGCTCGCACTCGCCGCAGTTGATGCACTTGTCTGTGTTGATATCGAAGTGGAAGATTGCGCGGCGCGAGGCAAGGCCCAGCAGCGAGCCTGCAGGGCATGCTGTGTTGCACAGCCGGCGCCCGTGGCGCCAGGCGAAGACCACGACAAAAAGAGCATATGCGGCGCCCAGGGCGGTGGATGTGAGACTGAAACACACGGCCTCGATGTCCGCGCCTATGCCTAAAAGGTGCACCGGGCGCGCTATCAGGGCCTCTACCGTACGGGCATAGGCAGTAAAGGGGTCGAGCAACGTGGGGAGAACGGCGCCACCGCAGAGTATCAGCACGATGGCTATCGTGAAAAAGGTTATCCGCACTTTTGTGGATGGCTGCCGGTAACGGTAGTCGCGGCTGCGGCGTTCGACAAGCCGGCCCAGCAGCGACACGCCGTCCATAGCCGTGCCCAAGGGGCACACCGTCGAGCAATACAGCCGGCCGTACACCAGCGATACGGCCAGCCAGAACACCAGACAGGCTGTAGAGCCGGCAATGAGCGATACCAGGCTCTGCATGCGGCTGAATATGGCGCTGTAGCCCACTATCAGCGCCACAGTAGGCACGCCCATGCATATCAGCGCCAGCCCTATTCTCAGTGTGCGTATCGTCTTGTACATACAATCGCAAAGTTACGAGTTAATTTTGAATTTCCTGCATGTCGGGGCAAATAATTGGGAATTCATCGCATAAGGGTTCCTGCAACAAGCTGAAAATCAAGCATAGAGACGAATGGTTTGAAAATTAATTGTAAAAATGCAACGACAGGGCTTGACAAATACAAATCTAAGTTGTATATTTGCATTGTAAAAATACAATTTATACAAAATGAATACTAACAGCGACTATTTCCGCCGTGCCTTTGTGGGGCAGGCAATGCAAATTCTGTCGTCGGCGCTGGCCAACAGCGAGCGGCTGACGCGAGCACAGCTCATAGAGCGCACGCTGGCGTGCCGGCCGCCGGCCTACTTCGTGAGCTACGAATATGCCTCGCGCGTGCTTCATAAAATAATGGATGCCCCCGCCGGCTCGATAGGACGGACGCTGCGCACGGGCATGTGGCTCGAACTTGCCGACGAGGTGCGTGCCGTTATGGCCATGCGCGGCCTGCGTTTCTGCAAGGCGCTGACATTTGTGCTCAGCTACCGTCGTCCTTCGCGATGGTATATCAGCGCCGACCATGCCGCCACTATCCTCCGGGACTTCATCAAGGTGAACAAAACCGTGGCGTCGAACGGCAGGTTCGCGTAGTTTAATTCAGAATTCATAATGCATAATTTTAAATTTTAAATTTCCAATTTCCATGATAGGAATATCGATCAATGCCGTGCTGGACGGCATCTATGCAGCCAGCGCCCTGCGGCGCGCCCGTGGCGCCGACGTGCCCGACCTTCTCAACCACCGTCATCATGATATGCTGCGCCGCGTTGCTCGCGATGTATTGGCACGCATCTTCATGGCACTTGGCCCGGCAGTGACGGCATCGAACGTTGCCGACATCGAGGCCGACGACGATATAATAACCGTGGAGCTCGGCTTCGAGCCTCCGCATCCGGGAGTGCTCAAAGCCGAGCTCGAGGCACTGCTCACCGCCGGCATCCTTGCCGTGGCGGGCATAGGCGACGCCGCTTTCGTTGCGGGTGTGGAGGCGCTGCGCGAGTCGATGACTCCGCAGGCCGCCGTGGGCCGCATTGTCAGGGCGTGACAATCAATAGACTAACACCTTGATGGGCGAGGGGTGCTCGGCGGTGACTATGAGGTATGTGCCGGGCGTGAGTTCCAGGTCGGTGTTCTGCTCGATGACGTCGAGGGTGGCTATGGTGCGTCCCGAGATATCGAAAACTCGGCAGGCTGTCTGCGGCGACGAACAGATGAAGCGGATAAATCCGGCGAACGACTGAACGACAAGGGGTTGCTGTTCCTCCAGGCCCGTCACGCCGGAGTGGCTGACAAATATTACGTTCGACATCGGCGACCGCTCTTCCAGATAGACGCTCTGAACCGAGTAGGACTCGGAGTCGGAGGTATCGAAATCGGTAATCTCCAGCCAGTTCTGCTCGGCGACGAGCTCCTCGGTGAATGCCTCGGCGCCTACGTAGCGCGTGCGGGTCACCACATAATAGTCGATAGTCTCGTTGCCGGGGCTGGTCCAGTTGGCGGTGTAGCTGCTGGGGGTAATGTCGGTTGCTTCGGTGGCTGTGCATGCCGTAAGCACCGGCACCGGTTCACACTGGCCGCGCAGCCCTACGCCGCGTGACCCCTCGAAGTCACCCGAGAGGAGGAGGCGCGAGCCGTGCATTCCTACCGAGGTCGGAGTGTAGGTTATGTTGAGCCAGTAGCCGTTGTCGGAGCATGCCAGGTTGGCGGGTATGCTCTCGGTGGCGAGGCGGAAGCTGGCGCTGCTGCCGGAGTAGAGCTGTACTTCTATGGCGTTCGTCAGGTCGGCGCCGTGCACAAAAAGGCGCCGGGTGACGGAGCGTCCCAGGGCAACCTTGCCGAAGTCCAGTTCCATGCCGATGGAGGGGGCTATCAGTTGCGGGTCGCCTACGGGCGGAATGACAATGCTGCCGGGAGTAAAGGCCTCACCCACTTTCTCGCCCCACAGATATTCGGCGAGTTCGGGCATGTCGATAAATGGATTGCGGTTGTTCTGGATTGCATAGACAGCCTCGTTGCGGTCTATCTCCTTCTGGCTCACGGGGTCGGCGCGGTGCCAGGCCATCAGCAGGGATATGGACCAGGCGTTGAGCGTGGGGTATGCGTTCTGACTCACCATATAGGTGTATTTCCACGTCAGGTTCTGGTAGGTGGTGGCCATATAGAAGTAAGTGCGGGCGAAATCACCTTTGTACTCATCGTCAGGTTCGAACACTGAGGTGGCGCCCCCACCCTGGCCGTTGACGGGGTAACCGACCTTGCATATGCCGTTGTTGAAGCGCACGGGCTGGTTCATATCCACCATGCCGAGCGGAAAATTGCTCTTTGCGGTGTTGGCGGCGCGTTCGGAGGGATAGAGGTGGTTGAGGTCTATATATGCCTCGACGCTTGTGGAGCCTCCCCACCAGCTCTTGGGAAATGAATGCTCGCGGTTGAGACCGGTGAACAACGGCGCGTAGAGCGGTATGTCGGAGTACATGTCCCACCACCGGTTGGAGTTGGGGTATACGTCGGTGCGCTGGAAATAGGAGGGCAGGGCGCCGTACGACGACACATGGGTGAAGTTGCGGAGCATGTTGTGCATGGCGAGCTTGAGCTCGGCATCTTTTTTGCCTATCAGCGAATTGTAATAGCCCGTCGGTATCTCGGCGAGCGCGGTGAGCGACATGGCGGCGGCTACGGCGGCCACAAGGATACGGTAGAGTTTTCGGTGCATATGGTGATGAATATGGTATTTCGATGTGCAACGGCAGAAGTTGCGCAACAAAAAAACAAGGTGACGGTTGCAAAAGTTCGCGCGGCACAGCCGCAAAACGCCCGCTGCGGCGGAGCGGCTTCAAAATTACAAAAAAATATCGTAATAGCGGCGCCACACTGCGCCAAATCAAAAAAAATACTGTAATTTTGTGCCTGACTATGAGCGCCACAATGCATACATGCTATAAATGCGGCAGTATACTGCCCCCGGGTTCGGAGCGTTGTCCCAACTGCGGCTCGCCCGCGCCGCTGAGCGACGAGGAGATCGCCGCCACGTCATCGCGGGTGTTCCGCGGCAGCGATGTGGCGCCGATACCGTCGCAGCATCTGTCCACGCCGGCGCGTGGCGTGGCTGCCGACACTGAAGCCGTACCCACGGTGCCTATCGGAGCCTCCGCCGCCCCGGCAGACAACGTGCATTATAATCCCGTGCCCCCTCCTGCACCGGAGCCGCAAAATCTCTTTCCTCACAGCGGCATAGTGTCGTCGGCTGAAAGCAGGCCGCAGCGCAACACCCCCGAAGCGAGGCCTGAGCGACGGGCCGTCAACCGCCCCGTCCGGCCAACGGAGGGCGGCTGGAGCAGCCGCGTGGTTCTGTCAATAGCCCTCGCTGTGCTTATGCTCATAGGTGCCGGCACAGCAATCGCCCTTTTTGTTGGCGGCGACGATGCTGAGGTGACGGCCACTTTTTATCCCGTGGAAGATATTACCTTGAGTGAGAATGCCGACGGCAGCGGTGCAACTGTGGTGACCGTACCCTTCGGCGAATCGGTGGGCATGATAACGCCGGGTCCCGAGCGCTCGCTGGTTCTCTACCGCCGCAACGGCGTGGAGGCCAGGGGGTATGCCGAGACGTACATGCTGCTCGACAGCGCTTCGCGCGCCATTCTTGCAGCGGCGGTGCGCGGCCAGGCCCTGCGTGCGTTGCCTCACGGCTATCAGCGCCGGGCATTGATCGAATATTTCCGCACTCTTGGCGGCGGCGAGGGCCGCTGGCGCCTCGAGGTGCCGGCGCTCGATGTATACCGCGAGACATATACCGACCGTATTGTCAACCCCGACTCGCGATATGAGGATGTGGCAGTGGTGATTACCAACGGGATGGACCATCGGCTGGTGCTTTTCAGCTTCGACGCCGCCGGCAACAGCCGCCTTGTGGGAAGCCGCACCGTTACCGGCCGCAAAATCCACAGCGTGCGTCTCGACCCCTCCGCACCGGGCGGTATCGACGCCGACGTCCGGGAATATTGACAGCAAATAAAAAAAGTGCGTGCAGACTGCACGCACTTTTTTGTTATTTGCGGGGACTCAGTCGCCCATGGTGCGGAGGAGTTCCTCGTTGTCGAGGGTGCGCTCCATCCGGTCCTTGATGAACTCCATGGCTTCCACCGAGTTGCGGTCCGAAAGGAAGCGGCGCAGTATCCACATGCGGTCGAGGGTTTCTTTTTTGAGCAGCAGGTCATCGCGGCGTGTGCTGGAGGCCATGATATCGACGGCGGGGAATATACGCTTGTTCGAGAGTTTGCGGTCGAGCTGCAGCTCCATGTTGCCGGTGCCCTTGAATTCTTCGAATATCACCTCGTCCATCTTTGAGCTTGTCTCGGTGAGTGCCGTGGCGATGATGGTTAGAGAGCCGCCACCTTCGATATTGCGGGCGGCACCGAAAAAGCGCTTGGGTTTCTGCAGGGCATTGGCGTCGACGCCGCCGGAGAGTATTTTTCCGGAAGCGGGGGCCACGGTGTTGTATGCGCGTGCGAGACGGGTGATGGAGTCGAGGAGCACCACTACGTCGTGGCCGCATTCCACCATTCGCTTGGCTTTTTCGAGCACTATCGACGCTATCTTGACGTGGCGGTCGGCGGGTTCGTCGAAGGTCGAGGCAATGACTTCGGCGTTTACGCTGCGGCGCATGTCGGTCACCTCTTCGGGGCGCTCGTCGATGAGCAGTATCATGATGTATGTTTCGGGGTGGTTCTCGGCAATGGCGTTGGCGATATCCTTTAGCAGGAGGGTTTTGCCGGTCTTGGGGGGTGCCACGATGAGACCGCGCTGTCCTTTGCCGATGGGCGAGAACATATCGACCACTCGGGTGGATATGGTGCACGAACGGCCGGAGGTGAGGTCGAATTTCTCGTCGGGGAAGAGGGGTGTGAGGTGCTCGAAGGCCACGCGGTCGCGGATAAAGCCGAGGGAGCGGCCGTTGACGCTCACCACGTCGGTGAGGACAAAATATTTCTCATTGTCGCGCGGGGGGCGGATGCGGGCTTCCACCACGTCGCCGGCACGGAGACTGAACATCTTTATCTGCTGCTGGGTGAGCAGAATATCGTCGGGCGACGGCAGATAGTTGAAGTCGGCGGAGCGCAGGTACCCGAAGCCCTGGGGTTCGATTTCGAGCACGCCCGTGGCGCTGAGGATATTGTCGAAGTTGTATTGCTGGTGGTCGCGGCGCTGATCGAAGCGGTTCTTTTTGTTCTTTTTGCCTTGACCGGGCTGCTGAGGCAGCGGCTGCCCGGGTTCGGTGAGGATAATTGTCTCGGGCACAGGGGGCAGCTGGGGTTGCTGCTGCTGGGGGCGACGGTCGCCCTCGCTGTGGCGGGGCTCGCCGTCGGCGTTGTCGCGGCGGTCGCGAGGCACGAATTTGCGGCCGCGGGTGCGGGGGAAGAACTCTGCAAGGCTGCTGTCGGGTTTGGGCAGGAAGTCGCGGTGCGCGGGTTGCTCGGCAGGAACATTGTCGGAGACGACGCCTTCTGAAACAGGCTGCTCGGGGGCCGGCGCCGGAGTCTGCGGCTGTTCAGTTGCGACGGGTTCGTTCTGAGGCGCGCTGGCCATAGGCTGGGACTCGGGGGCGTCGGTTTCTGCCGGTGCCGATTCCCGGGTTGCGGTAGCCTCGGCATTTGCAGCTGCGGTGTCGGCTTTGCGGGGACGGCCGCGACGTTTTTTCTCGGCAGCAGGTGCCGGTTCGGCGGTGCCGGCGGCAACGGCGGCGGTGTCGGCTTTTGACGAGCCCTTATCGGATTTTGCCTCGGATTTTTCGGCGTTTTTAGCCGCAGGTGTTTCCTTTTTCTTACGTCCGCGCTTCTGAGGGGCTTTGTCGGCGGCGCCGGCAGCGCCGGCGATAGCCTGCTGGTCGAGGATGCGGAACACCAGCTCCTCCTTTTTTGACGGATCTATTTTTTTGAGGCCAAGGCCTTCGGCGACGGCCTTGAGTTCGGCCTCGCCCATCTGTGAAAGTTCGTTGATATTGTACATATCTGCAATACTGCGGACACAGGCTCCGTCGTGGGAGCGGTACCGCCGTTAGATAGTTATGTTGCTCGGGGGTGCCTGCGTGCCATTATAACGGCGTGCCTTGCCGGGCAGCGGCCTGAAGGCGCGGGCGGGTTGAATATAATCTGACTTTGGGATGGTTTGGGGCAGCCACAGCCCGTTTTCCGACTGCAAAGTTACGAAAATTTGTGCAATCGCCCAAAATTTTTTCGATTTCAGCTGCGTAGTCGTCAATTTTTAGGCTGAATGCTCTAATAGCCTGTTCCATGGGAAGCGCGGGAGGTCATATCCGATGCGCTGCCGGCATCTTTGTCTTAAAACAACAAAGGTGATAGAAAAAAGTTCGGCAAATTTATTTCAGCCTATCATGTAGCCGTGGCCGGAGCGGTTTATTATCCGAGCGCCGAGGTCACCGAGCTTTTTGCGCAGGCGGCTGATGTTAGTGTCCACAATCCGCTCGTTGCCCCCTTCTTCGTCGGGCCATACGCGCCGGTAGATTTCGGCGCGGCTCACAAAGTTGTTCATGTTGCGCAGGAGCATGTACAGGATGGCGTATTCTGTTTTTGAGAGGGCCACGGGCAGGCCGTCGATTTTTACGGTCTGCGACTGTACGTCCATTGTCAGCCCTTCGAACTTGAGGCATGCGGCAGGTGCCACCGCCGAGCGGCGCTGGCGCCGCAGTATGCTCTTTATTCGGGCTATCATCTCGCGCAGCGAGAAAGGTTTGACAATGTAATCGTCGGCGCCGGCATCAAGGGCGTCGATCACCATGCGCTCCGAGCGTATGTTGGAGTAGAGGATTACGGCAATGTGCTCGGTGATAGGGTTGTCCTTGAGCTCATATACGAGGTCGAGGCCCGTCATGGAAGCGTTCATCGAGTCGGCCACAATAAGACGTATGTCGCCCAGGGCCTCGATGTCGACATCGGCGGCGGAACGCGCCTTGTCGACGACGAAGCCCTCGGAACGGAGGTTCACCGTCATCAGTTCGACGATGTTCTCGTCATCGTCTACAATAAGGATGTGGCCTAAGGCTGCCATAGCGGTTTATTATCATGGAAATCATGAGGTACCTTATGCGGCGATTTCGCTGCGGGGATGTCTCTAATAATTCCAATGCAAATTTGCAACTTCTTTTTCAGATTTTTATTGCCGTAATCGAATTGTATTATCTTTGTTTACATTTTTTATTACACCGTCGCCCTCCCGGCATGGCGCAGAAAGGGCAAGACGGGCGATGCAAAGTGCCTCAGAGGCCTGTAAATCGCTGATTGTGGCGCTACTTACAAATTATCATCGCAGACGTGGCCGTTTTCATGCCGGCTGCTTGCGGAAATTGTCCTTTATAGTGTCGATTACATTGATGATGTAGTCGCCGGTCTTTTCGAGGTCGCCGACAATGTCCATGTAGTAAATGCCGGCCTGGTACTCGTAATGGTGGCTGTTGATGTTGCCTACGTTGGCGCCGCGCAGCTGGTTGCGGAAGTTGTTGATTTCGCGCTCTTTGTTGTAGGAATCCATGAGGTTCTTCGCGCTGACGTTCTCTATGTCGGCGAGCTGAGCGGTCATCATCTCCATGGCAGCGCGGACGTAGACGTACATGGCGTCGATGTTGTTGTAGATTTCCTCGTTGAAGTCCACTCCGCTCTCTATCTTTCGCATCAGAATCTTGCCCACGCCCATGCAGCAGTCGGCAATGCTCTCTATCTCACTGATGATGTTGAGCATGGCGGCTATGCGCAGTTTGCCTTCGTTCGAGAGGCGACCTTCGGCGCATCGGTTGAGGTAGTGGGCGATTTCCAGCTCCATGCGGTCGGAAATGTCCTCGTATTTTTCCAGACGGGAATATAACTTGTTGAATTCCTCGGTTTTCTCCTTGGTGTGTACCAGCGTCTGGGCCATGGTGAGCATGCGTCCCACTCGCTCGGCGTATACCACCAGTTCTTTCTCGGCCTGGGCGATGTTGAGTTCGGAGGCGTTGAGCAGACCGCCGCTGATGAACTTGAGGGTGAATTCCTCGTCGTCGCGGTGCTTGGCGGGCACAAGCCACTCCACGATCTTGACATACAGATTGGTGAGCCATATCATTATCAACACATTGACAATGTTGAAAGTGGTGTGGAATATGGACAGGCCGAACGACACGCTCATCTGCATGGCGCCGATTTTCACGAGCGTGGTGTGGCCGGCGGGCAGACTGTTGTCGAACAGGTGATTATATAGATCGGGGTCGGAGACCTCAAGTCCGTTGACAAAGGTGAATAGCTCGCGGGGGTCGCCCTGACCGATAAGTTCCGTGATCCATGAGTTGAAATCCACAAAAGGCATGAACACCGCCAGACACCATATGGTGCCCAAAAAGTTGAACAGCAGATGCCCCATAGCGGTGCGCTTTGCGGCCACATTGCCGCTCATCGACGCCAGCAGCGGCGTGATGGTGGTGCCTATGTTCGAGCCGAGCACCAGCGCGCACGCCAGGTTGAAGTCAATCCATCCTTTGGAGCACATTATCAGCGTTATGGCGAAGGTCGCCGCCGAACTTTGTATAATGGCGGTGAGCACCAGCCCCACCAGACAGAATATCAGAACCGACCATATTCCCATCGACGCATACTCCCGCAGGAAGGCGAACATCTCGGGGTTGCTCTGAAGGTCGGGGACATACTGGCTGATCATATCGAGACCCATGAACAGGAAGGCGAAGCCTATGAGGAACTCGCCGATGCTCTTGGGTTTGCTCTTGTTCGTGAACAGGAGTACCACGGCCACGGCGATGAGCGGCATTATCATTGCCGACACGTTGACTTTGAAGCCGAAGAGAGATATTATCCATGCCGTGAATGTTGTGCCCACGTTGGCACCCATTATCACCGCCATGGACTGCGCCAGAGTCATAAGACCGGCGTTGACAAAGCTCACTACCATCACCGTCGATGCCGACGAGCTTTGTATCAATGCCGTGATGGCACATCCTGTTATCAGACCGGCAAAGCGGTTGCGGGTCATTGCCGACAAGATATTGCGCAGGCGGTCGCCGGCGGCTTTCTGAAGGCCCTCGCTCATGACCTTCATACCATAAAGGAACAGGCCTACCGAGCCTAAAAGGGCGAGAAAATCGAATACTGTGTACTGCATCGTCTACCGTTGGGGTTTGCGCTTGCAAAGTTAACACAAATTAGTTTATGTTTCAAAAAAAAAGTCGGCGGGCGGAAGCCTGCCGACTCATTTTTCTGCGCTTCAAGATGGACTCGAACCAACGACCCTCTGATTAACAGTCAGATGCTCTAACCGACTGAGCTATTGAAGCAGGTTTCGCAACATTGACCAAGCCCTCCGGCTTGCTTTTGCGGTGCAAATTTACTACCTTTTTTTCAACCGTGCAAACTTTTTCGCCGATTTTTTTGTTGTGGTTCTTTTTTCGGCGGTTTTTCGCTAACTTTGCAGTCGGAAATATGAACACACTCAACGAAAGCGCGCAGCAGGCCAAGCTGCGTTTTGGAATAGTAGGCAATGCGCCGGCGCTGACGGCGGCGGTGGAGCGCGCCGTGCGCGTGGCGCCAATCGACCTGTCGGTGCTCGTTGTCGGCGAGAGCGGTACGGGCAAGGAATTCTTCCCGAAGATTATCCATGCCTACAGCCCGCGCAAACATGCGCGTTATATTGCCGTGAACTGCGGCGCCATACCCGAGGGTACCATAGACTCGGAGCTTTTCGGCCATGAGAAAGGTGCCTTCACGGGCGCCGTAGACACCCGCAAGGGCTACTTCGAGGAGGCCGACGGCGGCACTATCTTCCTCGACGAAGTCGCCGAGCTGCCTCTCACAACCCAGGCACGCCTGCTCCGCGTGCTCGAGAGCGGCGAATTTCTCAAAGTGGGTTCCAGCACGGTGCAGAAAACCAACGTGCGCATTGTGGCCGCCACGAATGTGGACCTGCAGCGCGCCATTGCCGAGGGCCGCTTCCGCGAGGATCTCTATTACCGCCTCTCCACAGTGCTGATAGCATTGCCGCCGCTGCGCGAGCGCGGCGCCGACATACGGCTGCTGGCGCGCAAGTTCGCCGCCGACTTCGCCGAGCGCTACCGAACCGCTCCCATTGAATTCGGCGACGATGCTCGCGCAACCATGGCCGCATACCGATGGCCCGGCAATGTCCGTCAGCTCAAGAACGTCGTGGACCAGCTCGCCCTCTTCCAGGCCGGCGAGACCGTGGGTGCCGACACGCTGCGGCGCTATCTGCCGGGCGTGGCCGACAGCTATGTACCCATGGTGACACCCGGTTACGAGGCTCATGCCTACGAGCGCGAGCGCGACATGCTGTTAGGCATGATTTTCAACCTGCAGCGCCGTATCGACCACCTCGAGCAGCAGTGCTCACGCCCCGCCGCCCGGCCCCGCGAGTTCGATATCGATGTACCCATGGCCAACCTGCTGCCGCAGAACTGCACCAGCGGTGTCGGCGCGGCTCCCGACAAGACATCGGCCCCTGCCCCCGATGCAGAGACCGCCACTCCGGCAGCTGTTCCCGACGAAGCCTCGCAGAACACCGATACCCTCCGCGACAGCGAGCGCATGCTCATACGCCGTGCCCTCGAACTGGAGGGTGGTCATCGCAAAGCCGCCGCTGACCGACTCAATATCTCCGAGCGAACGCTTTACCGCAAAATCAAGGAATATGGTCTGGAATAAGTTATATAATATATGTAAGGCATCCATTGCCGCCGGGCGTTGCCGGGCACGCGCGCTGGCGCTGGTGACCGCCGTGGTGCTCGCCGCCACCGTACCGGCCTGCAAGGTGAGTGTGACCCTCAACGGGTCGGCGCTCGATTATACGGTGTACAAAACTGTGGCAGTGAGTGATTTCCCCATTCGGGCAGCTCTGGTTTACCCGCCGTTGCAGCCCATGTTCGAAAACGCTCTGCTCGACTATATTGACCGCAACACGCGGCTGCAGACCGTCGACACCGGCGCCGACCTCGAGATCAGCGGCGAGATTACCGGCTATCAGCTCACGCCCCAGGCCGTGACGGAGAACGCCTATGCCTCGATGACCCGTCTGACCATTTCTGTGCGTGTCAAATATGTCGACAACAAGGTCGACGGCAAGGACCGCGACCAGACTTTCAGCGCCTTCCGCGATTTTCCCAGCTCCGAAATGCTCACCGACGTGCAGGACGGCCTCTGTGAGGAAATTACCGAGGAACTTGTGGAACTAATCTTTAACGCCACTCTCGGCGACTGGTAATGGAGAACGCCGACAAGATAAAGGCCATGCTCTCTGCCGTTGCCGCCGGCGAGACTGTAGATGGCGAGACCGTGGCTGCCGCCGTCAAAGCAATGCCTTATGCCACAGCGGTGTGGATAGCAGCTCTGCGCACCCCCGGCGCCGTAGCCGACATCGACACCGCACGTGCGCGCGTGGTGCTGGGTTGCTCCGACACCGCAACGATCGGCGCGGCCTCTGCCGGCGACGCCTGGACGGAATTCTATCCGCCTCAGAAGCCCGAAAGCCACGCCACCGACGATGTGATCGACACCTTCCTGAGAACCTACGGCAACACCTCGCCCGAAGAAGAGGCTCTCCTCGAGAAGATGATTTTCAATCCTACGCCCGACTATGGCGAAATTCTGGCACGTGAAGAGCAGGAAAACCTGCCCGCCGCGCCCGCCGACCCCGCCAGCGACGACGGACGAATAGCGGCGTTCATCCTCAGCCACCATCCCGCCACGCAGACCCCCGAGGCCGTGCCGGCGCCGGCGCCAGGCAGCGACACCGACAGCACGCCGGTGGCTCCACCGGCAAAGGCTGCCGACGACAGTCTCCTCAGCGAAGCCCTCGCCGCCGTTTTCGTAAAACAGCACCGCTATGAGCGTGCTTACGACATTATATCGTCGTTAAATTTGAAATTTCCAAAAAAAAGTGCTTACTTTGCAGACCAATTGCGGTTTTTACGCAAAGTAATAGTGGCCGACTGTCACGCCCGTGGCGTACAGCCGCCCGATTTTAAACGTTAAAACAAATAATATCACCAATTTACGCTATGCACGTTGTCATAATTGCCCTCACAATCCTCGTTGCCGTCCTTCTTATCGGCATTGTACTGATACAGAAATCGAAAGGCGGCGGCCTGTCGTCGCAGTTCGGCGGCGCCGGTTCCGTGATGGGCGTACGTCAGACCAACAGCTTCCTCGAAAAAGCAACATGGAGTCTTGTGGCCATCCTTGCCGTCCTCTCCATAGTATCGGCCTACACCTCGGGAGCCGTTAAACCCACCGAACGCCTGCGCGCCATACCCACCGAGAGCGCTCCCGCCGCAACCCTGCCCGCCGCCGGCCAGCTCGGCACCGCTCCCGTAGAGGTTACCGAGACCGAGAACGAGGCAGTAGAGGTTGTGGAAATCCCCGCCGAGGCTCCTGCCGCCGACGCCGAGGGTGCCACCGAAGCTAACTGAAGCTCACAGCCCTGACACGCTCCGATTTTGAAATCATGGCGCCGGTGGGGAGCTATGACTCCCTTGCCGCCGCCATAGCTGCCGGCGCCGATGCCGTTTATTTCGGTGTCGGCGGTCTTAATATGCGGTCGCGCTCGAGCGCCAATTTCAGCCTCGATGACCTGCGGCAGATAGTATCGGTAGCCACCGCCGCCGGCGTGCGCACTTATCTGACGGTGAACACCATTGTCTACGACGCCGACCTCCGGCGCGTCGACGAGATTGTCCAGGCGGCCGCCGAGGCCGGCGTCAGTGCGATCATAGCCTCCGATATTGCCGTCTTCGCCGCCTGCCGCCGTCACGGCATGGAAGTGCACATCTCTACGCAGTGCAACATATCGAACATCGAGGCCGTGCGTTTCTATGCCGCATGGGCCGACGTCATGGTGCTCGCCCGGGAGCTCAACCTCGAGCAGGTGCGCGCCATAGCCGACGCCATCGACGCCGAAGATATCCGCGGACCCCGCGGCGAACGCGTGCGTCTGGAAATGTTCTGCCACGGCGCCCTCTGCATGGCTGTTTCCGGAAAGTGCTATCTCTCGCTCCATCAGATGAATTCCAGCGCCAACCGTGGCAGCTGCACGCAGATATGCCGTCGCGGCTACGAGGTGACCGACCTCGAGACCGGCGACGCTCTTAAGGTCGACAACAAATATATAATGTCGCCCAAAGACCTCAAAACCATCCATTTCCTGGATCGCATGGCCGATGCCGGCGTGCGTGTGTTCAAAATCGAGGGACGCGCCCGCGGTCCCGAATATGTGCGCACGGCAGTGGAGTGCTACTCCGAGGCCCTCGACGCCATATGCAGTGGAACATACGGCGCTGAAGCCGTGGCGCGTTGGGACGAACGCCTCGCCAAAATTTTCAACCGCGGCTTCTGGGACGGTTACTATCTGGGGCAGCGCCTGGGCGAGTGGAGCGGCAAGTACGGCTCATCGGCAACGCGGGTAAAGGAATATGTTGCCAAAGGAGTGAAGTATTTCTCGGGCCTGGGCGTGGGCGAGTTCTTTATGGAAGGCGCCGAACTCTGCCGCGGCGACGAAGTGGTGATCACCGGTCCTACCACCGGTGCTCTGATAATCACCGTCGACGATATTCGCGTTGACGGTCGCTCTGTGGAGCGCGCTGTTAAGGGCGACGCTTTCTCTATAGCCGTGCCCGCCAAGATACGGCCTTCCGACCGGCTCTACCGCTGGCTGCCCGTCGACGCCGACCGAAAAAGCCGCTTCGACAAAGAATGAAAACCCTATACGTCAGCGACATGGATGGCACCCTGCTGGGCGCCGACAGTCGCGTGAGCGAACGCTCGGCAGCCCTCATTTCCGAGGCCGTGGACAGCGGCGCGCTCGTCACAGTAGCCACCGCACGAACCCCTGCCACACAAGGACCACTCACGGCTGCTTGCGGCCTGCGTCTGCCCGCAATAGTGATGACGGGCGCCGCCATGTGGCACGCCGGCGACCGCCGTTTTTCCGACACCCGATATTTCACCGCCGAGGGATGCAGCGCCGCTCTGGCCGCCTGCCGCCGCCACGGAGTGCATCCGTTTGTCTACACCATGGGCGCCGACGGCGCCAGCCTCGACGTATACCACGGTGCCGATGCAATGAACAAAGCCGAGGAAAATTTCTACCTCGAGCGCAAGCATTTGGCGTTCAAACGGTTCCATATGCGCTCGCAAGTACCCGACGACGCTCGCGCGAACACACTGATATGCTTTGCCATGGGCGAGCGCACCGCTGTGGAGCGTGCTGCCGACGCCTTGCGCGCAGAAACCGACTGCTCGGTGTTCTGCTATCCCGATATTTTCAATACGGCGGTGGCAAATCTCGAAGTCTTTGCCCCCGGCGTGAGCAAAGCCGCCGCTATAGGGCGTCTGAAACAGCGCGTAGGCGCCGACCGTCTTGTGGTCTTCGGCGATAATCTCAACGACCTGCCCATGCTCGCCGTCGCCGACGTGGCAGTGGCCGTGGGAAATGCCTTTCCGGAAGTCAAAGCTGCCGCCGACGTTGTGATAGACCCCAATACCACCGACTCCGTCGCCCGCTTCATCCACGATGACTACCGCAGATAATGGTATAAGCCGCCATTTTCGCGAATATTGTCAATTTTTCGGAGCAGCTGTATTATAGCCCGGAAAATTCGTAACTTTGCAGTGTGGAAAAACAATGCAGCATAATTAAGGAAGTAGCGCCGCTGTTCGGCCGCATGACATCGCCGCTGGTGCTGGCGGGGCCGTGCAGCGCCGAGAGCCGCGAGCAGACTGTTGCCACCGCCGAGGCGCTGGCGGCCGAGGGTGTGCGCATTTTCCGCGCCGGTCTGTGGAAACCGCGCACCAAGCCCGGAGCCTTCGAGGGTGTCGGTGCCGCCGCACTGCCGTGGCTTGCCGAAGTCAAGGAGCGCACGGGCATGCTCACAGCCACCGAGGTAGCCACACCCGAACACCTCCAGACCGTAGCCGCCGCCGGTGTCGACGCCGTGTGGATAGGCGCCCGCACCAGCGCAAATCCCTTTGCCGTTCAGGAACTTGCCGACTGTTTCGCCGCCATGACGCCGGAGCGTCGCCAGGCGCTGGCCGTGATAGTTAAAAATCCCGTGAGCCCCGATCTGGAACTGTGGGTAGGCGCGCTGGAGAGGATCTACTCTGCGGGCGTGCGCCGTCTGGCGGCGTCGTTGCGCGGGTTCAGCCTCTACGGCGAGAGCCGATACCGCAATGCGCCGGTGTGGCGCATACCCATAGAGCTGCACCGCCGGCTACCTCAGCTGCCGGTGCTGTGCGACCCCAGCCACATCGCCGGGCGCCGCGATCTTGTGGCGCCGGTCGCCGGTCAGGCCATGCGCCTGGGCTTCGACGGCCTGATGATTGAGAGCCATTGCGCACCGTCGCAGGCCCTGAGCGACGCCGCCCAGCAGCTCACACCCGCCGACCTCGGAGACCTGCTGCGCTCGCTGCCGGCAGCCGGAGCCGCCGCCGGCAATAATCCGCAGCTCGACGATATGCGCGCCCGCATCGACGCCCTCGACGATGAACTTATCGATGTGCTGTCGCGGCGCATGGCAGTGTCGCGCGAGATAGGACGCTTCAAGAGGAAACATGCCATGCCGGTGCTTCAGCCCGACCGCTACAGCGAACTGATGACCCTGCGGCGCAGCCGCGGACGCGATGCGGGCCTCGACGACAGCTTCGTGGCGGCAATCCTCGAAGCTATCCACGAAGAAAGTGTCCGCCTCCAGCTCAAGGACTGACCTTTTTTTAGCTATCGGCGTAAAAATCGCGATATTTTATGTAACTTTGCGGTTTGGAGGGGCGCTGCGCCGCTGCAGGGCCTCGAAAACTCTTTATTTGCATGACAGATAACAAGAAAAGCCCGCGCAAGGGTGCCAAACCCACGCCGTTGGCAAAAAAGATAGTGAAATGGCTGTGGATACTCTTCGCCGCCGCTGTGGTGTTCGTGGTTGTCTTCCTTATTCTGGTATACAACGGAGTTATAGGCTATATGCCTCCCATCGAGGAGCTTAAAAACCCGCAGGACCGCTTTGCGTCGGTGGTATACTCTTCGGACGGCGAGGAGCTGGGACGCTACTTCCGCAGCACCGGCAACCGTGTGTATGCCGACCTCGACGAGATATCGCCCGCTGTTGTCGATGCCCTGATAGCCACCGAAGACGCCCGTTTCAACGAGCACTCGGGCATAGACCTCGCCGCTCTGGGGCGCGTGGCCGTCAAAACCCTGCTGCTTCAGCGCAAGAGTGCCGGCGGAGGCTCCACCATCACTCAGCAGCTGGCAAAGCAGCTCTATACCCCGCCGTCGTCCAACCTCTTCCAGCGTGCCATGCAGAAGCCCATAGAGTGGATGATAGCCATCAAGCTCGAGCGGTTCTACTCCAAGGAGGAAATCCTGAAAATGTACCTCAACCAGTTCGATTTTCTCTATAATGCCGTGGGTATCAAGAGTGCCGCAAACGTGTACTTCAACAAGGCGGCCTCGGAGCTAAACACCCTTGAGGCCGCCACGCTCATCGGCATGGTCAAGAATCCGAGCTATTTCAACCCGGTCCGCCACCCCGAGCGCACTATGGCGCGCCGCAACGTGGTGCTGGAGCAGATGTACAAGGCCGATATGCTGAGCCGCGCCGAGCTCGACAGCCTGCAGGCGCAGCCCATGGTGCTCGATTTCCACCGCGTGGACCACAAAGAGGGTCTGGCACCCTATTTCCGCGAGGAGCTGCGCCGCTACCTCACCGCCAGGCGCCCCGAACGTTCCAACTATCCGTCGTGGGACCGTCAGGCCTATGTCGACGACTCGATAGCGTGGGCCAACAACCCCCTGTTCGGATGGGTGGAGAAAAACCGCAAGCCCGACGGCACAAAGTACGATATATACAACGACGGTCTGAAAATCTACACCACCATCGACTCGCGCATGCAGCGATATGCCGAGGAGGCAGTGCGTGAGCACATGGAAAGCCTTCAGGGCCAGTTCTTCCGCGAAAAACGCAACTGGGCCGGCGCACCATATACCTCGAACCGCGCCGAACTCAGCGACGCTGCCCGCGAGAATCTTATCCGCGCGGCCATGCGCCAGAGCGAACGCGGACGTGTGGCACGCGTTGCCGGCCTGGACGCCGAGGCGTTGCGCCGCCAGTTCGATACTCCCGTCGAAATGACTGTCTTCAGCTATGCCGGACCGGTCGATACGGTGATGACGCCGCGCGATTCGCTGCTGTATACCAAGAGTTTCCTCCGCACCGGCTTCATGAGCATGGATCCGGCCACGGGTTTTGTCAAAGCCTATGTCGGCGGCCCCGATTTCCGTTTCTTCCAGTACGATATGGTATCTACCGGCCGGCGTCAGGTTGGCTCGACCATCAAACCGTTCCTGTATACCTATGCATTCGAGACCGACTTCACGCCGTGCACCACCATGCTCAACGAACAGCCCACGCTCTATGACGAGAACGGCCGCGTGTGGCAGCCTCGTAATTCGGGCCACTCGCGCATAGGCGAGATGGTAGACCTCCGCTGGGCACTCACAAACTCCAACAACTGGATATCGGCGCGCATCATGGACCGCCTCAGCCCCGCCGAACTGGTGAAGCGCATGCATTCCTACGGAATTACCAACAGTCTGCCGGCTGTCAAGAGCCTCTGTCTGGGTCCATGCGAGGTATCCGTCAAGGAAATGGCCACGGCCTACAGCGCTTTTGCCAACGGCGGCATGCGCTCCGACCCCGTGTACGTCACAGCCATAGCCGATGCCAATGGCAACATTATCAGTGATTTCGCCCCCAGTCAGACCGAGGTCATAACTCAGAAGGGCTATTGGCGCATTCTCTCGGTTCTTCTCAACGTTGTGGACAGCGGCACCGGCAACCGGTTGCGCCGGCCTCCTTATAATATCACGGCTCAGACCGGCGGCAAGACCGGAACTACCAACGACAATGCCGACGGCTGGTTCATGGCCTTCACCCCCGACCTCGTGAGCGCCACATGGGTAGGCGGCGAAGACCGCTATATCCACTTCAACAACATGGCTCAGGGTCAGGGCGCCTCGATGGCATTGCCTATATACGGCAAGTTCATCAGTAAAGTCTACGGCGACAGTTCGCTGCCTTACACGCAGAGCGCCCGCTTCACATTCCCCGACGACATCAACCTCTGCGAGAGCGACTTTGTGGCCGACGACGAGCCCGAGACCGCCGAAGAGGCCATCTCCGGAGCTTTCGACTGATAGATTCAAGGTCACAAACACTGTTGTGTCTGCGACCTTGAAGTTTGTAAGGTCAGTTTGGCTTTAGCCTAAAGTCAGGGCGATATCAGATTTCTGCGGCTATACGACGGCAGAGGGCTTCGTGGCGTATCATCATATAGATGAGGATTGCATTGCCCGCGGTGATCTCGGCAACGAAATAGATCCACGGCATCTGCACCAGCAACGACACGAAAAGGGTAATGCACCGCCAGTTGAAGCTCAGAATGTTGGTGTACTTCATCAGTGGCAGGCTATCCCGACGGAAATCGGCCGACAAGGCGGCAGGTACGTTTCCCGCAGGATAGTGCTCGCGCAGTTTTCGTCGGAGCGCCTCCATTGCGGGCGTAAATCGTTCCTGGCGGCGCGTATAACCGATGTAGAACCACATTATCAGCCGGTTGAAGATATTGCCGGGGTTCTCGCGGTAGCGGCACTCCAGGTCGCGGCTGTCCTCGAGCTCAGAGCCTCTGGCACCTTTGAGAAAGAAGAGATGGAGCTGCCGGTAGTGGTCGGCCATGGCGGCCTGCTGTATGTGGCTTGCGCCGGCCACAACGCCAAGCACCCATATTGCCCAGGGGTGGGCCATGAAGAATGGCGATGTCACCACCTCGCGCAGACAGATGGCGATATAGATTGTGATGAACCACAGGTCGCCGGCCATGCCGTCGAGGATGCGCCCCAGACGCGAATATTGGCCGGTCATTCGCGCCAGCTGGCCGTCGGCGCTGTCGTAGCTGTTGGCCCACACCAGCAGGACCATGCCTGCTAAATTGAGCCATATATTGCTGAAATAGAAGAGAATTCCTGCGCCTACGCCCAGAAATATGGATGCTATCGTTATGGCGTTGGGATGAATGCCGAGGCGTTCGGCCAGGCATGCCCAGGCAAAGCCTATCGGACGGTAGAAATACAGATCTATGTGTTCTTCGGTATCGTTGCTTTTGAGTGTGCCGAGATAGCGCCCGTAGTTTTTGGCTCCGAGGAGTCTTGACATCAATGACATAAGTTCAATCGAGTTTAAGGACGGCGAGGAAGGCTTTCTGAGGCACTTCCACGCGGCCTATCTGTTTCATGCGTTTTTTGCCCTGTTTCTGTTTTTCGAGGAGCTTGCGCTTGCGCGATATATCGCCGCCGTAGCACTTTGCGGTGACGTCCTTGCGTACGGCCTTGATGGTTTCGCGGGCAATTATTTTGGCGCCGATAGCGGCCTGGATGGCTATGTCGAACTGCTGGCGCGGTATCAGCTCCTTGAGTTTCTCGCACATACGTCGGCCGAAACTCTCGGCATTGTCGGCGTGCGTGAGGGTACTCAGTGCGTCGACGCTCTCGCCGTTGAGAAGGATGTCGAGTTTCACCAGGCGGCTGGGACGCCAGTCGTGCAGATGGTAGTCGAACGAGGCATAGCCCTTGGATATGCTCTTGAGCTTGTCGTAGAAGTCGATTACTATCTCACCGAGCGGCATATCGAAAATCATTTCCATGCGGTTGCCCGATATGTACTCCTGCTTCACCAGTTCGCCGCGTTTGCCCAGACAGAGCGTCATGATAGGGCCTATGAACTCGGCGACGGTGATGACCGACGCTCGGATATACGGCTCCTCGATATGCTCTATCAGCGTGGCGTCCGGCAGCCCTGACGGGTTGTGGACCTCCACCATGTCGCCGCGTTTGTCGAACACGCGGTAGCTGACGTTGGGCACCGTGGTGATGACGTCCATGTCGAACTCGCGGCCAAGGCGTTCCTGCACAATCTCCATGTGGAGCAGACCCAGAAAGCCGCAGCGGAAACCGAAGCCGAGGGCTGCCGACGACTCGGGCACGAAGGTCAGCGACGCGTCGTTGAGCTGCAGTTTCTCCAGGGATGTGCGCAGGTTCTCGAAGTCCTCGGTCTCTATGGGATATACGCCGGCGAAGACCATGGGCTTTACCTCCTCGAAGCCGTCGATGGCCTCGGCGCAGGGGCGCTCAACATGGGTTATGGTGTCGCCCACGCGCACCTCCCGGCTGGTCTTGATGCCCGAGATGATGTATCCCACGTTGCCGGCCGACAGTTCGGCGCGCGGTTGCATGTCCATGCGCAGTATTCCTATCTCGTCGGCGTGGTATTCCTTGCCGGTGGATACGAATTTTACGAAGTCGTTTCGGCGGATTGTGCCGTTAACTATCTTGAAATATGCTATGATGCCGCGGAAGGGATTGAAGACCGAGTCGAAAATCAGTGCCTGCAGCGGTGCCGACGGATCGCCGGCGGGGGCCGGCACGCGCTCGATGATTGCGCGCAGTATCTCGGGCACGCCGATGCCCGTTTTGCCGCTGGCACGGATTATTTCCTCGTGCTTGCAGCCCAACAGCTCGACAATCTGGTCCTCAACCTCGTCGGGCTTGGCCGAATCGAGGTCTACCTTGTTGACAACGGGTATGATCTCGAGGTCATTGTCGATGGCCATGTAAAGGTTGCTTATCGTCTGGGCCTGAATACCTTGCGAGGCATCGACAATGAGAAGCGCGCCCTCGCACGCCGCTATGGAGCGCGATACTTCGTAGCTGAAATCCACGTGCCCCGGAGTGTCGATGAGGTTGAGGGTGTAGCGCGTGCCGTCCAGCTCGTACTCCATCTGTATGGCGTGGCTCTTGATGGTGATGCCGCGCTCGCGCTCCAGGTCCATATCGTCGAGCACCTGCGCCTCCATGTCCTTGGCTGCTATGGTGTTGGTGAATTCGAGGAGACGGTCGGCAAGGGTGCTTTTACCGTGATCTATGTGGGCTATTATGCAGAAGTTGCGTATATTTTTCATCCGTTTTCGCGTAATTTCCTGCAAAATTACTAATTTTCGCGCAAAATACCGCTACTTTGCGCCCAAGGACGGATAGGTTTGCGTGTTTCCACGCAAAAATTGGTAACTTTGCGGCAGTTTTCAACATTTTTTTCGAATATGTTATTGAATATCGTTTATCTGGCGTTGGGCCTCGTGCTCATTCTTGCGGGTGCCAACGGCCTGACCGACGGTGCCGCGGCGGTGGCACGCCGCTGGGGTGTGAGCGACCTTGTAATCGGTCTCACCGTCGTGGCTTTCGGCACGTCGGCGCCCGAACTGGCCATCAGCGTGGTGTCGGCCGTCGGCGGCAATGCCGGTCTGGCAATAGGCAACGTGGTGGGCTCCAATATTTTCAATGTCCTGGTTATTATCGGTGTTACGTCCATCGTGGCGCCAATAAAGATAGAGCGCAGCATTATGACCAACGAAATACCGCTGGTCATTCTGTCGGCTCTCGCCCTTCTTGCGATCGGCAACGCGCCGCTGCTCGACGGTACGGGCCTGCCGGCCGTCGTAGGCCGTGCCGACGGTGTGCTCCTGCTGTTGTTCTTCGCCATTTTCATGCGCTACACTTTCAGCCAGGCGCGCAAAGGGGGCAGCGAGGCCGATGTGGCCGCCGAACCTGCCGTCAAGGTCATGTCGCCTATCAAGGCCACCCTGTGGATTGTCGGCGGTCTGGCCATGCTCGTCTGCGGCGGCGACCGTTTTGTGGCCGGAGCCTCCGGCATAGCCTCTGCGCTGGGTGTGAGCGACGCCGTGATAGGACTCACCATCGTCGCCGCCGGCACTTCGTTGCCAGAGCTGGCAACGTCGGTCACCGCAGCGCTAAAGGGCAAGCCCGGCATAGCTCTCGGCAATGTTATAGGCAGCAACATATTCAATATCTTCATGGTGCTGGGCACTGCCGCCGTGGTGCGCCCGCTGCCCTTCGGCAGCATCGGCAACGTGGATTTGCTCACGCTCACGGGAGCGTGCCTGCTCTTCTGGCTTTTCGGCTGGTTTTTCCGCGAGCGCACCATCACGCGCGCCGAGGGTTCCGTCCTCGCCGCCGCTTATGTGGCATACATCGTCTGGCAGGTACTCGCCGCATGAAACTTATAAAACCGGTAAATGTTATAATTAACAGAAACGGAAGAAAAATTTGAAAGTTGAAAATCAGAAACATCAGTGCGGATAGTTCCGCATAGTCCAATTTTTAAATTTTCAATTATAAATTATAAAATTTAAATTAGTTATTCCATGACTATTCTCAAAGAAAATATCCGCCCGGCCATGGCTTCCGACCACGCCGGATATGAACTCAAAGGCATTATAGAGGGTTACCTCGAAAGCAAAGGCATAAGCGTCGACGATTTCGGAACATATTCCGCCGAGAGTTGCGACTATTCCGACTTCGCGCATCCCTGCGCCGAAGCCGTGGAAAGCGGCCGCTGCTATCCCGGCATTGCCATGTGCGGCAGCGGAAACGGCATTGCCATGACCCTCAACAAACATCAGGGCATACGCGCGGCGCTGTGCTGGACCCCTGAACTGGCACGTCTGGCACGCGCTCACAACGACGCCAATGTGCTCGTCCTCCCCGCACGGTTCATAGCTCCCGAACTGGCGCTCGAAATTGTCGACACCTTCCTGAGCACACCCTTCGAGGGCGGCCGCCATCAGCGTCGCATCGACAAAATCCCCGTCCCGGGCTGCTCCTGCAAATAGCGTTTTTTTACCGGAGAGGCGTAAAAATGGCCTGTGGGTGTAACATTATGGTTCTTTAGTGCGTCTATTGTTAAAAACGAAAACCTACGCTTATGAAAAGAACCGTACTTCTGGCGGCAGTCGCCGCAATGTTTGCCGCCGGCTCATGCACCGCCGGCTCACACAATGTGAATTTATCGGACGCCCGTCACGAAATCGGCGCTTCGTCGACAATGGCCTCGCGCACTGAAACAGTGGGTGACTTCCACGAAATCGAGGCTTCGAGAGTGAATGTTGTGTATAGTCAGGGGCCTGTTTCCGCCGTCCGTATCGACGCACCCGACAATGTGCTGCCGCATGTGCGTGTTGCCGTCAACGGCGGCACCCTCCGTGCCGAAATCGACCGCGGCTATAATGTGAACTTTCACGATACTCTGGGAGTAACGGTAACAGTATCGTCGCCTGCGCTCGACGAGGTGACAGCCACTCTGGCCGGACGGGTGGTGATCGACAGTCTCAGCGTCCACGGCGATGTGGAATTCGACGCCACAACCTCCGCAGTCATCACCGTTGGCGCTCTCCGTGCCCGCGATGTGGAGGTCAAGACCACCACGGCCGCAAGCGTGAGCATAACGGCTCTTTACGCGGATGAATTCGAAGGCGGCGCAACCACCGCGGCCTCCATCTCCGTAACCTCCCTCACCGCCGACGAGGTAGAGGCCCGGACAACCACCGCCTCCACCATCACCCTTGCCGGCACGGCACGCAGCGTGGACTTTGGCGCAACTACAGGCGGCAGCGTCAATGCCTCAGACCTTGTTGCCGCCACCGGCGAGGCCGCGGCGACAACGGGAGGCTCCGTAAACTGCCATGTCGCCACACTCACGTCGCGCTCCGAAACCACCGGCGGCTCGGTAACCAACCGCTGACAGCCGATTGCATATTTCGGCGCCGGCAGCTCCTCGACGGGTTGCCGGCGCCGAAATTTTTTTTGCCCAGTTGATTGCAAATAGTTAATTTTGCAACAGCAAACCCCGAACTGAAAAATGTATATATCGCCATATATATCCCCCCTTTCGATGTGGCTGCTCGTGGGCGCCGCCGTGTGCGCGCTGCTGCTGGCAGCCATCCTCTTTTTCCGCGTGCGAAACGTGGCCGAATACCGGCGGCGCGCCGACAGCGAACGTCCCGACAAGCCCGATGCCGACTACCTGCCGGTGTCGGTCATCGTCTATTCACAAAGCGAGAGCGAGAGCCTGGCCGAATTGCTGCCCATGCTCCTGAAGCAGGACTATCCCGCAGCATTCGAGGTTATAGTGGTCAACGACGGCGAGAGCGTGGACGTGCGCGACACCGTGTCGCTCCTGCGCGCCTCCCATCCTAACCTTTACCTCACTTTCACGCCGCAGGGCGTGGTTAACCTAAGTCGCAAGAAACTTGCGCTCACCCTCGGCATCAAGGCCGCGCGATACGACGTGGTGGCGCTCACCACCGCCGCCGTAGAGATAGAGTCCACGCAGTGGCTGCGCCGCATGATGCGGCCTTTCGGCAGCGACAGCCCCGTGGAGCTGGTGATAGGATTTGCATATGTGGATCCCGACGAGGATGACCGCCACGGCCGCCGCCGACGCGCCTTCGACTATGTTGCCGACAGCACACGCTGGCTCAGTGTGGCTATCGCCGGCAAGCCCTTCCGAGGTACCGAGTACAACATTGCCTACCGCAAGGATCTGTTTATGCGGAACAAAGGTTTTGCCAGTTCGCTTAATCTCCATTATGGTGACGACGATATCTTCATCAGTCAGGTGGCGCGCCGCGCCAACACCGTTGTCGAACTCAGCGACGACTCTATCGTCCGGCTCCGTCAGGGCAACCATCCCCGACTGTTTACCGAGCGGACACTGCGCAGGTTCTTCACCGAGAGCTTCATCCGCCGGCGTCCGCGCTTTGTCCACGGCGCCATAGGCTGGCTGCAGATTGCCGCCATAGGCTGTGCCGTGGCGGCCTCCGCGCTTTCGTGGCCCAATGTAGAGCCGGCAATCGTCGGCACCGTGCTTGTAGTTCTCATGTTTGTACTGGACATCGTGGTATGGCGACGGCAGATGGCTGCCCTCAAATCGCGGAACCTCATGCTGACAATCCCCTGGCTATCCCTCTCATACCCCCTGCGCCGTCTATACGGCAAAATCCACGCCCGCTTCGGCAAACAGAAAAAATACACCTGGGACTGATGCCCCGCCTTTCGCGGCGGAAACAGGAACGTTATGACCAGATTTTATTAACTTTGTGGCACTCATCGAGCAACAAACAGGCTACAAACCCTAAACGAAAATGAAACGAATTTTTGCACTTCTTGCATTGGCGGCATGCACCCTGGGCGCATGGGCGTTCGGCGTAGACACAATCCGCGTGGAAGGCGCGGGCTTCGACGGCGGTATGCCGGCAGTAGTCATCACCCCTGACGGCGCAGGAACGACGGCCACACGTTATCCCACCGTCTACCTTCTCCACGGATATGGCGGCGACGCATATAACTGGTACGCCAAGCAGCCGCGCCTGGGCGAGCTCGCCGACAGCTACGGCATGGTCATCGTCATGCCCGGCGTGGGAAATTCATGGTATCTCGATGCCCCGGGCAACCCCGGCCAGCAGGTCGAGACTTTCTTCACCTCCACCTTGGTGCCTTATATCGACTCGCACTATCCCACAATCACCGACCGCAGCAAACGCGCCGTCACGGGACTGAGCATGGGCGGCCACGGCGCCTTCCTGCTGGGAATGCGCCATCCCGACCTATTCGGCGCCGTGGGCAGCATGAGCGGCGGTGTCGACATCCGTCCGTTTCCAAATAACTGGAAGATATCCACCATCCTCGGCCCCTATGAAGAGAACGCTGCGGCATGGGATGCCGTGACCGCAGCCGCTAACATCGATGCCATCAAGGCCGCCGATCTGGCCATAACCTTCGACTGCGGCGTCGACGATTTCTTTGCCGAGGTGAACAACAACCTGCACCGTGCGCTCCAGGAGGCCGGCGTGCCTCACGACTATACGTCGCGTCCCGGGCGCCACAGCTGGGGATACTGGAACAACTCGGTGCTTTATCACCTGCTGTTCTTCAATGAGTTCTTCAACCGCGCCGAATGATAGTAAAGCGCCTTACCCTCACCGGATTTAAAAACATAGCGGGCGCATCGCTCGAGTTCTCGCCGCGCATCAACTGCCTGCTGGGCGACAACGGCATGGGTAAGAGCAACCTTCTCGACGCCCTCTATGTGCTGAGTTACTGCCGGAGTTTCAGCGGACTTGCCGACAGCGCCCTGATACGCCGGGGCGACGAATTCGCCATGCTGCGCGGCGACTACCGGCGGCGCGGTGCCGACGAGGATATCGCCGCAGTGCTTCGGCCGGGGCGCCGCAAAAGCCTCAAGCGAGGAGGAAAGGAGTATGGGCGCCTCGCCGACCATATCGGCCTGTTCCCGCTCGTCCTCGTATCGCCCGCCGACATGGAACTTGTGAGTGGCGAGGCCGGCGAGCGCCGCCGATTTCTCGACCAGATAGCGGCGCAGAGCGAACCGCGGTTTCTCGATGCCCTGCAGCGCTATGGTCAGGCGCTGATGCAGCGCAACCGTCTGCTCAAGGCCGACACCATGGCCGACGGCGCACTGTTCGATGCCATAGAGCTGCAGATGGAGGCCGCTGCTACTATTATTACCGAGGGGCGACGCCGCGTGGTGGAGAATCTGCGGCCACTCTTCGCGGCTACCTATGCCGCCATAGCCGGCGCCACCGAAGTGCCCGGGATAACCTATCGTCCGTCGATACTCCCTGACGAGACAACGCCGTGGAGCGCCCGCCGCGCCCGCGACCGCGCCGCCGGCTTCACAACCGCAGGTCCGCACCGCGACGAAGTGGAGATGCTCATAGGTGACGCTCCTGTGCGCCGTGTGGCCTCGCAGGGTCAGGCAAAGACATACACCACGGCGCTGCGTCTGGCGCAGCACAGTCTGTTGCACCGCCGCATGGGCATCTCGCCGCTGTTGCTGCTCGACGATATCTTCGACAAACTCGATTCGCGGCGTGTGGCGGCAATTGTGCGCCTTGTGGGCAGCGGCGATTACGGCCAGATTTTCATCACCGACACCAACCGCGCGCATCTCGACGAGATTGTGGGAGAAATAGCCGGCAGCGGCGCTCCGGCACGCCTCTGGAGCGTGTCCGACGGCAATTTCACTCTTCTCGACGATGTAGAACCTCACAGTAACGGGCAATGATACGCAAAGAACCCAAGTCGCTCGGTGCCATCATCGACGATATGTTCGCCCGCACCGGCATAATGCCTCAGTACAAGCGGCAGAGCCTCGCCGCGGCGTGGGCGCAGGTTGTAGGACCGAACATCGCGGCGTACACACGGAGAGCTGTCGTCGCCGACAACACCCTCCACGTCTACATCACCTCGCCGGCGCTGAAAGAGGAGCTGGGCTATGCCCGCGAGGCCCTGGTGCCACGCCTCAACTCCGCCGTGGGCGACGAAATTATAACCAACATAGTAATTCACTGATGAACAACCCGCGAGTACCACAGCCGACGGTACCTTTCCGGCACCGCACAAAGATACAGAAACGCTTCGCCGACATCGATATGTTCGGCCACGTCAACAACGGCGCATATCTGCAGTATGCCGACACCGCCAAATTCGCCTTTTTCACCGAAAAAATGGACGAGCCGTTCAACCCGGCGGCTCTGGGTCTGGTGATTGCGAGCATAAAGTGCGATTTCTATGCCCAGACATTTATGAACGATGAAATAGAGGTGCTTACGGCCGTTACCCACATCGGCCACACGTCGCTGACGGTGGAGCAACGCATTGTCGGCGCCGGGGGCGACGTCCATGCCATCGTCACCACCGTAATGGTGCAGTTCGACCCCGCCACCGGCAGCCCCGTACCCATCAGCGACCTCTGGCGCAACCGCCTGTCATAATCCAATCAAATTTCGGCAACGCCGAAACTTGAAGCTCATCCTTATATAAGTTGTCGGTTGACTGCCGTCCGCCCATTCATCACTCATCACTTATACGGGGAGCGCGTAGTTCGCTGAGCTCTACAAGGCGGTGGATTATGGCGTAGATGGTGAGCGCCGATGCCGAATGGATGTCGAGTTTGGCACATATGTTGCGCCTATGGGTGGTGACGGTGTGGATCGATACAAATAACTTAGCGGCTATCTCCTTGTTGCTCAAACCGCGGGCTCTGCACCGCACGATCTCCGTCTCGCGGGCGGTGAGAGCGGGGTCCTCCGGAGCGCCGGAGGCGGTTTCGTCGGCGCGGTCCGCTGCCGGCAGGTTCTCGCGGTAGTCCTCCACGGCCGGCACGAAAAGACGGTCCTCCAGACGGCAATGGCTCATCAGGTCGTTCTCGCAGGTGATGATATCGAATAGCACGGCATTGACCAGCTCCTCGTTTCCGCTGCCGCGGTAGTGGCTGACGAAGATTTCCTTGAGTTCCTCGAGTTTGGGGGCCAAGGGTGCATGGCTCGCCGAGAATTCGGCAAGGCTGAAATCGTCGGCCGCCATTCCCTCGAGGAGCGATTTCACATATGGAAAGAGCCTGCTGTTCTCGTACTCCATGTGCGTACGTTCCTCGCCGATATAGTCGTCGAGATACCTCAGCAGGAGCATGCCCACGCCGTCGGCACCGCTCACAGGCACGGCCTCGAGGAGGCGACGGCGTATGGCCGGCAGAGCGAATTCAAGAAAATAATCGTGGGATTTCTTGAGATAGCGTATCAGTTCGGGCAGACTTACGGCAAAGTCAGCATAGGGGCGGCCGCATACAAAATTGGCGACGGCAAGAAAAGTGCCGGTATCGACGCCGCTGGTGCGGCATACTTCGTCGGCGGTAGCGTTGCCGAAACCCAGCGAGATGCCGAAACGGCGAAGAACCATCAGCAACGACGGCTCCTGCCGTATCAGCTCGCGCATGCGACGTCCGGCTTCGAGTCTCTCTTTCATAACATTGCGGAAAATGTCGGATTTGGCACTGCAAAATTACAAAAATTCCCCTGCCCGCAAAATACCCTCGATAGAGTACCGGGCACCTGCTCGCGCGTCTTGAAGCACTTCGGCGGAACTGGACGAAAAAAAGCCGCTGCCCGGCCAGGCAGCGGCTTTGATATTCGGAAGATGAAGTTTAGCGGACGTAAACTTTGCTTACGGAGTTGCCCTGGCGACGGATGTAGATACCGTTTTCGGGGTTGGCCACGCGGATACCCTGGAGATTGTAGTATTCCACGGGAGCGTCGGCGTCGACAACGATGTCGCTTACGGCAGTGCTACCCTTGACGTAGATGTTGGGAAGGATGTAGTCTGTGCCGGCAGTGAGACCGTCTACGACGGCAGGTGCCAGATTGCTGTACCATGTGCCCTGTGCGCCTTTGCTGACAGCGATGACGATGTGCTTGTCTTCGCCGTCTTTGGTGCGGTCAACGCTGAAGATGACGTTGGAGCCGTCGAAGGCTACATTCCATGTGGTGAACTCGTTGAGGGCGGTGTAGCACTGGAAGGAGGTGAAGTGGCTGTCGTCCACGGCGAGATAGCGGCCGTAGCTGTCCTTGAGGGTGTAGCCGGTGCCTTCGGCAGTGATGGTGATGGCGTTAACGGGAGCTGCTTTGACGGTTGTGCCTTCGATTGTGGCGTCCACAAGGGTGAGGCGGCCGTAGCCTGCGCTTTCGGCGATGGCGGTGCCGAGCTGACCGTTGGCTACGAATACATATTCAGAACCCGATGTGATGGAGGTGGCGAGGGTGAAGTCTTCGGTCTGGGGTATGGGAGGTATGGGAGGCGTTGTGCCGCCGTTTGCTTTGACGGTGACGTTCTTCACTTCCCATGTACCGGCCTTGGCGTCGGTGGAGATGTACTTGAAGCCGAGCTGTACTTTCTTGCCGGCATAGCTGTTGATGTCGATGGTGCCGGCGCTGACAAATGTCCAGCTCATGGAGGCGGGATATTCGAAGTTGAGCTGTGCCCACTGGCCGCCTTCCTCGCGGATCCAGGCGGTAGCTTCGGCTTTGGCAGCGTCTACGCTGGCGAAGAAGTTTGTGGCGTGGTCGAAGGTGAGTTCAACGTCGGAAGCGCCGGCGAGATCGATCACGGGCGAGATGAGCCATGCTTCAGTGGCGTAGTTTGTGCCGCCGACATAACCCGAAGCCTTGGCGCCATAGCCGGAGGCGAAGCTCCATACGTATGTGAGCTCGGAGGGCATGGTCACGTTATCGGTGGTGAAGTCGCCGAGGCTGCTGGCGAATGTTTCGCTGAAGATCACGTTCTTTTCGGCGGGGGGAGGAGTGATGCCGCCCTGGCCGGTGGTGACTTTCATCTCGGTGAGTTTAACCTGACCGGTGGTGGTGAATGTTACCGAAGCAGCGTCGCCGCCCCAGGTCTTCTGGTCGTTGTTATAGGTGCCGGGAGTGGCGGTGAAGGCTGTTGAGCCGGTGAAGACAATCTGGTTGATGTTTTCGCCGTTGGTGCTGGTCACTGTCATCTTGTGGCCGAGGGCGCCGCCTGCTGCGGAGCAGCGGAAGTCGGTGGCGCCGGCTTTGCTGGTGAAGAAGCGCAGTTCCTGACCGGGCTTGAAGCCTGTGCCCTGTTCGATGACAACGGAGATGCCGTTGGAGGTGAAGCTTTCGACAACTGAGGCCTTCTCGGGTTCGGGAGCGGTGACGCCGAACGACGACGGATTGGCGAAGTTGAACGTAACCTCGGTAGCGCTGGCGCTGACAGCAAGAGCGGCGCCGGCAAGGCAGAGTAGAAGTTTATTCATACGTTGCTTGGTTTAATTAAAGGGTTATTGGTATTTGTTATTTAATGCGATGATTTAACGGTTCGCACCCTCCACATAGCGGCGAAGGAATATTTCGGTGGGGAAGTGGTCGGAGTAACCGCCGAGATAGCTGCCGGCCGAGTAGGTACGGTGCGGATATCCCACGCGGTTGCCTTCGGTGTCGCGCAGGAAATCGAAGTTGAGGACCTTGGCTTCGTAGAAGTTCCATTTGTCCTCGGGCTGGCCTATGAGGTTGCCGGAGATAATGATCTGGTCGAAGAGGTTCCATGCGGAGCGGTATGCGAGGGTGCCTATGCCGCGGTCGAGAATGCGCCACCAGGGGTTGTAGAAAGCGTGCGCCTCGACGCCCTCGGGGTCGCGGGCGGCGCCGAGCACTTCGGCACAGCTGCGGTCCATGGGGTCGTCGTTAAGGTCGCCCATTATGATTACCCCCATGTCAGGGTTCACCTGCCAGAGAGAGTCGGCAATGGCCTTGCTGAGAGCGGCGGCGGCCATGCGGTTGGGCTCGGAGCGCTCCTGGCCGCCCAGACGAGAGGGCCAGTGGTTGACAATCACTGCTATCGGCTGGCCGAGCAGGCTGCCGACAACGCACATCTGGTCGCGCGTGCGGAAAGGCACGGCGGTGAGGCGGTGGTTGGTGACGTTGCTCACGCGGAAGTAGCGGGGATTGTAGATCATGCCCACATCCACGCCGCGGGCGTCGGGCGAGTCATGGTGCACGATGCGCAGATTGAGGTCGCGAAGTTCCGGCTGGTTTATCACATCTTCCATAACGGAGCGGTTTTCGATTTCGCTCACGCCTATTATGGCAGGCCCGTAGGGTGTGGTGCGCGTCTTGAACTGCGAGATGGCATATGCCAGATTGTGCACCTTCTCGCGGTATTTACGGCCGTCCCACTGGCGCGTGCCCCCGGGGGTGAACTCGAGGTCGCGGCCTTCGGGATTGTTGGCGATGGTGTCGAAGAGGTTTTCGAAGTTATAGAAAGCTATGCCGGCAACCTGCACTTTGCGGCCTGATTCGGCACGGCAAGGAATACCTGCGGCAAGGGCGGCAAGTACGAGAACGATGGTTAAGAATGTGTTTCGCATGAAAGAGCTCTTAGTAACGCTGCAAATTTAGTGATTTTTCTTCAACGTGCCAAAAATATCCGAAACGATGTACATTAATTGAGGAAAAAAGTCACCCCCAATTCCTCATTGCGCATTATAAATTAAAATTATGCATTCTGCATTAAAAAAAAGTGCCCGAAGCGGGACTCGAACCCGCACAGCCGCTATGGCCAAGGGATTTTAAGTCCCTCGTGTCTACCATTCCACCATTCGGGCGGCCTTTTGTGGGGGCAAAGATACGCATTTTTGCTCAATTGACAAAAAATGATTACTTTTGTTGGCCGTAAAGAACGGCAAAAGAAAAAAATGGGAAAAGATATCACACATAACGCCGGACTGCTGCACCGTGCCGGGCTCAACGGACTCTCTCTGGGCCTGTATTTCATCGTTCTTGCCGGTATTGTGGCGTTGTCGCAGAAATTCGGTCTTGCCGTCATCCTTCTGTGGGGCATAATAGTGGCGTTGCCAATCTATCTCTACGGACTGCTGCGCCGCAGCTATGGGTTGAGCCGTTTCGGGCGCAGCTATTTCCAGCTGGTGCTCGAGGGCGTGATTAGTTTTGCCCTCGGGGCTGCCATTCAGGCCATTGTGGTGTTCGCATTCATAAAGATAGTGATGCCGGACTATATATCGGAGACATACAACAACGCCGTCGAGGCTTGCCGTACGCTGGGTACCCCGGAGGCTGCGCAGTTAGGCGCCATGCTCGAGCAGATGCAGGCACAGCAAGGGCTGCCGTCGGTGGCTCAGCTGGCGGCGAGCACCATCAATCTCTATATTATAACGGGCTTCTGGCTCAGCGTGATAGCCGGCGGTATTCTGGTGTGGCGTTACCGCGACGGAGCGCGCCGTCAACGGTTGCTCGATGCGATAGATCATCCGTTAGGAGGCAATAATCCACAGATATGACAGATATTTCGGTTGTTATACCTCTTTACAACGAAGAGGAGTCGCTGCCCGAGCTCCACGCCTGGCTTACTCGCGTGCTGACGGCCGGCGGCTACAGCTACGAGCTGATTTTTGTCGACGACGGCTCTACCGACGGCTCGCTGCAAGTGCTTCGCGGCCTTGCCGCCGCCGACACCAGGCATGTGCGCGTGGCGTCGTTCCGCCGAAACTACGGCAAGAGCCCGGCGCTGAATACCGGCTTCGGCATGGCACGCGGCAACGTGGTGATAACCATGGATGCCGACCTGCAGGACTCGCCCGACGAAATCCCCGGGCTCTACGACATGATCACCCGCCAGGGCTACGACCTGGTGAGCGGATACAAGAAAAAACGCTACGATCCGCTGAGCAAAACCCTGCCCACCAAGCTCTTCAACGCCACGGCACGCAAGGTGAGCGGCATACACAATCTCCACGACTTCAACTGCGGCCTCAAGGCTTACCGCGCCGAGGTGGTGAAGCACATAGAAGTATACGGCGACATGCACCGATACATCCCTTATCTCGCCAAACTCGCCGGTTTCAACCGCATCGGCGAGAAAGTGGTTCATCATCAGGCGCGTAAATACGGCACAACCAAATTCGGGCTGGACCGGTTCGTCAACGGCTATCTGGATCTGCTCACGCTGTGGTTCACCGGCACTTTCGGCAAAAAACCCATGCATCTGTTCGGTCTCCTCGGCAGCCTGATGTTCCTGCTTGGCCTGGCGGCGGTGATAGCCGTCGGCGCCATAAAGCTATACAACATGCACACCGGCCACAGCTACATCCTCGTCACCGACTCGCCGTATTTCTATATCTCGCTGGTGCTCATGCTCCTGGGATCCCAGCTCTTTCTGGCAGGATTTGTCGGCGAACTGGTGGCCCGCAACTCGCCGAAGCGCAACGAGTATCAAATCAAGGAAACAATAGACATAAAAGAGAAATGAACAATATCTCCGCATCCGGCTTTCTGGACCTGTGCCGCAGCCGCTATTCGTGCCGTGCTTACAGCGAGCGTGTGCCCGCGGCCGCCGATATGGAATATATAATGGAATGCGCGCGTCTGGCACCTTCGGCCTGCAACCGCCAGCCCTGGCGCCTGATGGTGATAGGTCCTGATGACGAACGCCGACATGCCGTGGCGCAGGCCTACAACCGCCCGTGGATAACGTCCGCACCCACATATATTATAGTATGCGGCGCCCCCGCCGAGGCATGGACGCGCCCCGACGACGGCAAGAACCACCTCGACGTGGACCTCGCCATCATTGCCGAGCATATCTGCCTTGCCGCCGCCGATCGCGGGCTTGGCACTTGCTGGGTGTGCAACTTCAACCCGGCGCGTCTCACCGTCGACCTGAAGCTGCCCTGCGGCATAGTGCCCATGGCGATAGTGCCGTTGGGCTATCCTGCCGCCGATGCCGTGCCCGAAAAGAAACGTAACGACCTCGAAGCGCTGATTATCAAGTGAGAATTATCAAGTGAGAAACGCCGTCACAAACCTGCTTGTCGCCATTGTGGCCGTCATCGTGGCGGTCACCGCCGGCGCATGCAATTCCACGGGATGCCTCGACAACCAGAGCGCCATACCTCTGGCTCAGTTCCGGTCGTCGCTGACCGGCAACGCCGTGACGGTGTCCGGCATGCAGATCCACGGCATCGGTGCTCCCGGCGACTCGGTGCTTGTGGGCGCCACGCAGAGCGTGAGCGAGGTTTACCTGCCCATGCGCTCGCAGGCTACTGCCACGGCGTGGTGCCTGACCTATGCCGCCAGCGCCCCCGGCACGCTGCCGCCCACCGACACCATAGCCTTCGACTACACCTCGCGCCCCTTCTTCGCCTCGGAGGAATGCGGCGCCATGTACGAGTACACCGTCCGCGGCGTGCGCACAACCCACACCCGCATCGACTCGGTGGTGATGCTCGACACGGTGATTACGAACATCGATCGCGTGACTGTGGCAATATATTTCAGGGAAGAACCGGATAGTCCGGACGAGCCCGATGTTCCGGACAATCCCGAAGACACCGAGGAAGGAGGTCAGCAGTGAGACGCACGGCGGCCTTATTGCTTATTCCCATGCTCATAGCCATGGTCACCGCCCCCGCCTGGGGCCGGCGCCGCGCCACGCCGGTCGACACTCCCGCCACGGCCACGCAGCCCGTCAACGAGACGGCCTCCGATACCTCGCGCATCAACGCACAGCGCCGGGCGCGGGCGGTATCGTACGTCGACGACCGCGGCCTGACCATCTACGTCGACACTGTGACGAACGAGGAGTGGACCGACTCCACACTCATAGGGCGCGTGCCTAAGATGGAATACCCTCTCATATACTCGGCGTCTGTATCCGTCGACCTGTGGGACCCCGTGATGCGTGCGTTTGGCCAGGACTACGGCCTGGTGGGCTTCGCCGCCGAGCTGAACATGCACAACCGCTATCTGCCCGTGTTCGAAATCGGTCTTGGTCAGGCCGACCATTACGGACCCGACCGCTCGTTCCACTACCTGTCGCCCGTGGGAGTATACTTCCGCCTTGGCATGAACTATAATTTTCTGTACAATTCAAATCCGGACTATATGTTCACGGCGGGCGTGCGCTACGGCCTGTCGCCTTTCAGCTTCCATGTCGACGATGTGGAGGTCTCCGACCCGTATTGGGGAACGGCGGCCTTTATCAACGTGCCCTCGCAGAGGATGACCGCCGGCTGGTTCGAGTTCTGTCTGGGTTTGAGAGTCAAGATTTTCGGGCCCATATCGGCGGGATGGACCTTCCGTTACCGCGCCATCCTCCACGAAAGCAAAGCCGAGTACGGAAAACCCTGGTACATACCCGGCTATGGCAGCCGCGGCGGCCATGTGGGCGGCAGTTTCAGCATATATTACACTCTGCCGCTGGCAAAACGCCACATTCCCGAATCCATCCCCGAAGGTCTGCCCGCCGGCACGTCCTCCGACACCTTACCCACCGAAACAACAAACCCCGACGCGGGCACCGAGGCCGTCCTTGGCCCCTCCGGCCTAAATCCATGAAAAACACCTTATTTCATAAATGATCCAATAAAACCAATCAATGAATTACTCCTCCTACAACAACGACCAGTTCTACTATGAGTCGGAGCCGGCACCGGACTACGAGTACTACGAAGTCGACTATTCAGCCCTGACGCGTGCCCGCTGGGCGATTTTCGCCGTGCTGTTCGTCGACATCCTCATGTGGTTCGGAATCACAACAAGTCTGGAATTCAGACTCTTCATGGCGTCTCCGCTGATGATATGTTGCCGCGCGCTCTTCAACCTTGTTGTGCTGGGTCTGGCCACCTGGCAGATATCGACTTTTCCCTCGCGGGCATGGCAGACAGGCGGATATATCCTGATGGGCTGGGCCGTGCTCCACACTGTCAGCGGCCTGTTCGCTCCTCATATCACCGTGGCGCTCGCCACCGTGGTGCTCGCCTATGGTCTTGCGGCGCTCTGCCGTGCCGGAGGCACCGATACCCACATGGCCGGCGTGATAGTGGCTATGTCGCTGATGTCGTGCGCCCTGGAATATGCCGCCATGGCAGCCGACGCCTACGCTTTTCCCGGCTCCTTCACCGGCATATCCTACCTCCGCATAGTGGCCCTTATCGGCCTTGCCATGGCATGGTGGAAGTTCCTCAAGCGCTCGGCGCCCGAACCCGACTATGGAGAGAGCGACTTCGAGGCGGTGGCCCTTATCGGTGACCATCGCGCCATAGGTGCCCTGCTGATGGTAGGCGCCATGTTTTTAGCCATAATGTTCACAGCAAAATTTTCAATGACCGTCAATCTGCAATGATACAGTTCATTTTCGGCCTGCTCGCCCTTGTGGGAGGCGTAATATTCATGGTGAAATACCGCTCTATCGAGAACTATTTCTTTTCGGACGACAGTGATGAGCCCTGCCCGTCGGGCATAGGTTTCATGATGACCGCAACGGCCATTTCCGCTCTCGCAATGGGCTATGGGATAATAGTCAATATGTTCGACCTCCACGTCAGCAACAATGCGGTGCTCTATGTAGGGCTGGCGTTGGTGGTGGTGGTGCTGTTTGGCGCTATGGCGCATGCCGCTTTCGCCAGCCGCGGTTTCGGCGAGATGCTCGGCCGCATGCTCTTTATGACTGTAAGCGTGGCGATAGGCGCTCTCATGGGCGCCGCCGGCTCGGTGCTGGTGTTCGTCGCTCTATGTCTGGTGTTCCTGTTCGCCGTGCTCAAAGGTGCCCTCTCGTCGTCGGGCGGAGGCATGCTCTCGCAGCCGGCGCCGTCGGCACCTTCCGTGCCCGACGATGAGATGGAAATCAGCGTGCCCGGCGAGATGTTCAACCGCCGCGCCCGCGAGACCGGCTTCGGCGATATCGTCGACGACCACGGCGTCCACTGGGAACGCGGCTACGGCGGTGAACTGCACCGCAAGGAATAACCAGCTCGTCCATTCGCATGACTCTGGAGAAATATAAGCGACGCTATCGCCTGGATGCGTCCAAGACCACTGTACCCGATTGCGGTCTGGGCAATTTCGTTGTCGGTTATTCGAGCAGGAAGCGCCTGTTCCTGTGGGCCTATGCCTTCTTCAACCTTATTCCCGCCGTCGGCAGTGCCATTTTCCTGATATATGTGCTGTGGTACTGGTCGGCACGCTGCTTCGGGCCGCGCGACGAGTACTTTTTCTACGATCGCGGCCTTAGGGTGCGCAAAACGGGACTGTTCGGCAAGGTGAAGTCCGACGATGTCTACCCCTATGCCGAATATATCGGGTTCAAGGCGCCCCTTCTCGAGAATCCTTTCTATACTGAAGTCGGTAGACACGAGCGGTACTATGTGGATCTCAATCTCTATGCCACTCCTTATGAACGTATTGCCCTGGACGATACTCCCTTCCGGAGAGCCGGCGATTTTCCCAACGTCCTGCCAAGAGTAATGGAGGAAATATGGCGTCCCGTGCTCGTCGTCCGATATGAAGAGGAACTACGCACCGCCGGGCGTGTGATCTTCTACGAAGAGGGCATGCCCATAGAGATAGGCCCCGGATATGTAAAGGTGCGCGACGTGCGCGTCGACGCGCCCCTTGGCAGCCAGTACGACGACGAAGGCCTGCTCAATATCTGGCGCAAGGGCGGAAAGTGCTCTGTCAGGATCTACGACGCCAACATTGTCAACCGTGCGCTCTTCGCGGAGTATCTTCGGCGCCTGACCGGTATTGAAACGGAGCAGACGGGGTAGAGCAGATACCGCAACGTTTTTTTGCCGGTTTGCAAAATTTTGCCTACCTTTGCAGGGTCAAAACCAAGCCCGGATGGCGGAATTGGCAGACGCGTCGGTCTCAAACACCGATGGGGCGACCCATACCGGTTCGAGCCCGGTTCCGGGCACTCAGTGGGGCATGGAGCCGCTGCAGCCGCTCCCATGTCCCCATTTTTTTGCATGATAATGACCTCCGAGAACGCCGAAATATTCAATAAAGTACTCACGTTAGGGCCGTCGCTGAAAACCCACGGGGGCATGGCGTCGGTGCTGTGCGCCTACCGCACCATGGTCCCCGGTTTCCGCCATGTTGCCACCAATTCGCGGTATGGCAGCGTTGCCGGTGCTTTCAATGCCGTAGGCGCCGCCGTCCGCATGGTTCTCGAGCGTCTGCGCGGACGTTCTATCCTGCACGTGCACTCCGCCGCCGGTAAGTCGTTTGTCCGCAAGACCTTGTTCATGCGCTGGGGGCGACTGTTAGGGTATAAGGTCATTTTCCACTGCCACAGCGGCGCCTCGATAGACTACTATCGCCGCCGGGGCATTCCCGAAATCAAGGCCATCCTCGGTCGTGCCGACGCCATTGTCGGTCTCTCCGACACATGGAAACGCTATTTTGCCGATACTTTTGGCTTCAGGAACGTCTACGTAGTCACCAACCCCGTGGAAATACCAGCCACTGCGCCACAACCGGCGGCCGGCGCGCCTCTTACCTTGCTGTTCATGGGCATGATTCGCGATGACAAGGGAGTGTTCGACCTTGTCGACACCGTGGCCGAAAACGCCGCACGCTGGCGCGGACGCCTGAAAGTGCGCATTGGCGGCAGCGGCGAGGTGCAGCGCCTCGAGTGCGCTATCGCCGACGCCGGCATTGCCGACATCGTGGAGTTCATCGGCTGGGTGAGCGGCGCCGAAAAGGAGCAGGCATATGCCGACGCCCACATAGTGGTGCTTCCTTCCTATTTCGAGGCTCTGCCGATGTGCATCCTTGAGGGTATGGCACGCCGCAAGGCTATCATAGCCACCGCCGTAGGCGGTATTCCGGATCTGGTGGCCGACGGTACCAACGGACGCCTTCTCGCCCCCGGCGACAAGGATGCGCTGGGCGAGGCCATCGACTCCTACCTCGACGACCGCTCGCTTCTCGACACCTACGCCGCCGCCTCCCTTGCCCGCGCCGCCTCCTTCAGCCCCGAAGCCCTCCGATCCAATCTCCTCGCCCTCTACCGCTCCCTGTCTTAGCCGCCGATTCTCTTTGCCGATGCATACAAAACATACCGACAAGAGCATCGCCCTTTGGGTATTCTCCGCAGCCATAGCATTGCTATATAGTTTGGTTATCGGGCTTATAGAGTTTCAGGGAGTTCCCGTGTCCGATTTCTATAGTTTTGCAGTCACCTCTCTTCAATGGGGCGTGGTAGTTTTTTGCTCGTGTGGACTGGTCGTATTGCTTACCTGCAACAGGTGGGTGTTCTCGGTGCTTTTTCCGCTTTTATTAGTGGTCAGTGCTGTCCTGTGTTATTTCAGATTTGCCATAGGTCTGAGCATTACACCAATGGCGGTAGAGATTTTTTTTGCCAATGCCACCGATATCTCCATGGCCGACAGCTTGATAAATTGGAAATTGATTGTTGTGTTTTTGCTGTCGGTTACCTTGGCGGCTATACTTGTGTATATACGTTGGAAGCGGGTACGCACCTCTCACAGACAGTCGGTCGTATTGGGCCTTGTAGGATTTGTAATAGTACTCTGCCCCGTGACCCTGATAAAGAGAATTCAGCCGGCAGTCGGCGCTCGCCTTCCATACGCATTGTATTTTTCGACAAGACAATACCTGAACAGTCGCCATGAAGTGCTCACCGAGCGCAATACTTACACGAGGGTCGACGCCGGGCCTTCTGCGACGCCTCCGGATGTAATATTCGTCATAGGAGAGTCGCTTCGGGCTGACCATCTGCCCTTCAATGGTTATGAAAGGAATACAATGCCTCATCTTGCGACCGACACTGCCGTCATATCTTTTGGCAACATGTATACTGATTTTGTGTATACCGAGGCAAGCGTTCCGCATCTGCTTACCTGTTGGAAGGCAGATGATCCCGATAAGGCATTTGAGGAGCAATCGTTTGTCACGCTGTTTAAAAAGGCCGGGTATCGAACGGCATGGTTTGCCAATCAGGATGTCAGCGCGTCGTATTCCTATTTTGCTCATGAATGTGACACAATCGTGTATTGCAGCCCGTTAAGTTCGCTTTATTCATACGACAAATGGCTGGATGGCGATATTGTGCCCCATTTCGATGGATGGATGGACGCAAGCAACACTGCCCCGAGCCTTGCCATAGTCCATACGATAGGCTCTCATTGGTGGTACAAGTCGCATTATTCTGAAAATCAGGCGGTATTTAAACCGGAGATAATGCATAAGAATGTGGGTGACTTGTCGAGGGAGGCAATGATAAATTCCTATGACAATACTATTGTAGCCACAGATGAATTTCTCCATCAAATCATTGACAAACTGCGTGATAGGAACGCTATAATGGTCTTTGTCTCTGATCATGGGGAATCATTGGGCGAAAACGGAGTCTATCTTCATGCCACCGAAGATGAATATCTTCATTATCCGGCTTGTCTGTTTTGGTATTCCGGCACCTACGGCAGCTTGTTCGCCGATAAGATAGCAGCGCTAAGGGCCAACAGATTACACAGCTACAACACCTCCGCTGTCTTTCACACCGTCCTTTCCCTGGCCGACATCACCACCCCGACAAAAACCGACAGCCTGTCGCTGCTATATCATCGTCGGGCATTGTTGTAACGATTTCGGTAGCCGCTCAGGATGTCGTAGCATTGGGGCCAGATCTTTCTTAGAATCAAAGCTATTGAGATGCAAATAAAAAGGGCTACGGTAGCGGTCAGCGCAAAATCGGTTATTTGGAAGAAAGAGTTCGATGGTGGAATAAGTTTTATTATTGAAGAGCGCAGAACGGTGATAAACAGACCGTGAGAAGCGTAGATAAAGAAAGCGGTGCCGACAATATCGTTCGGGATTTTTGATATAAGGCGGAATGATTTGTTCATAACCCAGAGTAAAGCAATCACTCCTGTCGTGGTCAAGAATATATACAAATATTCTACTGTTACGTGATAGGCAAGCATATTGGTTCCGCACATTGCAATATAAGCCAGCAAAAAATAGAATCCGTATTTATTGGCAAATGCTATAATATCGCCAAAAAATAGCGAAATGAATGCGCCGAAAGAGAAATAAGCCAGAGTGACCCCAAAGCTCCATGGAATGGGCAGATAGGCGGCTGTAAAGAATAATATCAAAGCGAAAACGCCCAATTTTCGAAAAATATAGCCTATCGCCGGTGTTAATGCAACAACAATTATCAAGTTGCGCACAAACCACAGCACAAAATCGAATGGACGTTCGTCAACGAAAGAAAAATAGCCTGTGATTATATTGACAAAGGTAGGATGCCAGTCGGCATATTGTGGGAAAAGAGGAGCCAGAGGACCACTTTTCTTAAGAAAAATCGTTAAAAGACTTATTGTACACCAGAGAAAGTAGGGCACAACCAACGTCATCACCCTTGATTTCATTTTTCGCTTATATTGTTCTTTTGTCAGAAAGCCTTCGCGAAAAAAAAGAAAGCCGGAAATAATGAAGAAACCCGGTACTGCCAAGTCGAACAGATAATCGTTTAAAAATAAAATAAACTCCGACCCGAAACTGGGATTTGTGCCATCAAAACTGATATCCACTATTCGCGAATGGATGCAAACCACAGCGGCGAGAAGAAGAAATTTATACCGTGTCAGCTTGTTGAGACTTTCGATGGCAGGGGCTTTTCTTATCATATCTCTAATATTTTTGCAAAAGTAGTCAAAATCTTTAGAATGAGGGATACCTCGCGTATATTTTGGCGGCGTAAAACTGTGATTTTGCGTAATTGGCGAAAAAGTTGTATCTTTGCGAGTTAAAATGAACCAATCATGCCTGCAGATAATAACCACAGCGATGAGCGCTCTGCCGAACGGCGGCCTCTTATCGACGAGATAAAACGGCTGAAAGCCGAAAAGAATGCCATAGTGCTCGCCCACTACTATGTCGATGGCGATATTCAGGACGTTGCCGACTATGTCGGCGACTCGCTGGCGCTGGCACAGACGGCTGCCGCCAAAGGCGCCGATGCCGATATCATTGTCATGTGCGGCGTCAATTTCATGGGCGAGACAGTGAAAATGCTTTGTCCCGACAAAAAAGTGCTCGTTCCCGACGATAACGCCGGCTGCACTCTGGCCTCGGGGTGCCCTGCCGGCAAGCTCCGCGCCTTCATCGCCGAACATCCCGGACATACTGTCGTGAGCTACGTCAATACCACTCTCGATGTCAAGGCCCTGTCAGACTTGCTCGTCACAAGTTCCAACGCAGTGAAGGTTGTCGAGTCGCTGCCTGCCGATGAAAAGATAATCTTCGGGCCTGACCGCAACCTCGGCAGATATATCATGGAGCAGACCGGCCGAGATATGGTGTTGTGGGATGCATGCTGCTACCTGCACAACCGTTTCGACGCCGAGGGCATAGCACGCCTCAAAGCCGACAATCCGGACGCCAAAGTGCTTGTGCACCCCGAGTGTCCGCAGGATGTAACGATCCTTGCCGACAAGGTCGGCAGCACAAAAGCATTGCTGGAGTTCAGCGCCAGTGACCCTGCCACGACATTTATCGTCGCCACCGAACCGGGAATACTCCACAAGATGCGTCAGGCCTCGCCGTCGAAGAAATTCATCGAGGCGCCTGTCGCCTACGGCATGCGCAATGTATGTCGCTTCATGAAACTCAACACCCTGGAGAAACTTGCCGCCTGTCTGCGCGACGAGACCCCCGTGGTGGAGGTCGATGCCGCCGTGGCAGAGCGTGCCCGCCGTCCTCTCGACCGCATGCTCGAACTTTCTTAAGATAATAATCATCAATGGAATACAATCATAAAGAAATAGAACAGCGCGCACGCCGCTATTGGGAAGAAAACGACGTTTACCGCGTGGAGATCGACAAATCGCGTCCTAAATACTATGTGCTCGATATGTTTCCTTACCCGTCGGGCGCCGGTCTCCATGTAGGGCACCCGTTGGGCTATATAGCCAGCGACATATATGCCCGCTATAAGCGCCTCAACGGCTTTAATGTTCTTCATCCCATGGGCTTCGACGCATACGGACTGCCGGCAGAGCAATATGCTATCCAGACGGGCCAGCATCCCGAAATCACTACCCGGCAGAACATTGAGCGCTACTGCGAGCAGCTGCGCAAAATCGGGTTTTCGTTCGACTGGAGCCGCACCGTCCGCACCTGTGACCCTGCATATTACAAATGGACTCAGTGGGCATTTCTACGGATGTTCGACAGCTGGTACGACCGCAGCGCCGGCCGTGCCCGTGCTCTGTCCGACCTCATAGCTCACTTCGGTGCGCACGGCAGCGAAGGTATCGACGCCGCACAGACAAAACAGCTCAATTTCACCGCCGAGCAGTGGAAGACCATGGACGCCGCCGCCCGAAACGAGGTGCTGATGAATTATCGCCTGGCATATCTTGCGAATGCAATAGTGAACTGGTGCCCCAAACTCGGCACCGTGCTCGCCAACGACGAGGTTTGCGAAGGTCTGTCGGTACGCGGCGGATACCCCGTGGAACAGAAGAAGATGTGGCAGTGGTGCCTGCGTGTGTCGGCATATGCCGGGCGCCTGCTCGACGGTCTCGACAACCTCCAGTGGAGCGACTCCCTCAAGGAGACGCAGCGCAACTGGATCGGCCGCAGTCAGGGCGCCGAGATGCGTTTTGCCGTCGATGGCCGCAGCGACCTCTCGCTCGAGATTTTCACCACGCGCCCCGACACTATTTTCGGCGTGACCTTCATGGTTCTCGCTCCGGAAAGCAAATATGTGCAGCAGATCACTACCACTGACCGCCGTACGGCAGTTGACGAATACCTCGACTCTATCCGCAACCGCACCGAGCGAGAGAGGATGATCGACCGCCGTGTGACCGGCGTGTTCACCGGCGCTTATGCCGTCAACCCCGTCAGCGGCGCCAAAATCCCGGTATGGGTCAGCGACTATGTACTTGCCGGCTACGGGACAGGCGCCATCATGGCCGTGCCTGCCCACGACAGCCGCGACTATGCCTTTGCCCGCCACTTCGACCTCCCCGTAATACCTCTTATCGAAGGTGCCGATGTGAGCGAGAGCAGCTACGACGCCAAGGAAGGAACGATGATCAATTCCTGCGGCGGAGGTCTGGACCTCAACGGTATGAGTGTGGCCGACGCTCTGGCGGAGGCAAAGCGTTTTATCGAGGCCCGCGGGCTGGGAAAGGTAAAGACAAACTACCGCCTTCGCGACGCTATTTTCAGCCGTCAGCGCTACTGGGGCGAGCCTATCCCTGTGTGCTATGTGGACGGCATACCCACTGCTTACGACAGACTTCCCCTCGAACTGCCCGAAATCGACAAATATCTGCCCACCGAGAACGGCGAGCCGCCTCTGGGCCGCGCCAAAGACTGGAATACCCCCGAGGGCTATCCCCTCGAACTCAATACCATGCCCGGTTTCGCCGGTTCGTCGGCATATTATCTCCGGTATATGGACCCCCACAACGACGAGGCTTTGGTTTCCGAGAGCGCCGACGAGTACTGGCGTCAGGTCGACCTCTATGTGGGGGGCGCCGAACATGCCACCGGTCACCTTATCTACAGCCGTTTCTGGAACAAGTTCCTGTACGACATCGGTGCCGTCTGCGAGGACGAGCCCTTCCGCAAGCTTGTGAATCAGGGTATGATTCAGGGCCGCAGCAGCTTCGTTTACCGCATAAAGGATACCAATACGTTCGTAACCGCTGAAAAGCGCGACGCCTACGACACCACACCAATACATGTGGATGTCAATATGGTAAGCAACGATATTCTCGACCTTCCCGCCTTCAAGACCTGGCGTCCCGAGTTCGCCGATGCAGAGTTTATCCTCGGCGATGACGGCCGATATACCTGCGGATGGGCCGTCGAGAAAATGTCCAAGTCGATGTACAACGTTGTGAATCCGGACGATATGGTGGAGCGTTATGGTGCCGACACTCTCCGACTTTACGAAATGTTCCTCGGCCCGGTGGAACAGAGCAAACCCTGGGATACCAACGGCATCGACGGTGTGTTCCGCTTTATCCGCAAATTCTGGAACCTTTACTATAAAGCCGACGAGCTGCTCGTCGACGACAGCGAGCCTTCGGCCGAGACTCTCAAGAGTCTGCACAAGCTCATCAAGAAAGTTACAGCCGATATCGAGGCTTTCTCGTTCAATACCTCCGTGGCCGCATTCATGATATGCGTCAACGAACTTGCTGCCGCAAAATGCCGCAGCCGTCAGGTGCTCGAGCCGCTTGCCGTGCTGATAGCGCCGTTTGCCCCGCATCTCGCCGAGTTGCTGTGGCACGACGCCCTCGGCCACGACTATACTGTTTGCGACGCCCCCTGGCCCGCTTTCGACGAGAAATATCTGGTAGAGAGCACCATAACCCTGCCCGTATCGTTCAACGGGAAAACACGCTACAACATCACCGTGGCTGCCGACGCCTCGCGCGAGGATGTGCAGGCTGCCGCGCTGGCCGACCCCGCGGCTGAAAAGTGGCTCGACGGCAAAGCCGTGAAGAAGGTGATAGTGGTGCCCGGCAGAATTGTTAACATTGTGGTGTGACAATAACCTTTGCCGCTTTTCCGTTATAGGATAGAGAAATGAAACAGCTTATTGTAGCCACACGCAACGTCCACAAGCTCCGGGAAATAGGCGCCATGCTGTCTGGCAGATACCGTGTTCTGGGCCTCGACGACATAGGGTGCTCCGACGATATCCCCGAGGATGGCGACACCTTCGAGGCCAATGCCGTCGCAAAGGCGCTGTGGGTGCGCAGTCGATACGGTGTGGACTGCATAGCCGATGACTCGGGCCTGGAGGTCGACGCTCTCGGCGGCGCTCCGGGCGTGCACAGCGCGCGCTATGCCGGCACCGCCCACGACGATGCCGCGAACAACGCACGCCTGCTGCGCGAATTGCAAGGCGTGGCCGACCGGAGCGCTCGCTTCCGCACGGTCCTCGCCCTGGTGCGCGGCGACAGTGACCCGCTGTTTTTCAGCGGCAGCATAGAAGGCTCTATTCTGGAGACTCCACGCGGCGACGGCGGCTTTGGCTACGACCCGCTATTCCGCCCCGACGGATGGAATTGCACTTTCGCCGAGGGTACGCCTGAGGCCAAGAATGCCGTAAGCCATCGGCGACGTGCCCTCGACAAGCTCGTGGAATTTCTCGACACGGAAAACAGACAATAAATCAATCTCCTTGCCATATATATTTATAATGTACAGACAGAGTTTAAGAATACTGACCGCATTGATAACAGGATTGGCCGCTTTCGCCGCTTCGGCGCAGACTGTGGCCGGTTCGTGGATGTCGTTGCCCCTCAAAGGCGCTACTTTCGACAAGATAATCGACACGCCCGCCAAAACCTACTTCCTTACCGACGGCTCGCTGATGTCGCTCGCCGACGATGGCGAAAACTATTTCTACAGCACGCAGAACAAGCTTTCCGACAATCAGATAACGGATATCTATTACAACTACGACAAAGGCTACCTGCTGGCGCTCTATCAGAACGGAAATATCGACGCCATCTACGACGACGGTCATGTGGTGAACATGCCCGATATCAAGGAGGCTATCCTGCCTTATTCCAAAAAGATAAATCACGTGGCCTTCGGTGCCGACCGTTTTGTGGTTTCCACATCGTTCGGCATTGTGGTGTTCAACGACGAGCGCCACGAAGTGGTTGAGTCCGGTATCTACGGCTCCAACGTGCCGTTTTCCATGATTTTGGGCGACAGGCTTCTTATTGTCAACAACAATACCCTCTATACCTCGGCGCTGGCCGACCGCCATCCGCGGCTCGACCGCTTCGTGCGTGCCGACCCCTCATATTCAGCCTACTATGGTGCTGTTGCCAAGCTCTCGGAAACATCGTTCGTTTTCCAGCACCAGGCCAACAAAAACCTTGTCAAGATGGACTACGACGCCGCCAACGGCACATACACCGGCACAAAGATTGCCGATGGCGCGGCCGGTACCCTGACACAGGGCGACGGCGAAGCGTTTGTAGTCGGCACGGCGCAGATCATAGCGATAGCTTCCGACGGATCCCTTGTCCATACCAATTATCCCGATGCCCTCAAGACCGGAGCAGTCTTCTCGAATACCGGCACCGGCTCGGTGTGGCATACTCCCGATCAGATGGCACTGTGGCGCTACGATATCTCCGGCACTACGCCCACTGTTTTGCTCGAGGACTACACACCCGAGGCCATGACTACCCGCTATGCCATTCAGCAGAGCTGGAGCGCCGACGGACAGAGTCTGTATGTGGCGAATATGTCATCGTCGCTTTTGCGTCAGCAGGTTCTTCCACAGGGATTGCAGCATACTCAGGTTCCGCTGACTGCTGATCGTGTTTTTGTGAATGGCTCAGTAGATGATGTCTCGCCATTGAACGCCTATGGTTCCATGTCCTCTTTCACTGCCTGGCAGAAGGCTACTAAAACCACGAGAATAGTCGGTAGTATTGCCAATATGGCCGCCGATCCCAATAATAGCGACCGGTATTTTCTTGCCACTCAGACGCAAGGCTTATATTCAATACTCAATGGCGAAATTGAAATCCTTTTTTCGGCTGACAATTCACCTTTGCCTCTAAACTGGGGAACCAGTGTCAACGGGGTTGGTTTTGATAATGAAGGCAATTTGTGGGTAAGTGCATTTAGTGGTCAGACATTGCATCGCTATTTTATCCTCGAATCAAAATATCTTAAAGGCAGTCTTGCAAATCTGCCGGCGAGCGCCTGGAAGAATGTGACGTCCCTGCTGCTTGACAGCTATGGTTATGACCAGAGCATGCTTTTCTGCAAAAAGAGCAATATAGCGTTCTTCACCGCTTATGGCAAAGGCGTTTATGTTCTCAATACCGGCGGTACACCTGCCGATTTCAGCGACGACAGCGGCCTCAATGTCGAGGAAATCCTTGATATCAACGGAAACCCTGTGACCAACAACGCCATGGTGTGCATGGTCGAGGATCACGACGGCCATGTGTGGTTCGGCACCTGCAGCGGCGTGCTTACCGCCCTCAATCCTACCGAGGCTCTCAGCCCAACCTTCCGCTTCAGCCGCCCGCTGGTGCCGCGCAACGACGGTACAAACTTCGGCGACTATCTCCTTGAGACCGATTATATTACCTGCATGGCCGTGGACCACAGCAACCGCAAGTGGATAGGCACCGAAGCCAGCGGTCTTTACCTGGTCAACGCCGACGGTACCCAGATTCTCGAGCACTTCACCACCGACAATTCGCCGCTGCCTACCGACAAGGTATGCTCGGTGAGCGTTGACCCCAACAGCTCAAAAGTTTATGTCGGCACCGAGGCCGGTATCATGATCTACAACAGCGACTCATCGCCCGCCGCCGACGATTACAGCGAAGTCTATGCCTATCCCAACCCCGTTCGTCCCGATTATACCGGCTGGATAACCATTACCGGCCTGATGGACAATAGTCTGGTGAAAATCGTCGATGCCGCCGGAAATCTTGTCTATCAAGGTCGCTCCGAGGGCGGCTCGCTGGTGTGGGACGGCTGCAACACCACAGGCCGACGCGTACGTTCGGGCGTATACTTCATCATGGCAAGCCAGAACGCCACGGGCTCCGCATCGGGCAGCGTGGCAAAGATAATGTTCATCAACTAAGTCTGAGGCAGCTATGGCACAACGTATAAATCTGGCATATACCGACGAAAACGACAAAATCTACGGCATCAGCGGTATGGCGCTCACTTTGGTGGCATGCAATGGCGAGGATCTTCTCGCCGAAGTGCGTGTCGACGCTCCCGCCGGTGCAAACATGGTGATGAGCCACGACTTCGCATTCAACGGCAATCCGCGGATGTCGGCAAAGATAGTATGGGCTCAGACAATGAAGGATCTGCGTGCCGTCACCTCCATGACCCTCGGCAACATTATCTGCCGGCGGCGTCTGCTGCATGGCAGCAGTGTGGAGGACAGCCTGATAGCCGATCTCCGCGGTCTTGTCCGCACCGAGGGCGCCGAGCAGTGCGGCCTCGACAGCGACGAAGCCGACGCTCTGTTCGGCGCGTGTCTATCCTACGTCGAGCGCCTCTTCGCGCATGCCGCCGTGTGTGCCGTGGCACGCCGTCTGGCCGACCGCCTGGCCGAGCGGCGCATCCTCAGCAGTGCCGAGATTGTGGAGTACCTCGACAGTCAGGGTCTCCATTGATAAACCGCATGGGAGCAATGCATAAGAATACACAAATATACGACGACAACGCCGCCCGTGTCATGGCTCTCCCGGAGCCTACCCTGCGACGGTTGCCATGGTATCTGGCATATCTCACCACCCTGCACGCGCACAACGACGAATATGTGTCGACCACTACTATTGCGCGTGCGCTGGAGGTGGCACCTGCACAGATTGCCAAGGACCTGTCGTTCCTCGGCCTTAAGGGCAAGACGCGTATAGGCTACAATGTATCGGCGCTCGAGGATACTCTCCGCAGCTTTCTCGGCTTCGAACGCCGCCATAACGCCGCCATCAGCGGTGTGGGCAGTCTGGGCGCCGCCCTCGTATCTGACTCGGGCTTGCAGCGCTATGGACTCAACATTGTTGCCGGCTTCGATATTTCGCCGGCATTGACGGGCAAGGAAATCAACGGAGTGAAGGTCCTCACTCCCGATCGTATGGCCGACACTGTCCGCGATCTCGATATCTCGATAGGCATTCTTGCAGTACCGGTAGAAAGCGCCGCCGAGGTGGCCGAGAACTTCATAGCCGCCGGCGTAAAGGCCATATGGAACTTCACACCGGCACGCATCCGCGAGGCCGAGGGTGTAGTGGTTACCGACACTTCCATTTATTCGCATTTGGCCGTGATGTACAATCGGCTTGCAAACCTCGGTACGAAGGCATGAAAACCATAGTGCTGTGGAACAGTGATGCCGTAGCGGCCGGAGATGCATCCGACCTCAGTGTCGGTGTCGACTCCGCCGTCCTCCGTCATGGCGAACCCCTTTTTGTGGATATTGAGCGGCCATGCTGTTCGCTTGTATGCCCTGCCGTGCGCATCGACCGTCTCGGCACCCACATACCCCCTCGCGTGGCCCGCTCCTATGCCGATGCCATGGCGGCATACCATCTGCTGATGCCCGAGAATGCCGCCGACGCACGCCGCGCAGTATGGGGCCTGTCGGATCGCACTTTTGCTCCCGGTGAATTCATGCCGCTGGCCGACGGGGCGGTTACTTTTACTGCATCTGCCTATGCCATAGGCGATAAACCGAACACATCGGCATCGGTTATCTTCGATACCGGCACCGTTGGCGCTGCCATAGCCGCCGTATCGGCTTTCTGCACCCTCCGCACCGGCGACGTCCTCGTTTTTGCCGACCATGGCATAAATGTCGGCGCCGCGACAGTGGGCACTTTTGTCGACGCCTCCGTAGACAGCACCCCCTCACTCCATCTAAAAATCAAATAGAGAATACAATACCAATCATGTTCATTTTCCTGCGAAATATATTTGTTGTTATTGCACTCCTTGCCGGCGGCGTTGCCCCCGTAATGGCTCAGACGCTGCAATCACCCTCGTTTGTGCCCTCCAGTCGTCTGGCTTCCGGCCATTGGGTGAAGATTGCCATCGATACCGCGGGTATTTACCGCATCGACTATGCCACCCTTACCGAATGGGGCTTTTCCGAACCCTCGAAAGTAGGCGTATACGGCACACCCGCCCCGGCATTGCTATCGCACTCATTCATCGAGGAAATTCCCGATGACCTTATGCCCGTTTCGACTTATCATCGCGACGGCGCTCTCTATTTTTATGGCGAGGCCGATGTTGAAATGCGAGTCGACGATATCATGTCGATTAGTTTTGTCCGCAACCACTACGACCTGCGGTCATATTTCTTTCTCCATGAGGAAGAGGAGCCCAGGGCACCCGAAGTCAACGACTTTACCGAGAACGAGAATGCAACCACGATCACCAACGGCGTGTATGTGAGCTATATTGAAAATGAGGTGCAGAATCCGGTATACGGCGGCATTTTCTACCACGACCGGCGCCTATCCGCCGGCGAGACACAGACCTTCCCCTTCGCCATCCGCGATTTCGATGGCGCCGCTGCCGATTCCGCCAAGGTGACTTTCAGCTTTGCATGCCACCGCCCCGCTCCCGAAGAGGCGTTGCCGCCCCTGCTGGGCAATGACGGCACATCTATCTCTTTCTCGGGCCTCAAGAACTATAGGCGTCCTACCTACACGGGCAGCGGTGCCTGCTATTCTCTGGGTGCCTCGCGTGCCGACTTCACCATACCCGGCACTGAGGCCGACGTCAAGGTGGCTCTCACCGTTCCCGCCGGCTTCGGCGGCGACTATTATGCCATCGACCGCGTGACCGTGGCCTATCTGCGTACCCTGCGCATGACCGACCGTGCCGAGACCTTCTATCTGCCGTCGAACCGCACGTCTACGATGCTTAATATCGCAGACGCTACCCCGGACGACGAGGTATGGGAAATATATGGGGCCGGCCGTGTGGTCCGCAACGAGCTTACTGAAATCGAGGGTGGCGCGCGCGTCAGCCTCTCGCCATCGTTCAATACAACCTCCGGCCGTGTGCCTCTGGTGCTTTTCCGTCCGGGCCGAGAATGCCCACAACCCATATATATGGGACAGGTCGCCAATCAGAACCTCCATGCCGACAACACTCCCGACTATCTGATAATCACCACAGAAGCCCTCAAAGGAGCTGCCGAGCAACTCGCCGAAAGTCACCGTCGGCTCCAGCACATCGATGTAGCCGTCGTGACCCAGGACGATATATTCAACGAGTTTTCGTCGGGCGCGCGTATGCCTCAGGCCTTCCGGCGTTATTCCAAGATGCTCTATGAGCGCGGTAACGGCAAACTCAGGTGGATTCTCCTGTACGGACCGTCGACTTTCGACAACCGAGGCATAAATGCCGACAACTCAACCTTCCTGGTATCGTTCCAGTCCGAAACCGAGAACGAATCGCTCTCGGAGAGCACGAACTACGTCTCCGACCAGTATTTCGGCATGCTTGAATCCGGCTATAACCACAACGAGATATATTTCCAGCCCATGAGCGTGGCCGTTGGCCGCCTGCCCGTGCGCAGCCTTGCGCAGGCAATGGAGGTAAACGCCAAGATCGAACGGGTGCTCGCGCATCCGATGGATGCCGTCTACGCTCGCCGTGCGCTATTCTGCAGCGACCGGGGCGACAGCTACGCACACTATGCGCATTGCTGCGAGGCTATCGACGCTACCGGCGACTATTTCCATGTCATCGACCATGTGGCTCTCGAGGCATATCCGCTGGAGAACGGCAATTCCACGCCGGCCGGCGAACGTTTTCTCCGGCAGATAAATGCCGGCGTGGGATATGTAAGCTACAACGGCCACGGCTCGCCGGTGGTACTCACTTTGACCAACATGTTCAAGGCCACTCATGTCGACGTCATGGCGAATACTTCCTATCCTCTTGCGACTTTCGCTTCCTGCAAAGTGTTCGATTTCGATGCCGGCAGCATAGGCCTGGGTGAGCAGATGCTTCTCAAACCCGACGGCGGCTTCATAGGTCTTGTCGGAGCTGCCCGTTCGGTGCTCCTCACCCCCAACCGTCTGGTTACCATCAACATGGCACGCGAATATGCCGGGGCGCCTGCCGGCACAACCCTCGGCGAAGTATTCAAAAACGCACGCAACTTCCTGATAGGTCAGCGTTTCGGCGAAACGACAACGTCGCTGGCGCGTTCGCCGGCCATTAACTTCATGTGCTACAACTATGGCGGCGACCCTGCCATACCCATGCCGCAATCATCAGGAGCCGTAACGCTTACGGCACCCATGGGGGCCGAAGGCGCACTGCCTGTGCTGTCGTCCGGCACTTCGACACACATTGAATTCGATGTCACCGGTGAGGACGGCACTCCTGTCAGCGCCGACGGTATCGCCAACGTCGCAGTCTATGCCACACCGCGTACTCTCACCTTTGTAAACGATAAGAAGGAGACAAAGACAGTGGAGGTGGCCGGCGATTTTCTCGCCCGTTACACCGTTGAAGTCAGCGGCGGCCGCGGCGAGGCCGATGTAGTGATACCAGAGGATGTAGCACTCTCTGAAAGCAATCTGCTTGCAATCTCTTTCACCGGCGACGATGGCTTTATGGCTGACGGCGCGATAGAAGTAGCGCTCGACGAGACCACCGATACACCCACCGATGTGGTTGCTCCCGTAGTAGAGGAGATATGGGCCGAGGGTGTCGACGATAAGGATTCGGCGCCGGCATCGTTCACGCTGAAGGCTCGCGTCCGCCCCGGAAGCGCAGGCGTGGCTTTGGGCATCGGCAACCCGGGTCTGTCGCCCGAGTGCATGGTCGACGGTACCAATTCGCGCAGTGTAAGTATCGCCTCGGAGACCGACCGCAACGCTGTGGTTCTTTCTGTGCCTCTGCAAAACCTTGCGGATGGCCGTCATCAGGCTCGTCTGCGCGTGGCCGACTATCTTGGTAATAAAATCGACGAGACTTTTGCCTTCACAGTGGCCAGCCGGCCGCTGACGGCAACAATATCCCTTGATGCCGAATTTGCAGATAATGAGCCTGTTCGCGATGAAGCCACGTTTGATGTCGCTGTAGATACCGATCAGGATGTCCAGACCACTGTGGTGATCCTCGACCGTGCCGGAAATACCGTGCGGCGCATTGCCGACGCCGGTACCTCGTGCCGTTGGGACCTCGCCGATGCCGACGGCAACCGTGTGCCCGACGGAGAGTATTCGGCTTATGCCCTTGTGCGCCGGGGCGGCAGCTTCGGCAACACCGAACCCGTGCGTTTCATCGTTCTTGCCCCCATAGGGCAATAAATACCGAAAATATCAGTTATTAGGATAGTGCGACCAATCAATACACTCTCCTTATACCTCGATTATGAACAGACTTTTCATCAAAATAGCCATTGTGGTGCTGGCATTCGCGGCAGTATTGCCGTTGTGCGCCCAGGATAGCGGCAAGAACGAATTCAACCCCGTGGAGACCGGCGTAACCTCGCTGGGCATAGCCCCCGACGCACGCGGCGCCTCGATGGGCGATCTCGGTGCCGCTACCGACCCCGATGCCAACTCGCAGTTCTGGAATCCCTCCAAATATGCGTTCGCCTACAGCTCTGCCGCCATCTCCCTCAACTACACGCCGTGGCTGCGCAAACTCGTCAACGACATCTTTCTCGCCGACCTCTCCGGTTACTATAAGATAGGCAGCGGCGATAATCAGGCCATCAGCGCCTCGCTCCGCTATTTCTCGCTCGGCGAGGTTACCACCCGTCAGGACGAGGGCGCCGAAGGGCAGAGTCTCAACCCCTATGAGATGTCGTTCGACGTCGGCTACTCTCGCAAGCTCTCCGAGAAATTCTCCATGGGCGTGGTGTTCCGCTATATATATTCCGCTCTTGGCTTCTCCGAAAGCTATGCCGGCGACCAGAACGTGGGTGCCTCGGCATTCTCGGCCGATATATCCGGATATTTCACCACTTATCCCATCATCGGACGCAATGAGTGCCAGTGGTCGTGGGGATGGAATATATCCAACATTGGTTCCAAGGTGAGCTACGACGGCGGCGAAAACCCCGCGTTCCTGCCTACAAACCTTCGACTTGGCACAACGTTCATGTTTCCCCTGGCCGACTACCATACCCTCGCTCTGTCGCTCGATCTCAATAAGCTCCTCGTGCCCACAAAACCGCGCCGCAGTGACTTTGCAGAAGGTATCGAGGGCGAAGAGGAATATATCGACAAACTCGAGGACTGGAAGAATATGAGCCCCATTTCGGGTATCTTCAAGAGTTTCAGCGATGCCCGCGGCGGTTTCAAGGAAGAGCTCCGCGAAATCACAATGTCGTTCGGCGCCGAGTACGCATACAACAACCAGTTCTTCCTCCGTGCCGGCTACTACTATGAGAACGAGTTCAAGGGCAACCGCCAGTACTTCGGTCTCGGTGCCGGGTTCTCGCTCAATGTGGTGCGCCTCGACGCATCGTATATGCTCGCCACCGCCCAGACCTCGCCGCTCGACCAGACGCTGCGTTTCACCCTCACTTTCGATATGGACGGCCTTCGCGACCTGCTGGGCCGACGCCGATAAAATGGACTGTCCCTTCCGCATAGGCTCCGGCTATGATGTGCACCGCCTCGTCCAGGGGCGTCCTTGCATTATTTGCGGAGTCGATATCCCCCACGACCGCGGTCTGCTTGGCCACAGCGATGCCGACGTGGCCCTTCATGCCCTTGCCGACGCTCTTTTGGGAGCTGTTGCAGCCGGTGATATCGGTCATCTGTTTCCCGATACCGACCCGCGGTGGCTTGGTGCCGACTCGCGCGTGCTGTTGCGGCAGGTGTGCGCACTTGTCGGAGAGCGTGGATACCGCACCGCCAATGCCGACATAACCATCATTGCCCAGGAACCCAAAATGGCACCGTATATAGATGCCATGCGCGCCAATGTGGCTGCCGACCTAGGCATAGATATCGGTTGCGTGAGCGTGAAAGCCACCACCACAGAGCGCCTCGGCTTTACCGGCCGCGGCGAAGGCATTGCCGCGCAGGCTTCGGTGCTTATATTCTGCCGGGAGCGGTGAGGATGTGGTAGAGGAGGTCGTAGAAAAGCTGCTGGTCGTTCTGGCGTGAGCCCACGCCTTTGCTGCGGGCGTCGAACGTGCGGATGGCGCTGATTATTTCCACAACTTTCACAGCCGAGTAGTTCGCCATGCCCGATTTAATTCGGCGCAGGGCGAAATTGTTACGCAGCCCCAGCGCCGCGCTCAGGCCGGCGTCGCTGCGGTCGGCGGAGTAGTGCGCCGTGAGCAGATCGGCAAAATAGTTGAAAATTGAGGCTGTGACCATTACCAGCGGTGCCGCTTTGGGATTTGAGCGGAAATATGCCGCTATGCGGAAACACTTTTCGGCGTTTTTCACGGCTATGGCATCCACAAGTTCGTAGCTGTTGAACTCGCGGCTGATGCCGATGTTGCGTTCCACCACTTCGGGCGTCACTTCGGCGCCCTCGGGGAGGATGGATGCCAGTTTGTCGACCTCGTTGAATAGCCGGCTCAGGTCGGTGCCTATGAAGTCGCGGAGCATCTCGAGGCTTTTCTGTTGTGCCGTCAGACCCTTCGATTTGATATAGTTGCCTATCAGCGCCGGAGCGTTGTAGTCTGTCACCTTTTTTGACTCGAAAATCACGGCATCGCTCTTGCGCAGTGCCGCCAGCAGGTCCTTTCCCTTGGCCTGGGCGCCGCGGCAACAGATAACCAGAACCGTGGAAGCCACTGGCGACGATACGTAGGCGTGCAGTTTGTTTAGTTTGTCGGCGCTTACAGCCTGCGCTTCCTTGAGGATAACCATCTGGCGGTCCGACATCATCGGGATGCGGTGACACAAGTCGTAAACCTGGGCAGGCTGCACCTCCGGGGCATAGAGAACGTACTGATTGAAAGCCTTCTCGTCATCGGAGAGCACGTTTTCGAATTCCTTCACCAGAGCATCGATAAAATAGCCCTCCTCGCCGTGAAGGAGGTAGACGGGTGCCAGCTCGCGGTTGCGGATGGCTTTGCGAAGGTTTTCGAATGTGGGTGTGGCTGCTGCCATGGCTGATGGTTCAGGTTAGTTGCAATGCAAAATTAAGCATATTCTGCCGTAAAAACAAACCTTAGAGTACGAAGGCAATCTGTTTGAAGGCGTAACTGCGGCCGTTTGTGAGTGTCAGGGTGCCGTCGGCGCCAACCTCTGCGATTTCACTGAGGAAAACCTCGCCGTCGGGTTCCCGGAACGGCCATGTGCCTTTGGCGCGCCACATCCGCGCTTTATAGCGCATGAGGAGGGCGTGGCTGTCAGGTGCGGCGCGATACTGCCGGATGGCGGCGGTTATTGTTGCGGCTACGTGTTCCATCAGGGCGTCGAGGTCGTGCTCACGACCGGTTATGTTTTTAAGCGAGACCGGGTTGGGCGCATCCGAGAAAAAACGGTCCTGGTTGACATTAAGACCGATGCCGACTATCGAACGTGCTATATTGATGCCGGACAGAGAGTTCTCTATAAGAATGCCCGCGAGTTTACGGTCGCCGAAGTAAAGGTCGTTGGGCCATTTCAGCGAGCAATGTTCGGTAATGCCGGCAGCGGCGAGCACGGCATCGACAGCGTCGGCGAGGCTCATGGCTACAACCATCGACAGCTCAAACTGACGTGCCGCCGGCAGTGCCTGGGGGCGCACCAGCAGAGAGAAAGTGAGGTTGGCGTACGGCAGCGACTCCCATGAGTTGCCGCGCTGACCGCGGCCGGCAGTCTGGCGGCGGGCGACGACGCACATACCGTCGGGAGCGTCGGCGCCGGCACGCTCGGCAAGGAGAGCGTTGGTCGAGGGGCAACTCTCCACGTACTCGATGCGCATCACTCGCCGACGGTGAGGGTGCGGGCGTCGGTGTCGTCGTCGACGGTGACGCGAACGTGCACGGTGTCGGCGGGCAGGGCGGCGGCTATGCGCTCGGGCCACTCTATCAGGCAGATGGCGCCCGAGTCGAAGTAGTCCTCGATGCCGAGTTCCAGCGCCTCTTCAAGAGTCTCCACCCGGTAAAAGTCGAAATGATAGATCAGCTCGGCTGTGGTATCGGAGCGGTATTCATTGATCAGAGCGAAAGTAGGCGATGCCGTTTCGGAGGGGTCTACGCCCAGCGCTTCGGCGAGAGCGTTGATGAATGTGGTCTTTCCGGCGCCCATGTCCCCGTAGAAGGCAAAGACGGTGTTGTCGCCCATGAGTTCCACGAATTTGCGCGCTGCCTCGGGCAGGTCGGCGGCGGTGGGTATGCTGATGGTTTTCATTTGGGTGATAATGTGATTAGAGGCACCAGCATCTCTTCCATCGATATTCCACCGTGCTGGAAGGTACCGGTGTAGTATTGCACATAGTAATTGTAGTTGTTGGGATATGCGAAGAAATCGCCGGGAGCGGCGAATGCATAGCTCGTGCTTACGTTTGGCGACGGCAGCCCGAACAAGTTGGGTTTGCGCACTTCGTAGACCTGGCGCGCGTTGTATGCCAGATTTTTGCCCAGCTTGTAGCGCAGGTTGGTGTTGGTGTTCTTGTCGCCGACAATCTTTATGGGGTTGTCCACGCGTATCGTTCCGTGGTCGGTGGTGAGCACCACGCGGTATCCGGCGGCAGCTATGCGGCGAAAAATCTCCAGCGCCGAGGAGTGGCGGAACCAGCTTTCGGTGAGCGAACGGTAGGCGGCGTTGGTGCCGGCGAGCTCGCGTATCATCATGCTCTCTGTTCGTGCGTGCGACAGCATATCGATGAAGTTGAATACCACCACGTTGAGGTCGTTTGCCTCGAGGCTGCGGAAATCGCGCAGAAGACGTTCGCCGCCGGCGTTGTCGTTGATTTTATTATATGAGAAGCGCACTTTGCGGCGATAACGCTCGAACTGCGTGGCTATCAGCGGGCTTTCGTTGAGGTTTTTACCCTCGTCGGAGTCCTCGTCGACCCACAGCTGCGGGAACATACGCTCTATCTGCAGGGGCATCAGTCCGGAGAAGATGGCGTTGCGGGCATACTGCGTGGCCGTGGGGAGGATGGCAGTATAGAGGTCTTCTTCGATGTTGAAATATTCGGCTACCAGCGGCTTGATTGTGCGCCACTGGTCGAGGCGGAAATTGTCGAAGATGATGAAGAAAACCTTCTCGCCGGCATCGAGCAGAGGGAATACCTTGCGGGGGAACACACGTGGGCTGGTTAGCGGCGCCGCATCGGTGGGACCGTCGGCATCCACCCACGTATCGTAGTTGCGGCGTACCCACTTGAAAAATTCCGAGTTAGCCTCGCGGCATTGGTTTGCCAGCAGTTCGCTCATTGCCGAATCGGCTTCGGCAAGTTCCATTTCGCGGTATACCAGACGGCGGTAGAGAGTATACCAGTCGTCGATGGTCGAGGCGGTGTTGATCATCGACGCAAGGGTGGCGAACTCTTCGCGGTAGTCGCGCTGCGCTTTCTCAGCCACCAGACTGCTGCTGTGCAGATGCTTCTTGATGGCTATGAGTATCTGGTTGGGATTGACGGGTTTGATGAGATAGTCGGCTATCTTGCTGCCCACGGCCTGGTCCATGATGTTCTCTTCCTCGCTCTTGGTAATCATTATCACTGGCGTCTGAGGCTGGTGCTGCTTGATCATCGAGAGGGTCTCAAGGCCGGTGAGGCCGGGCATGTTCTCGTCGAGGATGATAAGGTCGAAAGGCGTGGACAGAGCCATGTCGAGGGCGTCGCGTCCGTTGTTGGCCGTCGTTATCTCATAGCCTCTGTTCCTAAGGAACATGAGGTGCGGTTTCAGCAGGTCGATTTCATCGTCGGCCCAGAGGATGTGTGGCGTGCTGCTCATGAGAGCAAAATTAGCCATTTTCAGCCAAGCCTCCAAAATATGTGCGGTTTTTTACCATTTTTAAACCAACGGGCTTACCGGTTGTTGAAAATACAGGCAACAATCCGCCGCTGTGCCTGATTTGTACCTCTAATCCGACGTCATTATGCTGCATGATATCATTTTTCTCGTTCTTGGCCTGGCGCTCATAGTCGTGGGCGGTAATGCCGTTACGGACGGCGCCGTAACCGTGGCCCGCAAATTCAATGTTTCCAACCTTGTAATCGGTCTGACAGTCGTGGCCTTCGGATCGTCGGCCCCCGATTTAGTGGTGTGCCTCACGTCCACCCTCGAGGGCAAGAGCCAGATGGCTCTCGGCGACGTTATCGGCGCCAATACTTTCGATATACTGCTGTGCGTGGGCGTCGTGGCCCTTGTGCGACCCATATCACTGACGACCGACATGGTGAACAAGGATCTGCCCATGCTGGTGCTGTCGGCGCTGGTGATTTTCTTCTGCGGCGACGATATCCTCTTCGACGGCGCCCGGGCCGACATCATTTCGCGCACCGACGGTCTGATGATGCTCGGTTTCTTTGCCATCTTTATGGCTTACACACTGCAGAACGCCAAGACCGCGCGTCTGGCGCGCATGGTGGCCGGCAAACCGCAGGCCAGCCAGACGCCGGTGGCACCGGCGGTGAGCGCCCCGCAGATGTGGAAGGCTGCCGCATATATCGTCGCCGGTCTCGCAGCCCTTATTGTGGGTGGCAACTGGATAGTGGATGGTGCCAGCGGCATAGCCATCAAGGCCGGTCTCTCCGAGAGCCTCGTAGGTCTCACCATCGTGGCTATAGGCAGCTCGCTGCCCGATATAGCCACGTCGATTGCCGCGGCCGTGAAGAACCACCCCGGCATTGCCATCGGCAACATCGTGGGAGCCAGCATTTTCAATATATTCTTTATCCTGGGCTTCTGTAGCACCGTCAAGCCTCTGAATTCTGGCAATATCACCCTTGTGGATTTCAGCACTCTTGCCGGTGGTGCCATTGTGCTGTGGCTCTTCGGCTGTGTGATAGGCCGCGGGAAGATAAGCCGCATCGAGGGTGCGGTTCTCGCCCTGGGGTACGTGGCATACATGACCTACCTCGTCCTAAACGCCTGAACCTCCCCGCCGCGGCGATTATCGCCACATTTATTTATCATACCAAATGAAAACGGCCGTATTTTATGGTTCCTGAGTAAGTCGGCCATTGCGGAGTTCCGAAATGAGAAGATCATATACGTACGTAAGCCGGGCTCTCTATGTAAAGCCCTGTCTCAAAATCTTCAAGTGCTGCAAATGTTTCGGAATTATGAAAGGTGGCGATTGCCTCGGAAAGCGTCATGTCATTGCGCTCTATCAGGTATCTGACCCCATCGGCGGAGATGCCTTCGAACAGATAACGGAATGTCTGGGGGGTCATGGTTTGATGTGATATTGAGGGAGTAGCCCCGCGGGGAATCGAACCCCGATCTAAGGTTTAGGAAACCTCTATTCTATCCGTTGAACTACAGGGCCTTGGCTGCGAGGGCTTGTAAAAAAAGAATGAGAAACGAAATCCGAAGATTAGCATTTCTCATTCTCCTCTCTCCTCTTGCGGTATGGACGGGACTCGAACCCGCGACCCCCTGCGTGACAGGCAGGTATTCTAACCAGCTGAACTACCACACCTTTGGTTGATGTCGAACGGCATCGGGCGGAGAGGCATAGCCTTCGTTGCTTTTGCGGTGCAAAGTTACGCCCGATTTTTGAACCTTGCAAATTTTTCGGCAAAAAAATTTCGCGACAAGTGCATTTTGGCGGTTTTTACCAATATTTTGGCTAAAAGTTCGCCATTTCCTGCAGTACGGCGAGTGATTTGAGGGTGTCGAGAGGGCAAACGTGGATGTTGTAATAGTCGATCAACCGGTTCAGTATTTCCCGGCGTGCGGCGAGGGCAGGCCGGAATGGGCGGCCGAGGCTTTCGGTCCTGGTGAAGTGCTGTCCGGGGCTTTCGGTCCTGGCGGAGTGCTGTCCGGGAGTGTCGTTGTGATCCGGTAAAGCAATTCCGGAGTGGGGCGGCGTGTCGTCGGAGTGCGGCGTGGCATTGCCGGAGTAAAGAAGTGTATAATAATGTTCGCGGGAGAGTGCCATCAGCGCTCTGCAGGCGTCGCCCTCGAGATAATCGGAGTGCAAGGGCGCCGATGAGCGGAAACGGGCATCGCGCAGGTCGAAAACGGCGCCACGGCGGTAGCCGTCGAGGTCGGGCGCCACGCCGGCGAAGTGCAGCAGGCCGAAAAGGAATACCGGAGCGAACATAGGCAGGTTTTGTGCGGGCATGGCGCCGAGAATGCGAGCGCCGGTAAAAAGATAGTCCGACATCGGGGCGTCGGCTTCGGTGCGCCGCAGGGCGTGGTCGAGCACCTCGGCGATGAAAGCGGCAATCATTGCCCGCAGCGGCGACGGCTGCAATGCCGGCGAGCCGGGGCTGACGCAGAAATCGCGCATGCTCGCGATTTCACGCGAAGGGTCGCCCATGACTTCGCCCTCGAAGAGCGCCAGCGGCGCCGACAGCGCCCGGCGTCGGCGTGCCTCGCGGGAGGCGCCGGCGGGCATGGCGATGGCAATGCGGCCCCGCTCGCGGCTCCAGGCAGTGAGGATGTCGCGCCGGTCGCTGTGGCGCACGGTGCGCAGTGCCAGGCAGTGCAGGGTGGTGTCGGTCATATGGGCTGTGGATGAGTGATAATGCAAAATTAGTGAAAAAACCTTAAATAGCAACCTATTTCAAGCAATTTTTTTGTCAGTCGGCCAAAAGTGCGTATATTTGCACTCGCTAAAGCGGCAGGGCCCATTCGTCTATCGGTTAGGACGCAAGATTTTCATTCTTGAAAGAGCAGTTCGATTCTGCTATGGGCTACATAATTAACAAGATAAACGAACGTTAGAAAAAACTTTCCATATCACAATGGCAAATCACAAATCATCAGAAAAGCGCATCCGCCAGACCGAAACGCGCCGTCTGCGCAACCGCTACTATGCAAAGACCGCCCGTAACGCCGTGCGTAAGCTTCGCAAGATGACCGACAAGGCAGCCGCCATGGCCAAATACCCCGAGGTAGAGGCTATGCTTGACCGTCTTGCATCGAAAAACACCATCAGCAAGAACAAAGCCGCCAATCTCAAGAGCAAACTTGCGCGCCACATCGCCAAGCTCGCCGCTTAAGGGGATAGCGACCTATCAGCAAACACAGCACTCCGCCGGGCAGGCGGAGGAGCGCAAGGCCCATTCGTCTATCGGTTAGGACGCAAGATTTTCATTCTTGAAAGAGCAGTTCGATTCTGCTATGGGCTACCAGTCAACCACCGGTTCCTCCCCGTTCGTCGGGGCAGGAACTTTTTTTTATTGAACTGAATATGGCACTACCCAACCTCCTGTTCGATCTCGGCGGCGTGATTGTTGACATACGGCGTGAGCGCTGCGTGGATGCCTTTGCGGCCCTGGGCCTCGCCGATGCCGACAGTTACTTCGGACTCTATGCCCAGAGCGGTATCTTCATGGCCATCGAGGACGGCAGTCTGGATGTGGCCGGCTTTCACCATGCGCTCCATGAACTGCTGCCTGAGGGCGTGAGTGATGCCGACATTGACGCGGCATTCCAGAAATTCATCGTCGGCATACCGCGGCGGCGGCTTGAGGCACTGCGGCGCCTGCGCCGCAGCGGCCACCGGATATATCTGCTGAGCAACACCAACCCCATAATGTGGAAAGGCATCCTCGCCGACGAATTCACCAAGGAGGGGTTGCGGCGCGAGGATTATTTCGACGGCATGATCACCTCGTTCGAGGCCCGCTGCGCCAAACCTGACGCCGCCATCTTCAGATATTCGTGCTCCGGGCTGGGCATAGAGCCGGCCGATACCGTATTCTTCGACGACTCCGAGGCCAACACGGCAGCGGCGGCAGCCCTTGGCTTCCGCACCGTCCACGTGCGCCCCGGCACGGAATTCACCGATTACTTCCCCCTGCAGTGAACCACGGCGGAAAGATAGCCACCATCGGCACCTTCGACGGCGTCCATCTCGGGCACCGCGCGCTCATCGGGCGGCTTGTGGAGCTGGCCGGCGGCGACCGTCCGCTGGCAATCTCCTTCCGTGTGAGTCCCGGAGCCATCCTCGGCGGTGGTGGCGTGCAGATGCTGAGCACCCTCAGTAGGCGACGCCGGGACATCGAGGCGCTGGGCGCCGACGTGATGTTTGTGGACTTCGAGGATGTGCGGCAGTACGACGCCGCCACTTTTCTGAACTTTCTCAAAGGGCAGAGTGTGGGAACTTTGGTAATGGGGTTCAACAACCATATAGGCCGCGACCGCCTCGACGCCCGCGGCGCCGGCGCCCTCGGCATAATGCCTGTCTACGATGCCGGCACCTTTGCCGATAACGGCACCATATGCAGCAGCACAATACGCCGTGCCCTCGCCGACGGCGACGTGACGGCGGCAGCAGCAATGCTCGGGCGCCCCTACACCATTGAGGGTACCGTTGTGGACGGCAAACAGTTGGGCCGCACGCTCGGGTTCCGCACCGCCAATCTGCGGCCTGCCGATGCCGCTGTGGCGCTTCCTGCCGACGGCGTCTATGCCGCGTGGGCCACCGTAGGCGGCACAACCTGCAAGGCTATGGTGAACATAGGCGTCTGCCCCAGCGTTGACAAAGGAGGCGCCCGTACCATCGAGGCTCATCTCCTGGACTTCGACGCCGATATCTACGGCCGACCCATGGAGCTGGCCTTTGTGCGGCGTGTGCGCGACGAGCGCCGTTTCGACAGCGTGGAAGCCCTCGCCCGCCAACTTGCAAATGACCGAAAGACAGTCGACAACATACTGACATGAACATACTCCGCAACCTCGTGCTGTGCCTTGCCGCAGCCATGACCATAGGCGCCGCCGGCCGTCAGCAGGCGCGCTGGCTCGAAACATACCACGATTTCGGCGCCTTCGCCGAGAGCGACGGCCCCGTGAGCTGCCGTTTTTATCTGGTGAATACCGGCGACGAGCCCGTGGCAATCGTTGCCGCGCGCGCTTCATGCGGGTGTACGGCGCCGCAGTACCCCCGCGGAAGCATAGCCCCCGGCGATACGGCGGCCGTGACCGTGACCTATGACCCCGCCGGCCGTCCCGGCCACTTCCGCAAGTATGTTGCCGTCGATCTCAGCTACCCCGACTCGCGCACAAAACTCGACATCGCGGGCACGGTGATAGGCTCCGAGGCGAGCGTGGGCACGCGCTATCCTGCGCAGTGTGCAGGCGGAATACGCATGGCCAAGGGGGCCCTGATGGTGGGCGACGTGACGAAAGGACGCATGCAGACCGCGTTTCTGGGAGTGTATAATACCTCCGACAGCACCGTCACTGTCCGTGCCGAGCAACTGCCGCCGTACCTGGAGATGGCGGCGCAGGGTGCGACAATAGGCGCCGGCGAGCAGTCGAACCTCACCTTCCTTTTCCGGTCGGACCGCTGTCCGGACTATGGCCTGGTGGAGGCCAACATCCTGCTGCTGGTGGGCGACCAGGGATGCTCGCTGCCTGTCAGCGCAATTGTCAGCGAGGATTTCTCGGGGCTTGACGCCCGCGAGCTCGAGCGTGCGCCGGTGGCATATACCGAGGTGTCGGCCCTTGATTTCGGGAGCTATCGCCGAGGGTCCGAAGCACCCGTGACCCGCACATTCACCGTCTACAACCACGGACGCTCCAACCTGATGATACGGCGCGTATACAGCGCGGACCCCGGAGTGACGGCACGGGCGCAATCTGTAAAGATCAAGCCCGGCAAGAGTGCGGAAATCACTGTGGAGTTCACGCCTTCGGCCGTGCGCGGCGCTTTTTTCAACGCGCGTCTCTCGCTGATTACCAACGACCCCGCCGCGCCCGTGAAGACCATCCGCCTCACAGCAACCCCGGAGGAGTAGGTCTGAATGCTGAATTAATTCATAATTCACATTTATAATTGGCATATTTGGAAAATAGGTGGTATCTTTGCAAAAAGATATCAACAGCCTGCTATATAATCTATGCCAAAATACAATTTCGACTGCATTATCGACCGGCGTGGTACCGATGCCGTGAAAATCGACCGGCTCGATCGCGTTTTCGGGCGCCATGACCTCACGCCGCTGTGGATTGCCGACCTTGATTTCGCGGTGTGCCCGGAAATAACCGCCGCGCTGACGCGTCGTCTCTCTCACCCGGTGCTGGGCTATTCCGAGGCTTCGAACGGCTATTGGAATTCAATAATCGACTGGAACCTGCGTCGTCACGGCTTCCATATCCGCCGCGAGGAGCTGTCGTTCATCCCCGGTGTGGTGAAAGGCATAGCCTATGCCGTGAATTATTTCACGCAGCCCACCGACAAGGTCGTTATCCAGCCGCCGGTCTACACGCCGTTCCGCACCGTGGTGGAAGGCAACGGCCGGACGGTGGTGGAAAATCCGCTGCTGTTCGACGGCACGACCTACACCATGGACCTCGACGGCCTGGAGCGCATAGTCGCCGAGGAAAGACCGGCTCTGCTCATCCTTTGCAATCCTCACAATCCCATAGGAATACAATGGGACGCCGCCACACTCGCGCGCCTGGCCGAAATATGCCGCGCCGGCGGTGTGACGGTGGTGAGCGACGAGATACACGGCGACCTTATGCTCGACGGCCGGCGCCACATACCCTTCCTGAGCGTCAGCGACGATGCACGCGCCGTCGGCGTCATGCTGGGAGCTCCGTCGAAGACCTTCAACATTCCGGGCCTTGTCAGCTCGTGGATGGTGGTGAAAAATCCGGAGCTGCGCACCCGCTATTACAACTGGCTTGAGGCCAACGAGTTCAACGCGCCGGTGATGATAAGCACCATAGGTGCCGAGGCAGCATACAATAACGGTGAACAGTGGCTCGACGATATGCTGGAATATGTTGCCGGCAACATAGCCTTCGTCGAGGACTATGCCGAGCGCAATATTCCGGGTCTCAAGGTCATACGTCCGCAGGCCTCGTTTCTTCTGTGGCTCGATTTCCGCGGCCTGCGCCTGTGCCAGCGCGAGATTATGGATATGCTTCTGGACAAGGCGCACCTGGCTCTCAACGACGGCAGCATGTTCGGGCGTCAGGGCGAGGGCTTTGCCCGCCTAAACGTGGGTACGCCGCGCTGCGTTCTCGCCCGTGCCCTCGAGAGCCTGCGCGACGCCGTGAAACAGACATGCACCGACACCGTACGCTGATGGACTACCGCATATTTCCTCCCGACGAGATAGTGGAAACCACCGTCGCCCTGCCGCCGGCCAAAAGTATAGCCGCCCGCGAACTGATAATCGATTATCTCAGCGGCGAGGCACTGACACTACCCGACGGCGAACCCTGCGACGACATACGACGCCTTGCCGAGATCCTCTCCACTCCTCTTGAGGGCACAATCGACGTGGGCGCTTCCGGCACGGCCATGCGTTTCCTCACGGCACTATGCGCCGCCACCGAGGGCGTGACGGTGCGCCTCACCGGCGACGACAGTCTGCGCGCCCGTCCCGTCGGGCCCCTCGTGGAAGCCCTGCGCTCCCTCGGCGCCGAGATAACGTGCGCCACCCGCGAAGGCTTCCCCCCGCTCGATATCCGCGGACGCCGTCTGCGCGGCGGCGAACTTCGCCTTGATGTAGGTGTCAGTTCGCAGTATGCCTCGGCGCTGATGCTCGTGGCTCCGACAATGGAAAAACCGCTGACCATAAGGCTCGAAGGCCGCTCGGAACTCTCGCCGTACATCGCCATGACGGCTGCCGTGATGGGGCGCCGAGGCATCGAAGTGGATTGCGACGCCCTCGCCGTAGAAGTCGCCACCGGCAGATACAGCGCCGGTGCCTCCGAGCCCGAGCGCGACTGGAGCGCCGCAACATTCTGGTATGAGATAGCGTCGCTCACCGCCGGATGGGTTACCTTGCCGGGCCTGCGTGCCGACAGTCTGCAGGGCGACCGCGGCGTGGCAGACCTTTTCGCCCGCATGGGCGTGGTGACCGAGTTTACGTCCGAGGGAGCAGAACTCTCGGCCGACCCCGACCTCTACGGACATATCGACGTCGACCTCAGCGCGATGCCCGATGCCGTGCCCGCCGTGGCCGTCACGGCTTGCATGGCAGGTATTCCCTTTGTGCTGCGCGGCGTGGAGAGTCTCCGGCACAAGGAGAGCGACCGTCTGGCAGCACTGCGCGACGAGCTCGCCAAACTCGGATTCGTCCTGACAATCGAGAACTACGACAGCGAATTGCGGTGGGACGGCAGCCGCCGGCCAATACATGCTCTTCCCGACTTCGGCAGTCACGGAGATCACCGTATAGCCATGGCGCTCGCCCCGGTGGCCGTGTTTGTGCCCGGAATAGTGGTGCGCCATGCCGAGACGGCGTCGAAATCCTATCCGTCGTACTGGCACGACCTCGCCGCAGCCGGTTTCCGGCTTGCCGACCCCTCCGACCCCCTGCCCGACCCACAGCAATGACAGCAGCACTGATACTCCTCGCCGCCATAGCCGGCGTAGGCCTCATCCTTTATCTCACGCACCGGCCCGATGCAGACAGCGGGCACACCGGCGATAACGCCGACAGCGCGCCGGCCGGCGATGATACCGCCGCTGAGGAAGGTTGTTGCGGGATGCACATCACCTGTGAGCGCGATTCCCTGCTCGCCGCCGTGAGCCCGCAGATAGAATACTACGATGACGAGGAGCTGGACCGCTTTGCCGGCCGGGGTGCCGAGGACTATGCCGACGCCGACATCGAGGAATTCCGCGACGTGCTCCTCACCATGCGCCCCGACGACATCGCCGGCTGGGCGCGCTCGCTGCAACTCCGTGGGATAACCATGCCGCTGCCCGTGCGCGAGGAGCTGATAATGATAGTCGCCGAGGAGCGCGCAGCCCGCGCGGCTAAAGAAACGGCAACAATACATCCGGAAAGGAACTGAAAGGATGCTCGACTATCTTCAATACAGCTTTTTTGTCAAAGCCCTGGTGGCCATGGCGTTCATAAGCCTGTGCGCCGCCCCGGTGGGTACATATATACTCACGCGGCGCCTCAGCGCCATTGCCGGTGGAATTACCCACGCCTGCTTCGGCGGTCTCGGTCTGGGCTACTGGCTGGGCATCAGCCCGCTGGCTACCGCCGGCCTCTTTGCTGTCGGTTCGTCGATGGCCGTGGAGTGGGGCGCCGAACGTTTCGGACTTCGGCGCGACTCGGCGGTGTCGGTAGTATGGGCCGTGGGTATGGCCGCCGGCGTGCTTTTCGTGTTCCTCACTCCCGGCTACGTGCCTGAGCTGAACACCTTTCTCTTCGGCAATATCCTCACCGTCGGCGACGCCGACATTGTGGCCATAAGCATCTACGCGGCAGTGCTGGCGCTCTTCACGGCGGCATTTTACCGCAAGATAGTGGCCGTGGCCTTCGATGCCGATTTCGCCGCTGTCACCGGCCTGCCCGCGCGTGCCATTTCCTATGCCATGACTGTTTTTGTGGCCGTCGGCATAGTGCTCACCATCCGTCTGGTCGGCATCATGTTGCTGATGTCGGTGCTGTCGCTGCCGATGATCACCGCAGAACTGTTCTGCCGGCGATACATCGGCGTGATGGGCGCCTCGGCGGCAATAAGTCTGCTGGCCGGAACCGCCGGCATCATGCTCAGCACCCTGATAGAGGTGCCGTGTTCGGCGCTGATAGTGCTCACCATGGCTCTGATCTTCGTGGCGGCACGTCTGTTAACAATTTTTGTGGGGCGCCCGGCAAAAAAACAGGAGGTCGATGTGGCCAATACCGAAATTTTTCATTAATTTTGCCACGTGAAAGACGGGGTTAAGCCGCCCCGGCCGCAGATCAGTAGCTAACAAAAAGAGAAACAAACACATAACAAACTCCAATAATACAAAAGAACATGACTAAAATTGGTATTAACGGCTTTGGCCGCATCGGACGTTTCGTATTCCGTGCCTCCACCAAACGCGACGACATCGAAGTAGTTGCCATCAACGACCTTCTTCCCGTCGACTACATGGCATACATGCTCAAATACGACACCATGCACGGCAAATTCGACGGCACCGTCGATTTCGACATGGAAAAGAGCGAACTCATTGTCAACGGCAAGCACATCCGCGTTACCGCATGCAAGAACCCCGCAGAAATCGGCTGGGGCGCTGTAGGTGCTGAATATGTAGTAGAGTCCACCGGCCTCTTCCTCACCAAAGAAAAAGCACAGGCTCACATCGAAGCCGGCGCTAAATATGTGGTAATGTCGGCACCCTCCAAGGACGACACCCCCATGTTCGTATGCGGCGTCAACGACCAGACCTACGTGAAGGGCACTCAGTTCGTATCGAACGCATCGTGCACCACCAACTGCCTGGCACCCATCGCCAAAGTGCTCAACGATAAATTCGGCATCGTTGAAGGTCTGATGACCACCGTTCACTCCACTACCGCCACCCAGAAGACCGTCGACGGTCCCTCCATGAAGGACTGGCGCGGTGGCCGTGCCGCTTCGGGCAACATCATCCCCTCGAGCACCGGCGCTGCTAAGGCTGTAGGTAAAGTAATTCCCGAACTCAACGGCAAGCTCACCGGCATGTCCATGCGTGTTCCCACCCTCGACGTTTCCGTTGTAGATCTCACCGTAAACCTCGCCAAACCCGCTACTTACGACGAAATCTGCGCCGCCATGAAGGAAGCTTCCGAAGGCGAGCTCAAAGGTGTGCTCGGCTACACCGAAGACGCTGTTGTCAGCAGCGACTTCCTGGGCGATACCCGCACCTCCATCTTCGACAAGAAGGCCGGTATCCAGCTCACTCCCACCTTCGTTAAGGTCGTTTCGTGGTACGACAACGAAATCGGCTACTCCAACAAGGTCCTCGACCTCATCGCCCGCATGGTGAAAATCAACGGCTGATAACCGCTGAACCCCATAAAATCTGCGAACCCGGCAACAATAGCGTTGCCGGGTTTGTTTTTTTGGAAATGTGGGCGAATTTGCCTATCTTCGCACCAAATTCCTGTAAATCCCGCATAACTCCTCATAAAACACCATATGGATCTTAAAAAAATTAACCGCGCCGCCGACAATATCCGCGTACTGGCGGCGTCGATGGTAGAGAAAGCCAAATCCGGGCATCCCGGCGGTGCCATGGGCGGTGCCGACTTCGTGAATGTGCTGTATTCGCAGTTCCTTGTCACCGACCCCGACGACCCCACATGGTTCTGTCGCGACCGCTTCTTCCTCGACCCGGGGCACATGTCGCCCATGCTCTATTCTGTTCTCGCTCTGGCAGGACATTATACACTCGACGAGCTGCAGCAGTTCCGCCAATGGGGCTCCGTCACTCCGGGACACCCCGAAGTCGACCCGGCGCGCGGTGTGGAGAATACGTCGGGACCTCTGGGACAGGGACACACCATGGCCGTTGGCTGCGCCATCGCCGAGGCGTTCCTTCGAGCCCGTTTCGGCGGAGTGGTGGCGCATAAGACATATGCGTTTATCTCCGACGGCGGCGTGCAGGAGGAAATATCGCAGGGCGCCGGCCGCATAGCCGGTTATCTGGGACTGTCGTCGCTTATAATGTTCTACGACTGCAACGCCGTGCAGCTCAGCACTATGGTCGACGCCGTCGACCGCGAGGACTATGCCGCAAAATACCGCGCATGGCACTGGAACGTGATAGAAATCGACGGCAACGACCCCGCCGCCATCGCCGACGCCCTTGTCGCCGCCAATGCCGAGACAAAGCGACCTACCATTATAATAGGCCATACCGTGATGGCCAAAGGCGCTGTCGATGCCGACGGCAAGCCTTTCGAGGGCCATTGCTCGACCCACGGGCAGCCTCTGAGCAAATCAGGCGCCGACTATGCCGCCACCGTGCGCAATCTGGGCGCCGACCCCGCCGACCCATGGAAGATATTTCCCGAGGCGGAGGACCTGTATGAGGAACGCCGGCGTCAGCTGCGCCAGATCGTGGCGCGCCGCCGCGAGGAATATCGCCGCTGGGCCGACGAAAACGTGGGCGACGCCCTGACTCTTAAACTTTACCTGGACGGCGTGATTCCCCAGATCGACTATTCGGCCATTGTCCACAAAGCCGATATCTCCACACGTCAGGCCTCGGCCGATGTGCTGGCAGTACTCGCCCGGAAGGTCGGCAATATGATAGTGGCGTCGGCCGACCTTGCGAATTCCGACAAGACCGACGGCTTCCTCAAACAGACACACCCGCTGGCCAACGGCGATTTCAGCGGCGCCTTCCTCCATGCCGGTGTTTCTGAGTTGACCATGGCATGCATTATGAACGGCATAGCCCTCCACGGCGGCGTGACAGGCGCCTGCGGCACCTTCTTCGTATTCTCCGACTATATGAAGCCGGCAGTGCGCATGTCGGCGCTGATGGAGCTGCCCGTCAAATACATATGGAGTCATGACGCCTTCCGTGTAGGCGAGGACGGCCCCACCCACGAGCCCGTGGAGCAGGAGGCGCAGATACGCCTGCTCGAGCAGATAAGCAATTTCAGCGGTCGCCCCTCAATGCTCGTACTCCGACCGGCCGACGCCGCCGAGACCTCTGTGGCATACCGTCTGGCAATGGAGAACACCCATACACCCACGGCGCTGATACTCTCGCGCCAGGATATTGTGGATCTGCCCGCTCCGCAGGGCATGAGCCGCATAGAAGCCGCCCAGGCCGCCGAAAAAGGGGCGTACACCGTGCTGCCCATAGCCAATCCGGATGTGGTGATGGTTGCCGACGGCTCCGAGGTATCGCTGCTGTGCGCCGTCGCCGTCCTCCTCGAGGCCGACGGCATCCGCGCCGCCGTCGTGTCGGCTCCCTCGGCAGGGCTCTTCAACAGCCAGCCGGAGAGCTACCGTCTGCAGGTATTGCCGCCGGACGTGCCCATGTTCGGCCTCACCGCCGGACTTCCCCAGAGCTTACGCATGCTCGACGGCTTCCATGGCCAAGTCTACGGCCTCACCCGCTTCGGTGCCTCCGCACCATATAAAATCCTCGACGAAAAGTTCGGCTTCACCCCGGACAACATCTACCGCCGGGTAAAAGCCATGCTCGAGGGCTGAAACCCGGCGGCGCCAAGGCTTTTTTCGCAATTTCGGATAATATTTTCAACATAAACGCCTTTTTTTGCATTTTTAAGTTAGAAAATCAAAAAAAATGTCGTACCTTAGCGCCACAATTCGAGAAAGAGAATAAACATTCAACCAAAACAACAATAACTCTATGAACAAAGCTACTCTTTTAGCATGTGCATGCGCCGTTTTTGTAGGCGCTCAGAGCCTTGCTGCACAGGAGGCTAACGAAGTTACCTACGTTTCCGATCCTACGCAGGGCGTTCTGATCAACCGTATGCAGGACAACTGGTTCATCACCGCTGAAGGTGGTGCCAACATCAGCTTCAGCTCGCACGCCATCCACCGCGACCTGTCCGACCGCTTTGCTCCGGCCGCCGGTCTCTATGTCGGCAAGCACTTCACTCCCGTCTTCGGTGCCCGTGTAGGCTTCAGCTACTATCAGCTCAAAGGCCTCGCCACCGGTCCCGGCTTCATCGGCGTTCTTCAGGGCGAATATCACCCCGACGGATACTGGAAGCAGAAAACCAACGAATTCGGCGGTGCTTTCGATATCATGGTTAACCTCACCAACTGGTGGTGCGGCTACAAGCCCAACCGCGTTTACAATGCAACCGTTTACGCCGGTGCCGGCGCTTACTTCACCATGGAGAAGAAGTATGACAGCCAAGGCAACAGCGACGGCTGGCACAACGCCCAAGACGTGATCCCCGCCCTCCGCGCCGGTATCATCAACAGCTTCAACGTAAGCAAGCAGGTAGCCATCAGCCTCGACATCCGCTGGACCGGCTTCGACGGCATCCAGAACGAGCCCGGCAACAGCTGGAACCAGGATACCCCCAATCTGTCGGCTTTCCTGGGCCTCACCTACAAATTCAAAAACCGCGAATGGGAAGCTCCCGTTGTGCCCGTATGTCCTCCCGCCGAGAACTGCGACGCCCTTCGTGCCCGCCTCTCCGCAGCCGATGCCCGCATCTCCGACCTGGAGAACCAGCTCCGCGCCGCTCTCAACCGCTCTGTTCCCACTCCCGAGTGTGAGGAAGGCCCCCTGGCCACCGTTTACTATCCCATCGGTGTATCGCGCCTGAGCCGCGAGAACAGCCGCGTGGTTCGCGCCATCGCCAACGTGATGAACAGCGAAAAGTATGCTAACAGCAACTTCGTCATCACCGGCTGGGCCGACAACTACACCGGCACCGACGCTATCAACGACCGCCTGCGCACCCGTCGCGCCGAAGGCGTCAAGAACCTCCTCGTCAACAGCGGCGTAAGCGCCGACCGTCTCGAGGTTGCCACCAACAACGCCAACCTTATGGGCGATGGCGACCAGTATGTAGCCCTCGACCGCGCTGTTACCATCAACGAGAAATAATCCAAGTCAGGATATAACTCACAATAAGGCCGCTTCCCTTGCCGGAGGCGGCCTTTTTGTTTATCTTCGGCAGACACTCTTTTTTTTTTGTTCATTATGATGCTGAAGGCGCTGCAATAATGCCGGAAAGCCGCCGGGGCAACTCAACAAAGCACCACCTTTGTTTGTTCATTATTAAAGATAATATAATGACGACAAAATTTTGTGAGAAAAGAATTATGGATAAATAAGCAGCAAATATCAATTCTTTTTTCGCAAATTTGATGTATAACAAATTATAATTATTATCTTTGCAGTGCAAACACGCTCAAATCAACTATAACAGAAAAAAAGATAAAGTAAAAGATAGTCTAACAAACAAAAATCAGGAAACAATGAACACAGAAATCATCGGCACAAATGCCGGCACTGTCTGGGTAGCACTCAACACCGCCGACGCCCTCGGCGTCAAACAGATCAAGAAAATAACCAAACTGAAAGACAAGGAAGTCTATGCCGCCCTGGGCTGGCTGGCCCGCGAAGGCAAAATCAACATCGATGCCGACCCCACCGACGAGAAAGAGTTTATCGTGACCCTCGTAGGCGAATAACCACCGGCGCGACATCGCGAAACAAAGAAGCCGCACGGCACCTGGATACCAGGCTGACCGTGCGGCTTCTTTGTTGCGTTCTGTTCGTCAGGCTTTCGCAGCCTCGAAGTGCTTGAGAGCCTTGCGGGCACTCACCAGCACCGGTGTGCCCTCCGGCGATGCCACCACCAACGGGAGTCCCCGTCGTGCTTTGGCGCGGTAAAGGCGCTCAATGGCTATGTCGAAGCCGCCACGCAGGCGACTGAGGCGCGAAGCCGTTAATGCGTCGTTCATTGTTGTTCTCTGATCTTGTCGTATGTTGATTGGTCTATTATGCCCTCCGATGCCGCTACAAACTGGAGCATGCCCTCGGAGTTGTCGACTATCGTCCAGACGTCGACGGCAGGTATGAATATTTCAAAAAGGTTCTTAATGCCCTGATGGTATCGACGCGCTATGACGTCGACGGGGATGTCGTGACCGCCTTCGGCCACACGGCGTGCCACGCGCTCGCAGGCCAGCGCTACAGAGCACAGCCACACATAAAGCAGCTCCACGACGTATCCGGCAGCGTGCGCCCTGTCGATGAGTTTGCGGTAGCTGCGAGTGGCAAGGGTGGTTTCTATGGCGAACGACTGGCGCGAGCGTATCAGTTTCTCTATGCGTGCCAGCATGATGCGGCCGGCATCGATTGCCACACCGGCAGGACGCAGCGGCGACAGCCCCTGCGCTATCTCGTCGGCGTTGACAAATTGTCGGCATCCGAAAATCTCGGGAAGGATGGTGAACGATGCCGTGGTCTTGCCGGCACCGTTGCAACCGCTGATTATATAAAGTCGAGGAGCGTCCATAGCATTTATATCTGCAAATATAACAAACAAATCCGGTATTTAGTGCTCCGTTAACCTTTGTTTTGACCTTTTTCGGTCTTGTTTTGACCTTTGTCGCGCCCTTTTCGGCGCCAGAAGCCGCGCAGACGCTGAAGCACGGGCGATGCCGCCGATGCTATGTCGGTTGACAGCGGGTCTGTGAACGACGTCAGGGGCACGCTCTCGCCGAACTGCTCCGGGAAGATGACCATCAGGTTATTCTGCGAATAGTATTTCTGCAGGAAAGAGGGCAGTTCGGCCATCTCCGGGGCATACGACACCGACTGGGCGCGCGCCGACACCACGACGAGGAGGTCGTCGGGCAGTACCTTGTTGCTCAGCAGGATAAAATCGTCCCAGCCGTCGGCCACGGTGGCAAATTCGCAACGTATGCCGTAGTTTTCGGCGTATAGCACGCCGCGGATCAGGGGCTGTATGTCGGTGGTGCAGTGGAAGATCACGCGGCAGCCTACCTGCCGGGTGAGGCGTGCCACCGAGCGCACCCACCGGCTGAAGCCTGTTTCGTACTGGGCTTTGTCGGGCACCCACACCAGGATGCGGGTAAGGGTATTGGCCGGGATGAAGCAGCGTGTGATCAGGAGCATGCGGTTTGTGGAGCGCAGCAGTTGCTCTACCTTGGTGCCGAAGAACGAGTCGATCACCGTTGCGCGGCGGTGCATTCCCAGCAGGATTTCGGTTATATCGCGTTCCTCAATGACGTTGAGCACGCCCGTCACGGTGTTTAGGTCGTAGCGGTCGAGGGTCTCCACGGCGATGTCGGCGGCGGCTCCCGTGCGTCGCGCGGCCTCCAGAGAGTGGTGCGACACCGATTTGGAGGTCTTGCCGTTGTCGTTGCGCACGTGCAGGGCATAGAAACTGTGGCGTCCGCGGTCGTTGCGCATGAGCATGGCCATCTCCACGAGCGACCCGGCGGTGACGGCGTTTGCCACGGGGATGAGGGTGTGGTTCACGCGGGGCAGGCGGATGAGGGCATCGCTGTCGTCGTCCATCATTCTCACTTTGAGTTTTGCCGCCGCCGAGGCTGTGAGCATGGGGGCTGCCGCGCACGTGGCCATGATTACCATGATGGTGCTGTTCAGCACCGTTTCGTCGAACATGCCAAGATTGTAGCCCACGGTGACAACGGCGAGAGCCACGGCGGTGTGTGCCGTGGTGAGGCCGAACATCACGCCGCCGCTGCAGGAGTCCATGCGGTAGATCCGGCGAGCTATGTACGCCGGTAGCCATTTTCCGGCGAGAGCCACCAGTATCATGAACGCCGACAATGCCAGAGTGTCCGGGTTGGCCAGCAGGCGGACGTTGATAATCATGCCCACGCTGATGAGGAAGTAGGGGATGAACAGGGCGTTGCCCACGAACTCTATGGAGTTCATCAACGGCGACGCCGCCGGCACATAGCGGTTGAGGATAAGGCCGGCGAGGAAGGCGCCGAGCACAGGCTCCAGGCCTATGAGCTGAGCCGTGGCGGCGGCGAGGAACACCAGGGTGAGGACAAAGACATACTGTGTCACTTTGTCCGAATAGTGTTTGAAATACAGGCGCGTGAGCCGCGGAAAGAGGTAGAGCAGCGCCACAGCCCATAACGCCAGCTTGATGGCCAGCCATAACAGCTCCATGATGTTGAAAGCGCCCTCGCGCGCCACCGTCACCGTGGCGCCCAGCACCAGCAGGGCGCCGATCACCGCTATGATGGTGCCGACGATGGCTATAAGCACTGCCGGTGCCTTTGTCACTCCCAGACGCGCGGCCACGGGATAGGACAGCAGGGTGTGCGAGGCGTACATGGCACCCAGCAGCATGGATGTCACCCAGTTGAGGCCGAGGACATAGACGCTTGTGAGCACGCCTAACGACAGGGGAATGAGCAAGGTGAGGATGCCGAACACCATGCCGCGCCGAAGGTTGAGACGCAGGTGGTACATGTCGATTTCGAGGCCCGCAAGGAACATGAGGTACAGCAGACCTACCTGTCCGAAGATGGCGAACGACGAGTCGTCGGCGAGGATGTTGAAGCCGTATGGCCCGACGATTATGCCGGCGGCTATCATGCCGATGATGTGCGGTATCTTGAGTTTGTTCAACAGCAGCGGCGCAAGCAGGATGATGGCCAGTACGATGAGGAAAATCTGTACGGGCTGTTCAACAAGCGCTGCGGAGAGAGGAATCATGGGCGGCGGGGTCAGCGGTGGCGCTCTATGTATTCGGCGATCTGCACGGCGTTGAGTGCCGCGCCTTTGCGTATCTGGTCGGCGACGGTCCAGAACGACAGCCCGCAGGGGTTCGCCAGATCGGCACGCACGCGGCCGATGTACACGGGGTCGGTACCGGCCAGGTCGAGGGGCTGGGGATAGCCGCAGGCTTCGTGGCGGTCGATGAGCACCACGCCGGGAGCCTCTGCGAAAGCACGGCGTGCCTCGTCGACGTCAACGGGTTTTTCGGTCTCAACCCATATGGCCTCGCTGTGCGCGCGCATCACGGGCACACGCACGCAGGTGGCGCTCACGTCCATGTCAGGGGCGTGCATAATCTTTTTGCTTTCGTAGTACATCTTCATCTCCTCGCGGGTGTAGCCGTTGTCGGTGAAGACGTCGATGTGGGGTATGAGGTTGAAGGCCAGCTGGCTCACGAATTTCTTCACCACGGGTTTCTCGCCGGCGGCGAGCTGACGGCTCTGTTGCTCCAGTTCCTCCATGCCTGATGCGCCGGCACCGCTGGCGGCCTGATATGTTGCCACGTGCACCCGCCGTATACCCCACTGCCGGTGGATGGGCGCCAGAGCGACCACCATCTGTATGGTGGTGCAGTTGGGGTTGGCGATTATTCCGCGCGGGGCTACAAGGGCGTCGGCGCCGTTTACTTCGGGAACTACCAGCGGCACGTCGTCGCACATACGGAAAGCACTCGAATTGTCGATCATAAGAGCGCCGCCGGAGGTTATCGTTTCGCTGTAGCGACGGCTCACGTCGGCGCCGGCTGAGACAAACACATAGTCGAGGCCGGCAAAGGCGCCGCCATTGTCGCTCAGTTCCACCACCGGGTCGGTGAGGCGCCCGCGAAAATCATAACGACGACCCGCCGAGCGCGACGACCCGAAAAGACGGAGTTCCTCGATGTTGAAACGCGCATCGGAGAGCACACGGAGAAATTCCTGACCGACGGCGCCCGAGGCGCCTACGATTGCTATCTTCATTTTTAAGCTGTGGTTGTTGCTTTTTAGTTTAAAATGATTGGCCTTTTGCCGTTGTTAATGTGTTTTTGCGGTGCAAAATTACGTAAAAAAAGCGAAAAACAGGCACATCTTCCTATATTTCGTTCGCCGTGGAGGAGCAACGGTACAAAAAAACGCCGCATCGGTGGGCGATGCGGCGTCGATGTGGGCGCTGAGGGATTCGAACCCCCGACCCTCTGCTTGTAAGGCAGACGCTCTGAACCAGCTGAGCTAAGCGCCCGGCAAGAAAGGTTTTTTTAAGAAAGTGGGCGCTGAGGGATTCGAACCCCCGACCCTCTGCTTGTAAGGCAGACGCTCTGAAC